>NZ_JBEPSX010000005.1:0-409006 GCF_040548995.1 Rhodococcus sp. PvR044
GCGACCAACGACTGCCACTACGTCACCAAGGACGCCGCCGAGAATCACGAGGCGCTGCTCTGCATCCAGACTGGCAAGACGCTCAGCGATCCCACCCGGTTCAAGTTCGACGGTGACGGCTACTACCTCAAGTCGGCCGAGGAGATGCGGGCGATCTGGGACGACGAGGTCCCGGGCGCCTGCGACTCGACGCTGCTGATCGCCGAGCGCATCCAGCCCTACGACGATGTCTGGAAGCACCGCGACCGGATGCCGATCTTCCCGGTCCCGGACGGACACACCCAGCAGACGTTCCTGCGCCACGAGGTGCTGCGCGGACTCGACCGTCGCTTCCTTGGCGGTCCGCCGCTGGAGTACCTCGAGCGCGCCGATTACGAGATCGGCGTCATCAACGAGATGGGCTTCCCGGCCTACTTTCTCGTCGTCGGTGACCTGATCAACCACGCCAAGGAGGTCGGCATCCGCGTCGGCCCCGGCCGAGGATCCGCGGCAGGCTCGCTCGTCGCGTACGCGATGGGCATCACCAACATCGACCCCATTCCGCATGGTCTGCTGTTCGAGCGGTTCCTCAACCCCGAGCGCGTCTCGATGCCCGATATCGACATCGACTTCGACGACCGTCGCCGCGGGGAGATGGTCCGCTACGCCACCGACAAGTGGGGCAGCGACCGCGTCGCCCAGGTCATCACGTTCGGCACCATCAAGACCAAGGCCGCGATCAAGGACTCCGCCCGAGTCCAGTTCGGCCAGCCCGGTTTCGCCATCGCCGATCAGATCACCAAGGCGCTGCCGCCGCCGATCATGGCCAAGGACATCTCGGTCTCGGGCATCACCGACCCTGAGCACGAGCGCTACAAGGAGGCCGTCGAGGTCCGGGCGCTGATCGACTCCAACCCGGACGTCGCGAAGATCTATCAGACCGCCAAGGGGCTCGAGGGCCTGATCCGCAACGCGGGCGTACACGCCTGCGCGGTGATCATGTCGTCCGAACCGCTCACCGACGCGATCCCCGTGTGGAAGCGCGCGCAGGACGGCGCGATCATCACCGGCTGGGACTACCCGTCCTGCGAGGCCATCGGCCTGCTCAAGATGGACTTCCTCGGACTGCGCAACCTCACCGTCATCGGCGACGCGTTCGACAACATCAAGAACAACCGCGGCATCGACCTCGACCTCGATACCCTCGCGCTGGACGACGCAGCCACCTATGCGATGCTCGCCCGCGGCGACAACCTCGGTGTCTTCCAGCTCGATTCCGCGGGCATGCGCGAGCTTCTGCTCCGCATGGCGCCAACGGAGTTCAACGATCTCATCGCATCGAACGCCCTCTACCGACCCGGCCCCATGGGAGTCGGAGCGCACTGGGCATACGCGGACCGCAAAAACGGCCGTGAGGCCGTGACACCAATCCATCCGGAACTCGACGAATCGCTCCGCGAGATCCTAGGCGAGACTTACGCACTGATCGTCTACCAGGAGCAGATCATGCAGATCGCCCAGAAGGTGGCCGGCTACACCCTCGGACAGGCAGACCTGCTCCGCCGCGCAATGGGCAAGAAGAAGCCAGAAGTCCTCGCCGCCGAGTTCGAGAACTTCCGCAACGGTATGCGCGGCAACGGCTACAGCGACGAAGCAGTCACCGCCCTGTGGGAGGCCGTGCTGCCGTTCGCCGGCTACGCCTACAACAAGTCACACGCCGCCGGATACAGCCTGGTCATGTACTGGACCGCCTACCTCAAGGCCAATTACCCAGCCGAGTACATGGCCGGCCTGCTCACCTCCGTCGGCGACGACAAAGACAAGACCGCCATCTACCTGGCGGACTGCCGCAAGCGAGGCATCACCGTGCTACCGCCCGACGTCAACGCCTCTCGCGTCGACTTCGCCTCGGTCGGCGAGGACATCCGGTTCGGCCTCGGCGCCGTGCGCAACGTCGGCGCCAACGTGGTGGGCTCGATCATCGCGGCCCGGGAGGAGAAGGGGAAGTTCACCGACTTCTCCGACTACCTTGGCAAGATCGACGCGCTCGCGTGCTCGAAGAAGGTCACCGAATCCCTCATCAAGGCAGGCGGATTCGATTCCCTCGAGCATCCGCGCAAGGGCCTGATGCTGGTGCACGCCGACGCGATCGACGCGGTGATGGGCACCAAAAAGGCCGAGGCCATGGGCCAGTTCGACCTCTTCGGCGGCGACGCCGACGAGTCGATCACGTCCGTCTTCAACGTCAAGGTGCCCGACGAGGAGTGGGACACCAAGCACAAGCTCGCCCTCGAACGCGAGATGTTGGGCCTGTACGTATCCGGCCACCCCCTCGACGGCATCGCCACTGCGCTCACATCACTCACCGACACCTCGATCGCAGCTGTGCACGCAGGAAAGGTTCGCCACGGCCAGAAGATCGTGATCGGCGGCATTGTCGCGGCAGTCGACCGCCGCGTGAACAAGAAGGGCGAACCGTGGGCCATCGTCGAGATCTCCGACCTCGACGCTGCCACCGAGATACTCATCTTCTCCTCGACCTACACCAGCTTCCATCACACTCTCACCGAGGACTCCGTCTTGCTCGTCACCGCGAACGTCAACATCCGCGAGGACAGGACGTCAGTCGTCGCAGTCGAGATCTCCACACCCGACCTGGGAGTTGGCGGACCATCCTCCGCCCCGATGACCCTCACCATCCCGGTCCACGCGTGCACACGACCCAACGTCGAAGCCCTCCGTGATGTCCTGCAGGGTCACCCCGGAAGCACCGACGTGCACATCGTGCTGACCGGCACCACGACGACACGGTTGGCAACAGACCCGAAGTTTCGGGTCCACAAGACTCCAGGCCTATTCGGAGATCTCAAGGCTCTGTTCGGAGCCAACTGCCTGACAACAGCTGCTCCTGCAACGAATGCGTAGATTGCGTCAGCGGACTGGCAGCCGAGTCGCCTTCGACATTCCCAATCTTGATCAGCAGGGGCTGCCCCCCGGTTTAGTTGTGTGACAACCGGACGAACGCCCCGCCCCTATTCTTCTCTCCGGGGCCCTCCCCATCCATCCAACCAACCCGCCACCGTCTCCACCAAAGTCGGCCCATTTCATCCACGCCGCCAAGCCATCTCCGGCCCCGCCGCCTGCCTGCCATTGCATTCCACAACACGCGCGCGGGGCCGCCGCTGCCGGCCTGGCCGCACCGCAGGTCAGTACGCTCGGCACTCATGGTTGCGGACTATGTTGCGGAGGCTGGGTTCAGCGAGTGCGCGCGTACCGACATGGACTGCATGCCCGGATTCGGAATATCCTGGTCGAGCTCGCGCTCGCCGGCGCCGCCACCGTCCTATGGCTGGCACTTGCAGTGTCCGCTTCCGTCACCATCCTTTCGTCGAGCACCCCGATTATCAGACGAGCGCTATGGGTGGCCACCGTATGGTTGGTCCCGCTGGTCGGCGCAATCGTGTGGTTCATCCATGCGCATCGCAATCAGACGTCAGGGAGCCGACACCGCACCGAGGTCCTTTAGGTAGGTTCGACCGGCGCATTCGAAGCCGCTGCTCCCTCGCTTGATAGTGCCGATCAACGCCGTGGAATCAGCCGGGCAGGTGAGCATGTCAGCTCGCCAAGACTCGAGCGATGGACTTCCGCGGTATCTGCCCTCTCATCGCCATATCCTGAGTGACTGAGCACGAATCCAGCTGCAGATCAGATCGCTCGCCTACTGGTCGAGCAGGAAGACCTTCTGCTCGATCACCGCGAACTCGAGGCTCGCCTGGACCGATTGAGGCGACGAATCGATGACGTGAGCACGGAGATCGCCTCACTTCACCGAGTTGAGCGCGAACTGCTCCAACGTCACCCGGAGCTCGAACAGGACTGATTCTGAGGCTGGAGGCAGTCCCCTCCTGCCGCCCTGCCAGTGGCAATGCGGTGTGCAAGCAGGAGCTCTTCTACCTGGCTCTCGAAGTGTGGTGGCACGCGCTGGCCACCTTCGGTATGGACGGGTATCTCGACTTCAACGGCGCGATGCGTGAGCAGTTCACCGTGCCGAGCGCCTGACTCATACTTCCGGCGTAGTGCGAGGGCAACCTCGCTCTAGTCGAAACCAGAATCACCACGAGCATCGACCTGCTGACCGTCACAGGACCACGTAGAAGGTGCACCCGACGGACGGATCCGTCTATCCGTCCGGTCACAGCAGTGAGCTCCGGGACGCGTGCAACTACTGGCTGGAACGAGTGCGCCGCGGCACCGAATCCAGAAGCCCAACAGACCTCAACGCAGATTCGACCTCGTCTGCTGTAGATGCTTGCTCCGCTCGAATGCCCAGAGTGCGAGCACTATTGATGTTCTGCGCCTTGTCGTCGACAAAGAAGACGTCTGGGGCTGACGCGTTCAACAGTGCAAGCCCCGCTCGAAATGCCTCAGCATCCGGCTTCGTCGCTCCGAGCATGCAGGAAAACACATGCTGGTCGAAAGCACGTCTAGGCAAGAGGCTGTCGACCACCGCAAGGAGAACCGGACCGTTGTCAGTGAACGTGGCAACTGTGACACCGTCCGCCCGAAGCTCGGAGGCGAGATCAATGAGGCCGGCGACGGGCTCGAACGCGCTGATCCAGTGCCGACGCAGCACATGCAGGTCCTCCCGGAATCCGAAGGAACGGAAACGCTCCAAGATCTCGGTCTCCGAGTACGTCCCGAGGTCGCACTCCTCATCGAAGCCTGACTCGAACACCAGCGCAGACACATCTCCCGGAGTGACACCCATCGCCTCGGCCAACCTAGCGGCACGACGATCCGGATCGAACTGACACACCACGCCACCCAAATCGAACAGAACAACCTCAGGTCGTTGGCTGTCCACCGTCATGCCTCAGCACGATAGACGCCACAACCCGTCTGACAACCACACAGCGCGAACACTCCTTCGAGAGTCCCCGATCAACACAGACCGACAACCTTGGCGGGTGGCCAACTGCCCTATTTGAACGCGTTCGACTCTGGCGTTACGCTCAAGTTGAACACGTTCAAACAGGAGATGCCATGAGCGATCGCGGGACCGAGACTCGGGGAAAGCTGGTGGAGACCGCGTTGCGGCTCTTTCGTGACGAGGGCTTCCAGTCGACGACGATGCGCCGGATCGCCGGGGAGGCAGGCGTCTCGCTCGGTAATGCCTACTACTACTTCGCCAGCAAGGACGAGCTCGTTCATGAGCTGTATCTGGTGATCCAGCGCGATCACCGTGATCGGGCGCTTCCACTCCTGCGTGAGGGCGGCTCTCTCGAGGAGAATCTGAGGACGGTTCTGCACGCCGGACTCGATGTCATGGCTCCGTATCACGGCTTCGGCGGCACATTTCTGCAGAGCGCCCTGCCGACGACATCGCGATCGAGCCCGTTTTCGGTCGAGTCGACCGACGCGCGGGCGATGGCAATCGATCTGATGCGCGATGCTCTGGTGGCCTCGAAGCAACGGACGCCGCCGTCATTAGAGAAGGAGCTCCCCACACTTCTGTGGCTCACCTATCTCGGCGTGACTTTGCACTGGGTCACCGATGCGTCTCCCGAGCAGACACGCACCCGCGCGCTGATCGACGGCCTTTCCCCTGTGGTTGCCAAGGCAGTCAAGCTCGCCCGATTGCCAGTTGCCCGGAGCTTGGTCGGCGATGTCGCCAAGTTGATGGCCAAAGTCAGTACCCGAGAAGGAGTCACAGCGCGATGAGCACTATGAACAGCGTCGTCATTTGCGGCGCGTCAGGTTACATCGGGCTGTATCTCCGCCGCTCGCTCGAGGCGGACGAGGTCGCGGTGCGGACAATCGGCCGACGGGACGCGAGCGATGCGACCTGGTCCGATGAGCAAAGTGTCGTCGATGTTCTCAGCGGCGCAGATCTGGTCGTCAACCTCGCCGGCCGTTCGGTGAGCTGCCGCTACAACAAACGCAATGCCGATGAGATCTTCTCATCACGGGTGGAAACCACCGCCCTACTTGGCCGCGCCCTGGCCCGCACGCCGCAGCCACCGTCGCTGTGGGCAAATGCCAGCACCGGCACGATCTACCGAGATGCTCGTGATCGACCGATGGACGAGGCGACCGGCGAACTGGGCACAGGATTCTCCGTGGCCGTCGCACGAGCCTGGGAGCAGGAGCTATTCGCAGCACCAACACCCATCCGCAAGGTCGCGCTCCGAATGTCGATCGTGCTCGGCGCCAGCGGCGGGGCGATCAACCCCATCATCAATCTGACCCGCCTGGGCTTCGGCGGCAAGATGGGCGACGGCCGGCAGATGTTCAGTTGGGTGCACATTGAGGATGTCGTCCGCTCGATCACCCATGTCTTCGAACACCGGGACATCTCCGGGCCGGTCAACATCGCTGCGCCGGTCCCCGTGACCAACGACGAGATGATGCGTGAGATGCGCGAGGCGCTGGGTCGACGGCGTGGGTTGCCGACACCCGGCTGGATGCTGGAGCTCGGCGCACGGATCATCCGCACCGAGGCCGAGCTGGTACTCAAGAGCCGTTGGGTCGCCCCGACTGTGCTCGCAGACACCGGCTTCCGGTTCAAATACCCGACACTGAAGTCGGCGTTGAACCAGATCGCTCAGGAGACTCCGCGCGGACTACTTCCCGTGGCACTCGGCTGAACGACAAGGCGCCCGTATCAACCTTCACAAACCCATGTCGCTGCCGTAGGTACCAAAAGGTTATGGGGTTGGCATCGAGAGGTAGTCCAGCCCGCCGATGTAGACCGTGTGACCCGTAGCGTCATTGCTACGGGTGGCATCGGCGACCGCGCGGGCGAACCCCTCGACCGTTGGCAGTGGTCCTTGATCGCGACGTGCCTCAACGGCGTCACTGTTCCGGCGTTCGAGCAGTCGCACGATGATCGTGCCGTCGATCATGTCGCCCGACACAACGATGAGCTCGACTCCGTGATCGGAGAGCTGCGGGATCATCTTCCGCAGCGCATCTTCTCCTGCCCGCTTGCTCTCCGCGATGGGTGCATACTCGGCCGGCACGGGTTTGCGGCCGTGAAAATGCGCCTGATGGCTGGTGACGAACACGATCCGAGACCCAGAAGGCATGAGCGGCAACGCAAGTTTGACGAGCCTGAGCTGCGCATCACGGTTGATCTTCATCGGGTAGTCCGGCTCCGCACCGAGTTCGAGCCCGCCGGATGCGTTCAATACGAGCACATCCACGCGCCCGAACTCCGTGGCTACCTCGGTGATCAAGCGGTTCGCCGCCACCTCATCTGATAGGTCAGCACCGGCTACCGATGCAGTCCCTCCTGCTTGAGCGATGCTGTCAGCGATGGCCTGCGCACGCTTCAACTTCTCTCGATAGTTGATGATCACGTGATCCCCGTCCGCCCCAAGCGCCCGCGCAGTCTCGGCGCCAATCCCGCGCGATGCACCCGTGACCAGGACGACCCGCCGACTATCAAGGTCTACGACCTCGCTCATGCCACCCCTCCTCATGACCCAAACGCTTCTAATTTCGAACCACTATGATGGTTCGAAATGAGAAGCGCAAGAGAACCGCAACGATCCCGACAGCTGAGCGAGCCCTCCCCCGAGCCGATACTTGCGACGATGGAGCTCCTTGGACAGCGCTGGATCTTGCGTGCGCTCTGGGAGCTAGAGCCCGGCCCGTTGGGCTTTCTCGAGCTTCGCCGTCGGATGGGAAACTGCTCGTCGAGCACGCTTTCGGAGCGGCTGCAACAACTGCAGAACGCTGCAATGATCGAGAAGCGGTCCGACAAGACCTATGAGCTGACCGTCGCAGGAATGGAGCTCGGCGCCGCCTTGCAGCAAGTCTGGGACTGGTCCGAACGTTGGTCGGCACATCTCGACACCCGCTCCACCCCGGACGGTTAGTTGTCGTCCGAACTGGGGCCCTGATCGTCTGCGGCCGGGCGAAGCATCGTCCTGGAATTCGGCAGAACGGCTGACGCTCGCGGCCTACGCTGGCACTACAGCAAGGGTCGGGGTGGATCCCACGTTGGAGGGCACGCCATGCGCCGTACATCGATTCATCGCCTACTCATCGCCGGAACCATCGCGTCGGCAACCACACTGATGCCGCTCCTCGGCTCCACGGCCGCGGCAAACCCGCCGCCCGGCCCAGCGGATTCGACCACGGCGTTCCAGATCCCGGTCACGTTCCTCTCGGGTTGCGGGGTCGGGTTCAGGTGCTACTTGCCGCCGCTGGTGCCCCTGACCCCCACGGCAACGACGGGAGCGCCGGGCGAAGTGACCTTTCAGCTTGCCCGTCCAACCACGTACCAGATCGACTCGTACGACTGCATTGGTGTAACCGTGAACTGGCGAAACCTGACGACCGGCGCCACTGGCACCACCCAGGTCCGACGCGTCCCGATCGACTACAGTCGCACAACGCCGCAGGACTTTTGCGCGTACACCCCTTCGACAGCGGAAACCGGCAGCGGCGTCGTCACCGCGACCGCCGACGCGCGGACCCCCGATCACCGCCCCGTCAGCCCGGGCGTCGTGATCCTCCCAGTCCCCTAGACCGGCATTCAAAGGAACTCATCCAGATTTGTGTGATCACGAGCCCCCTCCAAATGTGATCACCGACTGGTCAACCTATCCAATCTGCATGAGGCCCAGCATGACCCGTCATAGGTGAACGCCCCGGTGGCCTTTCCATTCCATCCACCCACGGCAATCCATCCATCCACGGCTCCACGCCCCATCCATAGTCACCATCCATGGACGGGGGCGTTCAACCGCTCGCGAGGGTGTTTACCCCATCGAGTCCGTTTGGGTTTACCAATGCGCACCGGCCGCGACGTGATGCTCGGATTCCACCCTCGATGCCGATTCCGACCACCTCAGCCCGCTCGAACGCTGCAATCGAACTGATCCTCCGTCTCGATGCGTTCCGGCCGTCGCCGCGGACCGGTGAAAGGCCGCGAATGACCTCCAAGGCCGAGTGCGGCGGAACTGATCGCCTCACGGACCGTCCGAGCCGCCGAAGACAAGCTGTGGTGCACCGACGATTGGATCGCCCGGGTGAAGTTGGTGCTGCAGGATCGCGACCGCGGCCGCGTCGAGAGTGCCGCGGTAGATGGCGCATGCCCAGTCGAATTCCCTTGTAGACCAGGCAACCTGGAATCCATGCGTCTTCACTCTCCACGGTTCTTGTGACCGTGGTCGCCGTATCAACCAACCCGGACTGTCACCTGACTCTCGACTCGGGCCGAGGGGCGCGGAAAATGCCCCGGATTCGTCATCCGACAGGTCGACCATGCGTGGCGTGAAGTCCATCAACACCGGCACGTGCATTGGTTCGGCGTTGATGTTCTCGCGAAACCACTGCATCGCCCCATCCGACCGGCGAGGAACGCCACGCCCGGCTTGGGCGCGCGACTCGGCGTCGGTGACGACCGGCCCGTTCCAGGTGAACAGTGCCGGGTCGATCGGCGAGCCGACGGCGACCTCCATGTATACGGCTCCATCGACACCGTCACCAGAGTGCTGTCCCAGCACGGCGCCGCTGGCGGCATCGACGACCAGCCGAACCGACAGGCGGGGCATCGCCCTACTCTCACGCGGTGCCAGCTCCACCGACCAGCAGCGACGGCCAAGGAAATCCACATCTGTGACCGGCCCGGTCGGGCGGGCGTGGTGGTTGCGGACCCAGTGATTGACGGGCCGAGTGATGACCAGTTCCCTGCCGGGGCCCAGGAATTGCACACTGCGGAGCTCGGTGCACCGCGGCCGCTCGGAGCTGGATGTGAAGTCCCAGGCGGTTTCGCCGTCGCTCACGAACAGCGGATCCCCGTCCATCGACTCGATCCGGGTCCGGCGCCCCCAGCGATACAGGTGGACGCCGTCGTGACGAAGGCGCGGCAAAACAGGCTCTTCACCATAGGAGCCGTAGGAGAAGCGCCATGGTTCGTCGGTGTTCCGGTACGGGACAACGACGCCGTGCACCGGCTGTTTCGGCCCGTCGGCCATTGTCACCAACATTTCAACCCATTCGGTCACGTTTCCTCCCTCAGTAGTCGACTCGTGTGCCGCGCTATCACCCCGATCCGGCCGCGGCTCATCGGCGCTCACACGTACAAGACCCCGTCAACGGCGTGAGTGACGGGCGGATAGGCGCGCGTTCCGGCTTGTTCCATCAGTTCCACGCGTGCGTATTTCATGATGTCCTTGAGTCGCTCTCCCCCTTCGTCATAGAGGTTCAGTCGCGCGACCAGAGTCAGCCCGGGGTAGTGCGTGTGAGTGAATCTCAGATGGATACGTCCGTCGGGCCAGGTGCCGACGTAGTTCGCTTCGACGTTGCTGACGTGGTCGGAGAAGCGGAATCCGTCCAGTTTGCGGAGGCAGTACTGCACGTAGGAGTCGTGATCGAGCGGCTGCGGTCCCACCGGACGGCAGTGCGCGGAGATGTCGAGGCCGTCGGCGGCGCCGACCCGGTTCACCGTGCCGCTGTCGACGGTGCAGGTGATCACGTAGCGACCTTCACCAGTATGCGTTTCCGGCCTCACCACCAGCCAGAGACGACCAGACGCGACCGCGCCGTGGATCACCCTGACGTCCCGAAGCTCGAGGACGCGCAGCGGCTCCGGGTCGCCGTCACGGAAGGCCCGGATCACCGTGATCTCGGGTCGCGCGTCGTCCTTTCCCCAGTACCAGCGGATTCCGCCGCCAGAGGCCCTTTTCCTGTGATGTGCCTCGTTGTAGTGGGCGTCGGCGTACTCACTCGTGTGCCAACCGGCTCCCATAGCAGGTGCCTGTCTCGCGGACAGATGTTGTGCGCGGCTGATCAGCGAGGGGACAGCTGCAGTCCAAGGCAGTTGGAGCCACGACTTGGTGTATTGCACGACGTACTCGTCGGGCACGACCTTGCCCCGATCCGATCTTCGTGGCACCCGCACCCACGGAGCGTCTTCGACACCGAGTAACAGCGCGTCCTCATCAAAGTCGAGGGTCGCCAGTTTGCCCTCGACGTCCACGCACTCGACACCTCCGGAGGGCAGTGCAAGGAGAAGACCTGATCGTCCCACCTGTCGGCGGGGCGGAATGTGCGGCGACGATGTGACGTCTAAGGGGCTCCGCGAAGGTCTCAGACACCACGCGCCTGCCGGGCCAGCGCACACAAGGACGTGATGTTCTATGTATTCGGCGTGGTCGATGCCATCGGGCCCGACTCTCGCAAGCGGACCATCACGATAATTCTGGATCCATAGACCGTTCGGGTCGGCGACGATCGTCGGAGGTTGCGAATCGGCTGGCCCGGGCGGAAGTGCCGTCCATTCGACGATCCGCTCGAGGTGATCAGTAACCGGATCGAGAACCGCCGCGACAGGTTGGGTGTCATCGACAATCCAGACGTAGCCACAGGAAGAGAACACATATCGGGGGCGCAGCGCTCTGCGCACCGTTGAAGCGCGGGTCATGCGCCTTTCTGCCGTGTCATGTTGCCCAGAATACGCATCACGCACGATTTCAGGCGGTAGATCCCCTGGGGCATCCTGGTGGACTGGGCACACCGAACAGCAACATGCGTTCAGGGATAGCGTCAACGCCCAATCCCAGCCGCACCACGATCACCCGTTGACGGGCGCGACGAGGTCTTCGCGGCGAGCGGCATTAGCGATGTTGCCGCGCGTCACCAATCATCGGAGTCGTCGCGCAGTTCGCTGTACTCACCGAGGATGCGTTCCTTCTCCGCGCCGAATGGGTAGCTGGAAACCCTTGAAGAACCCGTTATCAGCCCGGCATGACGCACTGCCCGATAGATGTCCTCGTCGATCTCGCCGAGGTCGCCCTCCCCGCGTAGACCAACAACCACGACCACGTCGCAACATTGTCGTTGCTGCTCTAAGAGATGCTCAGACGAATCATCGACGGCGAGTCGGACCGGGTCGAGGATCTGCCACCTCGCCCACCCACCAACCCGCTCCTCGAGTGTGGATGCGATGACCTCGATGGTCGCGGCGGCGTCAGTGTTGGTGGTTTCAAATCGGAACTCGACGAACTCCTTCTCTGTGATGGGCCAGGAACTCGGCGGTATATCCCAGACGCTCCCGGCTCGGACCGGTCGTCCATCGACGGGACCGAGGTCGTCAGCCGTCGACTCGACGATGCACAACATCGGGTGCGAGAAGAGCGCCGCCAGGCGCGCTTGCTTCGCGAAAATGGTCAGCATCACATCTGCCGTGTGACGGTCCAGGTTCACCAGGGTGTCGTAGCCGGCAAGAGCGAGGACTGTGCCGGTTGTATCTGGGTCGCTGCCGTATCGAAATTCGCCGACATCGTACATCAGGTCGTTGAAGGCATCGAGGTTCTTGCCGTAGAAGGCGGGGAAGGACAGTGCACCGGCCAACACCGTGTGCACGTCGGTGACGGTGATGCTGTGCTGCAGATCGATCCGATGGACCAGGTAGCCGAGTTCATCGAGTCGCCGAGAAGCGCAGTCGAACCCGAATCGGGTGTCGTACCTGTACACGGATCCGTTCTGCAACAGGCTCCAGTCAAAGCGCTGCCGTTGCGTGTCGAAGAGCTCTCGATCAAGCGGGTCGAAGACAGGACCGCGAGGCATGCACGAATCGTAGATGCTGTACGAGCTCGGTCAGTGTGCCCGCACCGCCGCGACAACGGAGTCCGTTCCGTTCCAGAACAGTCGACCGGCGACCGACATCACAAGGAAGAACCCCAGGTACACGGTGACGGTTCCGTGGGCGTCCGCCCAGCGGGTCAGGTTGGTCATATTCGCGAATGCGGCGATCAGCAGAGCGAGTCCGGCAAGTAGGGCCAGACATGCGCGGGTCATTTCAACCGGGGAGGAGGGCGCGGTGTCGCTGGTCGGGTTGTGAGTTGCAGTGCTGTTCATGGGTTCTGATCCTCAGGAGGTAGCAGGCGGGGAGGTCGTGGCGTGGTGGTCGGCGGCAGGAAGATGGCAGCCGGTAGTGGCCGTGAGATTCGTATTTCCGCGATGACCGAATTCGAGGAAGCCGCCGTCGGGGCTGTCACGCCGGATTTCATGGCGGCCAGGCTCGCTGGCGTAGACCAGTGTGGAGTCAAATCCGTACCGGACGGAGATCTCCTCGACCACCGCGAGGGCGGAGGGCCACACCTGGTCAGGAACCGGCCCGGCAGCATGCCAATCGGGGATGGCCACGGTTCGCCCGCCGAGATGGACGAGGTCATCGGAGCAGCCGGCGTGCGTTGCGGTCCGCCACGGTTCCCAGCGCAGTGTGGGGACGATCGGGCCGAGCGCAGTGACGATCTCCCCGAGCATTCTCTGGTAGGTGGCGACGGCTTCCTCACTGGTGGGACGGGCGAGGAGCTCGCGCATCCCTTCGTCGTGGGTGACGGGCTGGTTCATGCATCCTCCTGACAAGACGGCGACCGCACACACCGCCACGATCGCGGCGGCGGGACGCCGAAACCTGATGGTGTTCATCCGGTCACGACCAAATGTGGCAATCCGGCGAGGACGACGGCCATGTTGTAGAGGCTCATGGACTGATTCTTGTAGTACTCGCTGTGCCCCTCTGAACCGACCCGGTGCCCATCACCGGGTACCGCACCCTCGGAAGTCGACAGTTCGGTGATGCCGTCGACGGCAGTGGGGGCATCGCCGAACTGTCCGAGTGCCAGCAGTGGGTTGATTGCGAGCTGAGCGACGGGAGGAATCCAGGAGCGTATTTCTGCCTGGCCGGCGACCGGATCGCCGTCCGCGGCTAGCGCGTAGCCATGGGTGCCCTGCAGGTCGGTGGCGGTGTCGGTGCCGATGCCCGGGGAACCGAAGAACACGACGTTGTCGGTGGGGGTGTTCTGTTGCACAGCGAGCCCGGCGGTGTAAGAGCCGTAGGAATGTGCGAGCACCGTCATATTCGGGTCTGCGGGGCGCGAGGCTTCGACGCCGCGCAGGAACGACGTCAGCTGATCCGCACCGGACTCCGCCTTTCCCGACGTCGCCACGCCCAGCGGTGCGCTCATCTGCGGGGCCTCGTATCCCATCCACGTCACCACCGCCACAGTCTGATTCTCCCTACCCGGTTCACGATCGAGCTGGAGCTCAGCTTGGCTTTTCAGGTTGGCGGCATCGCTGTCCGAAGCTTCGATGCCACCGTCGACTGTGGTTGTGAAGCCGTGAACCCGAACCGCTACGTTGTCGGCGGTATCGACGTCGCCGACGGAGATCGCGGCCTTCGTCAGGTCGCCGGAGTTGTCAAGAAGAAGCAGCTGACGGGTTTGGCCATCACCGCGGTTGAGCACGTTCTCGATGGCCTCCAGAGAAGCGATCTTGTGCTCCGTTTCGGCGAGTTCACGCGCGGCCAGTTCCTGCCCAGGTGGCATGACCCCCGCGAACGCGTTACCCGGATGAGGTTTGCCGAGTTCGCTTCGGAGTCGGGCTTCTTCGGCGGTCAGGCGCGCGCGTTCGGTGGCCAGACGAGCCCGGTTGGCGCGGTCACGTGCGGAAGCGGGGATCCCGTCGTGTGTGCCGACCCACTCCGGGTAGGTCCGGATCACCCGCTCACGCTGCGCAGGGGTCAGCGCCGCCCAGTAGTCAGAGGCGGAGGTGACCCCGGCCCCCGGGTCAGCGTCCTCATCGGATTGTGGAGGGTCAGGCGGCGGCACCGTGACGATTTCCTCGAGCGCGCTGCCCTGGCCGCTGCCCTGCGTCGAGTTGTACGTCGTGGGCGCGGTGTTTCCGGCCAGTTCGTTGCCCCATTCACCGGCACCGATCTGCGGACTACCTGCCTGCTGCTCCTCGATGGCGTCCAGTGCGGTGCCGTCACCGGCGTTGGCCGTGTTGTACGTCGTGGGCGCAGTGTTTCCGGCCAGCTCGTTGGCCATTTCGGTGGCGCCGATCTGCGGGTTTCCGATGGCGGGCGCCTGTTCGGCTGTCGGCGGATTCGTGGCGCGGGGAACCGAGCGGCCGGGCGACTTGTCGACAGGGGTTCCGGTGCCAGAAGCTGCGGTACCGCCGCCACCGAACTTGCCCCCGTTCGGCGGGGGGTCGGCGAGGATCGGGTACGCGGTGTCGGAGTCTGCGAAGACCTGCTGGATCAGCTGTCCGTCACGGACGACGAACCGTGTCAGCACGGGTCGCCCGTTGGCGTCGTACGCCCACGGCATCGCGACGCCGCCGACCCGGTTGCCCCCGGCGTCGAGGATCGAGGCGGAACCGTCGAGCTCGACGACGATCCGCCCGCCCGGCGGCACCGCCATGATCTCGACGACCCCTTCGCGTGGCGAGGTGGGGTCGTTGATGAGCAGCAGAGTCCGGAATCCTCCGCCCTCAGCGATCGCGAGGCGCTCGACCCCGCCGGGCGCGTACTGCATGAGCGGTGCGGCGGCGGTCGTCACCAGTCGTGAGAGCAGGGCCTCCGGCGGCGCCGCTGCGATTCGCGAGGCTGCGGCGGTGGTTGAGGCTCGCCGACGGCGCCCCGCACCGAGGCCCCCGGCGGTGAAGGCGGCGGCAGCGATCACCAATGCCAATCCCACATCGTCGGTGTTGCCACCAGAGACGGGGGTCGGCAGCGCCCTCGCATCGTGATGGATCGGCGCCGGTGCGCTCGGCGGAGCGGTGTCCGTGCCCACTGGCGAGGAGACAGTACCTGTGGTCGGTGCAGTCAGTTGGGCGCTCAGGCCGTCCGGCGGCGCGTTGGTGCCCGCGGAATCGCCGGCCGCCCTGGTCTGAGGGCTCGCCAACATCGTCGACGGCGGCTGGGCGCCGGTGCTCTCAGGCGAGAGATCACTCGTGCCCCCGACCACCCCGATGCCGCCGACGTTTACGCCGATTCCGGTGCCGTTGTCGGTACCGGTCGGCACCGCACCCATCGTCGGCTGCGGTGTCGTCGTGGTGGGCTGCGACTGCCCAGGGTCCACGCACACGTACGGCGGGGACGGTGGCGGCGCGTCAGCCGCGGTGGAACCGGGATGCGCGGCAACCCAACCCTGCACCCACACCTGGTTGTACTGGGCCGTTTCTCGTGCGCAGCGCTCGGCGGGGGTTTCCTGTGCGTTGGCCGTGGCGGTGCATCCGAGCATCCCGATTCCCACCCCGGACATCGCCGCGAACACGGCGACCGCAGCGGCGCCCCGACGACAGCTGCTGTTCGTAATTCGGCACGGTGTCAACGTAATTCGCCGCCCTCGCGCTAGAGCCACATCGGCTTGCTGTAGGCGTAGACGACCTCGTTGGACACCGTCGTCGACACCGTCAGCTTCGACACCAACCGCGTCGAAACCGGACCGAGGCAGTTGTTGACCTTGATCGGCAACTCCGCGACCCGCACCCCACCTAGGAACGGATCACCCGGATTGGTGGGCTGCTCGAGCTGCTTCTTACCCAGACTGACGGTCGAGACCGCACCTGGCTTGAGCTGAGTGCTCACGGACGGACCCACACTCGCGTTCAAACCAGGCGAAAAACCCGACACCGGACCGATATTCACGTTCGCCGATGCACCGACGCTGCCCTGCAACCCGACGGTCACGCCATTGGACACGTCAAGGCCGCACCCGATGTCAATCGACAACTCCACCTCGGCGCCATGCAGGGCGCCGGTCCCGCCGCGCTGCACCTGCCCGGCCGCCAACACGGAGATGAAGCCCTCCCGCGTGGTGTTCGCAACCGCCAGATTCGGCACGGGCGTCACCGTCATGTCCCGCAGCGCGGCCTCCGCCCGCCACCCACCGAGCGTGGTTATCGAGCGCTGCTCATCGGCCAGTGGTGACACATCCGCCGAGCTGACACCCACCCCAACCGTGAGTGCCGCGGCCACCGCGACGGCCCCCGCCGCCACCGCTCCGCCCCTGATCCGAGACAACTTACGCATCAATACCCCTCCCCTGAGTATTTGCTAGACATTTGCCCAGCCCGCTTGACGTTGCCCCACGCCCCACATATCCGCAACCCGCCATCACAGAATCTCACGCTCACCCACCGGCCCGAGTAACATCATTTACCCTCGTCACGCCGCAAAAGCCGCCCTGCATACAAGCGCCGGCAGTGTCGTCCATCACAATCTGCGGTCCAACCCGTGCGGACCCAACCCCGACCCCGCCGTCCCTACGGAGGTAGCTTGGAATGAACCGATATCAGAGCGCAGCGATCGGCCTGTACCTCACGGCAACGATCGCGCAGGCACTGACCTGGAGCGACCTCAGCGGCGACGAGCGGAGCACGCGCATCGCCCTATTCCTCCTCGCCGGGTCGCTCCTGGCGGCCATCCTCGGCGCAGCCGCACGACCAAAGGACTGACACCGGAAGGGATACGCGAAAGCACTCACGGCCATCCGCCCACACCACACGCCAGACTTGCGAGTGTCATCGTGCCCGAATGTGCCACTCCCGCAACCAGATACGAGCTGGGAATAGCGCTGCTCGGCGCGCCCGATGGAGACGGCAGCCCGGAGTGATCCCCCACACAAACGCCCACCGAGAGGTGGTGACCGCACGGCCGATGTGTTCGGGTGGGGTTCGTAGCTGCCGACACTCGGCAGCCAACAGGGGAGGAAATCGCCATGCGAAACACCATCACAAAAACCATCCAATTCACCACCGTCGCAGCAGGAATCGGCGCGGCCATGACCCTCGGCGCCGGCGCCGCATCCGCACTGACCGTCACACCGATCCCCGGCGGCACCACCATCGAACTCAACGCAGCCGAAACGGCCGCGCTGGCAAACGCACACATCGCCGGCCCCGTCCTCAACCCGCTCTACCCGAACCTCCGCAGCGTCGACAACGGTCTGAGCTTCGGCGACAGCGTGCAGATCTCCGCCGACCGCGGCGCCGCCGCACACCGCGGCAGTGGAGCCGACGTGTATGGCCCGCTGCACTACCCAAACACGGTCCGGCTCTACCACTACGAGTAAACCGTCGGACCGCCCTGGGACCCTGACGAAGGCCCGCCCCAATCGTCACAGGGCGGGCCAGTCGCACCCGCCAGCCAGGACGAGAACCCGCTCACGAAACCGACCTGGGACCACGCTCCCCAGCAACCGCAACCTCCGGAGGATCGGGTCTGATGACCGAGACCAACGCTGAGTTCAACGCGCGGATGGCCCGCGAACTGTACGAGAAGGAACGCCCCCGCAAGGGCCGCGGTGCGGCGCGGAACCGGATCCTCGCCGGCGCCGCCGAACGCCTCGGCCCGGAGTGGGTGGTCATCGACAAGGGCATCAACGCATCGCTGCTGTGGACGCCGGTGCGGTGGTGGTATTGCGCGATCGGGAACACCGCCGCTCCGAATCGGGAGGAGTTGACGGTCTCGCACTTTCCGCTCCTGGTGCCACTACACCCGGGTTCCTACGTTTTCGATCAGGACGGCTATGCGGGTACGCGGTATTACTTGGGTGATACGGCCGTCTACCCGACCTCGATCGACCTGTTCGACCTTGATGCCGGTGTCGAGATGGTGTGTTGGTGGGCGCTCGGCCCGGCGATGGAGCGATTCACTCTGCACAGCGACCGCCGTATGACTGAGCTGCTCGAGATTACATTTCGCGATCACCTCAAACGCCGGCCTCTTCAGTGGCCGCAGTTGGCGGGGTGGCGGGCCCTCTACGGGACAGGTGACCCTATCGAGGTCATCGAGAATATGATCGACGTCCTCATCAATCACGGAGGTTTCGAGGAGAATCTGCCGTTCTGGCAGGAGTTCCACGATGTCGCGGCGGTAGGTGACCGGGTGGCGACGGTGCGGTGGCTCGACGGGCAGCGCCGCCGCGTGCTCACCGACCTACTCGGCCTGCCTGACCGCTACGTCGCTGACGTGATCGACACCGACAGCCAACCCCTGACCTGACACGTCACTCGGACGGTTCACCCGACCGTCGCGCGCACGCTGGAACTCATCCAGATTTGTGTGATCAGGAGCCCTCCTTAAGTGTGATTACCGATTGGTTAACCTATCCAATCCGGCTGCAGCGCAGAACGAACCGTCATTGGTGAACACCCCTCCATGGTCCATCCATCATCCATCCACATCCACCATCCATTCCATCCATCTCGCTCGCGGCCCGCGCGCACAGAAGCGCTGGCGCGGATCTCTCTCTCCATCCATCCACCCACTCCACCAGACAGCTCCATCCACATCCGCTCCATCAGGCTCGGGTTCGCCGAGGATCTCGCCCCAGGAGTCGAGAATGCCGCGGGGGAGGTGTCAGTCACGCAGAGGAACCAGGTTCTGCGGAGCGATGCGGGATGCCTGAGTCGGCCGGGGCGCCGGGCCCCGAACGTCACCCACGACCCCACTCGGCGAGCACCTCGGCGGTCAGCCCGCCACCTGCCGAAGTTGTCACATGCCCGAGTACCCCATGTGTGCGGAGCATCGTGCGAACTGCCTTGCCACGGTTGAGAAGAAACCGACAAAGTGACGGATCTAGTTCGATACTCGGCTCGGCGACAGAGGCGATGTCCCAGCCATGGAACACCAACTCCTGCACACGCATCACCAGCAGCGTTTGTGCGTCAACGTCCTGGAGCGGATGGTGCAGGACGATGCCCTCGTCGCGGTGGTCGACGAATTCGCGGCGAAGTGCGTCCGCCAGCTTGCGGTGTGCTCCAGCTGGGTCGTCCCCGACATGATCCGCGGTTCGGCTCCAAGCAATCT
Source organism: Rhodococcus sp. PvR044 (assembly GCF_040548995.1). NCBI lineage: Bacteria > Bacillati > Actinomycetota > Actinomycetes > Mycobacteriales > Nocardiaceae > Rhodococcus > Rhodococcus sp. PvR044. The sequence continues at coordinate 19,595 of NZ_JBEPSX010000005.1, forward strand.
CGGCGGGATCAACACCGGAAAAGTAATGCGCGTAGCGGATCGCCCCGCCGAGAACGTGGTTGGCGACGTCATGCGTACTCCATCCCGGGCACCGGCTGGGCTGGGCCCCGATCGCGTCCTCGCCGCGGAGCACCCCCGCGAACGTTTCCGTGGCAAGGTCGAGCTTCTCCAGATCGACATCGGAGATCATTTGGTCGCGTCCGTCCTCTCACTATTCTGATGGGATCCGCAGCGCTAGGGGACGAAGACGAATTTGCTTGCCGCGCCGGCGGCCAGTTCGCTATAGGTTTCCACCGCTTGGTCCAGCGGACGGGGGATGATGTCTGCCGGTGCGTCGAGTGCACCGGACTCGAACAGTGGCCGCAGGGCGTTGAGTCCGCCTGCACTGGTGATGGTGTCGTGGCGGGCGGAATTGACTCCAATAAGAGTGGCTCCATGTCGATAGAGTTCGAGCACCGGAACGCGCTCGTGACCGTCTGCGGGAGCCGCGATGATCGCCACCCGTCCACCGGCCGCCAACGCCGGAATCGCGGCCGGCAGCCAGAATCCGGTCGTGTCGAACACGACCTCGGCACCGTCGTCAAAGTGGTCACGCACCCGCGCGTCCAGCCCGGTATCGAGCACGATCGCCTCGATGGCTTTGGCCCGTAGTTCCTCGGCGTGCTCGGCGCGGCGGACGGCCACCAGGACGCGGGCTTTACGGGCGGCCGCTAGAGCCTGGGCGGCGCTGCCGACCGCACCCATGCCGATCACAACCACTGTCGTCCCGGCGCCGATCCCGCAGCGCTCCACGGCCTCCCATGCAGTCAGGTGCGGCACACCGCTCGCCGCTGCTGCTGCGAATGACAGATTCTCTGGCTTGGCCGCCACCCCGCGTGCCGGCAGCGCGACAAATTCGGCGTGTGAACCGTCCCGGGTGAACCCGAGTTCTCGACCACTTCCCCACACATCGAGACCGAGCAGGTCGGCAGGGCCGGCGACTACGGTGCCGGCGAAGTCACGGCCCGGGGTCCGCGGCACCGTCGTGTATGGGAACTTGCCGAGCACATTCTTGAAATCGCTGGGATTGAGCCCGGCCGCACGCACCTGCACTACGACCTCGCCCTCGCCAACTTGCGGCAGGGAGACGCGGTCGAGATGCAGTGCGTCCAGCGAGCCGATGCTGTCGAACCGCACGGCGATCATGTCCGTCATCAGTGTTCTTCCTTCGCTATTGCGCTGGGAGTTGCCGGCGCGGCACGTCGCCCCTGCGCCGCACAGCGTTGTTCCTCCGTGACCGGCCGCGCGCCGTCTATCCATGCCGGCCGCACTGATCGGACCGTGGTTGGAGCACGGTCGGGCAACGATGGATCGCGGTTAGGCGCTCCAGGAAGACCTCGATCGGCTCGACCACGCTGAAGTCCTCGTCGAGGACAGTCCACGACTCGTCACCACCGTTCGATGGCAAGACTCGCTGAACAAGCACCGCAACCCCCAACCACCGCACCGACGTTCGGGATGGCTACGTCATCGCGTGCAATGTTGAGTGCCATGAACCCGAACGTAGAACACGTTCCAGCCCACGTCCAGTTAAACGAACCGATTGGTCCTTTTTGTGTCGATTCCCCATTCCGAGCGTTCGGCAGTCACAGTGCACACCAGCCAGACGGAGCATCCGCGCCTATCGAGGCCATGGAACGACACAGGAACCGACTCGCCTGCGCTTGGACCACACAGCGCCCCTCCTGGGACACCCGGATAACACCGCTCGTTTGCGAGCAATTGGGGACGCAGCGTCACCGCCCTGGTCCCGTGTCGACTAACCGATGAGGTCCTCGAGCGCCGTGCCAGCGCTCTCAGGGAGCTGACCACCGCCGCCGCTCGGTAGGCGCGCAGATTAAGTCGACTCCCGGGCGCGATGCCTGGATGTCCTGTTTGACGAGTCACGCCAACCGACAGCCTGGAACTCATGCAGATTTGTGTGATCTGGAGCCATCCTTAAGTGTGATTACCGACTGGTCAACCTAGTGAATTCGCGTGCAGCCCAGCGCGCTCCGCCATTGGTGAACGCCCTTCCATTCCATCCATCCATCCATCCATCACCCACACCTATCGCTGTCGACTATTAGCGATCGTCAAGTAGGACACCCTTCGAACCCAATGCAATCCGGGTTGGGCGTGCGCTACGCCATAGCGACGAATCGCATGTCCATCCAGTGAATCCAGCTGCCAGTGTCGTCCTGCCGCTCCCATCGCGCCGTCATGGACGACTTGTCCTCGGACGGCCGGAGGGTGCTGCGCATCCCGTCGCCCAGGAACGTCCATGATCGGTCGGCGTTCAGGTTCGCGGTCATCCTCCCGTACGCGCCGGAGCCGTCGAACGCCCGCATGGCGTACGTGTCGGTCGCGGCGTCGTGGTCACCGATGAGCTCAAGGGCCTGCACGTGGTCGTCGCCCATCGTGACGTCAACACGATGGACGATCCATCGCCCGCCGGGCATCCACTCGTACTCGTCGGTGCCGTCGATTATCGCGGCGGGCTCCCCTTGCTCGTCGAACGCAGTGCCCGACGTCCTCCACCGTCCGATGATGGTCTCGAACGAGCGCATGTCGTCTGCTGTGACTGTCATGTAGTTCCCCTCGTAGTCAAGCGCGGTCGCGCACCGCCGACCTCCCGGAACCACCCTCTTCCCGGTCGTCTGGTGGCGGCGACGGCCCCGCCAGTGCGCACGGCGATCGGCGACTCCCTCAGGTAGACCCGCCGGCGCTCGAAAACTCATCGGTCCGGACTCTGCATTCACTCGGCGAGGAGCCTTCCGGTCGCCTGCGCAGAAGACCCGATTCCGCTGTCGCGCACCCTGGACACCGCGGACAATCGCTTACGACCCAGCCGTTTGTGTGCGCTAACGCCTCCGCCGTGGATCTGTCCGGCGCGGTGGTGCTGTACCCGAGATCGCAGCGGACGCAGCGAAAGCTCCATCGACGGGAAGCTGCATCGTCAGATCGAAGCACTGCGATTGCCCTTCATCACGGCCTGCGACCACTCGTTGAGGGGGCTTGGATCCGGCCAATGGACCGGATCCTCAGCGGGGGAAACGGGGTCGCGGCTACGCATAGTCGACTCGCCGGCCCGGGGCTTCGTGTGATCATCTTCGCGGCGCACAGCTCTGCACCTCCCTGACGCCTGTGCGCCCGCCCAGTGCGAACGCGACTCACTGTGCACTTTCAAGCTAGCACCGGACGTCGCTAGGTTCCAGACTTCACTACCTTTTTCCTATGCCATACGGCATAGAAAAGTTGCTCTACTCATCAGAAGAGGAAGAATCGCTGGGAACCGCGAGAGGCACGGGTCGGACACCGCATTGATGGGCAGCTCGGCAGGCAGACCGCCCTAACGGACCTGCTGCCGAGGGGAAGTGGCCTCGCGCCCAGCACGCAGGTCCGCATTCTCGGACTCAAGGCGCAGATTGTCCGCCTCGAGCGACAGAATCCGCGCTACACCTGCGAGGTTCACACCAGCGTCAACGAGCTCGGCGACCCTCTGCAGGATTGCCAGATCGTCGTCGCTGTAACGCCGGGTTCCGCCTTCCGTCCTGGCTGGGGTGAGCAGGCCTCGCTGTTCATACAGGCGCAATGTCTGCGGGTCGATGCCCGACAACTCGGAAGCGACCGAGATGCCGTAGACACCCAACCGGGAGCGCGGGGTGGACTCGTTCACCATCCGCGGCCCTCCATCTTTTGATCCTCTTGCACCAGGTAAGCCATAGTGCCATCATAATCTATGGCGGGAACATGAGGTTACCTTCCCGCGTTGACAAGGGTATCAACTGTTCATCTGTATGAAGTTGCCTGGAGGTGACGATGATGTTGATGCGTACTGATCCGTTCCGTGACTTCGACCGCCTCGCCCAGCAGGTCTTCGGGACGGTGGCGCGTCCGGCTGTGATGCCTCTGGATGCGTGGCGCGACGGTGACAAGTTCATTGCCGAATTCGATCTTCCCGGGGTGAAGGCCGACTCGATCGATCTCGATGTCGAGCAGAACGTGCTGACCGTTCACGCAGAACGCCCGGAGTTGAGCACGGATTGTGAACTGGTCTCCGCCGAGCGGCCACGTGGCGTGTTCAGCCGGCAACTGTTCCTCGGCGAAACCCTCGATACCGCCGGCATCGAGGCAAGCTATGAGGACGGGGTCCTGAGATTGTCCATTCCTGTCGCGGAGAAGGCGAAACCACGCAGGATTGAGATCGCGGGCAAACGGGAGCAAAAGGTGATCGACGCCTGACTCAACGTTCTGGCCCGGTCGCAGTCGATGGCGGACCTGGTTCGCCGTCCAATCCCGTGCCTGGGTACCACCCGCAACGCTCGGGACATGGGAAATATGGCCTCACTGCCGACATCGTTCCTGTCGGCACTGAGGCCACACTCTGGGGGCATGGCAGGCCGAGTTCGCGCTTGAATGCTCGATGCTTGACACCCACCCCAGCGATCTTGAAAAAGGGGTTCACCCGGCGAAACACTCTTCAGATCCGCCATGTTTCTTGGTGGGCATGAACCTGGTAGAGAACACAGCCAAGCCGAAGCGCTGAGGGCGGCAAGTCCACGCCATTCTTCTCACCAGGGTCAATCCGGTTTCCTTCGAGCGACGACGTCCTCAAGACCGGAGGCCGTGACATGAAGATTCACATTCATCACTACAGCCGCTTGGACGACTGCCTGTGCGCAGGGCGGGATCGCCGCGGTGGGCCCGGGTCGACGGTCGTCGACATCAGAGGGGAAATCGACTACGCATCCGCCGAAACTCTGCGATCAGCCCTCGACGCCGGCATCGATTCAGCGGTCATGAGCCTGATAGTCGATCTGACTCACTCAACATTTCTAGGAGTCTCTGGCGCACAGGCACTGGCCCGCGCAAATATCCATGCGTCCGCCAATGGTCTACAGCTACTCCTCGTAGCGCCACCACAGTGTCTGGAACGAGCCCTTGAAGTGACCGGCCTGACGGACCAATTCCAAATCTTCCCCTCGCTCCAGAGGGCGGTGGATGAGAACCGACGGTTGCGGGCCGAGAAGGAATCAAGCGATACGCGAACACGCGCAGGATGATCGACGAGGCAGACGATGCGGACGGGTTCGACCATCAACGGCGGAGAGTGAGCGCAGACGATCCCCGCATCTATCCAGGACCGAACGTACTGCGCAACACGCAAGTTCGACCTCCGTAAGAGCGTGCGACTGGAACGTGTCCCAGTCTCCAGAGCCTGGTCGCCTCGCTCGGCTGCCGTCGCGCCAATTGAGGGAAAGCAGACTTCGCGCCACCGGCTGAAATGACCACGACACTCGGCGATCTCGTCAAGCTATCGAGGTAGCGCGCATTCCCTGGGCGGCCCCCACCAGCGCGGGCAGCAGCTTGATGGGGGCCGTGCCCGCGGGAGTGTGCGTTGCGGACGCACCGACCGTATCGAACATAAGGCCGCGTGAGGAGGGAAATCTACGCCTCCGTCACTGGCCGGATCCTGACGGTCGATCGATACAGCGGGGCCGCCTCGGACTTGGCTGAAGGAACTGATCCACGGCCTGCGCAAGGACAGAGACCGTCGGCAGCCGACAGTTGCCTCCGACGGTCCCTGTTCGGCGTGCTGAATCCACGCAGCGGCACGAGCACGCCGAACCCCCACCACTAGCAATTTACCCCCGCAGCGCTGCAATGGATCTGGGTCGGCACCACCAGAGAAAGGGACCACCGATAGCGGCTTTCGCATGCTTCGAATGCGCGTTTCGGCGAGGTGAAGCAGTGGAACTGCTTGTCAGCGCCCGTGACGGAGAGGGCGCGCTCCACGCAGTGGGGACCGCCGACCAGGACGACGTCCACCCCCGCGCACCCGGCACGCCAATGCACCCGGGTGAGAGCTTCGATGGCCGATACCGCCAGGAAGGTAACTCTGGAGAGGTCCACGACGAGGCCGTATTCGGCGGCGTTGGCTCCTGCGTCGAGCCGCCTTTCGAGGTCGGGCAAGGTATGCACGTCCACCTCCCCCGATACCTCGATGACGCCAATTCCGACGCTGGGTACACCTGCGGGGATTCGGCCAATTCCGGGGCCGTCTGGCATCGGCCGGCGGGTGAGTATGGGTGAAATCGACACAGCAGGCCTCCTGGTTCTTGCTGCACCTCCCGGGTCGAGTGCGCCACGCCAGAAAGCAGATGCTGATTGCTCACGGGCTCACGGGCTCACGTGAGAGGCAAGCGGGGGCGGCTGTGGACTCAACCAACTAGGGTCTACCACCCTCGTCGCGCGCTGTACAGGCCCCTTTTCGGCTCGATGCACCCGGGCCCCTTGGGCTATCGCCCGGCGGGACTCTGCGAGACGTGTTCGCTCAGGCGGCGCAGAAATCTCTCGCGATGCCCGTGCAGCAGTTCCGCCTCGGCCGCGTGCACGGCCTCTTCGTGCTGCTCGACCCTGCGCAGTTCGAGTGCGCGAGTCACGCGCGCCGGGGCCGTCTCCTCATGCAGTCGACAGGCGCGAGCTGCGGCCGACTCGTCACGCAGCAAATGAGCGGCCACGCGATCGCAGTCGATGAGGATTCGCTCGTATCCCAGGCGCAGCGCCGACTCTTCGGGGAGACGCACGACAGCGACATCCTCGATCAGCTGGAGCGGTAGGCGTACGAGCCTGTAGTTGAATCGGGCCATCGCCAAGGGCAGGCCGAACACGGCTCGATCGTACCGACCGCGTCGTGCTGAGGGCTGTGGACAGCCGTTGTGGAATTCGCTGTGTGTTTCCTGGGTGAGTTTCGTGCCCAGGCCCCGCGGGTAGGCCAGGTGTGGCAAATGACCGCGACACGGAAGGCCGAGCCGATGCCCACGACACAAATCCGATCGACCGAAGATGTGGTCCAGTTCCTGGTTGGCCAGCACCAACAGATCAAGACCCTGTTCCGCGAGGTCCTCGCCCAGTCTGGCCAAGCCCGAGAGGAAGCATTCTTCGAGCTCCGACGACTGCTCGCGATCCACGAGGCCGCTGAGGAAGAGGTCGTTCATCCCCGCGCCCGACGCGACCTCGACAACGGAGAGCCACTCATCGAGGAGCGGCTCGAAGAGGAACACGAAGCCAAGGTGGCGCTGTCCGAGCTCGAGGAGCTCGATGTCGACTCGGACGAGTTCACCGCGAAGATCAGGGAGCTACAGTCCGCGGTCCTCGAGCACGCCGAGCATGAGGAGAACGAGGAGTTCGATCGGCTACGCAAGGCCCTGACCGACGAAGAGCTCGCCCGCATGACCAACTCGGTCAAATTGGCCGAAGCGATCGCACCCACACGCCCGCATCCAGGAGTCGAGTCAAAGGCAGAGAACATTCTCGTCGGACCATTCGCGGCCATGCTCGATCGGGCGCGTGACGTGATCGACGGACGTCGTACCTGAGCCGGGCCCCTGCGTGACTTGGCGGGCGACGACTTAGCTCAAGTTCCCCCACTCCGGTCGCTGTCGCTGTCGACGGCTCAGTCGATCGATCGCGATCGGCGCGCGGCTATGTGGTTGTCCCGCTGTTGTCACGCAGCTTCCGAAGGACCTGGTCGACTCAGCCTCGGGTGAGCGGATCATGAGGCGCTGACCTGATCCGCCGATGTTCGAGGACTACCAGGGCGACGCCGGCAACAAACAAGCTCAGGCCAGTGACACCGCTGATCCATGCCCAACCCTCGAACCCGTATCCGGCCGCCACCAGGCACAGCGCCATCAGCACCACGCCTGCCGCGACCACCGCGTAGCCGACCCAGCTGCGCGTGTCGATCACCGCTTCGCCGGCGTGCGGTCGAGCGGTCCTGGCGTCATCTCGAATGTCATCCCTGTCCTCGTTCACCGTGACTCCCTTCGCGTTCCTACCGTTGGATACCCCGGTCGCATACGCATACGCATACGGCGGGCAGAAGGGTTCGCGTTTCGCCTTCGTGCAGTCGGGTAGCCCGGTGTCGATGAAACCAAGTTCTGCCGCGGAGGCCACGACGATGAGCACCGAGCACACCCCCCACACCATCAACTATCCGGGCGAGACGGAGGAGATGGCCGAGGAACCGCACGACGAGATGCGCCGATACCGGGGTCGTGGCTTGCTCGAGGGCAAGAAGGCACTGATCACCGGCGGCGATTCCGGCATCGGCCGCGCGGTGGCGGTCGCGTTCGCCAAGGAAGGTGCCGATGTCGCCATCGCCTACCTCGAGGAGGAGCGGGATGCGGAACACACCACCGCCCTGGTGGCCGCCGAGGGACGCACCTGCGCCAGATTCAGAGGCGATCTAGCGGAACCGGCACACTGCCGCGCCGTGGTCGAACACACCGTTGACGAACTGGGCGCGCTGGACATCCTGGTCAACAATGTCGCCTACCAGAACCCGGTCGAGGACCTCGCCGAACTGTCCGACGAACAGTGGCGACGCACCTTCGCCGTGAACATCGACAGCTACTTCCATGTCACCAAAGCCGCACTGAACCATCTGCCAGATGGAGGATCGATCATCAACACCAGCTCGATCAACGGCCTACGCGGGAACCGGACCCTGATCGACTACTCCGCGACGAAGGGTGCGGTCATCGCACTCACCTACGCGCTGGCCCAGGCACTCCTCGATCGCGGTATCCGGGTCAACTGCGTGGCACCCGGACCGGTCTGGACCCCGCTCATCCCGGCTACGATGAGCGCCGACAAGGTCGCCGGGTTCGGTAGCCAGGCACCCTTCGGTCGAGCCGCGCAGCCGGACGAGATCGCCCCCTCTTATGTCTTCTTCGCCTCCTGCCTTTTGTCCTCGTACTACTCCGGTGAGGTGCTCGCCCCGATCGGCGGCGAAACGCTACCTGGGTGACCAGACACACGAAACCCGCGGAGCGAACACAGTTGAGCAGCGCGTCGCGCCACCAGAGAACCTCAGGAAACCAGCACCGAGCTACGGGAATTGCGCGAGCGGCTCGTAGCACCGAATGCGGGAAATCCTCGCCGACGATGGTGCGAGCACGTCTAGTCCGCGGCCCTACGCCAAACTTCTCTACAGTCCACCGGTGTCCGGTTTGACGATCGTTGGGCAGGACAGTTTTGTGCCTGCATGCGTCTTGGCAGCTGTCGTCGGCCGCTCTCGGCGGGAAACGCGCACAAGGGCATTCAGCGCCCCGTGCCGCGCAGTATTGAAATTGAATCCTCGGTTGGCACATCACCCCATGACGACGAGGAACCCGACGATATGTCGGTCAGTCTTCGAGTTCGTCGATGTTGTACTTGATGGCTGCGTCGCTGATCAGCAAGCCGAGCCCGAGGGCCGCGCTGCCGAGGGCGAGTCCGATGGTGAGAGCCAAACCCACACCCAGACCCAGCGCGAGGGCGGTGCTGCCCAGACCCAGAAAGAGGCCGAGCATGATCTCTCCCAATTCAGTGGATTTGTTCCCGACATCGCCGGGAAATCCTGACATATCCATTCTCGTCCGGTAGCACCTGCTACAGAAGAACCCAGGGGTACGGAAAACGGATGCTGGGGCGGCCATGCGTCTCCGGCGCTGGAGGCCCAGAAGGCCAGGACAGGCAGGCTCCGAGATCAGGGTTCGCAATAATCGACTGCGAGTGGCGCGAGTTCGGAATGAGGCGTCCACTGTCCACGCTGGCGCAGTAGTAGCACCAGGGAGACCAGCCGGTCGGCGCGCATAAACAAAAGACTTACCAGTAATCACGACAGGAGGTGTCGTGATTCGTTGAGACCTTGATTCTGCGCCCATCGGACAGCCCGATGGTCACTTCACGAAGGAGCGTCCAAGTGGGGTCTCAGGTCAATCCGTGCATCACGTTCAACGGCAACGCGCGGCAGGCAATGGAGTTCTATCGGCAGGTTTTCGGCGGCGAGCTGGAGATAGGAACCGTCGCGGACTTCGGCTTACCGGACGCACCCAACGCCGACAAGATCATGCACTCTCGTCTAGACACTTCGGCCGGCTACACGCTGATGGCATGGGATTTCCCCGACGACCGGCCAGGCCATCCGCCCTATCGGCCAGGGAACAACGTCGCGGTCTTCCTCGGCGGCGACGACGGCGAACTCCGCGACTACTTCCAGAAGCTGTCCGTCGGCGGCACCGTCACCCTGCCGCTGGAAATGCAGGTCTGGGGCGACGAGGCAGGCTCGCTCGTGGACCAGTTCGGGATCAGCTGGATGTTCAACATCACCGCCCAGCACAACTGAAACACGACGGAGTCGCCCGTGTTGATCGAAGAGTTGAACGCCAAGCTGGAACGGATCGGACAGCAACCCTTCCGCTCGAAGTTCCAGCTGAGCGGCCGGGACCGCGCAATGGTCGAACACCGCGGATTTGCGACTGTGTGCGCGGGCACACAGACGAACTGATCCGTGACCGGCTTGCCCCCGCCCAACCACACAACGACGGCCGGCAAACGCCCTACTGCGGCCATCCCGTCTTCGTCGCTCAACACGCGACCGCGACCTGCTGCCGCATCTGCCTGCAGCATTGGCACGCAATCCCAGCCGGCCGTGCGCTCAGCGACACCGAACGCAGCCATGTCGTGGAGGTGATCTGCTTCTGGATCGCGAAGCAGTGCGACCCAGGGCACCCTCCACCGTGACCACGCGGTTGCTGTCAACCTGCCGCGTGGATCACTGCCTCGCTGCGGCACGCCATCGGCGGCCAGCCACCGGCCGCCATGCCCAACCGTGGCGTCACCAACGTCATGGCCTCATACATCTACCAGCACCGACCATCAAAACGCCGTTGCAGTATTAGCGGAGGTTTGGGCTTGAGGCCGGGCTATGGTGCCGGATCTACGCAACGGTGAGCGGTGTTGCGGTGTAGGTGATTTCATGGCGCCGTGATGGATGGGGGCTACGGCCGGGTCGGTTCGTATTCACGTGTGGAGATGGAGCGGTTCTTCCACCCGGACGATGAGGACCGGCGGCTGATCGCGGCCCGTCGCCGCGATTACAACCGGCTCGGCTACGCCGTGCAGATGATCACGGTCTGTCATTTGGGCATGTTCCTGACCTACCCGCTGGATGTGCCGCCGGAGTTGGGTGGAGTACCCGGCCGAGCAGTTGGGCATCGACGACCCGGCATGTCTGAAGGACTACGCAGATCGGCGAATGACCCGGTTCGAGCATCAGGCCGAGATCACGCAGGAGTACGGCTTGGCCGCGTTCGCGGACGTGGAGGCGGAGCTGGCGGTGGATCGCGGACCAGGCGTGGATGACCGGCGACGGACCGAAGGTGATCTTCGAGGGCGCGGTGGCGTGGCTGCGGGCATGCCAAACCTGCTGCCCGGCATCACGGGGTTGGAGAGGCTGGTCGCCGCGGGCCGTGAGGTCGCTGACAAGCGTCTGTGGAATCAACTCGCGGGCAGGTTGGACCCGGCCGGGTCGGCGTCGCTGCTCGCCCTGCAAACCGCTCAACCCCACGAGTCAACCTGAGTGGGGGCAGTCCGACCGCTACCGCAGATAGTTTCCCGAGTCGTCCCCGCGGGTCAGGTGAATCGCGCCAGGACGACTCAGAGGTTACCGCACATAGTGAGCTGCTATGTGCGGTAACTCCTTTCGGGCCCATTGTTCCTGCAATGCCGTCCGAGTGAAGTCGACGGGGGCGGACCTCTAGCGAGAGCCTCCTCCGCGCGACCGACAGGTATCGGTGCGATAACTAGGGAATGGGACTGCTCCCCGAGCTCCGCGTCGTGAGTCCATGGCGCTATACAGCCGGGTCAGTCGGTGGTGGCTTCAGTGTTCGTGGCCTGGTCTGGGTGCTGCTGTGCCTGGCGGAATTCGGTATTGATCCGTTGGGCTTCGGTGAGTTGGTCTTCGAGGATGATGATGCGGCAGGCGGCGTCGAGTGCGGTGCCCTGGTCTATTAGTTCGCGGGCGCGGGCGGCGACGCGTAGTTGATATCGGGAGTAGCGTCGGTGGCCGCCTTCGGATCGCACCGGGGTGACCAAGTTCGCGGTGTCGAGGCTGCGGAGAAAGGCTTGTGTGACGCCCAGGAGTTCGGCGGCGCGTCCCATGCTGTACGCCGGGAAGTCCTCGTCGTCGATTCTGTCTCCCGGGCCGCGGTCGTTCGGTTTCGCCGGAATGTTCGTGGCACCTTTCGTATGCACGGACGGGGGCCCCGGCGCCTGTGCGGCGCCGGGGCCCGAGGGGATTCACTTGAACAGACCAGCCATTCGGCCGGCTTCCTTACTGGTTCCCCGCCTCGGCGGACGGGACGCGATCGTGTAACAGCTGACCGTGCACCACCTCCTAGTCGGGACTTTTCAATGTTCCGGGGCGGCGATCTTGCAACCGCCCAGGTGCGACGCCTGCGTGCGTCGCATTTCCTGCAACTTCCTGTTCCGCTCTACCGGGCTCATCTGACTGCCCGGTAGAGCGGCGGGACGCGTCGAGTCTTCCGAAACACACTCAACACATCTTCTCGACGCGTCCCGCCCTACTTACCGGTCTTCCTTCATGCGGGCAGTTCGTCCTCTGCCACGCCCCTTGGATCCGTCTCTCATCTACGGCTGGAAGATTACAACGGCGACATTCGATTGTCTACAGTCGCCACTACAGAATCTTCGTGAGCGCGGTCACTCACTCGAACCTGCAGTTCAGAGCGCTTGAAGCGGGTCTCGTGGCGGCGCGCGCGCCATCCGAGAGTGAGCTGTGCGCGCCCGGCCTCCCGATTTCCCGCCGGTGAACCCCGCACTGACAGAATGGAACCCATGCCACTACCCCTAGACGCAGCGTTCAGACGCCGCGTATATGCGAATCGACAGCGCGTGAAAGACGACAGGGAACGGGTGCCCGGAACAAATCGACGGTGGCCGGACGATGGTGGGGCTGTGCAAGGGCGGGTGATCCCGCTCAGCCATGCCACCGCGATGAAATCCGCGCGCGCAGAACTCGCCACCCACGCGCGCAGCATCGAGAACCTTCACGGGGCAATTCATCCCTGAAATATTCTGCACTACAGAGGTTTCGGCGACAGTTCATGGCTAAAAACGTGACTGCTGCCGAGCAGCCTCTGTGTGGACACGAGATTCAGCCCCGACGGGTCTGCCGGTTACCGATGCTTGGCGAGGAATGGGCGGTGCACGACAACATCGTCTGCTGGCGCGAAGGTGATGGCGTCGATGCCCGGTTCGGCGAAGGTGACGCGGACTTCCGGATTGTGGGGTTCATTGTCTTGCCGACGCTCAACAGTTGTTTCGACCAGGTAGCTGCGGCGATATGTCCGCCCGGATTGTTCGCTGGTGTCCACCTCGACGAGGATCGGCCCTTCGCTGGCGAAATCTGGCAGGTCCGCCGCTTTGATAGAGACAGTCAGGATGCTGGTTGGCGCCTGTTGGGTAGCAGAAGACATGGCGGCCGTCGTTCCTTCACTCGGGTCTGACGCGCATCACTATCGGTGGCTTCCCGCTAATCCTACGCGTGGATGGTGCGGACCGATCTGGACTCCTCGTCTGTGCCTCGCGGCGTTACGTGGCGGTGTTCTCGCGTCGCTTCTTGGCGTTTCCGAGGGGATGACTGCCGCCGCGGCTCTTCCCAATCCGCCGCGCACGGGTTCGCGGGTCCTGTATGACGATCGGCTACCAGTACGCCCTCAGGCTTGCGCGAAGCCGATTGGGCGCCCACCCAAGTTGGGCGTAACGCTCGGTATGTTTTGGGCGATTCTCCCGATATGAACAAGATGAGAGCAGCAACGCTCGTTGCGACAGTAGGGGTGCTCGGTCTTCTCGGGGGCGGGGTCGCAAATGCATCACCGGGCGGCTACGACCCGTACGCCGGCCTTCCGCTCGAGGTCCGAAATTGGCTGCAGCCGACTGTTGCCGCTGTGATGCACTTCTTCGGCATCGGGTAGCCAATCTCTTCAAACTGATCAGCCCCGGCCGAGATCCTCGGCCGGGGCTGATCTCGTCGTCCTCCATCGATAGGCGGACCCTATCGCTGTCGGCTGTCCTGCAAGGCGATCGCCAAGTCGGACGGCCATCTCGAATTGGCGTAGCAAATCCGAGATGGATCAGACGCCGGCGCAGGCGTCCCGGTAACCCGTCCTGCATCTCAGTCCGGGAAGGCTGGCCTATCCCGGACTCGAGCCCACCCAACGGTCAAAAGACTGGAACTCCTCCAGATTTGTGTGATCCGGGGCCATTCTTAAGTGTGATTACTGACCTGTAGACCTGCCCAATCTGCATGCAGCCCAGAACGCTCTGCCATGGTGAACACCCCTCCATCCACCCACCTCTGGCCTGCCGCGGTTGCAGCGACGCATCGCGTCGTAGGTAGCGTGCACGCCACCCCGAGACGGTCGCGTGGGCTACAGCCTTTCCGTTCACCATGTCGTGAAGTGGAGGCATGACCACTGCTTCGACCTTTCGGCCATCTGCAACCGTCCTCGATTCGTCCGTGCGCGCACGTGGAGTTCTCTGGTTCCTCGTTCTCGCGTTCGGGGCTTCCTGGGTTCCGTGGGCAATCGTGTGGGCCGCCGGCTACTCGCTCGACGACCCAGTCGTCCAACTGCTCACCGCCGCGTTCGTGCCCGCCGTCGCCGCGATCGTCACGCGCCGGTGGATCACCCGCGAAGGGTTCTCCGATGCGGGGCTGAGGCCCCGACTGCGTGGGGCGTGGTCGTCGTACCTGATCGCCGCGCTGCTTCCCGTAGCGGTTCTCGCGACCGCGTTGGCAGCGGCCGCGGTGACGGGCGTGTGGGACGTCGCGGCGTGGAACTTCGGGCGGGACGACCTGACCTTCGTCCTGATCGCGGTGGTGGTCCCGATTGTGGCTGCGCCCGTGTTCTGGGGAGAGGAGTTCGGCTGGACCGCGTACCTGCGGGATCGTCTCGTTCCGGGTAGGCCGGTCGCAACGACAGTCGCGACCGGCCTGGTCTGGGGTGTGTGGCACTGGCCTCTGCCCTGGGTGGGGTACTTCGGCGCCGGTGGTACCGCCACCGATGCGGTCGTGGCGATGCTGATGTGGCTTCCGTTGTCGGTGCTGCTGGAATTCGTGATCGGTTGGCTGTGGAGTCGTAGTGGGTCGGTGTGGCCGCCCGCGATCCTGCACGGCGGCAGCAACCTCGTCGTAGCCGTCGGTCTCGAGCGTTTCGTGGATCCCGGCGCCAACGCGAGTGCCGTTACGCTTCTCATGTGCGCCGCCTACGTTCCCGTCGTCCTCCTCATCGTCGGGACGACGAGGGTACGTCGGCGCGCGGCGATCGGGGCCGCGCAGTGAGGGGTGGCGTGTCGGCAGCACTGCGGTCTGGCCCCCGGTACCTCCGCACCGTGTGGCCCTGGCGGTCGTTGGCCTGCCTTGCCACCGCGGGCGTCCTCTCGATTGTCACCGTGATCGGCATCCTCCCTGTCCTGCTGTTGGGCATGACGCGTCGACTGCGGACAGCGTTGTGGGAACCGATGCTTCGCGCGCACAGCGCGCGACTGAGGCTGGTCGATCGGTCGATCGCGGACTATGCGGACGTGGAGGTGACGGCGTCCGCGAACGAGGAGCGACTGCCGACGATGCGGCATGTCGCGTACGTCCTGTGTGCGGCGATCTCCGGCGGCGCCGCCACCCTCCTGGCGATCTTCGGCGTCACCATTGTCGGGATGCTTCTAGCCGCGCCCGTGGTCATCCGCGACGACCACTTCGATCTCGGCGCGTGGACTGTCGAAACCAGTTCGGGTGCCTGGGGTTTGGCGCTGGCCGGGGCAGTCGGCACGGTGCTGCTGCTGGTGGCGGTCGGCGCCTGGGCCGCGTTCGAGGCGGCGATGGCCCGTCGTCTCCTCGGGTCCGACGCCGATCCGTGGCGTCTCGAAGCGGCCCGCCTCGAGACGACCCGTTCCGCGCTACTCGACGCAGAGGGCTCGGAGCGGACCCTCCTCGAATCGGAATTACACGACCGGGTACAGCACCGACTGGTTGCGCTGTCGATGAACCTCGGACTGGCCGAAGCAGCCGACTCGGACGGACCGACGGGCCGGCTCGCCGCCGATGCTCACCGGCAGGTGGACGAGACGCTCGCGGAGTTGCGGGCCGTGCTGCGCGGCTACTCGCCGCGGGCGTTGATCGAGCGGGGCCTCGCCCCCGCGCTGACGGACCTGGTGGCAGACGTCCCGCTCGACGTGACCATCGCGCTCGACGGTGTCACCGGTGCGGGGGAACGACTGTCGCCGCCGGTCGAGCACATGTCCTACGTGTTGGTGTCCGAGGCCCTGACGAACGCCGTGCGACACGCACAGACTCGACATGTCACCGTGCAGGGTGACCGCGTCGGGGACATGTGGCTGTTGACCGTCACCGACGACGGCGCGGGCGGCGCACACATCACTGCCGGTGGCGGTCTGGACAGGCTGCGTGGTCGTCTCGGCGCTCTCGACGGAAACCTTTCTGTGACAAGTCCGGTCGGGGGTCCCACGACAATTCGGATGGAGTGTGAGTCCGACCGAACGGCCGCTGCGGATCGTGCTCGCAGAGGACAGCCCACTGCTACGGGCCGGCGTGGAGAGCGTGCTGGCGTCCGCCGGACACGTGGTGTGCGCGGGTGTGGCGGATGCGCAGGGGCTCCTCCACGCGTGGGAGGCGCACCGACCGGACCTCGTGGTGACCGATGTCCGGATGCCGCCGACCAACACCGATGACGGACTGCGCGCGGCGGCGGCACTCCGCCAGCGCGATCCGGACCTCCCGATCGTTGTACTGTCCCAATACGTCTCGGTCGCCTATCTCGACGAGTTGCTCGGCGACGACACCGCACGGGGCGGCGTGGGATACCTCCTGAAGGAGCGCGTCGGACATGTCCGTCAGTTTCTCGACGCCGTGGATCGGGTTGCTCGTGGTGAGACCATCATCGATCCCGACGTCGTGCGGGCTCTGGTCAAGGCCACCCGCAGCCGCGCGCCGCTGGCGGTTCTCACGGACCGCGAGCGGGAGGTCCTCGCACTGGTCGCCGAGGGGCACACCAACTCCCTGATCGCACAGCGGTTGACGGTGTCCGAAGCCGCCGTGCGCAAGCACGTCGGGTCCATCTTCTCGAAGTTGCCGCTGCAGGACGGTGACAGACGCGTGCAGGCGACGCTCATCTACCTACGGTCGCTGGGCTGACGACGGGGCGAGGCAGGTCTACGCTGCCCCGGTCCGACCACAGCCACCGCCGCAGGACTGCTCCAATCGACACCTGACTGCGGCACCTGCATGCCATCCATCTGGAATCCATCCAGATTTGTGTGATCAAGAGCCGTCCTTAAGTGTGACTACCGACTGGTCAACCTATCCAATCCGCATGCCGCCCAGAACAACCCACCATTGATGAACATCGCCACGTTTCCAGTCCACGCTCTTCCAGGACCGGCCGTACGGCTTTGGCTGGCTCGTACGCAGTCGTCGGCCAGCCCGCTCGCTCCACGGCGGGCGTCCAAGCCCCGTCGACCCCGCACGCGCCGCCCGGCGCGGCGCGTCCACGCCCGCGACGTCGAGGCTGGGCTGCCCGGTTGTGATGCCGCGGCTGCCGCACCAATTTCTTCCTTGGCGTGTTCACCGTCCGACGTTGCCGAGCTAGAGGCGAAGGCGAAACCTACTGGAAGCAAGGGCGTCGGTGACACGTTCGATTGTGCGGCGCGCATCGTCGCTCGACGTGTCGAGTACGTACGGCTCGTACTCACCCAGGGACGCGAACTGCGCCCACATCGTGACAATCGGGTGCTCGTCGACGAGCGCATCGGGCGCCGTGCGAGCCTGAGCGCGCGAGAGAGTGGTGCTGCGGTCGGGCCGGAGTACGACGTAGTGGAGGGCGATATCCGTTGTGTGGCTGCGGAAGTGATCGAGCATCCACGGCCCGACGATACCGTCGAGTACCGCTGTGAATCCGCCCGCCGCGTACGTGAAAGCAGCTCCGGCGATGACGTCCATGACGGTCTGGTTCTGTTTAGCGGATGCTGGCTCGTACGGCGGGATCGCCCCGGCGACAATGTAATGCCAGAAGTCATCGGTATGCAGGTGCACGCCCCGCTCGAAGCTCCGGGCGAGCGCGGCCGCGACAGTGCTCTTCCCCGCTCCCGGCGGGCCGGTCAGAATGATCACGGTTCCGCTCATCCGATGAGCCCCCTTTCGTGCCGTCCTGTGCGCTCGGTCAGCAGATCACTCTTCTTCGACCCGACTGGCTCTGTCAACTGGAAATGGCGCAAGGTGGGGTCTGACCGTCCCGACCCCGACGGGTTAGCCGGCTGTCGCTGCTTCGGTGTGGGCGAGTCGATAGGCGTGGGTGCTGGTCTCGATGATGGTGTTGCGGTGGGTGAACCGGTCGACGATGGCTGCGCAGAGTCTGGGGTCGGTGAAGAGGGTGCGGGGCGCACGATTCGCTTTCCGCGGCGTTAACCGCGGCACCTAAAGGCCATCAATCTGGAATCCATCCAGATTTGTGTGATTAGAAGCGCCCGTTAAGTGTGGTCACCGACCGGTGAACCTATCCAATCCGCATGCAGCCCAGAACGAACCGCCATAGGTGAACACCCCTCCATCCAACCATCCACTGTCCACATCCATTCATCCATCCATGCGTTGGAAGGGCATCCGGATTTTCGGGAAGTCCTCATCTCTCAGCGTGACCGTTTTGGCACATCCGCACTCCACGCCGGGGCCGAGAAGGTCGCAGTGCGCCGTTGGGACTTCATATCGGCGACGCATCGATCTAGGAGCCCGCAGACTTCTAATCTACGCCGGGGCAAGCGCTGTCCCCCGGCAACGCCGGGTGCCGTTCGGCTTCCTGGGTCCGTGCGGGCGAAAGGCCCATGGCTTTCGCAGTCGGCGCTGGACTTCTGCCCGCTCACAGCCGGCACTCATGTCACGGGCGATCGGAATCGACTCGACAAGCCCAGGTGGAGTACTCCTCGCGGACGAGGATCGGGTGTTCACCCCGCGAATCCAGTCTTGGGTGGTGTCGGGCCGTGCCGTGATGCCGATAGACCCCTACGGGACTGGCAGTGGCACAGGGCAATTCGGGTGTCACAGCGACGGCGACGGATCGGCCGAGTCGGCTACAGGAGGCTGAGGCAGTACAAGTAGAAGCGGTGGACAACCAGCACTGCGACGGCGAGGAACCAGAATGTCACCGAGATCAGGTGGCTCCCGGCCGCGGTCATGGCTTTCGTACGGACGGGCCGGGCGAAGGTGCCGTTGTGCAGTTTCCGGAGGGTGACGTATCAGAAGACCTGGATGGTCGCGGCCCACACGACCATGCAGTACGGACAGAGGGCGCCGATGACGTAGAGCTCTGCGCGATCAGCCAGTGCACGAATGCCACGGCAGCGGTCGCACCGAGTTTCAGGCCCAGCCAATACCAGCGGGCGCCGGAGGCGAGTACGGCGCCGGTCGCCGCAAGGTCAGTCCGTCGAAGTCGTAGCGAAAGCAGTGGGCCTGGTCATGAATGTGACGCTGGGGCGCGGGAACCGGTAGGTCGCACACGCCACATCCAACGCCTCGTCCACCGCGGTGACCAGTTCGAGCTCGTGCCCCGCCGGCCGTTCAGCAACCTCGATGACCAACTCGGTGAGGATTTGGCCGTGGTCACGGTGGACCTGCTCCATCAGCGAGACCATCAAGTCGACTGTCGCGCCGATGCTCCGAGGCGCGGCTACTTCACCGCTGACGGTGTAGCAGAGCCCGACCAAGGAGAGGTTTGGCTGCTCGATCACCTCAGTCAGCTCGCGCGTGATCGCGCGCCGGGTCGCCGCATCAGCCTGCTGGGGCACGTGAACCAGAGCGTTCCGCTTCGGCTGCGGCCGAGCCAGCCAATGGTGGCGTCGGTGCAGATTCAGGGTCATCGAGTGCCTCCTAGGACCTCCGGGCGTCTCGGGTGCAGACTCCCTCTCCCCATATGTACCGCTGATAGCAGTCGACGCGCCGCCCCATTGACGAACTGCTTACATTGCCGCGCACATCGTTGACGCGACCTTCACGCCCCGGTCCTCAAGTCGTGGTCGCGCAGGGACCCGCCTAATCGGCTAACCCGTGGCGCACCTTGTGGTTACGGCCCGTGCACGGCTGTGTGTGGATCGTTGCGCCACTCGGCTTCGAAGCGTTCACTCCCGCGGGCAACCCCGACAGGTTTCGGGCTGTACATCGCCAGAGCGGGATCGCTGTCCAAGAACGCCCTCCAGATGCTCGCCTGCCGGAACGCAGACAATCAAGTCTGGTCGCCTGGCGACTGTTTCTCCTGCTCCCGCCCAGAGGCGCCTACACGTCGATTCGGGAACCCACGATCACTGTCCGCTCGCCCGGCAGGCCGAAATACTCCGCAGCATCTACCCCTTGCGCGATCACTACTCAGTGCTACTATCTAGTAGTAGTCAGCAACACTGAGTAGTGGAGAGGAGGGGGGTTCCATGGGCAGGCAGATGACCGAGATGCTCAAAGGCACGCTCGAGGGCATCGTCCTCGCGATTCTGGCCGTGCGGCCGGCGTACGGCTACGAGATCACGGCGCGGCTTCGCGAGCAGGGTTTCTCCGAGATCGCCGAGGGCACCATCTACGCCCTGCTGGTCAGGATCGAGCAGCGCGGGTTCGTCGATGTGGAGAAGGTCCCGTCCGAGAAGGGGCCGCCGCGCAAGGTGTACTCGCTCAACTTGCTGGGCGGCGAGTACCTCGAAGAGTTCTGGAGGACGTGGAGCTTCCTCGCGGAACGGATCGAACAGCTCCACCAACACGTCGAACACCCGCAGAACGAAGGAGAGTAGTCATGGCCGCAGGATGGATCGAGCAGATCACGGGCTCGTTCGAGGACAAGAAGCGTTGGCGCGAGTACAAGGCCCGCAAGGAACAGCTCCCTACGAGCTACCGAACCGGGATCGACGGGCTTGAGCGCTATTTCATGTACGCCGGGTCGATCGTCAAGGGCGATGTCCTCATGCAGATGCACGAGGACCTCGCCGACCTGATCGAGCGCGCCGCTGCAGACGGCACCCCGATCCGCGACATCGTCGGGGACGACCCGGTGGAGTTTGCGGACACCTTCATCCAGAACTACTCGGACGGCCAATGGATCAACAAGGAGCGCAAGCGCCTGACGGACGCCATCGATCAGGCCGCCGACGAGGAATGAACCCGCCAAGAACGGAGAACCGGATATGACCACCGATCAGGCCCTCGAACCCGCGATCCGGGTGCAGGGCATCGTGAAATCGTTCAATGACCTACACGTGCTGCGGGGTGTCGACTTCGACGTGACAGCGGGGAGCATCCTCGCGCTGCTCGGCTCGAACGGTGCTGGCAAGACCACGCTGGTGCGGATCCTGTCGACGCTACTGAAGGCCGACGCGGGCGCCGCCACGGTGCACGGCTTCGACGTCGCCGCGAATCCCGGCAACGTGCGCGAGTCGATCAGCCTGACCGGCCAGTTCGCCGCGATCGATGAAGTGCTCACCGGCCGTGAGAACCTCGTACTGGTCGCCAAGCTGCGTCACCTGAAGAACCCGAGTGCGATCGCCGACGACATGCTCGCCCGCTTCTCACTCACCGATGCAGGCAGCCGCAAGGCGGCGACGTACTCGGGTGGCATGCGACGTCGGCTCGACATCGCGATGAGCCTGATCGGGAACCCGCCGATCATCTTCCTCGACGAACCCACCACCGGGCTGGACCCACAGGCCCGGATCGAGGTGTGGCAGACGGTCAAGGAACTCGCCAGGGGCGGCACGACCGTGCTGCTGACCACCCAGCACCTCGACGAGGCCGAGCAGCTCGCCGACCGCATCGCGATCCTGCACAAGGGCACGATCATCCAGAACGGCACCCTCACCGAACTCAAGAAACTCCTCCCGCCCGCCAAGGTCGAGTACATCGAGAAGCAGCCCTCCCTCGAGGACGTCTTCCTCTCCCTCGTCGGTGACACCGGCGAGACCGAAACCGCCGGCGACCGTACCGACGGCACCGTCCCGGCAGGAAAGGAATCCCGATGACCACCCACGTCCTCGGCGACACCGGCGTCCTCACCGGCCGCTCGCTGCAACACATCGTCCGCAGCCCTGACACGATCGTCACCACCGCGGTGACCCCGATCGCGCTGATGCTGCTGTTCACGTACGTGTTCGGCGGCGCGATCAACACCGGATCCGACGAGTCGTACGCGAACTACATGCTCCCCGGCATCCTGCTCATCACGATCGCGTCCGGCATCGCGTACACCGCGTACCGGCTGTTCCTCGACATGCAGGGCGGCATCTTCGAACGCTTCCAGTCCATGCCGATCGCGAGGTCGAGCGTGCTCTGGGCGCATGTGCTCACCTCCATGGCCGCGAACCTGGTCTCGGTCGCGATCGTCACCGGCGTCGCGCTGCTCATGGGGTTCCGCACCGGAGCATCCGTGGCCGCGTGGCTCGCGGTCGCCGGCATCCTGATCCTGTTCACCCTCGCACTGACCTGGATCGCCGTGATTGCCGGGCTCTCGGCGAAGACGATCGACGGCGCGAGCGCGTTCAGCTACCCGCTGATCTTCCTGCCGTTCATCAGCTCGGCGTTCGTGCCCACCGACTCGATGCCCGGCCCGGTCGCATGGTTCGCCGAGAACCAGCCCGTGACTTCCATCGTGAACACTATCCGAGCCCTGTTCGCCCAGGAACCCGTCGGCAGTGACATCTGGATCGCCCTCGGTTGGCTGGTCGGCATCCTCGTCGTCGCCTACACCTTCGCGATCACCATCTACCGTCGCAAGATCAGCTGAGTCCGAGCGCCTCCCACGGAAGGCACACACCCGTGCCACACGACGTCGCCCGCTTCCCCGCACCGGGGCGGGCGGCATCGTCAATCAGCGGCGCGGTCCCCGAGGCTGGGCATGGTTGGGTGATGACGCATGCTCAGCATGTCGTTCCCGAGTTGTCGAGTTTCTCGTCAAGCACCACAGCTGAAGAAGCGAACCAATCGAAACGGTTTCTTCGACCCGAAAGCCAAGCGCGAAGCAACCTGGAACTCATCCAGATTCGTGTGATCTATAGCCGCCCTTAAGTGTGATTGCCAACTGGTCAACCTATCCAATCCCCATGCAGCCCAGACCGAATCGCCATTGGTGAACACCCCTCCACCCACGCGCTCGCCTTCCATCCACATCCACCCACCTTCCTCCATCCATTCATCCATCCATGCCGCTCCATCTCGCTCGCTCGGTGCCGTTGCAGGAGACCCTCGACGCGGCTGGTGTCGCGGGCGATCGGCACGTCCTCGACCAAACCGGGCGGAATGCAGGCGGAGAACAGGGTGCCGTCGACGGTGCCCCGAATCGGGCCGGGATGCACGGCGCACCGGCGGGGATGAAGGTCGACGATCAGGATGTCTTCCTGCCGCAACGGCAGGGAGAACGTCAGCGGGCGGCGCAGTTGTATGCGCGGTCACACAGGGGCTCACGCGGCGCCGGCATCTCCCCCGCTCGATCGGACCAGTCCCGCCCTGCCGTCGCGTTATACAATCCTGACGATGCTTGCACCTAAAACTGCAGTAGTGCAATCGATTTCATCCGCGCGCAATGGAGGTTTCATCCGACCTGCAGCTTCCTCCGTCGCCGAAGCCTGCTTCTCGCGACCAGGCATCGACGCCTCCAGGCGTAATACGAGTGGCCTCACCGGGTGTACGCCACCTCGGGGAAGTCGGGCGAAGGGCCGTCCAGCAGGTGACCGATGCCGCGCAATTGCTGGTCGAAGAAGGCGAGTGGATAGGCTTGCTGGAACGCAAGCGCACGATCGGTCGGGATGGTGCCGACCATTTCTTGTATGTCCTCCGACGAAACGCCTGCGAACGGAAGAGCGATCGGTATGAGCTGAGCGTCATCGCCGAAAGAGTTGTGCGCCGCACCCTTCAGTGTCAGGTTGAGTCGCCATCCGCGCAGATTTGACCAGAACTTCTGTAGGAGAGGGTTGGTGGCCCTGCCGCCCTTGCCCTCGGTGTCCACCACGAGGAATGGTCGATCCAGGCCGGCCTCGACGACCGGTCCGACACCTCCGCCGTCCAGACCCATGCCTGCCTTGATGCGTCCGTCGGCGTACATCGCCGATGCTGTGGCCGCGGCACCGAGAGAATGACCCATCATGCCGACCCGCGTGAGGTCCAGTGCACCTGCGAGGCCTGCGGGAAGTGGCGCGCTGTCGACGTCGGGGTTGTGACCGGCCTCCAGCGACTCGAGCTGATCGAGTACGAATCGTGCGTCGTCCGTACGAACGCTGACCGCTTTGCCGAAGTCCGTGATCTCGCCCTCCGGATTCGTCACGACCCGATTGCCTGGGAATTCCACGACCATTGCGTCGTAGGTGTGATCGATGGCGACCACCAGGTACCCGCGGCTGGCCAGCTCCTGTACGACGCCGGTGCCATAGGCTCGTGATGCGTTGGCTCCAGGGGAATACAGCACCACCGGCAAGTCCCCCAGGCTCCGGTCGACAGGCGCTCCCACGAGGCCCCGAGTATTGCCGAAGGCAACCTTGCCCGGCTCCACACCGGCGTGTTCCATATAGCTGTCAGCAGCGGCCTTCGGCAACCACGGTGCGCTCGGGTACTCGCCCTCACCTGCCCGCGTGGGATACCACAGGCTGACCATCAGGTCCCGCTTTTCGTTGGCCACCCAGGGATCTGGGCGTGACTCGTCGATCAGGTGGAGGGACTGTGTGCCGATCCGATTCGGTCCGGTTGGCGCTGCCGGCGAAAAATCGGCGGCTCCGAGACTGGGCGCTGGGAGCGCCCCCGATGTTGTCGCGATGCGAGCTTCCGTGTTCGCACAGGCCGTGGTGGCGGTCGCTACGGCGACTGTAATCAGCGCTGCGCCAGAGATCATCATTGCTCGTCTGTTCATGCTTCCCACGATCGCGCACCGCAAGGCACCACACATCTGCGCACGGGAGGACATTTGCTCCGAGTTCCTCAGGGATAACCCCTACTGGCATCGCGGCGGATAATCGGAGTGGCGCGCGGTCCACCGCCGATACCCGGTCTTCGAGAGCGCCTACGCTGTTCAGGCCGGACCGGACGCGACGGGCCGCGCACCTGGTGGTCATCACGAGCGCGATCGGCCGTAGGTCGCCATACGAAGGACCCACTCGACCGGGCCGTAGCGGTGGCGCCGGACCCACCACGCGCTGACAACCAGCTGGATCGCATAGACCGACGCGGCGATGCCGAGCACCGCCCAGTCGGACAGGCGCCCGACGAGCGCGAAACCGTATCCGGTGAAGATGATGGCGGTGACCACCGACTGGCCGATGTAATTGGTCGCCGCGAGCTTTCCGGCCGGCGCCAGCACCCGGGCGACCGATGGGTGCCGGTCCATGACCCGCAGCACGGTGGCCCCGTACGCCGCGGCCAGGACCGGGCTTGCGAGTGCGTTCGGGCCGGTCAGGATCGGCATCTCGGTCACCGCAGAGAGCACGGAGATCGGAGCCGCGACTCCGAAGCCGATCCACTGGACGGGGCGGAGCAACGGCCGGTAGCGCTCCGGGCGTTCGAGCAGCCGCACCTTGCCGGCAGCCAGGCCGACCAGGAACAGTGGCAGCACACTGAGCAGACTGATGAGCAGGAACGCGGCGATGTTATCGGTGAAGTTCTCCCATCGGTAGTGCGCGGCGTCCAACCATCCCGACTGCATCGCCGCCAACTCCCTCGCGGTCTCCGCATCCTCCGCGGAGCCGGTGGCCGCCGCGGATTTGATCATGCCCAGCACGGTCATCCCGATAACGGAGATTGAGAAGGGCACCGCCGCCGCGATCAGCGCGGTTCGGGGGCGAAGGGAACTGAGCGCCAACAGGATCAGGCCCATGACCCCGTAGCAAAACAGGATGTCTCCGCTGAAGAAGAACACGTAGTGCACCAGCCCGACCGCCATCAGCGCCAGGCAACGCCGCACTGTCCTGGCTCGCGGGCTCGCCCCGGCGCGCTTTGCCGAACGGATCTGCATCGTGAGGGAGTAGCCGAACAGGAAGGAGAAGATCACGTAGAACTTGTTGTGGAATATCGCCGCGATCAGCGACTGCGCTGGACCGTCGGCGAATCCGCCCGGGGTCGACATCACGGTGATGTTGACCATGAGGATGCCGCCGAGCGCGAAACCGCGCAGCACGTCGAGTGCTTCGATGCGAGAGACCGCAGGGGCCCCTATCTGGGTAGTCATACCGTGACATTAGGAGCGCATGCACAGTGTTCAGATCGCCCTGCGGGCAGATTCGGCCGCAAGCACACTGGGGAGCTTTCCCTAGGGGAAAACCCTGATTGCGGCGGGCGACGACCGGTCTGTGCCGTGCCGATCATCGGACCGTAGGGGGATGTCTCGGCGGGCACCACTTCCTACGATGGGCAGATGCCGGTCACGCCGCATCCACCCCTGATCACGCGGCTTCCGCCCGGATTCTGGCTCGTGCTCGATGCCGCATTCGGCGCGCTGGTCGCGCTATGGAGCATTGTCGAGCTGCAAGGGGAATCCCGCGATCCAGACCCACTCGGCCGCGGACTCCCACATCCGGGCCCGGCCGCCCTTGCGCTGGCCGTCGGAACCATCATCGCCTCAGGCATGGTGATCGCACTGCGCCGCCGCGCCCCGCTCGGTGCGTCCCTGGCCCTTCTGGCAACGTGGGTCGTCTTCGTCGCCGTGGACGGTCGGTACTGGATCGCCGTCGTCGTATGCACCACCACAATCGTCGCCGCGACCATGGTGGTGTACCTCCTGGCGTCGACCCGCGGCACCTGGATCGGCCTGAGGGCGCTCGGGGTCGCCGTCGCGGCCGGCGCCCTGGCGCTCTTCGGCCATGCCGACCTGCGACAGTTCGGGTACCTGGCCGCCATCGCCACGACGAGCGCGTGGGCGATCGGGTACGCGGTCGCACGGCATCGCGCATACCGCACGGACCTCGCCCGACACGAGCGCCGGCTCGTGCACGCCGAGTTCGTAGAACAGCGGCTCGAGATCGCCCGCGAACTGCACGACGTCATCGCCCACAGCATGAGTGTGGTCTCCATCCAATCCGGGTACGGGCTCTACGTGCTCGATCGAGACCCGGCGAAGGCACGCTCGGCCCTCGACGCGATCCAGGCCACGAGCCAGTCCTCGATCCGAGAGCTGCGGAACCTGCTCGCCGTGCTGCGCGCGGGGTCCGGCAACGACGGCACCGACGGTCTGGTCCCCACACCCCGGCTCGCGGACCTCGACACCGTGATCGGCCGGACCGAGGACGCCGGCGTCCAGGTGGACCTGCGGATCACCGGCACCGCCCGGCCCCTCACTGCGGGCATGGAGGTGTCCGTCTACCGGATCATCCAGGAAGCCCTCACCAACGTGGTCAAGCACGCGGATGCGACGACAGCCGTAGTCCGGGTGGACTACAGGGCGGACGAGTTGGCCGTCGAGATCTGCGACGACGGCTGCGGCGGGACCGCCGCTCCGGACGGGCACGGCCTGTCTGGGATGCGGGAACGGGTGGCGATCTATGGTGGACGATTCAGCGCGGGTGCCGGACCGGACACGGGCTTCCTGGTCTCGGCCCGTCTCCCGATGGGCGGACTCAGTTGAGATCACGGACGATTCGCGTGCTGGTGGCCGACGACCAGATGCTGGTGCGGTCCGGCGTGCGCGGCATCCTCGAGGCCGCCGACGGATTCGCCGTGGTCGGCGAGGCCTCCGATGGGCGGGAAGCGGTGGCCATCGCGCGTGCGACGGACCCCGACGTCGTCCTGATGGACATCCGGATGCCCGGCATGGACGGGATCGAGGCGACCCGCCGCATCACGGCGACCATGCAGGCACGGGTTCTGATTCTGACGACCTTCGACATCGACGACTACGTTTACGGCGCGCTTCGCGCCGGCGCGAGCGGATTCCTCCTCAAAGAGGCCACACCACAACAGTTGCTCGACGCAATCGAGGTCGTCGCCGCCGGCGAGGCCCTGCTGGCACCGAGCGTCACCCGCCGACTGATCGGGGAGTTCACCAGCCGGCCCACCGATGCCCCACCGGTCCCGATCGGCCCGCTCGCCATCACCGCCCGCGAGCGCGAGGTGCTCACCCTCATCGCGGAGGGCCTGACGAACAAGCAGATCGCAGATCAGCTGTACATCACTGAGGGCACGACGAAAACGCATGTCGGCCACCTACTCGCCAAGCTCGACGCACGCGACCGCGTACACCTGGTGATCATCGCGTTCCAGGCCGGCCTGGCGTGAGCTCGACCAGACAGTGACCGGCCCGGCCTCGTCTCCTCCCCCTTACCTTCTTCCTAGCCCCGGTATGTCTCCTTCCCTCTGTTATCAGACCGAGGAAGTCGAACACGTATGGGTCCTGGACCAGCTGCTGAGCGAGGTCCGACTCCGAGACAGCGAGCGTCATCGCGGGATGGCGGCCGACGAAACCTACTGGCTCACCGATACCGCCTGGATCGGCACCGATTCGCTCACCTGGGTGCTCGACGACCCTCGTGAGCAGCCCGCATTAGCCGAAGAAACGCATTAAGGACACCGAACCGCCCAACCGCCACTGGAAATGATCCGAACCTCGCGTCGGCCGCTGGGGCCGGTATGCCTCCGCACGGTGGCGGTGGCAGTTCCGATCCGGTCGGGAGCGTCAGGTCACTGTTCGGATCGTCAGGTCGAAACTGGCGCCCGCTGCTAATTCGCCCCGTCAGTCTGCAGTTCCAAGACTGTGGACTGACGGGGCGCGCCATCTGCGGTTCCCATATCCATTCTGAAACCGACATTGGCCGCCCGGTGAACCAGCCTTCCAGTCGGTGAGTCGCCCCAGCGTTCCTGGCTCTAGATCCGGGCAGGCTCGGGGTCGTGCAGTTGTTCGAGGAATGCACTCAATGACCGCGCCAGCCGGCCGTTGTCGTCGGCGAACCGGTCCAGGCCGCCGGCCTCGATGGCGCGGGTCATCTTCTGATGGGTGGCGAGTCCTCGCCTGGTGGGGAAGACGAGCACGCGCCGGCGGTCGGTGTCGTCGACTTTGCGGTGCACGAGGTTGTCGGCGATCATCGCGTCGATCAGCCGGGTCAGGCTGGCCCCGGTGAGCTGTGTCGCGTCGGCGAGTTGCGCCATCGGGTGGCCGGCGGAATCCGCCACGGCGGCAAGTACATGCCAGCGGGCGGTCGAGGTTTCTCCGAGGCAGGTTGAGATGGACCGTTCCAGTTCTTGTGAGGCTTGCCGCACCAGTCGCGTCAACTGCTCGAGCGCGGTGGCGCCGGTGCTATTGTCCACAACGACACTATACAGCGCCGTATGGGATTGTTTCAGATAGAAATATATGGCGGCGGTGAAACCCATGACGAATTCGATCTCGGCTTTCGGTCGCACTCGACAGAGCATCGACATTGCGCTGGTCGTGCCACGCAGCGGTGCGGCTGGAATGTTCGGCCCGTCCTGTGAGGCATCCGCAGACCTGGCCGTCGCAGCCCTCAACGCGGCACGTGGCATTCTTGACCGGCCCGTGAGGCTGCACCCTGTCGACGCCGGGGCGCCGCTGCCGGTATTGGCGGCGCAGATCGACACAATGGTCAGCTCCGGGTCGATTGACGGCGTCGTCGGCTGGCATCTGTCCGATGCTCGCAAGGTGATCACACCGACGACCGCGGGCCGAGTTCCTTACGTCTACACCACCTTCTACGAGGGCGGTGAGGATTCCGACGGCGTCTACATGGTCGGCGAGACACCGGAGCAGCAGTTGTTCCCGGCAATGAGCTGGCTGCGCGCCGAACTGGGAATCCGCCGCTGGTGTCTGGTCGGCAACGACTACGTGTGGCCACGGGAAACAGCAAGGACAACACGGGAATTCGCCGGCTCAACCGGCATGGACATCGTCGGGGAATCGTTCGTCCCCCTCGGTGGACGCGATTTCACTGCGGCGCTCGAGATGGTTCGGCGCTCGCGGGCACAGGGCGTGTTGTTGTTGATGGTCGGCGCCGACTGTGCCGCCTTCAACGATGCGTTCGCACGGGCCGGCCTCGACGGGGACCGGATCCGGCTGAGCATGATGATCGGCGAGGACGTGCTCTACTCGGGCGGACCGGACAGCACACGCGGATTGTTCACCGCCAGCGGCTATTTCGAGGGCGTGATCTCGTCGGCAGGCATGGATTTCGGTGCCCGCTACCTCGAACACCACGGTCCGGCGGCGCCAGCGCTGAACAACATCGGCGAATCCTGCTACGAGGGGATCCTGCTGTTCGCGGCCTTGGCACAGGCGGCCCGGAGCCTCGACCTGCGTGCGATCGAACGTCATGCCCCCTCCGTTACCTACGGCGGTCCGCGCGGTGAGGTCCGGGTACGCGGAACCCACACCACCCAGCCCGTCTATCTCGCCGCCGCGGACGAACTCGAATTCAACGTGCTCGCCGAATTGACCTGAGATTTGTCGGTGCAAGCCCGGTCGTTTACGGCGGGGAGGATGACAAGCCCTGACCGGACAGTCCCAGCCAGGTCGGGTGAACGACCTGGCCAGGACGTCCATGCCGATCACACGACGCTGTGTGCTTGCCGAAGGCCGAGTCCGTCGGCGTCGACGTCATTCTTGTAGGACGCGGATTGGCACTGCTCGTGACAGTTCTTGGTGAGTGTGCAGCTGAGCGAGGAGATCGGTCCGCCATGGAACGGGCAGTCGTGCACCATGTCGGGTAGTTCGTAGCGCTTCCCGTCCACGATGTCGAGGAGGGTCTGCCCGGCCCACAGTGGTTCCTTTTCGATCTCTTCACGGAGCGGGTTCGGCCGGGCCAGGTAGTATTTGCCGCCGGTGAGGACCGCGATGAGTGGGGTCAGGACCAGTGCGATCGCCAGTGCCAGGTAGGGCGACCACGCCTGCAGGAAGGCGCCGAAAGCTCCGAAGTAGGCGACGATCGAGACCGATGATGCGACCAGCATCGAAACGAATCCGACCGGGTTGATCGGATAGAGGTAGGCCCGCTTGAACTCGATGTAGGGCGGGCTGATCTTGAGGATCCCCTTGTTGATGACGAGATCCGCGACGATGGCTCCGATCCAGGCGATGGCCACGTTGGAGTAGAACCCCAGGATCGTGTTCAGGACGGTGAACATGTTCGCCAGCATCAGTGTCAGCGCGATCGTGATGTGCAGGGCGAGCCAGACGACGCGGCCGGGGTGGACGTGGAGGACGCGGCTGAAGAAGTTCGACCACGACAGCGAACCCGAGTAGGCGTTGGTGACGTTGATCTTGATCTGGGAGAGCAGCACCATGACTGTGGCGATCGCGAGGGCCACGGTGGGGTTGTGGATCATCGAGCCGTAGCTGCCGAGGAACTGCTCGATCGGCTCGGTGGCCCGGGCGAAGCCCACTTCTCCAGCGACGTAGAACGCGAGGAACGCTCCGCAGATCTGTTTGGCGGCACCGAGGATCACCCATCCGGGGCCGGCGGCGAGTACGGCGGCCCACCACCGCAGCGGCGGGGTCTCAGACTTTTCGGGCATGAAACGCAGGTAGTCGACCTGCTCGCCGATCTGTGCGATCAGGGACAGGGCCACGCCGGCGCCCGCGCCGACCGCGATAGCGGTTACCCGTTCAGTGCCGCCGTCTCCGCCCCATGAGAGAAACCCGTCGAAGCCGCTCGGGTCGGCGATCGCGATCATCACCAGCGGCGCGGCGAACAGGATCAGCCACAGTGGCTGTGTCCACACCTGGAATTTCGCCAGTGCAGACATGCCGTACAGGACGAGCGGAATGATGATGAGGGAGCCGAGCAGGTATCCGACTGGCAGCGGCATGTCAAAGGCCAAATACATCGCCTGGGCCATGATCGCACCCTCGAGTGCGAAGAAGATGAAGCAGAAGCTGGCGTAGATCAGGCTGGTCAGAGTGGACCCAAAGTAGCCGAACCCGGCGCCGCGGGTGAGTAGGTCCATGTCCAGGTTGTACTTCGCGGCGTAGTACGCGATCGGGATACCGGTCAGGAAGATGGTTACCGCTGCGACGAGGATCGCCACGATCGCGCTGGCAGCGCCATGGCTGACGGCGATCGACGCGCCGATGGAGTAGTCGGCGAGATACGCGATGCCTCCCAGTGCGGTCACGGAACAGGCCATCGGACTCCAGCGGCGGAACGACTTCGGTGCGTAGCGCAGCGAATAGTCCTCGATGTTATCCTTCGCGGCCCACTCCCGGAACCTGGACCAGGTTGTTCGTGTGCCCGTGTCCGTCGGTTGATGCCCGGCGGGTGTTGGCGAGACGGTGCTCATCTGTGTCCTCTCTTGCTGTCGAAGCTGCGGCGTGTCCACGAGCTGCAGTAGGCAAGACGCTAAGGGCAATAGGCCCAAATGGAACTACTTCATATGGAAATTAACGGGACCGCCACAAGACGCCGCGCACGTAACACGAAGCTCACCTGACGGATTCGCCGCGGTGACCTACCGCGACTTATATCGTCGCCATACGGAATAGCTCCGCATGAAACTAAAGGAGGTGGCCATGCCCTACTACCAGTTCACATGCCGAAGCTGCGGCAGCTTCGACAGCAACTACGCAATGGCCGACGTCCCACTCGAGTCCCCCTGCCCGCACTGCGCAAACCCCAGTGCTCGAAGCTTCGGCGGCGCCGGCCTGATCAGAACTCGGTCCGCGGCCACACGACTGATCGACCAAACGAAACGGACCGCCAGCGAACCCGCAGTCGTCAGCGCGCCACCGTCCAACACCGGAAGCCGGGCCTTCACCCGAAACCCTTTGCACCGCCAGCTCCCCCGCCCCTGATACCGAAAGAAGGTCCGCCATGCCCGAACTGATCTTCCCCCTCGACTCCACCAAGAAGTTCACCGATCAACACATCGTCGGCCACAACCGCTGGCACCCCGACATCCCCGCGGCCGTGACCGTCAAACCGGGCGACGAGTTCCGCGTACACGTCCGCGAATGGTTCGATGGCGCCATCCACAACGACGACTCCGCCGAGGACGTTCTCCATGCCCCGCTCAGCACCGTGCACTGCCTCTCCGGCCCGTTCGCGATCGAAGGCGCACAACCAGGCGACCTGCTTATCGTCGACATCCTCGACATCGGACCGATCCCCCAAGAAGACTCGGGTCCACTCGCCGGCCAAGGCTGGGGATACACGGGCATCTTCGCCACCGAGAACGGCGGCGGATTTCTCACGGAACAGTTTCCCGACGCCTACAAGGCGATCTGGGACTTCAGCGGCCACACCGCCACCTCCCGGCACATCCCCGGGGTCAGCTTCACCGGCATCACGCACCCCGGCCTCATGGGAACCGCCCCCTCCGCTGCGCTGCTGGCAAAGTGGAACACCCGAGAAGGCGCACTAATCGCGACCGACCCGCAGCGGGTACCGCCGCTCGCGCTGCCACCCGAGCCGCAAGACGCGATCCTCGGATCACTGACCGGTACCGCATTCGATCGGGCCGCAGCCGAAGCCGCACGCACCGCCCCACCGCGCGAGAACGGAGGCAACCAGGACATCAAGAACCTCACCCGCGGCAGCCGGGTCTTCTACCCGGTGTTCGTCGACGGCGCGAACCTGTCCGTCGGCGACCTTCACTTCTCCCAAGGCGACGGCGAAATCACCTTCTGCGGCGCCATCGAGATGGGCGGCTTCATCGACCTACGAGTCGATCTGATCAAGAACGGCATGGAGCTCTACGGCGTCGCCGAGAACGCAATCTTCCTGCCGGGCAAC
This sequence comes from Rhodococcus sp. PvR044, assembly GCF_040548995.1. Classification (NCBI taxonomy): domain Bacteria; kingdom Bacillati; phylum Actinomycetota; class Actinomycetes; order Mycobacteriales; family Nocardiaceae; genus Rhodococcus; species Rhodococcus sp. PvR044. Next base: position 53,210 of record NZ_JBEPSX010000005.1, read on the forward strand.
GAAGGTCCGAACTACACCGAATTCTTGGCCTTCTCCGGCACCTCGGTCACCCTCGACGGCAAACAGCGCTACCTCGACTCCCAGCTGTCCTTCCAACGTGCCTGCTTGCACGCTATCGACTACCTCACAAAGTTCGGCTACAGCCCGGAGCAGGCCTACCTGCTGCTCGGGGCCGCGCCGATCGAAGGACGCTTTTCCGGGGTGGTCGACATCCCCAACTCCTGCGCCACCGTCTACATTCCGACCGCCATATTCGACTTCCCTATCGTCCCGACCGCCGCCGGACCCATCACTATCAACCCTGGCCCCGGCGCCCCCCGAGCCACCCGATAAGGGGTCTGAGGAGTATTGCCGACCGATCTACTGCTCAGCCTCAACCCGCCGACTCATCATGCCTAGAGTCCCAGAACATTCACTGCAACAATGTATTCAGACATGACTCACGCCAAGAACCCTGCATCGGACAGATGCAGGGTTCTTTCCGGCGAGATGCAGTGTCGGTCCCCGGAAGTGAGAGGCCACTGTCGAATTGGTCGCCGTGCTGGAGTGTTGTCAGCCAGAGCTGGATTGGTGACCTGAGGTCCGCGATGCCGGCCGTAGATCCGGGGGGCGAGCGCGTCCGTCTGACTGCGGGCATCGCGGGGGTGGGGCGTGAATGTCATCAATCTGGAATCCATCCAGACTTGTGTGATTCGAAGCGCCCGTCAAGTGTGATCACCGACTGGTCAACCTATCCAATCCGCATGCAGCCCAGACCGAACAGGCATAGGTGAACACCCCTCCATCCACGAACTGCGACGAACGAGATCGCAAACTCGCAAGAGCGGTGGCCTTCTTCATTTCGTTGCACGGATCGGTCCGCTGGTCACGGCTGTCCCAGTCGGTTTCTCCGAATCAGGTGAGACTGCTACGAGGTCAGCGCCGACGCGAATCGGCCGTGCTCGCTAGGCTCGGCGCAATGCTCATATGGATCAACGGCGCGTTCGGTGCGGGAAAGACTCAGACTGCGTTCGAGTTGAATCGACGTGTCTCTCGCTCTCACGTCGCCGATCCTGAACTCATCGGTTTCGCAATCCACAAGATGCTTCCGGCATCCGCGCGACGCGACTTTCAGGACCGACCCCAGTGGCGATCAGCTGTAGTCGCGACGCTCGCCGACGCGGTGGCTGCCCACGACGGTCCAGTGATCGTCCCGATGACGCTGGTCAACCCGGACTATTTCGACGAGATCATGGTGGGTCTGTCCGCCGAAGGTGTTGACGTCAGACACTTCTCCCTCGTCGCGTCACCAGACACTCTCCGACGTCGACTGCGAACCCGCGCCGGTTACTGGCTGGGTCGCGCTGTGGGAAGCGATGAAACCTGGGCTATGCAACAGATCGGCCGGTGCGTGACCGCGCTAGCCACGGAACGATTCACTGAACATGTCGATACCGACGATCGCGCCGTCGACGACGTAGTCGAGCACATTGCGGCACGCACGGACTTACACCTGGCACACGACCGCCTGGACCCCGTCCGCTATCAGCTCCGGCGGGCCGCAGTCGGCATCCGTCATATCAGAACCTGAGTGGCGATCGGTAAACAGGACGGAGTCGCAGCTGATCGACGAAGAGCGATCGACGCACGGTGGTCGATCCGTACAGCACCTACCAGTTGGACGACGAGTTACCAGGTCGCGACGTGTAGCGGCCGGCCTTGCGTCCCGCGCGAGCACGACGTCCGGCCGCAAAGATGCCCAGCACCAGAATCCCTGTGAACAGCATCACCCCGCCTACATACGCGACAGCGATCATCTGGTTCGACATAGCTGGTCAACCTATCGCCGATCGCTGTCCCACGGATCACCGCCCCACTCGTCATCGACGACGTCCAGCCAAGGATCGGGACTGGGATCCGGCGGCCGCGGCGCCTCGTCATCAGCCCGCGCGCTCCGCGGGCCCGGACACGAACTGCGACGGCCGCCCTGCCGCAGGACCTGTCCCCTAACGACCTAGCCCGCAGCATGCCCGAACAGCTCGGCCGCCCCGGCCGCTACGAACGCCAGCCGCTCGACGAGCTGCATGCCACCCCCACTCCCTTCCAGAGGATGGAGAGTGAGTCTGCGACCGCGCAGGCGTGTTCGAACCGCCCCGGTGAGTCCGGCGACTGATCCCGCCGCGACGACAAACGTTACGTTGCTCAGGCCACCGCGGTGCTGACCTGGGCGATGAGGTGTTCGACGAGCGTTATCAGTACAGATTTGCACGAATCGCGATCACGAGCGTCGCAAAGCACGATGGGGGTTTCGGTATCGAGGTCGAGTGCCTCGCGAACCTCGTCAGTTGTGTAGGCCTGGGCGCTGTCAAAACAGTTCACCGCGACCGCGAACGAGACTCCCCGCCGTTCGAAGAAGTCGATGGCGGCGAACGAGTTCTCCAACCGACGGGTGTCTGCGAGAACGATGGCGCCGAGGGCCCCGCGCACCAGTTCGTCCCAAAGGAACCAGAATCGGTCCTGTCCAGGAGTGCCGAACAGGTACAGAACCAGGCTTTCATCGAGGGTGATACGACCGAAGTCCAGGGCCACGGTGGTCGTGGTCTTACCCTCCACGCCCGACAAATCGTCGATGCCGGTGGATAATTCGGTGATCGTTTCCTCGGTACGCAGTGGTGCGATCTCGCTGACGGAGGCCACCATCGTGGTCTTACCGACTCCGAAGCCGCCGGCTACGAGGATTTTGACCGAAGCAGCCAGGTCGGCTGAGGACGCATTGTCATGCATAGTTGTCTACAGCTTTCGGATTCCATCGAGCACTGCTTGCAAGATGTTCAGGTCGCCGATCCCGGCAATGTCGTTGTAGGAGTCGCTGCTGGCGGGAGCCCGGAAGTTCAGCATTCCCTCGGCGATGAGATCACCGACCAGGATTTTGGTAACCGCCAGAGGCAGATTCAGGTGCGCCGAGACCTCGGCCACCGACTGCGCAATAGAGCACAGCTGAACGATCTCCGCGTACTCCGTTTCGATGTGCTGCAGCCGCGGAGCGGGGGACACGGTCACTACGAGCGTGAGCATGTCGAGATCGTGTCCCGCGCCCATCGTGCGGCCCCGTGTGACGGCGTACGGGCGGACCAGAGGACCTGCCGCATCGTCGAACCACGATTGACCTATACCTGTCACGGCAACCTACGCTCCCTGCTCGGCCACACCGTTACGAGGATGGGCGGACAGATAGCTACCGACACGCTGCACAGTCAGGTTCATTTCATACGCGACCATACCCAGATTCGCGGTGTCGACGGCTTGCAACGCGATACATGCGTTGCTTCCGGCCGCCGTCACGAACAACACCGCCTTCTCGAGCTCGATGACGGCCTGGCGAACGCCGCCGCCTTGAAAGCGATGTCCCGCGCTGCGGGCTAGTCCGTACAGGGTGGCCGACATGGCGCCGAAGTGCTCGGCGTCCTCACGGCTCATGGACGTGGACCGGCCCAGCAGCAGACCATCGGTGGAAAGCACGACTGCGTAGCGCACCCCGGCAAGACGATTGACCAGATCGTCGAGAAGCCAGTTCAGATCACCTGTGTTAGAAGTCGTCACGTTCACCTTCCTTCACCTTCCATTTCGTCCCTCGTTGTATACCCCTGCGGTGGTTCCGAATGGCGAGCCTGCTGGGTACCGTACGCGATGGCGGACATCAGATCTCGCGCTTCCTCCGCCGATCGTGACGGCTGCTGCGCGTCCACCTCGAGTTGAGTGTCGTGCGCCAGCTCCGGCGCCAGACTGGCCTGCCGGCGCCGGCGAGGCAGGCTTGGGCGAACGCCACCGCCGTTGTCGGGCAACGGTTGCGGGGTGAGGGCCTCCGGCTCGACAGCGGGGGTCGGCGGCTCATGCCACGGCGTTGCCACAGAAGATTCCGTGTACTCGGTGTGCGGCGCGCTATCGATGCGCTCGACATTCGACCACGCCTGTGGCGGGGCCACCGACTGCACTGGCTGTTCGATGGGAGGCGCTGGAGCCGGGGGTGCCAGTGTCGCGACACCCGCTGCAGCCGAGACCGATTCGGAAGAATCGAGGTCCGGTATCGCAGTGGCTATCCGCCTCTCGGGCCGATGTCCGGCGAACCGATCCGGCTGATGGCCAGCTACAGGTGTCGCATCGGCGGCGACCACCGAGTTCGGCACCAGCACGATGGCGCGAACGCCGCCGTACTCGGATTCGGTTAGCTGCACAGAGATTCCGTGCCGTCCACCCAGTTGTGAAACGATGAACAAGCCCAGGCGTGAAGTCGCAGAGAGCGTTTCGACTCCGAAATCCGGTGGATTGCGCAGCATCTCGTTGACGCGGTCGAGTTCTTCGACGGACATCCCCATGCCCTGATCAGTGATCTCGATCGCGACACCCTTGCCGACCACGTTGCCGCTCACCTCGACGCGCGACTGCGGCGGGGAGAACGCCGTCGCGTTGTCGATCAGTTCGGCGAGCAGGTGGATGAGGTCGGCGACCACATTGCCGACGATGAACACCTGAGGCATGCGGCGGGTGTGCACCCGCGTGTAGTCGAGGCTCTCGCCGGTCGCGCTACGCACCAGATCGACCAGTGGCACCGGACTCCGCCACTGCCGGCCGGGCTCGCCACCACCGAGGATGATGAGGTTCTCGGCGTTGCGGCGTTCGCGGGTCGCCAGGTGGTCGAGTCGGAAGAATGTCTCCAGCAGGGCGGGATCCTCTTGGCTTTGTTCGGCCTCGTCCAGGACCTCGAGTTGCCGGTGCACCACCATCTGGCTTCGGTGGGCGATGTTGAGGAACACCGCGCGCACGCCCTCGCGGGTGCGGGCCTCGGTGACCGCGGCGGAAACGGCTGCTGTGTGTGCACGATTGAAGGCCTGTGCCACCGAGCCGATTTCGTCGTCCCCGAAGTCCAGGTGCGCAGCTTTGGGATCGATTTGCTCGCCCGCACCCAGCTTGCGCATGGTTTCGGGCAGTTCGACCTCTGCCAGGTCCAGCGTTTCCTTGCGTAGGCGCGTGAGCCGCCCGATCAGTCGGTTGGCCATCCATAGCGACAGCAGGAACGCGACGAGCGCAAGCGCGAGCACAGCGGCACCCGCCCACAGTGAGTTCGCCGCGGTGCGTTTGCCCTCGTCGGCAGCAATCTGGTTCGCATGGTCGTTCAGGCCTTTCCATGCGCCGATCACCCCTGCAGACAGCTGTTCCTGCGCGGTCTGCCACTCGGCAAAGGTCATTGGCGGTGGCGGGACGTCACCGTTCTTGTCCGACTTCGGCGGATTGATGAGGTAGTCCTCCATCGCGGCCACCTGCTGCCAGCTGGGAGAGGCCAGCGCTGCCTGGATCTTCTCAGCTGCTGGATCAGCGCCCAGGTCGGCGGCGAGCTGCGGAAGTGCGGTCCGGTAGAACCCGACCAGATTTCGATAGTCGTTGCGCAGTGGACCGCTGCTGAGCTGCCCCTGTAGTTCGGCAGCGGTGAGCGCGGCGGAACGCGACATTCCCTCCATCGCGTGCAGGACCCGCACGCCATTGATCAGCGTGACGCCGACCTGGGCGTTGGGTGCGTTGCCGGTGATGAGGTTGGTGCCGAGCGCAACCGCATCGAGAATCGTGTTGTAGAGGGCGAATGTGTCCTCGATCGGCATTCTTCCTGCATCGATCTGACCGCGAATCTGGGGCAGGCGAGCCAACAAGGTGTCGAATCCACCCGTGTCGGCACCCATGGTGCCCTGCGACGCGCTCTGCAGCCTCGATGAGTAGGGGGCCAGCTCTGCGAACGCGGTGTCGAGCTTGTTCCGTGCTGCGGCGAGCGCGGCCGGATCGCTCTGTTCACCGGACAGATGCCACAGCGACAGCATCCGTTCCTGTTCTACCCCGGCAACCACGTCGCGAGCGAGGCTCACGGCATCTCCGTTCGCTGCCGCCCATTGTTCGGACTGTCGGCCCTCACGTATCAGGTATCCCGCCGTGCCTACACCGATTCCGAGCAACGCCAGGCTTGGAACCAACGCGATGGCCAGGATCCGGGCTCGGACACCGAGGCGCACTTTCAACATCGGGGGAATATAACTGGTCGAATTCCTACCGCGTACGTCGGCCTCGCCACCCCGAACTTTCTTGATTCGGCTGGGCCGCTTGGTGTTTAACCCTAAACTCGGGCGGGTCGAGGTGGGTTGCAAGGCTAACGAATTTTCTCTCTCTTCGTAGTGCCTCTAGAGACGATGGCGGACCTGGCCGATGGGGACTGCCCCGGCTGTGTCCCGTGCGGCCGACCTCATCGAAGCGATGCGCGCGAGTGCGTTGAATGATCGGCCGTTGGAACGCGGATGAAGGCGGATGAAGGCGGGCCCAGCCTGGCCACCTTCGTCGCCCACCGGCGAGGCGACTGAGCCGACGGTAGCCCAAATCTGCGCCACGGACTTCCACCTGGCACACGACCGCCTGAACCCCGTCCGCGATCAGCTCCGGCGGGCCGCAGATGCCGTCGACGAGGATGATGGCTACCAGTTGGACGACGAGTTACCAGGTCGCGACGTGTAGCGGCCGGCCTTGCGTCCCGCGCGAGCACGACGTCCGGCCGCAAAGATGCCCAGCAGCAGAATCCCTGCGAACAGCATCACCCCGCCTACATACGCGACAGCGATCATCTGGTTCGACATAGCTGGTCAACCTATCGCCGATCGCTGTCCCACGGATTGCCGCCCAGTCGTCGTCGACGGCGTCCATCCAGGGATCCGGCGGCAGCGGGAGCTCGTCATCCGTCCGCGCGCGCCATTCTGTGTAGAGAAATCGACACCGGGACAACGGGATTCTCGATGCCACCGATGCGATCGAATCAGCCACCAACCGGACGGGCGATATATATGGTTTCCACGACGTCACTCGGCGTCGAACAGCACTAGTGGAGAGGATCACCTTGAAGCGTTCAATCATCGTTGCGTTGGCCAGCGCAGCCATCGCCCTCGGCACCGCGGCTTCGGCATCGGCCGCGCCGGTCAACCTCGGAAATCCGGCTGATGTCGCCGATTCCGGCAGCAGCAACTTCTTCAATGCAACCCCTGGCCACAACTCCGGATCCACCGACCTCGCGAACAGTGTGGGACTGGCTCCGTTTGACTTGCTGTGCAGGCTGCTCACCGGCGAGCCGCTAATAGCCTGTATTCCACACGATTTGTGACCCCATGAATGGGTTGCGAAGCCGATGACACACCGTGCGTCCTCGCCCTGTCCGCACAAAACCTGGCTCCGCGCCGAGTCGCCACAATGGTGTTGGTGAACACTCCCCGCCCCTGCCCCGCCACCAATTCAGTGGTGTCACACAGCAACACGACATCATCACGGCATGGCCGCCCCTCGCCTCGCCTGCTGTCCAACCCCTTCGCCGACCACGGATTCCGGCTGGAGGACCAGCATGGCGGCGAGCAGTTGATCCCAAGCGGTGGCCGGAAGTTCGTGGCCGATGCCGTTCAGGGGGAGCAGGTCGGCGCCGGGGATCTCGCGAGCCATGGCCTGTCCGTTGCCGTACGGAAAGAACGGGTCATCGGTACCGTGGACGACGAGGGTCGGCACGGCGATGTCGCCCAGGCGCTCCCGCCAGCGGTCGCCCGCCTCGGCAAATGCCAGGTTGCGCATGCTGGAGGCCATGTTGGTGGTGCGGTCGACCATTCGGGTCACCTGATGACGCGCCTCCTGTTCGTCGAATCCGAGTGCGCCCGCTCGTACCCGGGCCTGTTCGACGCCGTAGTCGATCACCGCCGCCCGGTCGGACCAGTCCGGATCGGCTGCCTTGGTAAAGAACTCCACGATCCGGTCCGAGTGTTCGGGTAGATCCGTGTCCGCCGGGCCCGGGGAGGTCGGACGGGTGTTGATCAGGGTCAGCGCCGACATACGGCCGGGATGGTCGAGGGCGGCAAGCTGACAGATCCATCCGGCCACCGAGAAGCCCACCAGGTGAGCTCGCGGAAGTTCGAAGACATCCATCAGTCCAATGACGTCCGAGACCAAGTCACGGAGGCTGTAGCCGGGAGAGCCGGTCGCATAACTAGTCGACCGGCCAGTGTCGCGGATGTCATAGCGCAGGACGAACCGACCAGCGCCGGCAAGCCGGTCGCAGAACCGGTCGTCCCAGAACAATCTCGATGTGCACGGCAGCACCACCGGCGGCCGCCTCCGGTCCCCAAATGTGGTCACACACAGGTCGACGTCACCGAGGGCGACCAGGCGCTCTGGCGATCGTTGAATATGAAGCGGCATGGCGACTCCTCCACGGTTGCATCTCGCAAGAAGAGACCACTTCCGCGGCTCTAACTCATCGGTCCGGGTGCCCTTCCATGACCAGCGACGAAGCCGAGCGCCAACCACGCTGGAAATCATCCATCCATCGCCGTCCACCGCCATCCAGCGGGCAGGTGCCGAATGGATGACGCTTCAAGTTTTGACAGTTACTACTAAATGCGAGACACTCTCATTATCGAGTAGACCCCAAATGATAGGAACTGCCATGAAAGCACCAGGCGTGCGCCGTTGGCTGGCCCTCGGCGCCCTGGCCGTCGCCATGCTGACCATCGGACTCGACGTCACCGTCCTGACCGTCGCCCTGCCCACCCTCGCCGTCGACCTGCACGCCGACACCGCCGCGCTGCAGTGGTTCAGCGGCGCGTACACCCTCGCCCTCGCCGCCTTCATGCTTCCGGCCGGCGCGCTTGGTGACCGCTACGGACGCAAGAAGTTCCTGCTCGCCGCCCTACTGCTGTTCGGCGCGGCCTCGATCGCCTGTGCCTTCGCGGCCTCCTCCGGACAGCTCATCGCCGCCCGCGTGGTGCTCGGCGTCGCGGCGGCCGCCATGATGCCGCTGTCCATGTCGGTGCTGCCCGGCCTGTTCCCCGAACCGGCGCAGCGTCAGCGCGCCCTCACCATCTGGATCACCTCCACCGCCATCGGCCTGCCGCTCGGCCCGATCCTCGGCGGCTGGCTGCTGCAGAACTTCTGGTGGGGTTCGGTGTTCCTGCTCAATGTGCCCATGGTGGCCATCGGGGCGACCGCCGTCGCGCTACTGGTGCCAGAATCGAGCTCCGACAACAAGTTCCGGCTCGATCTGCCGGGTGTCGCCCTGTCGATCGCCGGAATGCTCGGTCTTACATACGGTTTCATTCGCTGCGGACAGGAAGGCTGGGATGATGGCCTCGCCTGGGCGGCCATTCTCGGCGGCGCGCTCGTGCTCGGGGCGTTCGTGCTGTGGCAGCGGCGCGCGGCCTATCCGCTGATCGACCTCGGCCTCTTCGGCGCACGCGGATTCCGCTGGGGCACCGTCTATCTGGTCCTGGTCAACTTCGCCATGTTCGGCATCTTCTTCACCATGCCGCAGTACTTCCAGTCCGTGCTCGGCACCGACACCCTCGGGAGCGGACTGCGGCTGCTGCCACTCATCGGCGGGCTCGCCGTCGGTAGCCGGGTGGTGGACAGGGTGCTGCCCAAGGCTGGGCTGCGCGCAGTGCTGACCGCCGGATTCGCGCTGCTCGCAGCCGGACTCGGCATGGGTGCACTGCTCACCGTGGACAGCGGCTACGGGCTCGCGGCCACCGCGCTGGTCCTGCTCGGCTTCGGCATGGGGCTGGTCATGCCCGCCGCCATGGGTCTGGCCATGGACGACCTCACCCCCGAACGCGCCGGCTCCGGCTCCGCACTGCTGCAGGCGCTGCGGCAGGCGGCGGGAACCATCGGCGTCGCCGTGCTAGGCACCGTGTTGTCCACGCAGTACCGTTCCAGCCTCGGCGAGCTCAACCACGACCCCGTCTCCGACGGTGTCAACGCCGGGATGGGAGTCGCGCACAAACTCGGCGATCCGGCCATGCTCACCCACGTGCAGACGGCGTTCATGGACGGCATGAGCGTCATGCTCTGGGTGTGCGCCGCGATCTGCCTCGCCGCCACCGTTCTGGCCGCGACGCTGACCCAGCGAAAGCCGGTGACACCGGAGCCCGAGACCGATGCTGCACAATCGGTTCATGCCAGCTGAGTCCACCAACGCTCTACATTCCGAAGAACCCGCACGTCGGCCCAAGCCGACGCTGCGGGAACGGAAGAAGGAACGCACTCGGCGCACCATCCGCACCGAGGCGTTCCGCCTCTTCCGGGAGCAGGGCTATACCGAGACCACCGTCGAACAGATCGCGGAGGCCGCGGACATCTCGCCCAGCACCTTCTTCCGCTACTTCCCGTCCAAGGAGCAGGTGGTACTCGCCGACGACCTGGATCCGGTCATGATCCAGGCCATCGAACGCCAACCGGCCGATATGCCGCTGCTCGCGGCCTTCCGCCAGGCCACCATCGAATCCTTCGAGGAGATCTCCGACGAGGACTACGCGTTCGAGAAGGAACGGATCAACCTGGTGTACTCGGTGCCGGAACTGCGCGGTGTCATCGCCCGGGAATTCGAGCGCAATATCGAACTGGTCGTGGGACTCGCGGTGGCGCGAACCGGGCGCAGCACAGAGGATTTCGAGATCCGCGCACTTGCGGGCGCGCTCACAGGGGCCATGCTGGCGCAGATGGGGCGCGACCCGTTCGATCTCGATCAGATCCTGCGCATCATCGATTTCCTGGGTTCCGGAATGCCGATCTAGACCGGCCGCACGCCGGTCAGGCTCGCCACCGTGTCGTCGCTTGCGGTCGAGAAGAATCCGCCCTCCACGTCAACGAGGCCGTGTCGTTTGAAGGCACGGGCGGCGTATCATTCGCCCGGTCGCCGAAGGGCGGCAGCGGTCTCGACGGATGAGGAAACGCGAATGGTCGAACGTCCTGAGCAGATCTGCGGACAGCGAGCCGGGAGCTCGGCACCCAAGCTTGTCGCAGCCTGCGTGCTGGCCGCCTGCATCACGCTGGGCGGCACGGGAGTCGCCGGGGCCGATCCCGATTCGGGTTCCTCGTCCGCACTGGACGCGGAATGGGAGGCCTCGTGGGCCGCCTACGAGTTCGAGGAGAGCCAGGCCGGTTCGGCACTGGTGACGGTGAACGTCGACCTGCCGGTCACCATCGACGCGCCCATCGATCGCGTGTTCCCGGCGTATTCGAACTTCTCCAACGGCTTCGGACGGCACCCGTTCCTGAAGGGCGTGCTCGATCGCCGCAAGTACACCGAGGGTGGCGCCGACGTATGGGAGTTCATCGCCCTCGAGAACATCCCGGCAGGTCCGATGTCGATCCCGGGACGCACCGTCGGGCAGCAGCGGGTGTACGCCGCCGACCACTGGTACAGCACCGATACCTGGGACATGCCCGGCGTGATCACCCACCAGAAGGTCACCTTCGCCGAGGACGGCGACGCAACCACGGTCACCGAGCACCTGACGTTCTCGGCGCCGGCGGCGCTGATCGACTACACCGTGCAGAACGGCGTGTCCTCGCACATCGCGAACCAGCAGGCCGTGCAACGCGACATCGAAAACGGCACGCTCTAGGCGCTGATCGCGCCGGCCGAGGGCCAACCGCGCTCATATCTGTGATCACGGGGCATCGAGGCGGTGATCGCCGAGCCGGAGTGATGCTCGCAGCCCGCAACGGAATGCTCAGCATCCCGCCGGCGGAGCCGGTGCGACTGCGGATCAACTCCTGGATCCGAGCCCAGCACCTGTCCGACAACGTCGTCGACAGCGTCAGATGTCACCGCCTGTCAGAAGCGACGCAGACTCGTCCGCACCGACGCATAGGAGCGCCTGGACTGCCCCGAGCTCCACTGACTCGTCAACCAAACCGGGGGCAATCCCCTGGCACTGGCACTAGTGCCTGCGAAGTGCTAAACCGAAAGGAGTACAGCCGAGCCGATATCCCACCACGGTGGCGGGGTGCGGCCCACCAACCTGTAGGAGGTGGTTGCTGTGCCACTTCGATTCGATCCATTCCGCGATTTCGACAGGCTCACCGAGCAGGTGCTCGGGGCGTCGGCCGGATCCGCCCGGGCCCCACGGTTCATGCCGATGGACCTCTACCGGTCCGGCGATCACTACGTACTGCACGCCGACCTTCCGGGTGTGGACCCAGGTTCCGTCGAGGTCAGCGTCGAAGGCGGCATCCTCACGGTGAAGGCCCAGCGCAGCGAGCGCACCGAACATGATGTGCAGTGGCTGGCCTCTGAACGTTTCGCCGGGGGTTACATGCGCCAACTGTCTCTCGGCGACGGAATTGACTCCGAGCACATCGCCGCGACCTATCAGAATGGAGTGCTCACGGTCACCCTCCCGGTGGTGGAGAAGGCCAAGCCCAGGCGCATCGAGATCACTCCCGGCGCGAGTGAGGAAAGGAAGATCATCGAGCCCGCCGACGCACCCGAGCAGGCCAACAAGACGTAGATTCTTCACAGGACGGGTTCAAGCTTGCCGGGGCGGTCAGCGCGGGTCGGCGGCGGATAGGCGTGCGGATCGACGACGGCATCCCCGTCAAGCGATCTCGACTGGCTTCGCCCTCGATCGCGTCTAGCTAAGTGCGCGTCCCCAGCTCCAAAGGACGTTTGCGTGGGCCCGCTCGAGTTCTCGATTCTCCGCCCTTCGAGCAGTTGCGGGGCGACGACCGGCTCGCTCCAGCGCTACTTCGCGCCCCAAGTTGTGATCCCCCTGACCGGTCCCCTTGCCGGTGCCTTCTCGTCGTGCTTGCGAGTGAGGTTTCTGGCGACCGCTAGGACAGCGCGCGCTGTCGTCGCCCTGGCTGACTTGTCGGCATCACCTGTGCGCTGAGAGTGCTGGCGCGGACGAGAGGCATTGCCGCTACTCGGACTCGACCACATGGCCGTCTGGGTTTACGCCCCACCATCCGCCGCAGAGGAGGAGCTCCGATCCGAATCTGCTGTCGCGAATCACGATCGTCCTGTTCGGATCAGGCCGCACAGGATCGTCGTCACGAGTGTCAACTCCTCATGAAGAAGCTGGGAACCAGCGAGCACCACAAGTTGACAGATTCGAAATATACCGAATGCGGTCGGGGTTTTTCGGTGCGCGAGAGTCGGTTTCAGATCAGGTTCGACTGCCATTAAACAGATCCCGCCGCACCCGGTCTAATATATGTGCGCCAAGTGCGAGTCCAGATCGGACGGGTCACGACGAGAATTCAGCGTCTTGCACGCGGCACGCATCGCGCGCGAGCCGTGCCCAGAGATTGCACGAACTTCTGCCGCTGGTCGTATGACAGGCGACTCGAGTCATCGACTGACAGGTTCCGGCGTCGACCTCTGAGACCGACGCCGGCTATGTCTATCCTCCGCCGTACCACCAACCACTGTGTCGCTACGAACCGCTACTCTCCTACCCACTGCGATCAACAAGATCGGACTCGTGGACGAATGGAGCGATGATGGGCATCCAGGGATGCAGCGAGTCCGGAACCCCCGATGGTGCAGAAGCAGCGGCGACGAGTATTCCTGCACCGCTTCTTCGGGACTACCGCCACATCGGAGGAATCGAATCAATCGCGGTCGACGGCACTCGGTACTTCTTCGGCTACGACTTCAGCGAGGATCTGGTGCTTTCCCCACTCATCGACGACACCGAACTCATGTCGGTCTTCGCGGAGACGCACATGGAGCAGCGGGACGGCCTGCACGATCGCGAGTACTGGCGGGATCTCGTTGATGGATCACTCGAATACTCAGGGTTGGCGGAGCCGGAATCTTGCTCCTTCGAGTCCGACCAACTGCGCTTGATCGTCACCTCGCTGAAGAATATTGCCGAGACCGGAGTGCCGGCGCCTGACTTCGACTACCCCTACCACCTGAGATTCCTGTTGTCCTCCGCCGGGCAGTGGGAAGAGCAATTCACCGCAACCGAAGAGGGCATGACGGCCCTCCAGGGCATCGAGAGCTCTGCCGGAGGGACCACGCTCGAGCAGATCGCTCGGGACGTTCTCCTCGAGACTCGGAATGCGATGAATGTTGCTGGGGGAAACTGGGCAGAGGTCTTCAACGCACTCGCACACTGACGACGCGGTACCGCTCCCCGACGCTGAATCCACCCGTGGATCGACGAAAGCTAGCATCGTCGCTGCCGGGCGATTTGCCCGGTTCCGCTCGTTATCCGGAGGTGGCGCTGTGAGCGCGTTGTCGAACCCGAACACGTTCCCGCCCTACGCCACCCTGCCCGACCTGCCCCTCGACGAGGACGGCCGCGTTGAGCTGACCCGGCAGATCTGGGATCAGCTGATCACCGGCCGCGGCGACGCCGACGATTTCGTCGACACCTACGGCGACGACTACGACCTCACCGACGAGCAGCTCCGGGCGGCGTTCGCCGCGCTCCGAACCGCACGGCTGCTCCAGCAGACGGAGATCGGCCCGTACACCTCCCGCACGATCGCCGCGTTCGAGGAGCTCAATGCCAACGGCGTGGTCGCCCGCGCGGACTTCTCCTGCTGCGGCAGCTGCGCGTCCGGCGAGATCTGGGGCGAGCTCGACGACAGCCGCCACTGGATGGGCTACGCCTACTTCCACCAACAGGACACCAGCGGTCTCATCGAGGACGGCGAGACCTATATCGGGTACGGCGCGTTCCCGCCCGAGGACTTCGACGAGGCCACCTACGACACGCTCAGCGATGACGCGAAACAAGACCTCTACACGGCCGACGTGACGCGCCTGCTCGACGACGTGATGTTCCCCGTCTTCCTGCGGCACGGCATCGAGCCGGAATGGAACCGCGACCTGGGCACGAGGGTGCTGCTCAAGAACGCCGACTGGTACAGCCCGATCGAGGCGTAGCGCCCGGTCGAGTGGGCGTAGCCGCACGTGGGGACCGAAATACGGCATGGACAGGTCGGGACCGGATCGGTCCGGAGCCGGGCGGACAAGGTTCCGAACGGTTTCCTAGGATCACGTGCGTGCCTGATCAGGTTTCCTCCACTCGCGCGCGCGATATCGATCGCGCCCAGACATGCGGGCTGCTCGACGCCGGCTACGGCGAGGGACAGCTCGACCCGGCCGAGTACGAGGCCCGCACCGCCGCGGCAATGAAGGCCAAGACGCTCGGTGAACTCGACGCGCTGGCCTCGGACCTGCAGATTCCCGAGCATCTCGTCGAGGCCGCACGCGCTTCCGCACCGGTACCACGCAGGCGCGTTCCCGGACGCGTCGTGGCCGCCGGTGTCGTCGCGGCCGTGGCGGTCGTCGGAACCGTCGTGTTGATGACCCGAGGCCACGACGCGGCACCCGCGACGGTCGTCGCAGCCGAACCGGTTCCGGCGCCCGTCGCTCCTGGCGAGCCGCAGCCGATCGTGATCGAACCGCTCGATCCGCGCTCTCCCGCCGCGATCCGTGACTTCCTACATCAGTACGAGCAGACGTTCGGGGATCTGCGGGTGGATGAAGTGCTGTTCTACCCGACCTACGTGTTCTTCACCCGAATGCTGCAGGACCAGCCGCACCGCGAGCAGAGTTGGAGCTTCCGCGCCGGCTTCTCCACGTCGGGGTCGCCGAGTTCACGCACCTCCGACACCGACACGGTCGATCTCGCAGCCCTCGACATCGACCGGCTCGGCGAGCTGATCACGACGGGGGCGGGCCTGGTCGGGATCCCGGCGGGAAAGGTGGAGCACATCTTCGTGCGCCCCGATTCGTCGACCGGCGAGGGTCTGGTCAGCGTGTTGTTCCAGGACAAAGACGATCGACGGGGAATGGTGGACACGCGCCTGAACGGCACGGTCGTCGACGTCTCCAAGGCCGAGGGACGATGACCACACCGAACAGCCGGCGCCCTCGGGCCTCGGCACTGCGGCTGCGCGCCCGCGACGTCGACCGCGCCGCGGTGTGTGACGTCCTCGATGCGGCGTATTCCGACGGCCAGCTGAGCGATGTGGAGCACCGACATCGGACCGAGGCGACCCGGTCGGCGCGAACGCTCGCCGACCTCGACCGACTCGTGCGGGACCTGCAGGTACATCCGGATCTGCACGATGCCGTGCCGACACCGCCATCACTGCGGGACGCCCGCTGGGCCGTCGCGCTCTCGGCAGCCGTGGTCCTGGTGTGCGGAATCGTGGTGGTCACGTCGGCCCGGGATCACGACGAGCCGGCCACCGCCGCCGCGACGACCACGGAGTTGACCACCGCGGCAGGACTCGGACGGATGCTCGACGAGATAGCCCACCAACTGGGCAACTCGGAGGTCGACCAGCTGACCGTCTACCCCGAGTACGCGACGTTCTCACGCCCGGTGCCCAGCAAACCCGGCCTCGCGCAGAGGTACGAGTACCAGGTCGAAAAGGGACAGGCCCGGATCACGGAAAACGGGACGTCGTCCAATCGCACCGAGGGCGTTCCCATCAACCTGGCGGAGCTGCGCCCGAACGTCCCGCGGGTGATCGGGCTGCTCCACGGCGCGGATCGCACGCTTCGCGTGGACGACCCGACCCGGATCCACATGGAAGCGAAGCGCGGCGATGACGGGCCGGTCGTGAGCATCCACTTGTGGAACGAGGACGCGGGCGCGCAGGGCTTCCTGACGGTCGGGTTCGACGGCGCCGTCCGCAGCGTCTACCGAAGCGACCAATAGTTCCTCGCCCTGCAAGCGACGCCAGGCCCATCAACTCGGCTACACGATCACCTGAAGCGGCGGATACGCCGACCCGTCGCGGTGGCGGCGCAACTGTGCAACTGCCCTGTCCGACACCGGGCAGTTCAATGACAAGGAGACCCCATGAACAGCGTGTCCCGGCGCACCCACCTCGCCGAGGTCGACTGGCCGACACTGGAACACGCCTACGGCGACGCGAGCGATGTGCCCGGCTGGATCGAGGGGCTCGCCGGCGCGGAGACGGTCGAGGAGTCGCTGCACGAACTGTGGGCGGCGGTGTTGCACCAGGGAACCCTCTATGACTCGACCGCGCCGGCGATGACGTCGATCGCGTCGGTGCTCGGCGCACGGCAGTCCGCGGATGCGGAGAGCACGGCGTGGTTGCTGCTGATGTTCGCCGACACGGTGCGTGCCTACGAACAGGTCGAGGTGGACGACGCCGAGACGGCCGCCCTGGTCCGGTCGGCCCGGGACTCGTTGATCGATATCGCGGCGCTCGTGCGACCACTGATCGTCGACGACGGCTCGGAGGCCGCGGCCGCGGCATTGCTGCAGGCCGCTGCGCGCACGGCCGATTCCGCTGCCCTCGACACGCTCGCGGCGCGGGCGTGCTCCCGCCCGGCGGAGCAGGTCGAGCAGGCATGTGTCGCCGCGCTCACGACTCTCGGTGTCGATGTCTCGGCCGCCCTCGCTGACGGGGATCCCGGCCTGGTGATGGCGGCGACGCTCGCGCGGATCACGGCCGGGGGCACTGAGACCACCGATCTCGACGCGCTCGTAGCGGGATGGGAGCTCGCCGTCGAGGTGGCGCCCCGCATCGCGTTCGGCGTCGGAAACCTCCCGGAATGGTTGAGCGAGGTCAACCCGGAGGCATCGGCTGTCGTACTCGCCGCGCTGCCGGCGCCGGACGAGACGACGATCGCAGGGCTCGTCGATGTCGTCATCGGTTCCCGGAGCAACGCTCCGGCGGCGGTCCGTCGCTTGCTCGCGCTGGCGGCGCTGCCTGAGGCCAGGCCGGAGGCGATGATCGCTGCGCTCCGGCAGTGCCCACCGACACCCGAGGTCTGCGACCTGCTCGTCGCCCTCGCGGAGCGGGTCACTACGGGCGACACCTCCGCCATCGGGTCGAGCACCGTCGACACGGATGCTCGGGCAGATTCCGCGCTCGCTCTGCTGCGGGCCGGCGACGGACGGTGGGCTCGCCCGATGGCTCAGGCCCTGCTCACGAACCCCGCCGCGCGCGGCCTCATGGTTGCCGCCTCCGCGTCGGGACGGTCCGCGCTCGGCTACGCGCTCGTCCGCGAACACGCACCGTCCGCCACCATGCTCATCGTCGGCATCCGGCAGGCGCTGCGGCAGCAGCCTCCTGCCGATCCGTCCCGCGACGGCGCCGGACACCTCATCGAGTTGCTCGCCTCCTGGCCCGCCGAGACTGCCGCCGAGGCCCTGCCCGAGGTACAGGAGATGCTCGCGGTCGCGCCGAAGCAGTCCGCCGACGCGCTCGCGACATGGGGCGACACCGCCGGCATCGACCGCGTCCGCGAGGCGAGCGTTTCCGGCGACGCGACCGTGCTGCTCGCTCTCGCACGCCTGACGAAGGACCCGGAGGACTTCCATCGCGTCCTCGACGCTGACCTCGAGTACAGGGAGTCCGCGGTGCTCGCGCACTGGGCTGACCGCACCGATCCGCGCTTCCTCGACTGGTGCCGCAGCCTCGTCGGCGAGGAGCCCGCGACGAGCGACTACCAGCGAGATAACCAGCTCGCCTCACTACGCATTCTCGCCGCCACCGACCCGGGCGAGGCCGCAACCGGCTGGCCCGTGCTTCGCAGCATCATCGACGAGGGGCGCGGCCCGATCGAAGAAGCCATCGGTCTCGCGCTCGAGTGGCGCGCCCAGCAGTTGCTACCGCCCAAGGCGCACACCGACTTCGAGGCGCTGCTCGCCGACCTCGTCGTCACCGACCGCAAGAACTACAACGGCCCGCTCATCAAAGCCAATGCCGCCGCCGCGATCGCCCTCCTCGACCTCGGGCTGCCCCTGCCCGGCACTCCCACACGAATCGTGAAGATCGTCGCGGGTGCCCTGACCGACCGGTGGGCACGCGATCTCGGCCTCCGACTCGCCGAACGGCTGGCGGCAGCACCGGCAACGGTCCGCCGCGAGGTCGCGAAGAAGCTCCGTTCCCTCGTGGACCGCGACGATCGCTTCGACTCCAGCGGCGACATCGCTGTCGAGGATGAACGCGCGCTTGCCCGCCTGCGCCCGATCCTGCACGACCTGGAGATCGACTGAACCCCGCCGTACCCACACGTCGTCAGGTGTGCCGGTCGTTGATGCGATAGGTGACGCGAAGCTGCTGGGGCCCGCGGTCGATGTGGATCTCTGCGATGTCGGACGGAATGAGGGCGGTGTCGTGCAGGACCGGGGTGCCGTCCTCGGTGACGTTCGTCCGGCGACTGAGCATCGCCGGGCTCTGCTCCGGGCGCGCCAGCAGTTCGGCTTCGGCAGCACCGAGCGTGGTGACGGTGATCGACTCGTTGGCCGAGGCGACCGGGTAACCGTGTTGTGCGAGAACCTGATACAGCGACGCGTCGACCAGTTCATCCGGGGAGATCCCCATTCCCCGCGGGATGTAGGAGTACTGGAGCACGGCGGGATGCGTGTCGATCACGCGGTGGCGGGTGACCACGAGCACCTGCTCGGTCGGCCCGAGGTGCAGCGAGCGGGCGACCTCGGGTGGCGGAATCTCGCGCGCTGACCCGAGAATGTGCGTCTCGACGTTGGCACCCTGCGCCCTGAGATCATCCGCAAACCCCGATAGGTGGAGCAGGTTGTAGGTGTACCGCTTGTTCGCCGGGAAGGTACCCGCGCCCGGACGCATTTCGATCAGCCCGTCGTTCTCCAGCAGTTGCAGTGCCTGCCGGAGGGTCATGATCGTGACACCGTAGGACGCCGCGAGTTCACGCTGCGCGGGCAAGGCGTCGTCGGACTGCCATTCGCCGGTGTCGATCCTGGCCCGCAGGTCGTCGTAGATCGCCAGGTACTTGGGCAGTCGAGATTGCCTGGTCACGGAATTGCTGCCTCGTCGAGTCGTTGGCGGAAGTCTTGGACGGTTCCCATGATCGACGCCGCGGTCGCACCCTCGAGCACCGGGTCCATCAGCGCCGAGGCGACGACCACGCCGTCGGAGTACCGAGCGGCCCGTGCCGCGCGCTCGGGTGAGTCGATTCCGAACCCGATCACAACCGGCAGACCGTCCGCCGACCGGAGGCGTTGGGCGAACTCCCACCCGCTCTCGTCCGTGGTCCGGTGCCGCCCGGTCGGCGCCATCGCGCCCATCGAGTAGACGAATCCGCCACTGGCCCGGGCGATTTGCTGCGCCGTGTCCGCCGATGTCGACGGGGCCGCCATGAGCACCGGAGCCACGCCCGCGGTGTGGGCCGCCGCGAGATAGTCCGCCGATTCCTCGAACGGCAGATCCGCGACAATGGACCCGCTGATTCCGGCGGCGGCGATCGCACCCAGGTAGTTCGGGACGCCGCGCGAGACCAGGTGATTGCTGTAGGTCATGGCGATCAGCGGCACGGACACGTTCGGGAGTTCGTCCATGATTCGTTCCACCTGCGCACCCCGCTGCAGAGCGGCGAGGGAGGCGCGCTGGATGACTGCCCCGTCCAGCATCGGGTCCGAGAACGGGAGCCCGATCTCGACGGCGTCGGCACCCCCGTCGATCATGGCCTGCACGAGATCGGTCCAATCCTCTCGGATCCCGCCCATGACATAGCCGATCAGGCATTTGGAGCCGCTGTCGCGGACCTTGCGAAGCGTCATCTCAAGCACGTTCACGGTCGAGTCTCCTGACTTGTTCGGCATCCTTGTCGCCGCGGCCGGACACCGTGACCAGGACGGTGGAGTCGGGAGCGAACTGTCGGTCGCGGGCGGCCTGCGCGACCCAGGCGAGCGCGTGCGCGGACTCCAGGGCGGGGAAGATGCCTTCGAGTCGCGCGAGCTGCCCGGCCGCGTCGAGGACCTGCTCGTCGGTGACGGTCACGTAGTCCGCGCGGCCGAGCTCGGCGAGGTGGGCGTGCTCGGGCCCCAGCCCCGGATAGTCGAGACCGGCAGCGACGGAATGCGCTTCGAGCACTTGACCCGCATCGTCCTGCAGGTAGAGCGACATCGAGCCGTGCAGCACACCCAGGGTGCCGTTGGTGGCGCCGGCGCCACCCGCACCCTCGACGCCGACGAGTCGCGCCTGCGACGAGGCGAACCCGGCGAACGTTCCCGCCGCGTTGGATCCGCCACCGACGCACGCGACGACGATGTCGGGGACGCCGCCGGCGAGCAGGTGCGCGCACTGCGCCGCCGCCTCGATCCCGATCACGGACTGGAACTCGCGAACGATCCACGGGTAGGGGTGCGGCCCGAGCACCGAGCCCAGGCAGTAGTGGCTCTCGTCCGCCCGAGTGACCCAATGCCGAAAGGCCTCGCTGGTGGCATCCTTCAGCGTCCTGGCGCCGGTTCGAACCGGAATCACCTGCGCGCCGAGCGTCTCCATCCTGTAGACGTTGAGCTCCTGCCGGGCCATGTCGACCTCGCCCATGTACACGGTGCACTTCATGCCGAGCAGTGCAGCGGCCGTTGCCGTGGCGACGCCGTGCTGACCGGCGCCGGTTTCCGCCATGAGTTCGCGCTTGCCCATCCTGCGGGCCAGGAGTGCTTGGCCCAGAGCATTGTTGAGCTTGTGACTGCCAGTGTGATTGAGGTCCTCACGCTTGAGCAGGACGCGGACGCCGAGTGCCTCGGAAAGCCGCAGTGCCCGCGTGACGGGCGTCGGCCGTCCGCAGTACTCGGCCAGGAGTCGGCTGAGTTCCGCCCGAAACTCCGGGTCCGCCCACGCATCGCGGAAGCCTGCTTCGACCGCGCGGCATGCCGGCGCGAGCGCCTCGGGGACGTACCGCCCACCGAATCGACCGAACCTGCCGGACAACCCAGGGTCGCCCATTGGTGACATGGCCACACCCACCCCCAATTCTTTCCAGTGTTCTAGTGTTCTAGAACAATATCAAAGTAGCAGGCCGGCGAAGGCGCAGCGCAGCCAGAGTCACCTAGGTCCGGCTGGCTCAGGCCGCGCTAGCCGGTCATGGCGCCGATGGCCCCCGTGAAGTAGGGCACCAGCCAGATCGTCCACACGACCAGGCTGAACTGGTGGAACTTCGCCTTCTCCGAGGGGCGATCGCGGAGCAGGACAATGACGGCCCACACCAGGTGAATGGCCATGAGCACGATCGCCAAGGCTCCGGTGACGATCATGATCTTGTCGAAGGTGGATGTTCCGGTTTCCGATGACCCGTCGGAGATTTGGCTCATCAGGAAGGTACCGGTGGCGTCGCAGACCAGGCCGAGCGCGAAGGCGCAGGCGTGCCACCACTTCAGGGTCTTCTGGATCCGTTCCGACCACACGCCGATGGAATAGAAGACCAGGGCAAACGTGATGACGATGATCGCGGTGGCCAGCATGTCCCCGAGACTAGCCACCACCATGGAGGTGGTCATCGGAGGTAGCGCGGCCGCCCGGCGTCCACCCAGGCGCGGAAGCGTGCGGCGATCCGATCCGCGATCACGGCGTACGTCTCCCAGCTGTCCTCGACCCGGTAGATGTTCGCCGCTGTGGTGTCGAACGCGTCGAGATAGTCGTCGATGTACCGGGAGTCGTCGTTCTCGCCGGCGTAGTACGCGACGGCGAAGGCGTTGCCGTCGGCGGTGAGATCGTCGCTGACGAACTTCTCGTCGAGCACCTTCAACAGAAAGCCGCCGGGCGTCACCTCCCGAGACTCGAGTGGTTCGAGTTCATCCTCGACATCCTCCCCCGCGAAACCGCTCAGCAGGCACCACGCGACAAACATGCCGATGTGAGTGCCACCAGCAGCATTCGGCAGATCGTCGGGAAACCTGCCGCCGTAATGCCAGGCGGCGTCGTCGTATTTCGTCACGGATTCTCTTCCTTCGGTTCGGTCCACGTTGCAGTGCGCCACGAACTACATCGTCGCTCGGATCAGAGCTGTCGATTCTGTTGGTTCACGGCAATCCAGGCCACGATCTGGGTCCGCGAGGCGCGACGAGGTTTGCCACCTCGGTTTCGCGGCGGGTCAACACGGATACCGCGGATTTCGTCGGGGGCTTATCGGCGCGCTGGTCTCCGAGTGCGTACGCGACCGCGTCGTCGATGCTCACGGCGGCACCGGTGCGGAATGCGTCGCCGTAGGCTTGATTCCCGAGCGCGTCGCGGGTGAGCGCCTCACATTCGTCGTGGTTCCCGAGCAGGTGCGGTTGGGTCACTGAAACGCTCCCGAGCGTCTGCGAGAGGTTCTTCCGGCGGCACCCATCAGGACGGCGGCGCGCGTCGGCTTGTCTTCGCGTATCGCGATCCAGGCCAACGTCTCCAGGCACCAGCCGGCCACGAACGGGACGCTGACCTTTCCGATCAGCCGCAACGTCTGTTCCATCAGGGTTGCGGCCCGATCGGCCGCTCCCGCCCTCACTCCATCACCACGATAGATGGAAAGCTTTTCGGAACAGTGTTTCTGACGTCCGACAACCAGGACTGAACAACACGAACCAACCCCCGCCGTCACGCGTCGAGGTGACCCCCGCCCAGCGACCTGAGCCACGCATCGACCTCACGCTGTCCCGCGAGCCGAATCACTGGCCACCCCGACGCGACCCGCACTGCCATCCGCTGCCGAGTGACAGCGTGCTGTGTCCATGCCCAGAGAATGATGTTGTCCTGCGGATTGCGCTTCACCCACGACAACGGACTCTCACGGTTGCCGTGCCACAGCTCCTCGCGCAAGAGACCGCGCCGAAGCGTGCGCCGGATAACCCTGCCCATCACGACCGGCCGGGAGTGATCGAGCCACACGACCGCGTCGGCGCCACCCGGCGTGCCCGGGTCAAGTAAGCCATCCAAACGCGATGTCCAGTTGCCGTCGATCACCCACCCGCTCGGGTGCTCGGCCGTGAAATCGCGAACAAGCGAACGTGCCTCGTCGAGATCGCGATACGTCCAATCAGCGTCCCAGAAGACCGCATCGAGCTCTAGGCGTGGAACGCCGAGAACCTCCGATACTCGCGCCGCGAGCCGACTCTTGCCGGCCCCGGACGTCCCCAGAACACGCAACCTGCGCGGGACAGATGCGGCCGTCGAATGGGTGGCAGCAGCCTCACGGACCATCCACTCAATGTAGGGCGTGCCCGGAACCACCAACCACTCGATACACACGGCACGACCCGGACCGTGCAGCAGCGGCACTCGGAGGTCCAGCCCGCCCCGATCTGGAACGGGCTGGACCTGCCGGTAGCGGACTCGCTTGAGCGCTACGACATCGAGACGAGGCCGGCGCCACCCCAGATCGCGAGGAGCCCGACTGCGCCGACTCCCGCGATGGTGCCAATCTGACCGAGCTGTTCGTCTGAAGAACCCATGGATGTACTCCTTTGTTGATGGTCGGGTTGTCGTACCAGCGGGCAGCGAAATACGTTGCCCGACTGGACGACGCCACATTCATACATGCCGAGTCCCCCAGCTCGCATTCATGCACGTCGGGGCTGCACCAACGGGGCAACGCGAATAACTCGAGTTGCCTGCACGGCGGTCAGCGCGGGTGCGTCCGCGACTCGTACGCCTAGTCAGGAGCACGGTTTGCGTAGGGTTCGCTCATGACTGTCGCCGCCGAGTGGGCAAGGCTGCTTGACGTCCTTCGAGAGGTCGCGCCCAGCACCGCGAACTCGTTCCGCCCACCCGCCTCGCCCGAGGCGCTAGCCCGGATCGAAGCCCTGACGGGAACGGTCTGGCCATCTGAACTGCGCGAGTTCTTTTCGCTGCATGACGGTCAGATCGACAATTCTCCGGCGGGTGGCGGCTCGGGAGAGTTGCTCCCCGTGCAGCATCTTCTCAGCCTCGACGGGGTTGCAGACTGGCACGCGATGTCAGCCGAAGTGTGGCGCGAGCTCGCAGATGCGGACACCGACTATTACGAAGGCGGATACGACGGCGTGTGCGTTCAGCACCCGAACGCCGGCTCAACCGCCATGATGTTCCTCCCGAGCTATATTCCCATCGCCGAACTAGACGCCTACGCGTACTTCTGCGACACCCGCCCGGGTGAACACCACGGCTGTGTACGCGAATTCGACAAGTACTCCGCAGACAGCCACGGACCCGCCTGGTCATCCATCAGCGCGATGCTCGCAGGAGTCCGAACCTGCATCACCGACTCCCTCCCAATCGGATATTGGGTGCCAGTCATCGAAAATGGCATCCTGTTCTGGGAAGTCGTCGACAACAGCCAAGGCCCATAGCGGAGCCATACCCCATCGAGATCAGAGGCCCGCACAGCCGTTTGCTCGTTCAGGAGAATCCGCGATAGACCCCGTCGGGGCCGGCAGAATCGGCGAAGTCCTCGAAGTCCATGTTGGCGAGGGAGAGGTTGTTCTCGATGGACCACATCTGCGACGGGATCACCCTCACGGTCTGGCCTCTGCCATGACCTGAGTCTGCGGGTCCGGTGTCCACGGCGAGGATCGGATGTTCGGGGTCGGTGATCGTGGTGGTGTCTGCGATGAACACGTAGTACGGGGGCCGGTCACCGATCCGTTCGAGCAGATCTGAGATCGACAAGCCGTCGTTCGCAGGGTTGTCGATACAGGTCAGGCACGCCATGAATTCGGATTCGTCGCCTTCGCCGGCCGCCATCGCCGCGGCGGCCACCTCGCGCCAGGCGGCGCCGTTGCTGAAATCGGTTCGGATGAACAATGAATCCCCGCCTCGATCGCCGAGGTAGTCGTCGAGGTGGCGACCTGTCCCCAACATTTCACTGAGTTCGGCGTCGGCCCGTTCGGCTGTGTCACGGTCGAGCATCTCGCGGATCTGCGCGGCGGTGGTGGCCGGCGGGTCAGCCGGAACGATCGAGCCGATGATTCGTGCGCAGTCGTCGGAGTCGATCAGGTTGTGGCTGCGGATCTCAAACGTCCATGGACCGATTGCTTCGCGGTGACGCAACGGTGTCTGCCCTTGCATCCAGGTGATCTCGGGCTCGCCGACCTCGGTGACCCATTGGCGCAGAGTGAGGTAGCCGTACTGAGCCGTCACCTGCAGATCCATGGCCCCGGTTCGTGGATCACCGTCAACCGGTTGGACTTCGATGGTCCGCGGCAACCAGGCGACCTGCGGCCGCGGCATCTGCGCGAGCGCCTGTGCCTTCGCTTCATACTCGCGCTGAGCAGGGGTGATGAACCGATCCTCTTCCTCCCGGACCGGGCCGATCCAGGTGAACAACGCCGGATCGAAGTCTTCGTCGAAATGGGGTTTCGCCAGTTCCATCACCTGCGAACCTATGGACCTCGACAGGACGATGCCCAGTTCTGCGTCGATCACGTAGGTCACCTCACCACCTGGCATAGCGTCGGCGAACTGGACCTGCCAGCCTGCGCGGCCGCGGACCTCCACTGGACGAGGCAGACCCGTAGGGACCAGCCGCTGCTCCGTCCCTGAATCTTCCAGTGGCCACGTGGCATACGCCTGCAGGAGTTGCCATGGCGCGGCACCGCTGGTCATGACAAACCGATTCGGAGATTTGGCCGTGTGGACCATCACTCCGTCGTCGGCGAGGCGGTACTCATCAGTGTCGTTCTCGATGTAGGTCGCTTCGCCGGCTGCGTCCTCGATACGCCACGTCGTGGGCGGCAAGAACCACACCCGCCCCGTGAAGGTGTCGTCGCACCACATGTCGGCGCGGACGGACCGCCCCATCGTGCTGTAATTCAAACCTCGTATCTGCGGCCACGTCATCGACATCCACCCAACCTAGGACGTTTCTCTACTCAGCCGGGTACTTGTCCACGAAGTCGCTTGTAACGCGGCACCCGCCGGCCCGTATTAACAGACTGTCGATCACCTTTGCTGGGGGAGGCAATTCGAGATGAACCGCACAGTGCTCGTCGCGGCTTGCGCACTGACAGTCAGCCTCGGGGCCGTCTTGGCACCCAACGCAGCGGCGCAAGATATCGGCTTGCGCGAGTACCCGTGCAGCGACCAATTCCGGTGCCGTGGGCACTCGACGCATGGAATGGCCTCAACAAGGTTGCGTTCAGCCCCTTCGGATCCGACAACATCCACTGCGTCACCTTCCACGGAATGACCGCTGTGTACCAGCTCGATCCACAAGGGAGAAGGCGCGCTCTCAATCCCCCAGCAGGGTTCTTGATCGGCGCATTTGCACGTCAGCTCTATTTCTGGGATCCCGCAACGTACTGACCAACAGTGACGCGTCTCGAGTGCGAGCGACCCGCTGAGCGCTACGCCCCGCCGCGGCAACCGCGTCACGGCGACCAGATTCGGATTCGTTGAGGAGGTGCACCGGTGATAGCTGATGCAGAGTTGGATCCCGCTGCGGTCGAGATCGGCAGCTTCTTCCCGCATTCGCCAGACGCCGTTTGGCGTGCTCTGGCAGAACCGGCACTGCTCGAGCGATGGTTGATGCGATCGGTCGGCTTCGCCGCGTCTGTCGGGACGCACTTCACTTTCGCAGTGCCGGGTCAGCCGACCGCCGAGATCGCCTGCGAAGTCCTGGCGGCTCGGCCAGGTGAGCAGTTGATCCTGAGTTGGGTCGATCTGCGAGCCGCGCATCCTGCGCGGTGGACCGTTGACTGGACGATCCGGCCACAGGGCGATGGCACGCGATTTCTGCTGACGCAAACAGGATTTGATATCGACGACCGTCGGCAGAGAATGGCGCGCAATGCCTTGGAGCGGGGATGGAAGGTGACCTTGTCGCGACTTCGTGAGGTACTCGACCACCTTGAAACCTGAGGTTCCACAGTCGGAGACCAGTCCGAGTCATCACGAACGCGCCGACAGCGCTCGTATCAGCGGCTTGCGCTGGAGTGCGCTCCAGTCGCTAGCGTGCCGCGGATGGCCACCACCACCGCACTGATCGAGATCGACTTCCAACACTGGATCGTCGCGCTGGCGCACGACCGCGAGGTCGTCGGCCGGGCGGCGTTGGCCCGTACCCGGTTTCGGACCGAGGGAGCGCTGGTCGTGTGTACCCGGTACCTGAGCACGGACCCGACCGATCCGATGCGGTCGGATCCGGCGGGCCACGGCGCGTCGTTTCATCCGGTGCTGGCGCCGGACGAGGGAGATCAGGTGCTGACGAAGTACGACCGCGACGTCTTCACCAACCCCGATCTGGACACGAACCTGCGCCTGCGTGGGATCACCGATGTCGTATTCACCGGCATCGCCACCGAGCACGGGGTTGCGCTCGCGGCGAGGTCGGCGCGCGCGCTCGGGTACCGCGTGTCCGTCATCGCCGATGCCTGCGCCGGCACGACGGTCGGGTCCCACCACCGGGCACTGGCCGCACTGGCGACGGAGGGAATCACCGTGGTCCGAGCCGACGCTTGCGCTGGAGTGCACTCCAGCACCTAGCGTCGGTACCCATGACGACGGCACTGGGCATCGCGCAGGTCTCCGAGGCGACCGGGCTGACCCGCGACACGCTTCGCTGGTACGAGCGTGAGGGTCTGATCCCGCGTATCGAGCGCGGGAGCGACGGGCGCCGCCGCTACGACGACGCCTCGCTGCGGACGATCCAGCTGATCATTCGGCTCCGCCGCACCGGTATGCCAGTGGCGGAGATCCGGCGGTTCCTCGAACTCTACGAGGAGGGTGCAGCCAGTCACGGACGCCGGATGACGCTGCTGCTCACGCATCGCGAACGAGTACTCGCCCAACTCGACCAGCTGCACCAGGACCTCGACGCGATCGACGACAAGGTCGAGCACTACCGAGGGCTGATCGACCGCGGCCTGGACTGCGGCAACGCGCCGATCACCGACCTCACCGTTCTCGAACGACAAGGAGATTCCCTATGAGTCAGGCACCGACGGTCGAACTCGGCCACGGGCTGGCGGTCAGCCGCATCGGCTTCGGCGGAATGGCGCTGAGCCACGTCTACGGACCGACCGATCCGTCCGAGGCGTTGACCACCCTGCACCACGCCCTCGACATCGGCGTCACCTTCATCGACACCGCCGACGTGTACGGCCGACCCCGCCCGGACGCGCTCGGGCCTGCCGGCACCAACGAGGAACTGATCTCCGAGGTGCTGCGCACCCGCCGCGACGAGGTTCAGCTCGCGACCAAGTTCGGCATCACCGGCAGGATCGGTGACCAGCCCGGGGACACGCCGACCCGCGGCGACCGCGACTACGTCCGGTCGGCGTGCGAGGCCTCGCTGCGGCGACTCGGCACCGACGTCATCGACCTGTACTACATGCACCGACGTGAGCTCGGCCGGCCGATCGAGGAGACCGTCGGCGCGATGGCCGAACTCGTCGAGGAGGGCAAGGTGCGGCACCTCGGGCTGTCCGAGGTGACCGGTGACGAGCTGCGCGCGGCCGCGGCGGTGCATCCGATCACCGCGGTGCAGAGCGAATGGAGCATCTGGTCGCGCGATGTCGAGCGTCAGGTGGTGCCCGCCGCGATCGAGGTCGGGGCGGGTTTCGTGCCCTACTCGCCCCTCGGACGCGGATTCCTCACCGGCACGCTGACCAAGGAGAGCGTGTCCGGTTCGATGCGCAAGGGACAGCCGCGATTCGACGAGAACTTCGAGGCGAACCAGGTCGTCGTGGACGTGGTGCGCGCGGTCGCCGGCGAGGTGTCGTCCACGCCGGCGCAGGTGGCGCTGGCGTGGCTGCTGGCACAGGGTGAGCGGCTCGGCGTGCCGGTCGCGCCGATCCCCGGCACCCGGCGGGCGGCGCGGGTCGACGAGAACGCGGGCGCGGTCCGGGTGGCGCTCGGCGACGACCAGATGTCGAGGCTCGACCGGGCGGCGGATCTGGTGACCGGCGATCGAAACCTGACGTTCAACGGACCGCAATGGATTTCGACGGGGCGAGAGTGACGTCGACGCCCGCTGGCGGCCTGCTCACACATCCACCCACCGTGCACCCGCCGGGACGAGCTCGCCTGCGCCGGCGGTGATCTCGGCGACCGTGTCGGCCAGCCGCGCGGGGTCACGGGTGGCGAGGGTGAGGGCGGCGGCCGCGCCGTAGGCGGTGTCGACGACGGCGACTCCACGACCGCGCAATTCGGCCTCCACCCTGCCGGCGGTGTCATGACCGACCTCGAGCGTCAGCAGCTCGAGGCGTTCGCGGCCGACCAGTGGCGCCGCGTCGACCACCGCCGCCACCGCCCCCGAGTACGCACGCACGAGCCCACCTGCGCCGAGCTTGACACCGCCGAAGTACCGCGTCACCACCACCGCGACGTCGACCAGGTCCCGGGTGCGCAGTACCTGCAGCATCGGCACCCCGGCGGTGCCGCCGGGCTCCCCGTCGTCCCCCGCGCGTTCTGCCCGCTCCGAGGGCTCGTCTCCGGTGATGTAGGCCCAACAGTGATGCCGCGCATCGGGATACCGGCGTCGCTGCTCGTCGAGGAAGTCCTGCGCCTCGGTTGCTCGGTCGGCGCGCCGCAGCACCGCGATGAACCGGGAGCGTTTGACCTCGGTCTCGGCCACGATGTCGGTGCCCGCAGGCAGCGTGGAAGGCATGGTGGTCCAGTCACCAATTCCGGGCGCAGTCACGCGGCCTGGACGTCAAGGATCTTGCCGCGGAGTGTCGCTGTCACGTTCCCCTTGTAGGCGTCACCGTCCTCGACGTACACCGTGACGCGAGGCTCGGTGCTGGAGGCGCGGATCCCTACTCGATCGATGCGCCCGCTGGGCAGGCGAACCAAACCGGGAGCGTCGGCAATCAGTTGGCCGATCCGGTCGACATCGAGTTGCTCGAGATCGACCGTGGCCTGGTCCCGATCCCGGTTCCTGGGCTCCGTCCATGGTTTGAATCCGCCGGTGAACATCCATCGCTGCGAGCGGTGCGGCTGACCGGGCATCACCCGGTCGACGACAGCATCGTCCCGGTAGAGGTCGACATCGTCGGCAGTCGTGTCGCGAAATTCCTGCTCGAAGCGGCGCAGAAACTCGCGGATGCCGTCGGCTGTCAGGGTGTCGACCGGCTCACCAGCAGCCACAGGTTGTGCAGGGGTCGATCCGGACGCGCTGATCGACTGATCGCTGTCGGCGGCGCGGCCGAACAGCAGATAGCCGAAGCCGAAGCCGCCGAGGAGAACCACCACTGCGACCGCGACGACCAGTCCTCGCCCCGGCAGGCCGGAGCGGCGGGCCGGGGCCTCGGGTGCACTCGACAACTCGAGAAGGTGGGCGGGGATCTGCAGGTCAGCCGTCAGCCTGCTGAGGTCACCGATCGTTGCCGCGTGCATCGCGGCCGCGGTGCGGGCCTCGTACTCGTCCACACCGAGCTGGCCGTCGCTGTACGCGGTGTCCAGCAAGGTACAGGTCTGCGAACGGTCGAGGTCCCGTGCTCGGGTGGTAGCTGAATTCAAATCGGACACCCACCAATCCTAGGAAAGCGGTCAGCGGGCGGCCCGGGCGCGGCGGGCGCCGCGCCGGCGCTCGCGTTCGAGACTCCAGAGGTAGTGGTCGAAGTCGACCTCCATGGTGTGTCGCGGCGAGTCGTAGAACCGCCGCTTGGCGCGATCGTGCTCGGCCGTCATCTGCGACCGGATCTCGGCGTCGGGCGGCGGTAGGTACCGGCCGGCGAGGGTCTCCGCGATCCACACGCTCTGTGCCTCGGCAAGTGGCATCACCGCGCCGAGCGGCTGCAGAAGCCCGACGAAGTACAGGCCGGGAAGATCCGGGTGCACAGTTCGCCTCCACAGCGGCAGGTCGTTCTCGGGGGCGGCGACGAGCTCCGGGTCGAGGAACGGAAAGCTCACCCGGTAGCCGGTGGCCCACACGATCAGGTCGGCCCGGGACCGGGTCCCGTCCTCGAAAACGACTGTGTCACCGTCGAACCGGTCGATCTTCGGGCGTGGGATGATCGCACCGGCCTGCAGTCGCGCGCGGATCTGCTCGGACTGAACCGGGTGCGCTTGACCGGGCCGATGTGTCGGCCGCGGGAGCCCGTAGCGGGTCAGGTTACCGGCCGTGAGGGCGGTGACGCGGAGTCCGGCAGAGATCGCCCAGCCCGGCATCCAGCCCGGCATCACAAATCGGTCGGCGGGCTTGCCGAGCAGCATCTTGCGCATCACCCAGTGGCTGCGCCGCACCGCCAGCGTGGTGCTGCGTGCGACCTTGGACGCCTCGACTGCGATGTCGAGACCCGAGTTCCCCATGCCCACGACCACCACGTCGCGGCCGGCTAGCTGGTCGGCGGTGCGGTAGTCGTGGGAGTGGATCTCCTCGCCGGTAAAGGTTCCAGGAGTGGGGTCCGGCCAGCGGGCGTCCCAGTGGTGCCCGTTCGCGACCAGCACGGCGTCGTAGCTCTCCACGCGCTCGCCGGCGGGGCCGGTCGTACGCACCGACCATGTGCCGTCCGGTGCCCGCTCGACCTGCTCGACGGTGGTGCCGAAGGTGATGGTGTGCCGGAACCCGAAATGCTCCACGTAGGACTCGAAGTAGGCCCGGACCTGGTCGTGCCGCGCGTAGGGCGGATAGTCGTCGGGCATCGGGAAGTCCGAGAACGCCATCCGCGGGCAGGACGTGTTGATCTCCAGCGTCTCGTAGCAGGCAGACACCCCGTTCGGGTTGTCGTAGACCCAGTTGCCGCCGATCACGCTGCCCTGCTCGAAGCAGTCGAACGGGATGCCGGCGACGTGGAGCGCCTTCGCCGCGGCGATGCCCGACGACCCCGCACCGATCACGCACACGCGGGGCCGGGTCTCGACGTTCGGGGCCGGGACGCTCCGCCGGGATTCGACAGAATTGTGCATGGCGGCATGCTCGCACGCGCCCACGCTGGGTAGCATGCGATTTCGTGACGTTACGGCGACCTCTACTTCCCACCACCCGACGCACCCGGACACTGCTCCTCGCCGCGATCATCGCGATGCCGATGGCGTCCGGGTTCTCGGCACCGGCACTCGCATCGACTCCCGCGCCAGGTGCCGCGGCGCCTGCGGCTCCCGCTGTTCCAGAAGGGCAATCCGTCAGCGAGCGCTACGCGGCCACCGGCATCCACGCCGTCGCATCGGTCGCGGTGCCCGGATATCAGGTGTTCCACCCCGCCGACATCGCCACCAGCCCCGACCGTCATCCGGTGGTCACCTTCGGTAACGGCAGCCACGCGACGTACGAGCAGTACGAGGAGTTGCTACGCCACCTGGCCTCCTGGGGATTCGTCGTCGTGGTCGCCGACAGCAGCGTCACCGGTGACGGGACCGAGATCCTGGCGGCAGCGCGCTACATCCTGGCGCAGAACGACAACCCGGAGAGCGTCTTTCACGATCGCATCGACGTCGCTCACGTCGCGGCGGTCGGACATTCGCAGGGCGCCGGGGGATCGATCAACGCCAGCACCGACTCCGACGGTCTCATCACCTCCACCGCCGTGCTCGACCTGCCCGATCCGTGGTGGGCCACCCGGCCCGTCGACGAGATCGACGTCGCCCGGCTGACAGGTCCGGTGTTCTACCTGACCGGGTCAGACGATCCGGTCTCGACGGCCATACCGCAGGCCGCCTATCACTCCGTCAGCCCGGGGCCCGCTGCCCGCGGCCGCCTGCTGGGGGTGGGGCACAACTGGCCCACCGACGGGGGCGGATTCCGCGGGTACCTCACCGCGTGGCTGCGCTTCACCCTCACCGACGACACCGACGCCGCGCGCGCCTTCGTCGGTCCTGCACCGGAACTGTTGGCCGACCCACGGTGGGACGGGACCGCGGTCAAGGGTTGGTGAGCCGAGAGCTTCATGAGTTCCGAATCAGCAGCCGCACGTGACTTGGTCAGCAACTTCGCGCAGTGGAGCGCGGATAGGCGTTTCTCCGCACTGCGAACATTCGTTCCCGAGGATGGCGACGGATCCCTGCTGGCCCATTTTCTGCTCGCGGTAGCGGCTGATGTGTCAGAAGACGACTTGGTGAGGATCGAAGCGGTAAGGGTCTTCGCGATCCTTCGGATCGATGACGATTCCCTTGCCGAGAGATGCCGCGGGGCACTGATCCACCTGGCCCGGACAGACGACGATTGGGATGTCCGCAACGCTGCTGGTTGTGCGGTGTTCGACCTGCCTGGCGCCGAGCGTGAACTCGAGACGATGCGCTCCTTGATCGCGGCCGAGCAAGAGGACTTCGTGCGCGAGAATGTCGGAGCCGCACTGGACATGTTCCTCCGGCGCCGTGATTCCGCTTGGTTCCACCCGTTGGACACCTGAACGCACACCCGCCGCCACACGAGAATGGAACACATTCAGAATTGTGGGATCGGGAGCCCTCCTCGAGCGTGATCAGCGCCTGGTCGGCCTGACCGATCCGCCTGCAGCCCAGGAGGACCCGCCATTGGTGAACGCCCATCCAGTCGGCCAGGCCGCATGCTCAGCTGAGTAATCCAATGCAAGCGCCGCATCCGGACCCGTGGGTCGGACACTGCAGTAACCCCTACTTCAGTGTGTACCTACGATTTCCGGGTAGTTCTTCAACTCGATATCATTCTTCGAGTTCTCCGCGGACTTCACCATCATGTCGAAGAACCTCGACTGCAGAAACCAGTTGCGCAAGCGCAGACCCAGCGCGGTCTTCGGCGCCAGGAACCGCCCGGGCTGCGCACCATTGGCCATCTTGCAGTAGCGCTTCATCATTTCCTGGTAGCGGCTGAATGCCACGGCGTAATCGCAGCCCGCGGTGGCCAGTTCACCGGCGAGCACATAGGCACCGACAACGGCGAGACCGGTGCCGAAACCCGCGAGGGTGCTGCCGTAGCCGGAATCGCCGAGCAGTGCGACGCGACCCTTGACGAAGGTCTTCATGCTGACCTTGCTGATCGAGTCGAGGTAGAAGCCGTCCAGGCCGGGTAGCTCGGCCAGCATTCCGGGCACCTCCCAGCCCACGCCGGCGAACTTCTCCGCAATCAGGCGCCGCTGAGCATTGAAATCATCACGGTCGTAGTCGAGTTGTGGGGAGGCGAACAGATACATCTGACCGGCTTTGGAGCCGCCCACGAGAGCCAATCGCCCCGGTGCATTGTGACCGTGTGACACCGCGCGTTCACGCAGCCTGCTCCCGTCGAGCTCCCAGTGCGAGGCTCCGGCAATGCAGTAGTAGTAGCCCTGATGTTTGACGAAGTCCTGTTCAGGACCGAAGGTCAGCTTCCGCACCCGGGAATGGATGCCGTCGCAGCCGAAGACCAGATCGAAGGTGCGGGCGGGCGCGCGGGCGAATTCCACATCTACGCCGGCGGTGGTTTCGGTAAGGGCTGTGATGGTGTCGCCGAACAGGTATCGGCAATTGTCGGCGGTGCGCTCGTACATGACCTCGGATAGGTCGCCGCGCAGGATCTCGATATCGCCGCCGGTGAATTCACCCGAGATGAGGGCCTGCTGCCGACCCTGCGCATCGACGAGCACCATGTCGGTCTTGCCGGTCTGGCGGGCCTTGATGTCCTCGATGATGCCCATGCGCTCGAGCACTGCCATATGCGTGTGGCCGGTGAAATCGATCGCCTGGCCGCCGCCCCGCAGGGCGGGCGCCTTCTCCACAACGGTGACGTCGAAGCCGTAGCGGTCCAGCCAGTAGGCCAGGGCGGGACCGGCGACGCTGGCGCCGGAGATGAGGACGGTGGTGTTGCGCATTTCGAGGACCCCTCCATTAACTGTGTCTACCGGACGCTGTTTCGTGATTAGCGTATGCTGGACGCAGTTAAACGTCAAGAACTCCGAGAGGATGACGACCATGGCCGGACCGACCGCCGCCGAACTGCTCTGGGGAGTCCCTCAGGCGCCCAGGCGCGGACCGAAACCATCGCTCACCCTGGACCGAATCGTCGCCGAGGCCATTGCCCTCGCCGACGCCGAAGGGTTGGCCAATCTCTCTATGGCCCGCCTGGCCGAACGCCTGGGATGCGCCAAGATGGCGCTCTACCGCTATGTCCCCGGCAAGAGCGAGCTCGCAGCACTCATGCTGGACACGGCATTCGGACCCGCGCCGGAAGTGGCTGCAGCCCTGCCGGATTCACCGGAACCTTGGCGCGAGTACCTGGCAGTGTGGGCCGTGACCGCTTTCAACCGCTATCGCGCCCACCCCTGGGCGCTCGAGCTCACGACCGGCCCCCGACCCATCGGCCCCAATGAACTGAACTGGCTCGAGACTGCACTCGCCGCGCTCGACGGCAGCTCACTGACCGGCCCCGAACGCCTCGACAGTGCGGTGCTGCTGCTCGGTCACGTCCGCAGCCTGGTTCAGCAGGTGGGTTCGGCCACCGAGGACGACGATACGGAGGGCCAGCTGGCCAGGGAGATCGGCGCGATCCTGACCGCCCACGGCGACAGCTTCCCGCGCGTTGCGGCCGCGTTCGCCGACCAGGCCGAGCAGACCGATCCGAATGCCGGACGCAATGATGCCCTGCGATTCGGCATCGACCGCATCCTCGATGGAATCGCGGCCTACGTCAGCGCACGGAAGTAGGCGGATCCAAGCGACACAACCGATGATGGAGCTCGAAGTAGCCCGGATGCGAAGGAATCCCCTTGCCGGGCCTGCGATTTTCGATGGTGCGGCGCGTTCACATCAACCGACGATGATGCACTGAGCGACGGTCATTCAGATCCGAGGCCCGAGAAAAAGGCCGCCGCTCGCATCGAGCACCTGACCGGTGATCCACCGAGCATCGGGTGAGGCCAGGAACCCGACCACGTCGGCGATATCGACCGCTTCCCCCAGCCGGTCCAGTGCGGTCATCCCTGCCAGGAAATTCTCGATGCCCGGGGCCTCGAAGTAGGCCCCGTTCGTCGCCGTCCTGGTCGCGCCGGGCGCGACGGCGTTCACCGTGATGCCGCGGACCCCCA
Organism: Rhodococcus sp. PvR044; assembly: GCF_040548995.1. Lineage (NCBI taxonomy): Bacteria > Bacillati > Actinomycetota > Actinomycetes > Mycobacteriales > Nocardiaceae > Rhodococcus > Rhodococcus sp. PvR044. The sequence continues at coordinate 89,665 of NZ_JBEPSX010000005.1, forward strand.
GCTCGTTGGCCAGCGTCCTGCTCATCGTCTCGATCGCGCCCTTCGTCATCGCGAACGAGGTCTGGGTCGCGTTGGCCATCCGGGCCGCCACCGAGGAGAGCGTGATGATCCGTCCGCCGGCGGGGAGCAACGGCAGAGCCCGCTGGATGATGAAGTACGGAGCCCTGACATTGACCGCGAACAGGCGGTCGAACTGCTCCGGCGTGGTGGCCTCGATCGGACCCGCCGGCTCCGCGGCCGCGTTGTTGACCAGGATGTCGAGCGGCCTCCCAGCCAGGCCAACGGCCAGCCCATCGAAGAGGGCGTCGATGTCGCCGTCCACCCCGAGCTCGGCACCGACCACGAAGCCTCCGCCACCCGCGGCTTCGATCTCGGCCAGTGTCGCCGTCGCACCGGCGCGATCCGTGCCGTAGTGCACGGCCACAGTCGCGCCGTCGGCGGCGAGCCGCAGGGCGACCGCCTGCCCGATCCCCCGCGAAGCTCCGGTCACCAGTGCGGTTCGACCCGTCAGCGGGCCGCCATGCTTCGAACTGTTAGTTAGTAGCATGATGGTAGTCTATACCACATGAGTGCTCCCCAACCCACCCTCCGAGACCGCCGGCGGGCCGAGATGCAGCGCGCGATCCAGGCCCACGCGATCCCGCTGTTCGCCGAACGCGGCTACGACGCGGTCACCCTGAGCGAGATCGCTGCAGCCTCCGGAATCTCGCCGATGACGCTGTACCGGCACTTTCCCACCAAGGAAGACCTGGTCCTGGTCGGTCAGCAGGACCAACTCATCGCCGACCGGATCGCGGCAGGCCCGGCCGACGGCACGCTGGTCCAACGGATCGGGCGGGCCCTGATCGAGGCGGCCGACCTGATCAGCGGCTCCCGGACCGATGCCGACGATCTACTGCTCGACCGACTCCGTCTGATGATCACCGTGCCGGCGCTCCGGGCCCGACACCTGGACAGTCAGTACGCCACTCAGCAGGCCATCGTCGACGCCCTCCGCGGCGATGCCGCCGCCGACCCCGAATCGGACTTCCGCGCCTGGGCGGCGGCCGGCGCCTGCCTGGCTGCAATGAACGCCGCCCTCACGCGCTGGGCCACCGAGGACGGTCGCCCGGACCTGTCCAACCTGATCGCGGCAGCATTGACGGCCGCCTTCGGCCCCGACGTGACCGGCGGAAGTTGATCCACTGCAGAAGGATTCGACTCGCATGCCGCTCATCGGCCGTACCGCATTCGATCAACGCGGCGACAAATCCATCCCGGCCAAGCGCCGGTTCCGCCGCAGGCCACCGAAGTCGAACCCGCAGAACTTGCCGTAGCTCAGATCAGTTGCGCGGCACGTTCGGCCATCATCACGCAGCCGAGGTACGTGTTGCCCGCAGGCAGCACCGGCATCGCCGAGGCGTCCACGACCCGCAGGCCCTCGACCCCGCGCACGCGGCAGCGCGCGTCCAGGACGGCGTGCGGGTCTCCGTCCGGACCCATCGCGCAGGTACCGCCCATGTGGGCGTAGCTGATCACGCCGCCGTCGACCAGGCCTGCCGCGGCGCCTTCGGCGCTCAGGTCGGCCATCGGCTGGACGCGGGCGGCGCCGAGCTCCGCGAACGGCCCGGTCGACTCCAGTGCGGCAATGCGACCCAGGATCCAGTCGAGGCGTTCCAGGTCGTGCGCTGCCAGCGCCGGCATCGCCACGTCAGGTTCGGAGTCAGGATCGACCGAGGAGATCCGAACCGTTCCCCGCCCGGTGACATCGAGCAGGTACGGGACGACCGAGAAGTACGCGCCGTCGGCGGTCGGTTCGCCGATCGGCAGGTTCAGAACGTGGAAGTCGATCGTGTCCGACTGCGGCGTGCGGCCCACCCACACCGGCTGGACAGGACCGCCGCGCAGCGACCCGCCGCCCGCGTGGTTGTAGACGAGTGGGAAGCCGAGGTGATCCTGCAGGTTCGCCCCGACCCCGGGGATGTCGGCGACGACGGGGATACCGAGGCCGTCGAGCAGATCCTTGGGACCGATGCCCGACCGCTGCAGCAATGCGGGTGAGCCGGTTGCCCCGGCGCTGACGATGATCTCGCCTGCGGACAGTTCCCTGCCATCAGCGGTTAGGACACGGGTCGCCCGCCCCTCCTCGACGAGGACCCTGTCCACGGTCACCCCGGTCTCGACGGTCAGGTTCGGTCGCGACCGGACTTCCCCGGTCAGGTACGCCTGGCTCACGGTGAGCCGCTCGCCGTCCTCGGACACCGTCAGCGGGAAGATCCCGACGCCGGGGAGCTGCCCGGGGTTGTTGACGTCGTCGGCCCACGGCACGTCGAGTTCCTGGAGTCCCGCGAGGAACGCCCGCTGCGATTCGGTCTGTTGGTCGGGGGTGGAGCGGCGTACGACGAGTGGCCCATCGGAGCCGTGCAGCTCCGATGCGCCGCAGTCCAGGTCGTTCTCCATGGCCCGGAACGTCGCGAGGACATCGGGCCAGCTCCACCCGTCGAGCCCCCGCGCAGCCCACGCGTCGTAGTCGGCCGGCTGGCCACGCATCGTGGCGAGGTAGTTCACGGCTGAGGTGCCGCCGAGGACGCGCCCGCGCACCATCTGGACCGTGGTGTGCCCCGCCTGCATCGGGAACGGCCGAGCGAAAGGCGTTCCGGCCCATACGTCCCCCGCCGCAGCGGGCCGCAGAACGGAGTCGTCGTATGCCGCATCGTCCGGGCCCTGCTCCAGCAGCAGGACGCGCCGATTCGGGTCCTCAGACAGCCGCGCGGCCAGTACCGCACCACTGGTGCCGCCGCCTACGACGATCACATCCGCGTCCATCGCCACTCCGCCTCGACTCGCTCGCCCGTTGCTTCACCTTGCTCGACTCTCGGTCACACTAATGGCCGTGGTCTGCTGATCATGCGTTCTGTCCTGGAGAGATTGTTGAAGTCAGCGCCCGGTGGTGTTGTCGATCAGTTCGCGGAGGATGTCTGCGTGGCCGGCGTGGCGGCCGGTTTCCTCGATCATGTGGGTGAGTGCCCAGCGGAGGCTGGGGGCGGGGCGTCCCGACCGCGACAGGGGAACAGGTGCGCAGAGCTCGGTGCACTCGTCGAGGACCTTGTTCGCAGCCGCGACCGTCTCGCGGTAGCGCGCGACGACATCTGTCCGTTGGCGCGGCCAGGAACGTCGCCTGCCAATCGGTCACGTTGTCTCCGAGAAACATCGAGCGCTCGACGAAGGTCAGATGATTGAGCAGACCGAGCAGGTTCGTGCCCGAAGGTACTGCCGCTGTACGCACCTGCGGTTCGGGGGCGCCGTCGACCTTTGCGGCAATCGCTGACCGGAGGTAGTCGAGGAAGGCGCGCAGGGTCTCGGACTCGCCGTTTCCGCTTCGGGGCGGCGGGGTGTCAGGGCGGCGCTTGCGACGTGAGGTGGTGGGCACGGTGGTCTCCTTCACGGGACGGGTCAGGCGGTGCGGCGGATGAGCAGGACATGGTCGGTGACCTCGGCGGTGTGCCCGCCTGGTCCGGTCGCAATCCGGCGGGGCGCCTCGGCCCGCTCGACCGTCCACGTCGTCGGATCCAGATCGAGACCGGCGGCGATCTCCCGCGGTGTCGGGTACCGGAGGTCGGGATCCTGGTTCCATGACCAGGGCGTGGTCGAGCCGTGGTCGACGACCAGCAGTCGCCCGCCCGGACGCAACGCGTGCGCGGCTGCGCACAGGACGGTGGTTCTGTCCAGGTCGAAGGGCGTGTGGAGGTAGTGCGCGCAGATCAGGTCGAACGCGCCGGGTGGGAACGATTCGTGCAGGTCGTGACGCTCGGCGGCGAGGAAGTCACCCAGGCCGCACGCCACCGCCAGGTCGGCGAGTCGGGCGGCCGCCACCGCCGAGATGTCGACGGCGGTGACTCTCCACCCCCGGCGGGCGAGCCACAGCGCGTCGCCGCCGTTGCCGCATCCGAGGTCCAGCGCCTCGCCGGGCGGCAGGCCTGTGACTGTTTCGGCGAGAAGGTGATTCGGTTGCGGGTTCGTGGCTGCCGGTCGGGCCGCGTGGGCGCCGTCCCAGAACGGGCCCGCGTCGGTGGTGCTCATCATGGCTCCTCTGGTCGGGACACGCTCAGTCTCGCCGGGCGCACAACGATCTGGCACTACTTCTTGCGGTTCCGGCAAGATGGGCGCGTGGATCGCGAAACGGAGGACGTGCTCGAGGTGGTGGGGCCGCGGCTGCGAGCGCTGCGGCGCGCCCGTGGTTTGACGCTCGCTGATCTCGCGGCGAGGACCGGGGTGTCGGAGAGCACGCTGTCGCGGCTGGAGAGTGGTCAACGCCGGGCGACGCTCGAGTTGCTGCTGCCGCTCGCCCGTACCTACGACGTGCCGCTGGACGATCTCGTCGGTGCCCCACGCACCGGCGACCCCCGAATTCACCTGAAACCGATCCGGCGGGCCGGGATGATCTTCGTGCCGCTGTCACGGAGGCCGGGCGGGGTGCAGTCGTTCAAGATGGTCATCCCCGCTCAGCCGGAACCGCTCGAACCGACCCCGCAGACTCACGACGGTTTCGAATGGTTGTACGTGCTCAACGGTCGCCTGCGGCTCGTCCTCGGCGATCGTGACATGACATTGCCGCCCGGTGAGGCCGCCGAGTTCGACACGTCCATGCCGCATTGGCTCGGCAGTGCCGACGGCGGAGTGGTCGAGCTACTAATCCTGTTCGGCCCGCAGGGGATACGTGCACACGTGCGGGCCGATGCTGATCGGTCATCTCCTAACTGAATCCCCATTGGGACTCATTACCGAGAGTAGGAAGTCGGTGCGCAACAGCGATACTGGATGAGTGAGTATCACAAGGTGTGTTGACCTGTCGGCCGCGCGATGGATCGAGGAACGACAGGAAGATTGACACCGGCTGGCTGTTCGGGGCCCGGTCTGCTTCGACAAGTACGCGCGCCTGCGATTCATCCCGGACCCCAGCTATCCAGGCCAGCGGGAGGGCGAAGTTCGCGCAGATGATCCGACGCCGAAGCTGTCGATCCCGAACCGCGACTACTTTCTATTCCACGCAGCGCTGAACGACTTCACCGACTGGGATCCACAGGTTATGGCGCTGCTCGACGACATCGAAGCACCCACCCCTGCGTTCGTGTGGCAGGCCGACAGTTCCGTTTACCCCCGAGAAATTGAGCTGAACGGTCGACGATACGTTCACCGCCGTTCATTCAATCGGGTGCGAGACCCCGCCGGGCTCCGGAATCGAATCACTGGAAGTAGGACGCATAGTCGCTGAAAGGAACCTGGCCGGTGGGGCTCGACTTCACGGCGTCGGCAACCGCCGAAGGAATGGGAGCCCAGCGGGCAGGCATCGCGGCCGCCAGGGATGGATTCAATATGTAGAGCAGGGCGAAGTTCACTATCCAGAGGGGCGGCGCCATCGACATGCCCACCTCCGAACTCACACCCCCCTTGGTGTTGGTGACCAGTTGAGCTGCGCCCGAAATCTGTTGCGATGCGAAGCCATAGACCGCTTGTACCGTGTATGCCGACTGGTAGAGCGCTATCAGGGTCTGGGTCGCACCGTTGTTCCGCATCCATGTGCCCACAAACCCGCCGGGAGCGAGCAGCGGGTTCACCTGCCTCGTCGGCGCGTCCGCGTTGGCCGGGCTCTCCAGCTGTCCGCTGGGGTTCACGTATAGCCCGTAGCTGGCCAGAACCGACGGTGTGGAGTTGCCGTCGACGTTGGAATAGACGGGGCGGCCGTTCGTATTGGTCAGGATCTGGACGCATGCATTGATCACCTCGGCATCTTCCAAGCTGCCGCCGACTCCACCGCCGGAAGTGAGGTCGCGATACTGCTGCTCGGATAAGGCGTCGGCCCTGTTGAGCCCGATCTGGCCGGCAATCTCGTCCGCCGCTTGCTGACCGAGGGGCTGATTGAGCTGACCCGGGCTGGTCATCTGCGTCGGTGCGAGATGCTCGTAGCCGGGCGCCCCGGAGAAGGGGATCGCGAACCCGGTGGCGACGGTGTCCGCCGCTGGTTCACCGCTGGCTGTCTGGGGAACTGTCAGGGAGAGAAGGCACGCTCCAACCAGTGCCAGCAACGAAGTGGTCCTGCGGCGGGAAGTTGCTCCGCGCCGATGCCCCGAACCCGCGAATCCAATGACGCGCATACGTCAACCTCCCAGAACACCGTCGGGCGAGGCAACAAGCTTGCGTCCCAGTCAAACGCCGTGAATGACGCCGTGTCAAGACCCACGCCGGACCAGGCAAGATGCGCGCGTAGTTGACGAGGATGGCGCATTGCCTCAGGAATCCGTCGACGACACCCTGCCCACATTGACGGTTTCACTGTCGGCCACGTATGGGGAATTCCCGGGTTCTGGATCTGGCAGGACGCCTAGGCCGCCGGTGGCCAGGGACCTGATGTCGTCGACGGAGCGCAACGCCCGAATCACCTGCGGCGGCGGGCTGACGTGCAATGTCGGGAAGTCACGCTCCCCCAGTTCCGGCCGCACCGGCCACGCCAGCCGCTCGACGTCGAGGTCGAACTGTGCGTCGACACCTGCCTTGTTGCCTCGAGCATCCAGCCGATGCCAGCGCCCCTCCAGGCTGACGGCGACGAGCCCGTGCAGCATGTAGTACCCGTCATCGACGAGCCACTGGTAGCACAGCGCGGTCGGAACTCCGCCGACTCGCAGTACGGCCGTGAGGAGGTGAGACTTGGCGTAGCACAACCCGACCCGGCTCTCGAGGACCTCGCCTGCCGTCACCGTCACGCGGGGATCGTCGGCGTCCCATGAATGCGCCACTTCGTCCCGGACAAACTCGAACGCCCGTCGGGCATAGTCCGTTCGGTCGACTGACTCGCCAAGTAGGCGGTCGGCAATCGACCGCACACCCGGGTCGTCCGTCTGTACGACGTCATCACCGAACAGATAGTCGGCAACCGGCGCGAGGGCCTGCAATTCCGGTACCTTCGAGTCGGCCATCTTGATCTGTCTCCGCTCTACACAGGTCATGGGTCGGACATCCAAAGGTTCCCATCACCAGGAACGAGGGTTCCACGATGAGCGACGATCCTCATACTCCCTCAGGTAGCGAGTCCCGCGCGGAGCGGCGCTGGACCGCATCGGCATTCGTCCTGGTTGCGATGGCCGTGCCGTTCCTGCTTCCCTCGCGCTACTCACCGGGCACCGACTGGGTGCTGCCCGCGATCGAAGGGTTCGTGCTCCTCACCCTGATCGTGGTCGACCCGGGCCGCATCGACCGGCCAGGACGGTGGGTGCGGGCGCTGTCGATCGCGCTCGTGGTGGCCATCGCCGCGGGCGCAGCGTGGGGTTCGGCGCGGCTCGTCTGGGATCTGCTGCACGGCGCCCCACAAACGACCGTGGCGACCGAGTTGCTGATATCGGGGGCTCTGGTGTGGTCGCAGACCGTCCTCGCATTTGGCTTCCTGTACTGGGAACTCGACGGCGGAGGACCCGTGAACAGGCATCTGCAGCCCCCGACCCACCCAGATCTGGCGTTCCCCCAGCAGCTTGATCCCGGCCTCGCGGCACCCGGTTGGCGGCCGGTGTTCGTCGACTACCTGTACCTGGCCCTGACCAACGCGACCGCCTTCAGCCCCACCGACGTCATGCCGCTCGCGCGGTGGGCGAAGCTCACCATGTCCGTGCAATCGATCCTGTCGATCGTCATTCTCAGCTTGGTCGTCGCCAACGCGGTCAACCTCCTCGGCTGAGACCGATTCATTGCACCGGATACCGGAGCGCCTCGATCTTGGCGAGGGCTTCGGTGGCGTCCGCCCTGGGATTCAGCGCGTCGATATGCTCCTCGGTGAGCGGGAGCGACGCCATGAGGTGGTGTGCGAGAGCCGGACTCATCTCGCACCCGTAGTAGGTCGCGTGGCCGAGGAAGTCCTCAAGGGTCCAGTCGGTCAAGGCCCCGAACATCCACGAGGCCCCGTCCGCGTAGACATCGCCATCGGGATAGGCGAAGTCCGAGCAGTTCCACGACGAGTCACCCACCGCCCACCACAGGCACACCGTCATCGTCGGCACGCCATCGAGAGTGAAATCGTCTATATAGGAACGGAACACAGCGGGTAGGTGGTCGGTGAGCCCCGGCCATAGGGCGGCATCAACCTGGTCGTAGGTGTTCATCTCTGATTCATGGTCGAATCCCCGAACGTAGGTTCCTTTGGGACCGAAGATGATTGAGTACTCGTCGCCGGCGCCGTTGTCCATCGAGGCCAGCGACTCATCTGCCCGCCAGCCAGGTCGATACACGTACTTGGGAGAGCCCGTGGTCATGACTGCGTCGAGTGCGGCCAGCACGATGCTGCGGCGCCGTAGTTCCTCGGGCGCCGGGAGCGATTCGAGGAGTTCACGGGTGGGCATGTGGAGACCTTCCTGTTGTCTCGATGTCGTTTGTCCTGACCGCCAAGAACCGCGCGATCCCGACAGTCAGCCCGATACCGACCACCACAACACCAGCGACGACCGCTACACCGACGAGGTAGGCCGCGAGAGACGTGAAGAAGTTCGTGGTCCGCATGATGACAACCACCGCGCCGGCACTGAACGCGGCACCTATCGGAAGCAATACAGCGAGCCACCGCACGGTCGACTTGGCGCGAGGATCACCGAAGTTGTGAAGGAACCGCCACACGAACAGCAGTGTGCCCAGATATCCCAGGATCCCGGACGAGACATTCAGCGTCTCTTCGTACTGTCCCATCTGGATCGCCGATAGGGGCGCGAGCACAAGCGAGAGCACGAGCCAGAGCAAAAGCGAAGGTGTAGCCAGACCAGCCACGAGGCCGAGAACGGCGGCTGGAATGGCCAATTCCAACCGCAACGCGCGACCGCACATGCCCCGCTCGAGCGCCCGTTCCTGGAGCATCTGCTCACTCACCGCTTCCGGGACCGCCGGTATACCGAGTCCATCTCGGCCGACGCCGCGGAGTTCAGCCTCGAGTTCCGTGAGCAGCGTCCGACGATCAGCCCCGCGGACACCGGCACGTCGCCAGAGGCTGTTCGCCTGTTGGATGATCTCGGCCCGTTCGGCGCTGTCAGCGCGTGCGATGGTGTTCATACGACGTCCGTTCCACTGTCAGCTGCCCGCGCCCAGCGGGCAGCTCCCCCCTTGAAGTGTGCGGTGGGGATCGTATTCGCTGAGCGCTTCTCCTGACCACGAATCCAGACGAGGAATTCAGTAAATGAGGCTGGCCGGAATGAGATGGACCGTGACGGTTGACACGGCACCGATGGCTCAAACCGGCACTTCGACAGGTCGGGAAGTCTCCATCTCCATCAGTTGGTTTGGGTAAGTGTTCCGATGACAGTGACTCGTTGGCGTGTTGCAGGGCCGTGGGCTCCGAGCGTGTTGAGGTCATCGTCGTCGTTGACGAGGCGCCAGAAACTCGATTCATCGACTGCGGTTCCGAGGACTAGCCACGTGGATCCGTATCGGGTTGGCGCCCACCAGAGCTCGGTGGACGGCACAGTGTCGTCGACGAGGATGTCGCCGACGGGGTAGCCCTCCAGCGCGCCTATGAAGGTGAATGGTCCGCACCCGGAAGGCAGGGCGTCCAGCAGGTCACGGGTAATGCGGTCTGCCTGGTCGTATGCGTGGTCTTCACTGTCAGCGTTCGCGGTCGAGAAGTCCGGCATCCGAAATCTGACAAGAACCGCGCTCCCGAACGCGGCGGTGAAAAGCCGGAACACGGGGAATCCGCCTGCCATTTCTCCACCTCCCCTGCACGGCATGTCCGCCGCACTCGTCAATTCAGGTGCGTCGCTGAGCGCTCGACCGGCACGAGGGCTGCCTCGATCTGCTCGGTCGGCAACAGTAGCTCGGCGACGGCGGTGCGGTCATCGTCGTGCGTATCCAGTTCCCAGAGGTCGGTGAGCAGCTTGCGGATGGCGGCCGCGAAGTCGGGGTAGGTGTCGAGCGGCTCCTCCGGATACTCGGCGCCCCACCACTGCACGGTGCCGTCGGGCGCAGCGAACACCGCGGTGGCGCCCGAGCTCCACAGCGGCACGAGCTCGGGATGCCGCTCGACGACCGACCAGGCCGGCGCCCACACAGAGTCGGCCCGGTTCTGCAGAACTGGGTGAACGGTCGCGCCGCCCTCGAGGGCGATGCGCACGACGACCTCCGGCAGTCCCAGCGAGCGGATACCGGCGGCGTGCTCCTCTGGCGTCATGCCTTGTTCCTATCGCATACCTGTCGCCACGAGTTGGGGCAATGGGCCGGTCGCCGCGCCGCTACGGTGGGCGCATGACCTCGCCGCTGTTCACCGAACCCCGGCTTGACCATATGGTCACCGATGCTGCGACAGGGCAGGCCATGCGCAGCACCGAGTACAGCGGTGTGGTGTGGATCGGCGGTCAACCACCCACCGGCGGCATGTATCTCCGTCGTACTGTCTTGGCATCCAAGCCCCGTGTGGCGTCCGTGTTCCTGCCCGACTCCCTGCCCTACCTGGACGCCGAGGCGAAGGTCGTCACGCACACGTGGGTGTCGAGCGGCCCGGACGCCTTTATCGTCGCCGGGCAGGCCGAACTCGCGCCCGACCCACGGGACGCTCAATTGCACTGGGTGCAACTCACCGTCCGCGTCGCCGGCAGTGTCCCCGTAGGCATCGGCTTCCGCATCATCGTGGAGGCCCGCCCCGACATGATCGGCCGATAGGCTCCTCATCCCTCGCGCCGCGCCACCTCGGCCAGTTGGTCGAAAGTCCTCACGAGGACCTCGCGTCGGCGCTCCTTGTGGCCGGGCTTGGGCTCCAGCCCGTCGATCGCCCCGTCCCAGACGGCCAGGAACCGGTCCTTCCAGCCGGCGATGGTCTCCGGGTCGGGCAGGATGACCCCGACGTAAGGCTGCTGCGCGATCAGGTGGAGCAGCTCCAGGTTGCACGGCACCGCGACGCCCCAGTATTCGTCCGGCTCGATCTCGACCGGGTCGCCGGACATCGCCTGGGTGATTTCATCGACGAGCCGGCCGGTCAGGTCCGAGAGATGATCGGCGGCGGTGTCGTCGTCGAAGTTGCCGCTGCCCCAGGTCCCCATGGTGTCCGCATCCTCCCGCGTCTGTTTCTGGCGACATTGAACCAGACAGCACCGACGTTCTCAGGGCTTACCGCCCCTGCTCGTTCGGTTCGGGATTGGCCTCCAGCACCCGATTCAGTGGCGGACAGACAACCAGTGCGCAGAGGTATGCGAGGCCGGCGACCGCCGCCTCGTACCAGTACAACGTGGCGGCAGCTCCCGAGCCGAGCAACGACACGGTGACGGGCAGGCTCAGGAGAAAGACGGCGGCTCCGACGCAGATCGCGAACAGCTGACGCCACATCCAACGGCGCGGGTTGATCTCTCGGGCAACAGCAATCGCGGCAAAAGCGCCGGCGAGCGCGCATCCACCGAGCAGCGCGCCAACGAATCCTGCGAACGGCAGCGCTACCAGCAGCGTGGCGGGCGCGGACCGGACCATCACGGCCGCCGCCAGCAACGCGACCGCGATCGGGATGGCCATGAGCCATCCACGCCAGGTCATCGACGAGGCGGTATCTCTCGATGCGGCCTCCGTCGATCCCTCACCGGGTGCTCTGCCTGCGTGCGGTGATCGCGCCGTGAGGCCTGGTGCCGCTCGCCGTTCGGGTATGCGTCTCGATCACCTCGAAGCCGGCCGCGACCAACTCCTGGCTGATTTCAGCCACCGGCCATCGATAGGCAGTGGTTGCGGCATGGTCGAAAGGCCCTACTGCTGCTCCCTCGAAGAAGCCCACCAACAACCCTCCCCCCGGGCGGATCACTCGCGCGAACTCGGCGAGCGGAGTCTGGATGTCCTGCGGACTGTGGTGAATGAGCGTGTACCAGGAGAGCACGCCACCCAATGAATCCGTCGCGGCGTCCAAGGCCTCGAAGCTGCCGACTTCGAAGGAAAGCTCTGGATACTGCGCGCGAGCTCGTTCGACGAACTCAGGAACCAGATCGATCCCGCTCACAGCCGGCCCGCACTCGGCGGCCAAGAAGTCGGTCCACTGCCCCGGACCACACCCGGCGTCGAGTACGGGACCCGTCAGGGTGTCGGCCCAGCTGCTGACCAGCGCCCGATCGGACGGATGTGTCGAAGTCATCGAGCCGAACAGATCCACGTACTCCTGGGACCTGGCCGAGTACGACTTTCGGACGGTGTCGCCTGTTCGGGTGCTCGCGTTGATCTCCATGCCGTCGATGATCGCCGATGGGACGCCCCGACCGCCGGCAACTTGCCGGCAGGATCCGATGTTCAGTCGTCCAGCGCTTCCTCGATGTGCGGTTCGAGCGCTCGATTGGCCTCGGGGGAAAGGCTTTCGGTCAGGGCGTTGACGGCGTCGATGACCTCGTCGCGTTCCAGGGTGTAGAGGAATTGATGCTTGCGGTTGAGGGCGGCGATCGTGTCGAGGAACTCGGTGACCGCCGTGGTGACCGCTTCGGTGTGCGCGGGCTCGGCGGCGCCGGAGGTGTCGCGGACCTGACGGAGCGCAGCGACAAACGCTGTGCGGGCCTTCTTGGAGACCGCGCCGGGGATGCCGTCCCGGCCGTCCCAGTGGCGGAGCGGGTTCTCGAGGTTCTCGGCCAGCCACTCGGGTTTGCGAGGCTTACGGACGGTGAGGGCGACGCGGGGCACCTTCCGGTACTGGGCGCGCACGCCGGTGGCGGCGTCGGCGGGAATGCTGTCGAGGTCGAGGCTTGTGAGGGACGGGAGCTCGTCGGGGCCCGGGAAGTCGGAGGAGTCGTAGCCGAACAGGTCGCAGATCCACAGCGTCGTGAGCTGCGACAGCCCCCGCAGCTCGTCGAGTTCGTCGAGTAGGCCGGGGGCTCCGAACAAATGCAGCCACGAGACGCCAGGGAAATGCTCGACGATGTCGCCGATCTCGAGCTCCTCGATTGCACTGATCCGCAGCCCGTGCGCGCGCTCCAGACCGCGCACGGGCGGCACGGTGCCGGTGAGGTTCACGGTGATCCAGCGGCCGTCCTGCTCGGCGACCACCTGCAGCATCGGCTCCGCCGCGGGCTCCGCCGCGCTCAGCTCGTCGACCAGCGAGTCCAGCGAGTCCAGCGAGTCGAAGCTGTTGACCGCGCCGTCGCCGCGCAGGATCAGGTGATCGAGGCTCTGCGGGAGCACGAGCCGGTGGAGACCGGTGATGTCGATCGTGAGTTGGTCGAGGTTCGTGCCGGAGAAGTCCAGTTCCCGTTGTCCGTGGCCCGTGAGGTTCAGCTCCTTCACCAGAGGTGATGACTCCAGGAACGGCAGGAGGTCGTCGCGCCACGCGTGGAGCTCCACCTGGTAGAGGGTGGGCCAGGCGCGAAGCGATTCCAGGCGGAAGTCGTCGCCGATCAGGTAGCCGGCGTCGTCGCTGAATCGGCGGGCATGGGCCAGGCGCGCTTCGTACCGTTCACCGCTGCGCGAGCACGTGAGGCCCGGTGTCGTCGCCACCTCTTCGCCGTTCAGCGCGGCCCTGAACGCAGTCCTCGCCTCGCTGGGAATCGAGTTCCAGCGGTACTGACGCTCGACGTCGCGGTCGAACTCCCACGAGAAGTACGCGCGGGAGACGGTCTCGCCGATCACGGGGAGCGAACCGATCCGAAGGTAGGAGGCGGGAACCGTGAGGGGGACGTTCCTCAGCATCTCCTCCGGGGTCCAGAACATGAAGTCCCGCACCATCCGCGGCACGCCGGCAAGCGTGGTGACGTCCGGAACCTCGGTGCCCGTCCAGGCGAGGACCGCGGCCGTCGCGAGATCCCGGGTCTCGTCGACCGCGACGACCTGGCACGCTCCGTAGCGACCGATCCGTTCGAGGGTGAAGGCGAAGACATCGCCGGGTGCTGCGACGGACGGGGATTCGGATGTGTTCACCGATGGGAACCCTAACCGGTAGCCGGCATGCGGTGGCCCAGCTGGCGACCCAACCGAGCCAGAACGGCTCCCGCCCCGGCAAGCATCAGCAGGTACCCGAGGGGCGCGAGCGCGAAGAACGGCTCGTGAAGTACGCCGTCCGGCCCCACCTCGCCAGGGTTGGCCACGTAGACCGTCAACGCGAGCACACCGATTCCGATCATCGCTGCACTGACCGCCCAGTACCGTCGTCCTGATCTGGATGAGAAGACCTGTGCCACGGCATAGCCGAGGATGGCTGCGCAGGCGGCGATCACGACGAATCCGAACGCGGTGATGTCAAACATGGTGATGCCCTTCTCCTGTCGGCCCACCGGGTGGGCATTTCGTGTCTGCACCGACATGGTTGCTGTGGCGGACGTGTCCCGTCATCAGACTGGGGTATGACATCCATGCCTGGTGGAGCCGACGGATCACTACTTGTCTGTCCCGTCCTGGAAAGCGGCCGCGCGGGCCATCTGCACGGGTCGACGGCGAACGATCGCCCATGCGACGCCCAGTACCGCAAACCACACGGGGGTGATCAGCAGCGCCTGGAGGGTGTCCTCCTTCTGGGTGAACGCCCAGATCAGGAATCCGAAGAAGGCCATCACGACATAACACATCGGGATGCCGCCGGGCATCTTGTACGTAGAGGCCTCGTGCAGGTGTGGGCGGCGCTTGCGGTAGACGATGTAGCTGATCAGGATGATCGTCCAGACGAAGATGAAGCAGAGTGAGGAGATGGTCGTCACGATCGTGAAGGCCTCGATGAGCGAGCTTCCGACGGCGACCATCACAACACCGGCCAACAGGAACACCCCCGAGAGATACAGGGCGTTGGCCGGGACGCGGCGCGAGGTGAGCTTGCTGAACGAGGCCGGCGCGTCACCCTGCTGGGCGAGGCCATAGACCATTCGCGATGTCGAGTAGATACCCGAATTCGCCGACGACGCGGCGGAGGTGAGGACCACGAAGTTGATCACCGACGCGGCGATGCCGAGGCCCGCGAGGGTGAACATGGCCACGAACGGGCTGCGGTCGGCGCTGATCTCCCGCCACGGGGTCACCGAGATGATCACGACCAGGGCGACCACGTAGAACAACATCACGCGGACCGGAATCGAGTTGATCGCCTTCGGCAGGTTCTTCTCCGGGTCCTTGGCCTCGGCGGCGGTCGTGCCGACGAGTTCGATTCCGACGAACGCGAACGTCGCGATCTGGAAGCCGGCGACGAAGCCCATGAAGCCGGTCGGGAAGAACCCACCGTCATTCCACAGATTGGTGAAGGAGGCCTCCGCGCCGCCCGGCGCGGTGAAATGGCTGAAAACCATCGCGAGGC
This sequence comes from Rhodococcus sp. PvR044, assembly GCF_040548995.1. Classification (NCBI taxonomy): domain Bacteria; kingdom Bacillati; phylum Actinomycetota; class Actinomycetes; order Mycobacteriales; family Nocardiaceae; genus Rhodococcus; species Rhodococcus sp. PvR044. The sequence goes on from NZ_JBEPSX010000005.1 coordinate 104,891, forward strand.
CGACCACGATCAGGCCGACGATCGCCACGATCTTGACCAACGCGAACCAGAACTCGGTCTCGCCGAACGCCTTCACGGTGGGCAGATTGAGGCCGATCAGCAGCGCTACCGAGACGAGGGCCGGGATCCACAACGGCAGCGAACCCGACCAGTACGACACATATCCTGCGATTGCGATGACATCGGCGATGCCGGTGACGATCCAGCAGAACCAGTAGGTCCATCCGGTGAAGAAGCCGGCCCACGGTCCGAGCAGGTCCGCGGCGAAGTCCGCAAACGATTTGTAGTTTGTATTGGACAGCAGCAGCTCCCCCATCGCCCGCATGACGAAGAACAGCAGGCTGCCGATGATCATGTATACGAAGATCACCGATGGGCCGGCCAGGGAGATCGTCTTTCCAGACCCCATGAACAGGCCAGTGCCGATCGCCCCACCGATCGCGATCAGCTGGATGTGACGGTTGGACAATTGCCGGGACAGTCCCGGCTCGTGTGACTCATCGGCTGCGCCAGTAGGTGGCTCAGATGCGACTCTTGGCTTCGTGTACTCGGACACAAGATGCTCCTAGCTTGGGATGGGTGCTGCACAGCAACAGCTCTGGGCCCACGGGCGGGGCCGAAACACGGCCCGACTCGACCGGTCGGATCGATCGCAGCTGGGATGCCGTGAGAGAGCACGGCTACGCCTCCCAACTGCTCGGATGCCAAGGAACGGCCATGGTCCTCGACAACACCGGCATTGCCCCTCGCGATTTCTCCGGCATCTAGCCGATGGAGAATGGTCGCAAGCCATCACTGCGACTGAAGGACGTTCCGGCCCTTGGCCTCAGCGCCTCGCACCTGAGTCCTGTGCCGCGGATCACACTGTAGGGCGGGCGGGGCTGTAGCGCAACGGTCGATTCAAATCGCCAGGCCACATGGATTCACTGTGAACACACGGATGTTGCGCCCAATTCTAGCCAAATTCGCAGAGCAACAACGTCTTACGGCACCAATGACGGCGCCACTCGTTCCACCCCCAGCGACAGGTGCGGCAACCTCCCCGCAGCGGACCGATTTGGCCACAGGCGGCCGAATCGGGGTAGTCGCGGCCCGCATCTCCATAGGCGCATCGCCAAAGGGCGCATCACGCCGCTGCCGTAGACCTCGATCGTGTCACCGCTGGTCAGGGGACTGATTGTGCTGTCGGCACTGACTGCAGGCGAAGTGTTGGAAGGACAGCACCGTGACTTACCGCACGACCCACTCGAAGATTGTGTGACGGCCACCACGTTCGAGGAGAGGTACTTCATGAGGCTCAGTTCCACGGCCCCACAACGCGTCGGCATCGTTGGTGCAGGAATGGTCGGGCTGTCGACAGCATGGTTCCTGCAGGAGCGGGGAATCGAGGTTACGGTCTTCGACCGCAAGGGAATTGCGGCCGGCGCATCGTGGGGGAATGCCGGGTGGATCACGCCCGGCATCAGCACTCCGCTACCCGAACCTGCGGTGCTCCGATACGGCATTCGCGCCATGCTCAGCCCGTCCTCGCCCGTCTATGTGCCGCCTACCTTGAATCCTCGGTTGATTCGGTTCCTTGCATCGTTCGCCCGACACAGCACCGCCGCACGGTGGCGCGTGGCGATGGAGTCGTTGGTGGGAATCAACCGACATGCGTTGTCCGCGTTCGACGAACTCACGGACGGCGGCGTGACGGGAAGCGCATATGAGGCGAAGTCCTTTCTGGCTGCGTACCGGACGCCGGCGGAACGGGCCATCCTGCTCGAGGAGATCGAGCACATTCGGGCTGCCGGCCAGGGCATCGAATTCGACGTTCTGACCGGCGACGACGCGCGCGAAGTCGAGCCGTCACTCTCCGACGAGATCGGAGCCGCTATCCGGCTACACGGCCAGCGATTCATGAATCCCGGTGACTTCGTGAACAGCCTCGCGGAGGCGGTCCGCAAGCGCGGAGGCACGATCCACGAAGGCTACGAGGTCTCCGGTGTCGTCGATGAAGTTGGCGCCGTGCGTGTTTCGAGTCCAACTGGCGACGTTAGGCGATTCGATGCCGTCGTCCTCGCGACCGGGACGTGGCTCGGCGACACCGCCCGCGACTTCGGCGTCGGGATTCCTGTACAGGCGGGACGCGGATACAGCTTCAGCGTCGCGATCGATCACGTTCCGGCCGGGCCCGTCTACTTCCCGGCACAGCGGGTGGCCTGCACCCCCCTCGGAGACCGCCTCCGGGTCGCCGGAATGATGGAGTTCCGCGCCCCCGATGCTGCCCTGGATCGGCGGCGGATTGCCGCGATCGTGCGGGCCGCGCGGCCGTTGCTGCGTGGCGCTGACCTCGATGCGCGGCGCGACGAATGGGTGGGTTCACGACCGTGCACACCGGACGGACTGCCTGTGATCGGAGCGACCCGATCGCCGCGCGTGTTCGCGGCCGGCGGTCACGGCATGTGGGGGATCACCCTCGGGCCCGCGACGGGGCGTCTGCTTGCCGACACCATCACCACCGGGCGAATCGCGCCCGAGCTGGCACCGTTCAATCCCCTGAGATAAGTCGAGCGGCGGTGAAGTCCTATGCACATGCCGTCGCCCTCGACGCGCCTTCCGGCTTGGCGATCTCCCGTGCCAGGCGTCAGGTCGCGTCGAGGTGACGGCAGAATTCCGAGCTGAAACATGTGCCTGCGATCGGACCCCCGGTCCAGGAGTAGCGGTGTACGAGCGGACTACCGGCAGCGAGCCGCTGGGCACTACCGTAAGAACACCAGTTCGGCCGGCTGGGCTTCGATCATGACTTGCACCTTTGAGCGAATGAGAACAGGCCCAGCTGAGTTGCCTCCGGCACCGAGGAGTACCGATGATCCACGTCAGTGCATTGATCGACTCTCTCGGCGGAGCCCTGCTTCGCCAGGTTGTCGCCGGCCACCGAGACCAGATCAGCGACGTCACCCTCTCTGGCGACCCGTCCTTCGAACACTCCGGCGGCCTCGTCCTGGGACTCGGGATCGACAGCACGGCCGCCGCCGTCGACCTCCTCAATCGCTCAGACCGCACGGGCGCCGCTGCCGTGATCCTCAAAGCACCCTTCGCCGAGGACCCGGACGTGGCCGGCCTCGCCACCGAACTGGGCATCGGACTGGTCGAGCTGCAGCCGCAGGCATCGTGGACACACCTGGTCTGGTTGACACGCAGCGTCCTCGATCACTCCACGACACTCGCGGGATCGGAGATTCAGCGTGATCCCAGCGGCTACGGCGAACTGTTCGCGTTCGCCGACGCTGCCGCCGCGATCGTCTCCGCACCCGTAACAATCGAGGACGCCGACTCACGCGTCCTCGCCTATTCCGAACTCCAGGACACCGCCGACCCCGCCCGCATCTCCACCATCGTCGGACGTCGCGTCCCTGACCGCATCATCAGCCACTTTCGCTCCCGCGGAACCTTCCGGCGACTACAAAAGTCCGACGAGCCGATCTGGGTCGATGCCGGCCCCGACGGCGTTCTGCCGCGCCTCATCATTCCTATCCGCGCCGGACGCGAGCTGCTCGGCTCCATCTGGGCCGTGGACCCCGGACCCGTCCCCGACGACCAGGTACGCGAGCTGACCCGAACCGCTTCGGTGATCGCCCTGCACCTGCTGCGATTGCGCGCCCAGTCTGGTGCAGCACGACGCATGATGGCTGACCGTCTTCGTGCCGCATTGCTCACACCAGACCACGAAACCGGCCTGCGACTCCCTCCAGGCCCATGGCGGGTCGTCGCTTTGGCCGACACCGGTACCGATGAGCCGCCGGACTATCGCGTCGAACTGTGGGAGTCGGTCATGCGCCGGCATGGATGGACACAGCCACTCCTCACTGCCATCGATGGCATTCCGATAGCCCTGGTCACAGAAAATGGGGCGCCGCGTACCACGGGGAGCTGGGCATGGCTCCGTGCACTGGCCGCCGAGACATCCTCGTACGACAGTAGCGTGGCGGTCCTCGCCGGAAGGCCCGCGCACACGACGAAGGATCTCCCCCGATCACGTACCGAGGCAACCGAACTCATTGATCTGGCCCGCACCGGTCGCGTAGCGGCTCCGGCGACGACCTTCGAAGAAGCCTGGCACGAAATCGTTCTCGCGAGAGCCCGAGCAGCTCTACTCACGGGGAGAACGCCGCTCGGCGAGGGACCTGTCCAGACGCTGGTCGAGCACGATGCAGAGCGCGGAACCGAATACGTGACCACTCTGTCCACATTCCTCGCGCACTACGGCGAACCGAAGCGGGCCGCACACTCGCTCCATATCCATCCGAATACATTGCGCTACAGAATGAAGCACATCACCGAACTCACCGGACTCGACCTGACTGAGACCCGACTCCGCCTTGCTATCGCAATCCATCTCACCTCAGTCCTGGACGCCCGAAACGACACGAAAGCCAAGAAGGACCTCACAGCCGGGGACGTCACCGCTGGATCATCCGAAGATGGGGCGGTGTCTGAAGGTCCGAGTGACCAGACGTCCGAGGACATACCGTAGCGGCTACGTGCCAGGAACCCCGGACGCAACGCAACGCGCGCTTCAGATCAGGCGGGGCCCACTGCTGTACTGACCACAGTCGCCGGGTCCCGGACCAAAGCCCTTCTCATTGTTGAATCCGCACTAGATCTCCGCTGCGATTGGTGCCGACGGGACGATGCAATTCTGGGTGACGAGCAGCACAATTGACACATCGAACGACGGTCATGGGCGCTGAATGTTGAATGCCGCTCAGGCAGCACACGTCCTTCGCCAGAAGGCCAATTCCCTTAAATAACAACAATACTCGAGACAGGAGCAATGTATGTACGAGAACCTATCCGCCCCAGATGCGCCCCGCGACGCGACGAGTGCCGCCCCTTCACGCTTGACATCAGGAGCGGCGATCCTCAGCAAGTCCGGGTACACCCTGCCGGTAGCGTCGGCGCCGATCGGTGCATATGTGGCGGCCGTGCGGGCTGGCAATCTGGTCTATACCTCGGGACAGCTACCGTTGGTTCAGGGAATGATCGAGCGGCCGGGAAAGGTGGGTCGGGACGTCTCAGTGACTGATGCGTCGCGGGCGGCGGAGACCTGCACCCTGAATGCCCTCGCTGCCATCGATGCGCTCGTTGGACTCGACGCCGTTGTGCGTGTGGTGAAGGTGGTCGGGTTCGTCGCGTCCGCGGACGATTTCACCGGCCAGCCAGCCGTAATCAACGGGGCCTCGGAACTATTGGTGAATGTCTTCGGTGACGCCGGGGCACATGCGCGCTCAGCTGTCGGCGTCGCGGAACTACCCTTGAATGCACCCGTCGAGGTCGAACTCGTCGTCGAGGTCGCCTGACCCGCACATCTCGCAGGTCGCCCGCAGCCAGTCGGGCGGCCCGATCACTTGTCCGACACCGCCGTCCGGACGCCATTCACAGAACCGCTGGCATCGTAAGCCCCACGGAGGCACCATGACCGACAACGACCACCTCCTCGCATTCGCCCTGAAATGGAGGCATTGGGGAGGCGGTTCGGCAGGCGACATCCTGGTGGAGTTCGGCCTCACCCCGACCATGTACTTCCAGCGTCTCCGCCACTACCTGCACAGCGGCTCAGCCCCAAGTCTGCCGGAACATGTAGTGCACCAACTCGATACCCTCTGCATCACTCGTCTTGCTCAGTCCGGTCTCCGCCACAGCCACTGACGCGCAAACTCCACGATGCCACTATCGGTCCCGGAGCTCCCAGCCCCTGTCAGCGAAGAGTGGGACTGGCAACTCCGCGCACGATGCCGAAACATGGACACCAACCTGTTCTTCCCCCGCGATGACGAGGGACGCGGAGCGCGGGCCCGCCGCGAACGCGTCGCGAAGGCCGTCTGCGCTCGGTGCCCTGTCCTGCAGACATGTCGGCTCCACGCCTTCCGCGCTCGAGAACCGTTCGGAGTCTGGGGAGGCACCACCGAAGGTGACCGCACTCGATCTCGAGAGTAGGCAATCATGATCCACGAGAACAGATTCCCTGCGATGCCGGCTGCGCCGCAAGCCTGCGCCGTCATCGACCTCGATGCCATCCGCGACAACGTCGCGGCACTCCGGTCGCGGGCCCGCACCTGCGAGGTGATGGCCGTCGTGAAGGCCGACGCTTATTCCCACGGACTGGTTCCGTCCGCCCGTGCCGCCCTGGCCGGCGGCGCAACCCGACTCGGGGTGGCGGTGCTCGGGGAGGCGTTCGCGCTGCGCAGCGCAGGTGTCACCGCACCGGTGCTCGCCTGGCTTGCGGTCCCCGGCGCACCGTACCGACGGGCAATCGACGAGAACATCGACCTGGCAGTACACACCATTGATCAGCTACATGAGATTTCCAGTGCAGCAGCAGATTCCGGACACAGGGCCCAGATCCACCTCAAGGTGGACACCGGGATGGGGCGTGGTGGTGCAGCCACCGACGACTGGCCCGGACTCGTCGAGCAGGCCCGAGCGCGTGAGCGCGATGGACTGGTGCGGGTCGCGGGCATCTGGTCACATCTGGCCAGCGCGGACGAACCTGGCGAACCCAGCATCGGGCGGCAGCTCATGGTGTTCGACGAGGCGCTGGAGGTGGCCGCGCGCGGCGGGGTGCGGCCCGACGTCCGGCACATCGCCAACTCGGCGGCGACGCTCTACCTACCGGAAGGCCATTACGACATGGTGCGTCCCGGAATCGCGGTATACGGCGTGGATCCACTTCCCACCGAACTCCGTTCGCCCACCGTCGCGCTGCGCCCGGCGATGACGCTGGAGGCCCGCCTCGCTCAGGTCAAGCGTGTGCCTGCGGGCACCCCGGTTTCCTATGGGCAGACCTACACAACTCCCGACGCCACCACACTCGCGGTGGTGCCCCTCGGGTACGCGGACGGAGTGCCCCGTTCCGCGAGCGGAATCGGGCCCGTACATGTCCACGGACGGCGCTGCGCGGTGGCAGGGCGGGTGTGCATGGACCAGTTCGTCATCGACATCGGCGACGAGCCCGCCGCGGCGGGTGACGACGTCGTACTGTTCGGCCCGGGCGACCACGGCGAGCCCACAGCCACCGACTGGGCAGATGCCGCCGGGACGATTGCCTACGAGATCCTCACCCGGATCGGCGGCCGTGTCACCCGGATCTACACCGGATCGACGCCGATGGATGCACCGCCCCGGGAGCCGGCACCGCACGGCACCACGCCAAAGGAGGAGCGATGAAGATTCCGCTCTGGATCGGCGGCCCTGCTTTGATTTCCCTCGCGGCTGTAGATGCAGCACTCGAACTTCAGGTCCGGGTAGTGGGCTCGCTGACGCGAAGCCTGTTACGCGGCATGGGAACTGACATTGCTGAACCCTCATCATACGAGGATGGTTCGGTCAGGATGGGTGGTCCTCACATGACAGGAGAATCAGGCCCCGCCCTCAGGTGATACGGGGAGACCGAGCCGAAGCTACTGGGTGTCGAGTCGAGCCTCTCTAACATTCCGATTGTCGGCGGGATCCCCGTCCGCGGTCCTGCGTACTCACGATCGCTGCCGCGGTGGCGGCGATCGTCCTTTCGCTGTCATCGGCCAGCCGCGCTAGGGCCTCCCGTGCCGATGTGCCCGGAATCTCCGCAAGGGCCTGCGTGATTCGCAACCGCGTCGTCACATCGTCCGCGTTGTCGAGCGTGTCCTGCAGGGCCCTCACGACGTCGTCGGCCGCCGGCGAGACCTCGGCCAGCAAGCCCAACACCTCGGCGGCCTCGACATCGCGCTGCCCATCGACGACCATGTCGAGGAGCACGGGCATCGAGTCGATGCTCCCCCGGGAGCCGAGGGCGAGGGCTGCGCGGCCGCGGACCGTGTCGTCGGAATCGGTGAGGGCTCGTCGCAACAGCACCGTCGCCTCCGCTGCGGGCACTGCGGCTATCGCCGACACCGCACGGCGCCGGACGTCGACGACTTCCGAATCCAGACCGACAGCCAGGTCGGCCAGTCCCCGGCCTGCAGCCCTCGCCAACGACCACTGCAGCGCCCCCGCCACATTGGGGTCGTCCTCCGACAGGACTGCCGCGACCAGCGCTTCGACCGGCAGCGGCGCGCTCTCGTCGTGGGACAGCACCGCTTGTTGACGGCGAGCCGCGGACTCCGATTCCAGCGCTCGCAACAGCGCGACGATGCGCAGGACGTCGTCCCACTCCGCCGGTGCGGCGGCGTCGACGCGCTCGAGCTTCGCGAGCAGTTCCTCTTCGGCGGCTATTCGCTGGCGCGTGTGCCGGATGAGGTCACCCACCAACTCGGTCGGTGCGAAATCGGCCTCGTCCAGCGCGCGCTTGGCGTCGTTCAACGACAGCCCCAGGGTTCGCAGGCTCTCGACATGGAAGAGCCGTCGGATGTCGTCGGCGGAGTACTCGCGGTAGCCGCCGGAGGTGCGGCCCGTGGGTTGCACCAGCCCCAGCGAGTCGTAGTGGCGCAACATCCGCGTGCTGACACCGGAACGCCGCGAGACCTCACCGATCAACATCCCATCTCCTCCTACGTGTCCGGACCGACGACCGCGACGCGCTTGGCCATCTCGAGCGAGACGGTGAACCCGCTGTCGGGGTCATGGCAGAGCTGCTTCGTGGCCTCCGCATGCGCACGAATGTGCGGATCGGGACTCGTCCCGGCCGCGTCGAGGACCGGGAGGACCGTGTCCCCGAGTCCCGCCAGCGCTCGGCTCAGACTGAGCTGCATCTGGCGGTCCCCCCGTCCGAGCTCGGTCGCGAGGGCGGCCGCGAGAGCGGCCTCGTCGCCGGGCGGAACGAGTGCCACGGCCGCCCGCCACGCGCTGCGCGCGACCTCGTCGTGCTCGTCGTGCACCAGTGCCGACACCGCGGGCCAGGCGAGCCGGTCCCCGATCTTGGACAGGGTGTGCAGCGCCTGACTGCGGGCCTGCGCGGTGTCGGACGTGAGCTCGTGCACGAGGCGCGGCACCGTGATCTCGGCGGACAAGCGGCACAGCGCCCAGGTCAGCATGTCGCGGACGAAGAAGTCCGGCTCGACGGCGCACCGCGCGACGAGAGCCTCCGTCAGCTGGGGATCAGGGCGCGTGCCCGCAGCGAGCGCCGCCTGCAGCCGACCCGACGGGTCCGCGGCGGCCAGGGCGTCGACGAGATGGGCATTCGACCCACTGTGATTGGTTGTGTTCACGACAACCACCTCCTTCGTCGACCATTCGAGTCCTTGTCACTGTGTCAGGGTCAAGTCCTCACCGCCCGGAGGACAAGGCGGCACCTTGCGTGGCCGTGCGATGCTGGAGCAGGCGGGAAATGCGAGCATGGGGAGGCTGTCATGGGGTTCTATGGGGAGCAGATCGTTCCGCGGCTGGTGGACTGCTCGTGTGGGATGTCGCTGACCGAACGGTCACGGGAGCGGGTGTGCTCCGGCCTGCACGGTCGCGTGATCGAAATCGGGTTCGGGTCGGGCCTCAATGTCCCGTTCTACCCGGCCGCCGTCGAGTCCGTCAGCGCCGTCGAACCGGCGGACCGGGCCTGGAAGCTGGCCGGCAAGCGACTCGAGGCCTCCTCGGTCCCCGTCGAACGCTCCGGACTGGACGGCCAGGCACTTCCCTTCCCCGACAACACCTTCGACACCGCCCTGTCGACATGGACGATGTGCACGATCCCCGATGTCGACGCCGCGTTGCGCGAGGTGCGGCGGGTCCTGAAGCCGGGTGGCACCCTGCATTTCGTCGAACACGGTCGCGCCCCGCACGAGAAGGTCCGACGGTGGCAACACCGCTTCGAACCGATCCAGAAGGCCATTGCGGGCGGCTGCCACCTCACCCGCGACATCCCCGCTCTCGTGCGGGCATCCGGGTTCGAGATCCGCGATATCGACACGTTCTACGAGAAGGGCGCCCCGAAGATCCTGGGCGCCCTATCGCTCGGGGTCACCGAGCCCCTCGCGGATTGACCACCGCGCATCAGCAGCGGCGCCACATTCACCACACGCGGGCGGCAGCGCCTCGATGGGCGGCTGTCCCGCACCGGCCTGCGACCGCACCGGGAGCAGCGGCCGCCACGGCCAGTGCCGGCCGAGGCGGCCCCGCACATGCAGGAAGCCGAGGCCGAGGACCAGCCCGAAGATCAGGTGCCCGATCAGCGACAGCGTGATCGTCGTCGGCGTGAGCGGAAACATGTCGTCCTGACCGTGCGGCGACAGGGCAACCGTTCCGATGAGCCCGGACCATACGGGGAACACCGCGAACGCGACGAACGCGAGGAGGACGGTGCGCCGTGATCGGTGTTGGAGGCCGAGTGCGAGGGCGATGAGGAAGAAGGCGATTCCGATGCCGCCGCCGTCGCCGAGGTAGCGCCACAGGTAACCGACGATCGCGCCGGTCCTGGGGTCGGTTCCCGTGTGGAGCCACGTACCCATCTTCGGGATGAAGTCGCCCCAGAGGCCGAGCAGATACACGGTGTCGAGGCGGAAGACGTCATAGACCAGACACGCGAACATCCCCCAGCCGAGGCCATGGCCGACGATGCGGTCGATCGGGTGCGGCGCGAACACGCACAACACGATGAGGGTGGCCGCGAGCGGAATGATCAGCAGCGGACCGGTGGCATTCATCGACACGACGCCGAACACGTGCGCCGAGATCGCGAGCAGCGGTAGGGAAGCGAGCAGCAGGTACATGCCGATCCGGGCGAAGGCCCAGTGGTGACGGACAGCCTTCCTGACGGATTCGACGGCGGGCAGGGCTGCGCCAGGCGGGCCGTGTTCGTGCACGTCGGGGGCGGTGGTACCGAGGATGCGGGGCATGGCGGCGGGTTCCTTTCGGCCGAGGGTCACTCTCGACGAGTGGTCGATTTCCGACTCCCAGCGTCCGTCGAACACCCGGCATGCGAATAGTGCCCCGAGGGGTGGTGATAGCCACCCCGCTTTGGCCCGGCTGGTTCATCTCGACCTTCGCAAGTCGGGCATAATCCCCGTCGAACCCACCCGAGACCAGGAGCGCCCCCGGTGATCAGCGAGCTGCAGAACAAGGTCCACGGCCTTCCCGTCGTGGAGTTCCCCATCGACACCGCCCCCACCGTGCCCGCGCAGGGCCCGGTCGCCTGGCGAATCTCCGTCCCCACATACGAACCGCCCTTCGAGTGGCCGGAGGCGTTCGCGAAGTTCCGTGCCGCGGTCGATCCGTCGACCGTGCAGGCGATCGTCGTCGGCGGCTGGTCCGATCCGTACGAAGACGACCACAGTTCAGCTCATGTAGTGGAGGCTCTCACCGCGGCAGCCGGCGAACTTCCCGCGTTGCGGTCGCTGTTCATCGGGGACATGACCTCCGAGGACTGCGAGATCTCGTGGATCGTGCAGTCGGACGTGACCGCCCTGCTGACGGCCTTTCCTCGGCTGGAGCACCTGGGGGTGCGCGGCGGCAACCAACTGGCGCTGAACCCGGTCCGGCACGAATACCTGCGCAGCCTGGTGATCGAGACTGGCGGCCTGCCCGCCGACGTGGTCAGGGCCGTCGCCGCTTCGGATCTGCCGGCCCTGACTGACCTGGAATTGTGGTTGGGCACAGAGGAATACGGTGCGGATTCGACCGTCGACGACCTCGCCCCAATCCTTGCCGGCGAGAAGTTCCCACGGTTGACCCGCCTCGCACTCTCCAACAGTGACCAACAGGACGCGATCGCGGCCGCCGTCGCGGCAGCACCGATCCTCCCGCAGCTGCGTGCCCTGGATCTGTCCAAGGGTGTGCTGCTGGACGCGGGCGCCGAGGCGCTGCTCGCCGGACAGTCGCTCACCCACCTCGAATCGCTCGACCTGCACCACAACTACCTCAGCGACGGTATGCGGGAACGTTTTCGGGCGGCACTCGAGCCGTCCGGTGTTGACCTGAACCTCGACGCCGGGGACGCCGACGAGGACGAGTACGACGGAACGATCTACCGATCGGTCGCGGTCGGCGAATGACCCGTCCCCGCCTGGCGGTCGTGGGAAATCCGGAGAACCGACGCGTCACGCTGCTGCAGGATGCCGCGGCCCGCAACGGCATTCCCGCCCCGCGGGTGGTGTCCTGGCGCCAGGTGCTCGCCGAGCGCGGGGCGCGGTTCGACCCCGACGAGTTGGTGCGGCTCGACTCGCCCGGTGAAGACCCCGAGGTGGACGCACTTCTCCGCGGGCCAGGAGACCCGACCCGCATCGCCGGTGGCCCACGCTGGTACGCATCGCTGATCGCCGCGGTGGGAACGCTTCGCGGCGGGCGACGACTGACCGATCCGGACGATCTGGCCGTGCTGTTCGACAAGCGACGGTGCCACGCGGTCCTCGCGGCCGGGGGCGTCCCGGTGCCGACCTCCCCCACCTCGGGCGGCGACGCACCGGTGCCGCGGGATTGGCCGGCGGTGCGCGAGTTGGCCGCAGCGGCAGGGTTGCGGCGGTTCTTCGTCAAGCCGACGCACGGCTCGTCCGCGGCCGGGGTGGTCGCGGTGGAGACCGCGCCCGGTGGCCGGGTGCAGGCCCGCAGCAGCGTGGAGATCGCGCCGGACGGTGTCTACAACTCACTGCGCGTCCGCCGGCTCACCGGAGAAGCCGAGGTCGGCGCCCTGGTCGACGCTCTGGCGGGCGAACTCCTGCACATCGAGGCGTGGTTGCCGAAGCCGTCATTGCGGGGCCGCGCCGCCGACCTTCGGATCGTGGTGGTCGCCGGGCGGGCGACCCACGCGGTGCTCCGCACCAGCGCCCACCCCATGACCAACCTGCACCTGGGCGGGCAGCGCGGCGACCTGGACACTGCGCGAGCGGGTTTCGACTCCGCGGGATATGGCTGGGACAACGCGCTCGCCGTTGCGGAACGGGCCGCCGCCCGGTTCCCGCGCACCCTGTGCGTCGGGGTGGACCTGCTGCCCGCCGCAAACTGGCGCGGCGCTGCGGTCGGTGAGGTGAACGCCTTCGGCGACCTACTCCCTGGCCTGAGCGGTCTCCCGGGCCGCGCCGACGGTCTCGACACCTATTCGGCGCAACTGGCCGCGATCGCGGGGTGGACCGATCATGCCGCGGCCTGACGCGACGGCCGCCGCACAGTCGGAATCGACTGCGGCACGGCCGGACATGAACTCCGTCGTGGGATCCGACGACATCCTGATGATCACGCTCGACACCCTGCGCTACGACGTGGCGTGCGAGCTCGCGGCCGCCGGACGGATCCCGAACCTGGTGCGGCACCTGCCAGACGGCCGGTGGGAGGAACGCCACGCCCCCGGAAGTTTCACCTATGCCTCGCATCAGGCGATGTTCGCCGGATTCCTCCCCACCCCGGTCGGACAGGGGCCACACCCGCGGCTGTTCGCGGCCGAGTTCGGCGGGAGCGAATCGACTGCCAACGGGACTTTCGTGTTCGCGGAGTCGAACCTGCCCGCCGGCCTCGCCGCCGCCGGCTACCGCACGGTGTGCATCGGTGGTGTCGGCTTCTTCAACCGCCGGGGTGCGCTGGGCTCGGTGCTGCCCGACCTGTTCCAGGAGGCGCACTGGTCGCCCGAGCTCGGCGTGACCTCGCCGACCTCATTCGAGGCGCAGGTGAGTCTGGCGGAACGTGTGGTGGCCGAACTTCCCACGAAGCGTCGCCTGTTCCTGTTCGTCAATGTCTCTGCGCTGCATCAACCGAACTGGTTCCATGCCGAGGGCGCGACCGCGGATCACGGGGACACGCGGGAAACGCACGCGGCAGCCCTGGAGTACGTGGACCGGCACATCGGGCGGCTGTTCGCCGCCATGTCCGGCAGGCGCCGGTGTTTCGCGATCGTGTGCTCCGACCACGGAACCACCTACGGCGAGGGCGGGTACACCGGGCACCGACTGGGCCATCCCTCGGTGTGGACGGTGCCCTACGCCCACTTCTTCCTCGAGGGACCACGATGACCACCGTCGACCTGCCCCTGCCGACCGGCATGGCTCCGGCGGGATACGTTCCGCCATACCAGAACTACGTGTACGCGTACCCACACAAGACCGCATACCGGCCGCTGCACCCGCGCCCGGCCCTGACCGACCTGTGGGCGGACGAGCCGCAGGACGCGCTGTCGCTGTATCTGCATGTGCCGTTCTGCGAGGTGCGCTGCGGATTCTGCAACCTCTTCACCCGCGTCGGCGCGCCGGGCGAGCTGACCACCCGATACCTGGACGCCCTGGAGCGGCAGGCCGAGGCGGTGCGCGAGGCCCTGGCGCCGTCCGCCCGGTTCGCGACCGCGGCGTTCGGCGGCGGCACCCCCACCTACCTGACCGCGGCGGAACTGGACCGGCTGTGCGACATCGCCGAAGGCATGGGGGCGGACCTGCGGGCGATCCCCCTGTCGGTGGAGGCGTCCCCGTCGACGGCCACCGCCGACCGGCTCGCGGTGCTGGCAGGGCGTGGCGTCACCCGGCTCAGCCTCGGGGTCCAGAGCTTCGACGAGACCGATGCCAGGGCGGCGGTCCGACCACAACGACGCGCGGACGTGGAGGCCGCACTGCAGCGGATCCGGGACGCGGCCATCGACGTCCTGAACATCGATCTGATCTACGGGATCGACGGCCAGACACCGGAATCCTGGATCGCCTCCCTCGACGCCGCGTTGGCCTGGCGCCCGGAGGAGTTGTACCTGTACCCGCTGTACGTGCGACCGCTGACGGGTCTGGCCCGCCGCGGCGGCGGGCCCGATCCGGAATGGGACGCCCGCCGACTGGACCTCTACCGGCGCGGCCGCGATCATCTGACCGCGTCGGGCTACATCCAGGAGTCGATGCGCATGTTCCGCCGCGCCGACGCGCCCGATCTCGGTCCGAACGACTACGCCTGTCAGACCGACGGCATGATCGGACTCGGCTGTGGCGCGAGGTCGTACACCCGAGGACTGCACTACTCATTCGACTACGCGGTCGACGCACACGAGGTGCGGGCCATCATCGACGACTACGTCGCGGGCACCACCGCGGACTTCCGTCGCGCCGTGGTGGGCCACGCGATGACCGGGGACGAGGCCCGACGCCGGCACCTGCTGCAGTCCGTGCTGCAGGCAACGGGAATGCTGTTGGCGGACTATCGTTCCCAGTTCGGTGCCGACCCGCACGAGCACTTCGGCGCCGAGCTGGACCGGTGGACCGAGCGCGGATGGCTGCTCTCCGATGGTGACCGACTGCGGCTGACCGCGCTGGGCCTGGCGTACTCCGACGCCCTCGGACCGGAGCTGTTCTCACCGGAGGTGCGGGCCGCGATGGCCGAGTACGAGGGCCACTGACGGTGCTGACCATCCTGTACCGAGGCCCCCTGGCGTCATGCGACTACGACTGCCCGTACTGCCCGTTCGCCAAACGCCGGGACACCCCCGAGCAGCTGCGCACCGACCGGGCCGCGCTGGAACGCTTCTGCGGGTGGGTGGCGGGTCAGGATCAGGAGCTGTCGATCCTGTTCACGCCGTGGGGCGAGGGCCTGGTTCGGTCCTGGTACCGACGGGCCCTGGTGACGCTGTCTCGGCTCCCGCAGGTTCGCAGGGTGGCGATCCAGACCAACCTCAGCTGCCGCACCGGCTGGCTCGGCGACGCCGATCGCGACGCGGTCGCGCTGTGGTGCACGTACCACCCCGGCCAGACGCCTCACGATCGGTTCCTGACCAAGACCACCGAGCTGACGGCGCTCGGTGTGCGCTTCAGCGTGGGCGTCGTCGGACTGCCGGAGCACCTGGAGGCGGCCCGTCTGCTGCGCGCCGAACTGCCCGATTCTGTGTACCTGTGGGTCAACGCCGCCGAGGGCCACGAGTACACCGACGCCGACGCGGCCGGCTGGATCGGGATCGACCCGCTCTTCGAGTTCAGCCGGAGTCCGCATCGCACGCGGGGTCGCGCCTGTCGTACCGGGGACTCGGTGGTGTCCGTCGACGGTGCCGGCACCGTCCGGCGCTGCCATTTCGTCCCCGAGGTGCTGGGCAACCTGTACGACGGGTCCTTCCGGGACGCATTGCGGCCGCGGCCCTGCCCGCTCGACGTGTGCGACTGCCACATCGGCTACGTTCATGCCGAACAGCTTCCGCTGTACGACGTCTTCGCGGACGGTGTGCTGGAACGGATCCCGGCGGAGCCGGTGTGGCTACCGCTCCCTGCGCGGCGCGAGAACGACCTGGAGCTCATCCGATCTGCGTCCCACGGCCGCTAGGTTAATTGCGTTGCCGCGGGAGAGACAACTCATTAGGTTCTGTCGCATGCATTGCCTCCACTTCATCCGCATCCGCCACAGCCGGGCTCTGGCCCGCTAGCGGACTCCCGGTCGCGCTGGCGCGCCCAGGGCCCTTCGAGACCTTCATTCACTCGAGGACCCGGAAGGGCAGCAGCTGTGGCGTCACAGTCATTCGCACACGGAAACTACTCACACACGCAGAAAAAGGTACGGGCCAAGGGCGGTCGCACGCCAAGGGACCGAGCCAGGCGGGAGCTCTCGCAGAACTTCCTGACCGACCGGCACGCCGTCGACCTGGTGGTCAAGGCGGCCAGACCTGCCGGACTGGTCCTGGAACCCGGATCCGGCAAGGGCGCGCTGACCGTCGCCCTCGCCGGCTCCGGAGCCGATGTCGTCGGCTACGAGATCGACCCGCTGCTGGCCGTCACGCTCAAGGCCAGGACCGGACTCAAGGTGGTCACGGGCGACTTCACCGCCGCCCGGCCGCCGCGCGAGCCGTTCGCGGTGGTCGGCAACATCCCGTTCTCGATCACGTCGAAGATCGTCGACTGGTGCCTGCGGGCCCCGTCGCTGACCTCGGCGACACTGGTCACGCAATTGGAGTACGCGCGCAAGCGGTCCGGGGACTACGGCCGCTGGAGCCGGGTCACGGTGCAGAGCTGGCCGTGGTTCACCTGGGAGCTGCTCGAACGGATCGGTAGGGAGAGCTTCAGGCCGGTGCCCTCGGTCGACTCGGCGATCCTCCGGATCGAGCGACGGCCGGAGCCGCTGGTGCCAGAGGGACCCGCCTACCGGGACATGATGGAGCTGGGGTTCTCGGGCATCGGCGGTTCCTTGCACGCGTCGTTGTCCCCGCGGTACCGCGGGGTGGACGATGCCTTCGCCCGGGCGGGGATCTCCCACGACACGGTGGTGGCGTTCGTCCATCCAGACCAGTGGATCGCGTTGGCCGACCTGTTGCTCGCCTGAGCGGGCACACCCGGGCATCGAACCCAACGATGCCCGGGTGTTCCGCTTTCGCTTGAGTAGGGGCGTCCGCGCCTCACCACCAGCGAAGGATCGCAGTTATCACCCGGCGCTGCGAGCGGCCAGGCGCTGCCGCCACTGCTCCATGGCCTGCCGGAGGGCTTCGCTCACAAGGAGAGTCAGTTCGGCGGAGGATTCGAAGCGGGCGCCCGCCGGGGTGGTGGGCCCGAGGATCTCGGCTGCGCGCTGCGATGCGGCCGCAAGGGCGACGCTCATCTGCACAGCGGTGAGAAGGTTCCGGAGCCCGATCTCATCGTCGATGACGTAACGTTCGCGACGCCCACCGGGAACCAGTTCCCGCCGGAGCATTCCCTGCTGTTCGAGGAATGCGACTGCGTGTGAGATGGATGCGGGGCTGACCCGAAGCCGCTCGACCAGGTCGGCGGCGGTGAGAGCGCCGGAGTCGGTGATCTGCAGGCATGCCAGCACCCTGGCCTCCATCCGGGGCAGCCCCTGCTGAATCAGGAGTTCGGTGAAGGATTCGGCGACTTCCTGGACCGCTTGGGGGTCACGCCCATGGCCGCCGTCGGGGATCGGCGGCGCCGGAGGCTGAGCCTGCTTCTGCCGGCGCGCGCGCTGGCGTGTGGCCTTCTGCGCCCGGTCCGCGCGGTAGTCGTCGGGTCCGCCGTTGCGGGTGACCTCCCGCATGATGGTCGAGGCGGGCCGCTCCAGACGGCGGCCGATTTCTGCGTATCCGAGCCCCTTAGCCAGCCCCGCCGCGATGTGCTGACGGTCCTCATTGGTGAGTCTGCCTCCGGGCATCGGTGCCGGTCCCCTCCGTATCGACATGCGCTGAGCGCGGCGCCCGCACCCGCCCCAGTATGCATTCAGCCCCACCCCATTGCAAAGCTCAAACCGAACCACCCATTGCGTTCACCGTCATATTCATTGCAAAACAAGCCAATCATCTCCGTTTGAACTGGATAAATAGACCAAAGTTGCGTGTTGACGGATTAATAAACGCAACGTACTGTCTCAATCGTTCAGAAGTTACCGAACATCGACGGGGTGCCGGTGGCGCCGCAAGGAGATGAGAAGAATGACTGTTTCGAACTCGACCACTTCGAGCTGGACCGGCATGGTTCCCGTCGACGACACGGAGCTGGCCGTGACCGACACCGGTGGGCCCGGCTGTCCCATCGTCTATCTGAACGGCTCCTACGCCGATCAGAAGCCCTGGCGGCCGTTGATCGCCGCACTCGGCCCCGACTACCGGCACATCACCTTCGACGAGCGGGCCCGCGGCAAATCGAAGCGGTCGGCGGACTACTCCTTCGAGGCGTGCCTGCGGGATGTCGACGCGATCCTCGCGGCGCGCGGGGTGGAGCGGCCGATCCTCGTGGGCTGGTCCTATGGTGCGCTGCTCGCGGCGCACTGGGCCGAACGGAACCCGGACCGCGTCGCCGGGGTGGTGTCGGTGGACGGCGCCATGCCCTACGGCATCACCGGCAAGGAGGCTCGTGAGCGGATCCGGAAGCTGTTCCGCCGGATGCGGTTTCTGATGCCGGTGGCGCGCCCGCTCGGTATGGCCGCACGGATGACCGCCGACCAGCATGCCGAGGTCAACATCGAGGCCAACGAGCTCCACGCCGCCCTCGGTCCGGTCCTCGACCGCGTGACCTGCCCGATGCGCTACGTGCTGGCCACCGGTGCCAACCTCGGCGGAGGCGAGGAGGAGATGGAAGCGGTGCGGGCCTCACTCGATCCGGTGCTCGCCCGGAAGCCGAACATCCAGGTCAGCGCGAAGGTCGCGAGCAACCACTCCCACATTCTCCGTAAGGACTTCCGGGCCGTCGCGGAGGCAGTACGTGAGACGGCAGCGGACTAGGCGGGTTGATCGGTCCGACCGCAGACGGGCTCAACACTTTTCACCATTGTCTATTCAATTCAGTTTCACCACAACAGATTCGAAGGAGAACACAACCATGTCCATCACCCTCACCGACCAGGACAAGATCACCCTGCGGACCGCCGCCTACGGCGCCGTGTCGCTGCTGGCCGCCGCCGGCCGCTCGCCCCACAAGATCGCCACCAACGGCACCATCGCCCTTTCCTCCGCGACCGGCCTCGTCGGGCGCGTACTCGCAGAGAAGTCCTCGATCAAGGACCTGAACGGCAAGTCCGTGGCCGAACTCGCCGACCACGTGCTCCCGGCACTGACGGCGGCCATGAGCCTGCTCGAGAAGCAGGCTCCGGCAGAGGCAGAGAACTTCCGCAGCACCATCAACGTCACCATCGAAGCCGCCCAGATCCATCAGGGCGAGCCCAGCCCCACGATGACCGAGATGGCCCGAAAGATCACAGGCGCCCTCGACGCCGCTTGATCGGATGCAGACCCACGCAGCCGCAGCGTGTCACGGGGTCCCTTTCCGGACCCCGTGGCACGGCAGCGGGCTGATCGACTCAGCTCAGCGCTCTGAGGCTCTCCAGCCTGCTCAGGATCGGCGCCCGCCACGCCTCGAGATCCTCCGGACCGTTCTCAGCCCACAACTCGTGCAGCTCCGAGGTGTCGCTGTCGGCGATCGTCCGTTCGAGCGTGGCGAGAATCCATCCGCGCTGCTCCTGGGTCAGGGACCCGGTGTACGCGGCGGCATCGATGCCCTCGAGCTGCGGGGGCTCCGGCAAAAGTCCGTGGGCCACCGCGACGACCTCCGCAAGCGCGATGGCCGCCTGTGCGTCGTCCGCCTCGAGGTACCCCTCGTCGACATGCCCGCTGAAGTCTTCGATCTCGAAGTCACCTGCCCGCAGCGCCGCCAGCAGGTCGCCCGCTCCGTCGTTCTCGAACGGTCCCGAACCCCACGTCCCCATGCCTCGCTCCTCCTGATCCGCGGGCCGCTCGGCCCGTCGCGCCGACCCTACGATCGACCACCGACAGCCTGCACGTCAGGCTCCTCGGACGAAGAGACGCGGCGGTTGGTGGGATTCTCAGAACCTTCTTAGAGGACCACCGGGGATCGCTCTTGGACACCTGACCACCAGGGAATTCACCCTTCGCCGTGCACCTTCCACCGGTGGTTCGGTCGGCTGACGCCGCCGGGTCCGCAGTTGTCTGCCCTCCAGAACCGGAGACCTTGCGTACCGTGAGCCTCGCAGTGCCGAGCATGTCGAGGACCGGTGGGGATGTTGCCTCGACATGCTCGGGCATACCGGGCTCGGCGTTCGGTTAGCCCGGTACGTGCACCACCAGGGGGGGAGCGCAGCAGGTGTTCGCTACGTGGGGACGGATCGCCTATCGCCTGCGGTTCACTGTGATCGGATTGATGGTCGGGTTGATGCTCGCGCTCGGGGCATATGGCCTGGGGGTCGAGAAGCAGTTGAGCCAGAGCGGCTTGGTCGACCCGGGATCTGAGTCCGTGGCCGCCGCAGAGTTGGCCGACGGCACCTTCGGCCGCGATACCCGCGCAGATGTGGTGCTCCTCTACACCGCGCCCGAGGGCAAGACCGTCGACGACCCAGCATTCGGCGCCAGGATCACCAAGAGCCTCGACGACCTGGCGGCGAACAACCCGGACGAGATCCTCAAGATCAACGCCAGCTACTGGCAGACCAAGATAGCTGCTGCCATGATGGCCGATCCAGCCAAGGAACACGCCATCGCCAGCGTTGCGATCAAGGGCGACAACGACACCGAGGTCGCCGCGAATTTCAAGAAGGTCCGCGACGAGTTCTACATCGACGGGGTCGACGTCCAGCTCACCGGACTGCAGCCGGTCACCGGCACGATCAGCGACACCATGGCCGACGACCTGCACCGGATGGAGATCCTGGCCATCCCGGCGGTCGGCGTCCTGCTCTTCTTCATCTTCGGCGGCATCATCGCCGCGGCCCTGCCGCTGATCGTCGGCGGCCTGACCATCATCGCCGCCAACGGTGTCGTCAAGGCACTGGCTCAGCTCACCGAGGTCAACGGGTTCGTCCTGTCGGTGGTCTCGCTGATCGGCCTCGGCCTGGCGATCGACTACGGCCTGTTCATGGTCAGCCGCTTCCGAGAGGAGATCGCCGAGGGCTACGACACCGGCGACGCCGTGCGACGCACCGTGATGACCGCCGGCCGGACCATCGTCTTCTCCGCAACGATGATCGTCGCCAGCCTCGGCGGCCTGCTGATCTTCCCGCAGGGCTTCCTCAAATCCATGGCATACGGCGCCATCGCGGCGGTCATCCTGGCCGCACTGATCTCGATCACGCTGCTGCCGGCAATCCTGGGGACCCTGGGCCCTCGTGTCGATGCGCTCGGACTCAGGTCGATTCGCAAGACCAAGACCACCGAGGAGATCGAGAACGGCGTCTGGGGCCGGCTGACCCAGTGGGTGATGAAGCGCCCACTGAAGGTCGCGATCCCCATCGTGATCGGACTGCTACTACTCACCATCCCGATTTCGGGGATCAAGCTGGGCGGGATCAACGAGACCTACCTTCCCCCGGACAACCCGACCCGCCTCGCGCAGGAACAGTTCGACGAGTTGTTCCCCAGCTATCGCACTGAGCCGATCAAGTTGGTGTTCGAGGGCGCCCAGGGCGCGGAGATCACCCAGATCGTCAAGGAGGCCAACGGTGCGCCCGGTCTGGTCGAGACGTTCTCGGTGAACAACGCGACCAAGGATGGGGTGACGGTCTTCAAGGCCGGCCTGACCGACCGCAACGACTCCGAGGCGACGATCGACTACCTCCGGGCCATGGACGTGCCCGACGGGGTCACGATGCTGGTCGGCGGGACACCCGCGATCGAGCAGGACTCGATCGCCGCGCTGCTGGACAACCTGCCGGTGATGATCGCCACGGTGGTACTGCTGACCACGTTGCTGATGTTCCTGGCGTTCGGATCGCTGGTGCTGCCGATCAAGGCGGTGCTGATGACCGCGCTGGGCCTCGGCGCGACCCTCGGCATCCTGACGTGGATCTTCATCGACGGCAGCGGTGCCGGTTTCATGAACTTCTCCCCCGGCCCGATCATGTCGCCGGTCCTGGTGCTGATCATGGCGATCGTCTACGGCCTGTCCACCGACTACGAGGTGTTCCTGCTGTCCCGGATGGTGGAGGCGCGGGCACAGGGTGCAAGCACCACCGAGTCGGTTCGGATCGGCACCGCGCACACCGGCCGCATCATCACCGCGGCGGCACTGATCCTCATCGTCGTCACCGGAGTGTTCGCGTTCTCCGAGCTGGTGATGATGAAGTACATCGCCTACGGCATGATCGCCGCGCTGATCATCGACGCCACCCTGATCCGGATGTTCCTGGTGCCGGCGACGATGAAGCTGCTCGGCGAGGATTGTTGGTGGGCGCCCGCCTGGATGAAGCGTATTCAGGAGAAGCTGGGCATGGGCGAGCCGATCCTCGCGGACGAGCGGATGCCATCCGACATCCCGGATCTCGCCGCATCGTATGGCCCGATGCCCGCACAGGAAGCCGCCCCGGAAACCGCGCCCTCGCTGAAGTCCGTTGCCGGCGAGTCATGTCCGTCCGTCTCGCCCGCTTTTGGGGCCACCCGAAATCGGCGTTCGGACGACGCACCGACGATCAGTGTTGCCGAACTGATTGCGCGGCAGAACCGCCTCCGGGTCCCCCGGAGCTAGCCAAGAGCGACCTCGCCGGCAGTGGAACTTCGGCGGCCGGAATTGCCCGAATGTGACACTTCCGCAAACAGATACGGATGCGGACAGACCTGACGTGGCTCGGGTCTCACCATCGCGAGTAGGCGGTGAACACATTCCCGTGGAGGTCGGGGGTTTGCAGGTACACCGCGACCCGACCCCCATGGGAGGCGGCTTCGTCGATGAACTGATCGCCCGTCACCGGCGTCCACCCCCCGGTGTTCCACACCGACTTCGGGTCGAGACCGACGGTCCAACGGTCCCCGAAGACCGCATTGATCACATTGCCTGCTTGGATGTCCGCGGCGACCCGGGTTTCGCTGGGATCGAGAACCGCACCGACATATTGGAGTTCGGGGTTCACCACCGGCGTCAGCGCCGACGCGGTACCGGCGCCGAGCAGCAATGCCCCCGCCGCCCCGACAACGAGCCCCGCGACCGCAGTGGTGGTCTTGACGATATTCATGAAATTCCCCTCCCGTGCCGGCGCCCTCGGCCCCAGCGAACGTGCGGGACCCGTCAGACAGCCAGCTAACATCAGGCTAATCAACGGCGGTCGATTCCGAAAGTCGGCCGGCGACCGAAGGTTCCGAGCAGTGCCCATTCTTCAAGGCCGGAATACGTAGGGTCCGCCGACGAGTGGGGAGTGCGACCGGCCACCCCAATAGCGGCGATTTCGGCGACCCACACCCACCCGAGCCGGCCGAGTCCGAATCAGCGGCTAGTATTCCGAACACGAGTGGTGACGTGAGTTATCATCTAGCTATCTCAGCCCTCTGACGCGGTAAACCCGCTGGAAGGACCCAGTCCCCGAAGATGGACTCCGATTTCGCTTCGCGCTTGAACAAGCTGTTCGAGACCGTGCACCCTCCCGGGCGAAAGCCGCACACCAACGCGGAAGTGGCGGATGCACTGATCGAGGCCGGGCACCACATCTCGAAGCCGTACCTGTCACAGTTGCGCTCGGGACAGCGGACGAATCCTTCGAACGAGACGGTGGCCGCATTGGCCAAGTTCTTCAAGGTCAAGCCGGACTACTTCTTCAACGACATCTACGCAGCGAAGATCGATCACGACCTGAAACTCCTCTCGCAGCTGCAGGGGTACGGGCTGCGCCGGCTCTCGAGCCGCGCGTTCGACCTGTCAGAGGAGTCGCAGACTCTCCTGACCGCGATGGCCGAGAAGCTCCGCGCGAGCGAGGGCCTGCCCGCGGTTCCCCCGGACTCGACCGAATAGTCCGCGCCGCGGGCGCGATCAGCGCCGGGCGAGCCGGGAATGCGCGCGGGCGATCTCCAGAACCCATCTGCGGTCCGAGACGCCATCTGGGGTGCTGATCCACTCCGGGTCGAACGGGACCTCGGGCGAGTGGTCCACCCATTGCGCGACAACCCGAGCGCGTTCGGCCGCACTCGACGGGACCGGCGAATCGTCCAGTCCACCCATTCCGAGACCGATCTGAAGGTAGAGCGCGTCGAGAATCTGTGACACCTGATCCGAGGCCCGCAGCACGCTGCTGGAGTGCGCGAGGTCGCCATCGACCACCTCGGGAAAGCGCTCGGTGACCAGGCGATGAACCTTCCGCAGCCGGGCAAGCACGATCCGCGCCCGCACCCACGCCTCCACCATGAACCACAGCGCACCCGAGGCCATCAACGCGGTGCCAAGCGCCCACGGCCAGCCGGGATCGAAAAAGGTCGATCCGTTGCGGACGATCGCGGCGACCCCGGCCACCACGATCACCGCGCTGCCCGCAGTGAACAGCGCGATCCCGCGACCGAGCGGGGTCGGCGCGAGGTGGCGGACACCGGTGACGGACACGACCCCGAACATCGCAACCACGACCGCGCAGGCAATCCACGGCGCATCAAGAACCCAGGCGGCGCCGACCGCGACCGCCGCCAGGGCGTACACCACCCCGGCGAACCGGCCGACGGCGCGCCGGGAATCGAGCGGCCACACGGCAGCGGCGATCACGAAACTCGAGGCCGCGCTGACCATCCACAGTCCGACCGAGAGCAGATCGACGTCGACGTGACGTCCCAGCAGAACGCGGAGTTCCGGGGTCGCGACGAATGCCCCGACCGCGAGCGACGCCACCGCTGCCACGATGGCGAATCTGACCATCGTGGGGGCGCGGACTATCGCGCGCCCCACCCGTGCTCCCGCCGCGATCCAGGCGAGCAGCGCAACTATCCAGTAACTCACCCGAGCGCCTCGTCGTATCGCAGCACCGACACGGGATTGCCGTGTCTGGACAGAATGGCCAGCCGGTGCAGAAGCAGGCCGGCGAAGGTCTCGGCCTCCCACTCCTGGATCTCGTGCTCGACGGACGGCGGGTCCACGCCGCGCGAGCGCTGGCTGAGCATGTATGCGATGAGGTCATCGTCGGCGGCCAGCGTCTCCTCCTCGATCGCCGCACCGGCATGACCGAAGACGACGTGCCCCAGCTCGTGCGCGAGCGTCCGGTCCGGGTTCGGCAAACCATCGGCGATGATGATCTCGTCATGATCGACAAAGCTGAGGTGTTGTCCATAGACACCGATGGGCAGCGGCTGCGTGCGGACGGTGATCTCGCGACCTCGCTCCGCAGCGACCCGCACGACCACCGACGCGAGGCTTGACGCCTCGGCCGACGCCGCGACCGCACACACCGCATCGACGGCCGCCGACACACGGCGATGAGACCTGATCGCCTTGGTCATTCGTCCCCCATCACAGGCCGCGACGCGCGGTCGGTCCGAAGAACTCTGCGTATGTCGCGTTCGCCCTCGCGCGCTGCGCACGCGCGCCCCGGGCCGAGAACACCGCAGACACCGCCGCGACGGTCGAGAGCCCGCCGAGGCTCACCAGCGCGCTCCCCCACTCGCCCAACCCAGACTGGGCCGAGGTGGCCTCGTAGCCCGGTTGCGGCGACCGAGTTTCGTCGAGCGGTGAGACATCGGGACGAACATCGGTCGAACCAGGCGCGATGGCGTCGGCGGCAGAATCCGGGACGGGCGCAGGGATCGCCGTCTCACCCGGAGGCGCCGGGACGGGTGCCGGGACCGACTCACCTGGAGTCACCGGGACGGGCGCCGGGACCACCTCGCCCGGAGGTGCCGGGACGTGCGCCGGGACCAACTCGCCCGGAGGTACGGAGATGGGAGGCGGTATCACCAGATTGTTGCCGGACAGCGTGGGACCACCGCCCTGGAGAGGGGGGACCGGAATCGGGACCGGGACCGGGACCGGGACCGGGACCGGGACCGGGACCGGGACGAGTCCACCCCCGGCCGTGGTGGACGGGGTCGTTGGCGCCGTGGTGGACGGGGTCGTTAGCGCCGTGGTGGACGGGGTCGTTAGCGCCGTGGTGGACGGGGTCGTTAGCGCCGTGGTGGACGGGGTCGTTGGCGCCGTGGTGGACGGGGTCGTTGGCGCCGTGGTGGTCGGCTCGGGCACCACTGGCGTCACCAGCGGCGGGGCCGTCTGCGGAGCCGTTGGGCGGGTTCCGCACGGAGGCCCGGACGCAGGGACTCCATGAGGACACTGGGGATGGTTCGGATTGCAGGGTCGATGCGAGTGTGACTGGGCGCAGCCCTGAATCGGGTCGGCGACCGCCGTCGCGGCGCCACCCAGGCCGATCCCGGCAAGGATTGCACCGGCACCGCACCAGCGGAGTACCGCCAGCGCCCGGTGGCCGCGGCGAAGGCGCTTTAACGAGCGTCCACCTGCATCACGTCCACCGATCGCCGGCACACCACTCTCGGCCGGCATCCTCACCATTGCGTCTCCAAGTCCGCCGCTCGCCGATCAAGCAACTCCGATACCCATGAAGGCCGTCGGACAAATCCCCATCCAGCGACGCACCTGCAACGATTCGTGAGTGGGCAACCACTGAGCGATCGGCTGGGTCGGCAGGCCACCACGGGTATGCTAGCTGTTTGCTGAAATCTGGCAAATGCCAGACTGCAAGGCAGGGCACCGATGCCCGTGAAACCTTCACTCACCCGCAATAGCGGCCACTTCGCGGCGCCGAACCGACCACACCCGGCCTGTTGCCCACAGACATCCACGTGACACCCCGACCGAACGCCGATTCGAGCCCGGCTCCGACAGCGCCCCCCACAACGCCGAAAGCAGCGCCAGCAAATCTACAGCCTCGCATCGCTTCCTCGGCCGCGAAGTCGGCAGGTGCCGTGCAATTAGAGTCAACCACCACAATCGACTAGGCATCCGAGCCGGCTCACCGCCCTCGGCCTTGACCAAGCCTAGAACTGCTATCTTCTAGCAACATCCTGACGGCCAAGTGCTGCGGATTAGCCGGATGCCTCCAGCTTCGATCAGTAGCCGAACAGGCCGGTCCATCTGCGCATGAAAACGAAGAGGGCAGTATGACCGCAGCAAATGGTCGAGACCAGCGTGACGAAGGCCAACCGATGGCGTTCAAGAATCGAGTTGCCGAACTCGCCGCAGGCATTGGCCTCACCTGCGGACTGGCCCTCGCGGCGCACTTCACCGAGTCCGAAGCGCTGATACTCCTGACAGCAGGAGCGTCCGCGGCCCTCATCGCCGTCGGACTTCTCTGCATGCAGGCAGGCCACTCGGCCCGGAGGTCCGTCGCCCCGCGGAGATCCGTCGCCCCCGTCAGTACACCTCTGATGGAGGCGGTGAACGACATGACCGACGAGGAACTGTCGGGGGCTATCGCCGCACTGCATTCCAACCAAGTCGCGATGGCCGCCGCCGGCCATCCGGCGCAGGCCCAAAGGATCGCGCACGACAAGTTCACATGCCTCGAGGTAGCCCGACAGCGCCGCGAGGCCGCCAACAGCCAAGCCCGCCGACAGAGGCGTCTCATCGCCGCGGTGGTGGCAGCGGTCGCCGCGATCGGGTTTGCCGTCGGCATAGCCGGCATCGCCGACAGCATCGCGTCGGCGAAGGCGCAGGAAACCGCGGAGCAGTGGTACGCCCGGGAAACCCCGCAGCACAACGTCATCTGAGTCTGCGTTCGCGGAACCGGATGCGATGGGCAACCAGCTGAGCCGAGTCCCAATAAGTTAGCTGGAAGCTTGCCAGCAATTGTTCGCATCGCTAGACTTCATTCGCGCCGTTTTCGTCCCCCGACCGAAACGTCGCCGGTCCCGCTGGGTAGAACCCCCGATCCACCCAGCGGGGCCGACCACCCGATCGGCAGACCTCGGCAAATCGCCCGGCACGGACCACGGCTCAGTAATCTTCCAGCTATGTCGGTGCCTACGAGGCGATGCATCTCGCCGGCGCTGGCGGGCAACGAGGCCAGAGGAGGAGCGATGAGGATTCCGCTGTGGATCGGCGGCCCTGCCCTGCTCGCACTGGCGGCTCTGGACGCCGCGCTCGTGATCCAGGCTCGTTCGGTCGGTTCGCTGATGCGGGCGCTGATGCGCGGGATGGGAACTGACCTTCCTGAACCGTCGTCATACGACACGGTCACCCGGTGCAGTGCGCACACCCTCGAGGTCGACGAGGTCGTCGCCACACCGAGTTAGCACCGAATTGTTGTGGCAGTGCACCTCGGCGCACGCGGGCATCGAAGGCCGAGCATGGGAGGACCGAGCGCGCACGGTGGTCGCCGCCATCGTTTGTAGGCTCGGCGCCATGTCGAACACATTCCTGGCACCGGTGGGCGCCGAGTTGACGATGCCGGAGCGCAGCACGGTCACCTCGCATCCGGCCGGCTGGCTCGTATCGTCGCCCGAACGGCTGGAGGTATTCGACGCGACATTCGACCGGTCGCTGTTCGCAGCCGAATTCGAAGGATGCGGTGCTTCGACGGTGTCCGACGCGCTCGACTACGCGGCGGTCAGTCTTCGAGACCGAGCGCAGCTGCACAGGCCGGACGGATCGGTCGTCTGGGAGCACGTCCACGACGGTTGGCCGGAGTGGGGAACCGGTTCCGCGTACTGGGATTCGGCCAGCGAGACATTCGCGTTCACCGAGCCTGGTGACCACAGTGATCGTTGGTGCCTTGTCCGCGACGGGAAGATGGTCGCGTCCGTCGAACTCACCGACCTGACGGCGGGAGGATCACACGTTTCCCGCACCCGCAGCGGGCATCTCGGGCTTTCGATCGGTGCAGGGCAGGATGGCTGTGCGGTCTATTGGATCGATCCGATTCGGCTCGGCGATCGTCTCGACCCGCTCGTGTACGACGAAGAGGTCGTCCTCGATGTCGGCCGAGTCGATTCGGTGGTGACGCTGACGCACGAGTCGGACATCATGCGGGTGCGCCCTGCCGTGGACTCGGATTCATTCATGTCGATACGTTCCGAAGACATCGATTCCGGCATCGAGGAGGGCATCCCCTTCCACTGGGCAGTTGGCGCCGAGGATCGATTCGTTGTGTGCGTCGGCGACGACGATCACCAGGTATTCGCCTCCGGTGCAGCGGATCTCGATTCCTGGACCCGGCTCGATCACCCGGCAGGCCTCGGTCCGGATGCCACACTTGTCGGCGGTGCCAACGGACTGTGCGCGAGCTGTGACTGGCCGTCAGGAGTGGTACGCCTCTGGCGCGGTCCGATGGTGTGATCCGCACGCGGATACCCGGGTCACGCGCGCTCATCCGGCCGCAGCGCCGAACCACGTGGGCAGCCGGCCGATCAGATCCTGTTGATCCTCACCGACCCAGGACACGTGGCCGTCCGGCCGCAGCAATACGGCGGGCATGTCGAGTTCGTCGCTGACGTCGACGACGTGATCGACGCGGTCCGCCCAGCCCGCCACCGACAGCCGACCGGTCTGGTCGAGCAGCAGCCCGCGGCCGGCGTGCATCAGCCCGTAGAGGCGGCCTCGATTCTGCAGCGCCACGTCCCGCAGCCGCCTGCCGAGCAGTTCGTGCCCCTCGCCGAAGTCGTACCGGACCCCGATCGCGGTGACCTTCTCGGTCAGGAACCGATTCACCTCCTCGAAGTCCATCAGTTCCGACAGCAGCAGGCGCACGGACCGGGGACCCGGCTCGGTGGACAGCAGCTCGGACTGCACGCGGGTGTTGTTCAGCACGTCGGCGGCCACCGGGTGCCGTTCGGTGTGGTAACTGTCCAGCAGCCCCTCCGGCGCCCAGCCGCCCACCTCGGCGGCCAGCTTCCAGCCCAGATTGAACGCGTCCTGGACGCCCAGGTTGAGGCCCTGCCCGCCCAGCGGCGGGTGGACGTGCGCAGCGTCGCCTGCCAGCAGCACCCGGCCGACCCGGTAGCGCTCGGCCAGCCGGGTGGCGTCGCCGAAGCGGGACAGCCAACGCGGTGAGTGCACGCCGAAGTCGGTGCCGGCGAACACTCGCAGCTGTTGCTTGAACTCCTCGAGGGTCGGCGGGACCGACCGGTCCTCGGCCACCCCCGCGGCGGGCACGACGATGCGGTACACCCCGTCCCCGGAGGGTCCGGCGCCGAATCCCTTGTGGGTCTTGCGGACCTCGGACACCACGGCGTCCAGGATCTCCGGCGGCGCGGCCACCTCCATCTCCCCCAGCAGCGACTCGACCCGGGTGGGTTCGCCGGGGAAGCCGACACCCAGCAGCTTGCGCACCGTGCTGCGGCCGCCGTCGCAGCCGACGAGGTAGCGCGAGCGCAGCTGCGTGCCGTCGTCCAGCTGGGCGGTCACCCCGTCGTCGTCCTGGCTCAGGCCGACCAGTTCGCGGCCGCGCCGGATCGGGGCGCCGAGTTCGGCGGCGTGCTCGCTAAGCAGTCGCTCGGTGACGGGCTGCGGGATGCCGAGGATGTACGGATGCGCGGTGTCCAGCCGGTCGGGCCGCGGCTTGGCGATGCCAGCAAAGAAGCCGCCGACCGGGTACTTCTTGCCCAGCGCGAGGAACCGCTCCAGCAGACCGCGCTGGTCCATCACCTCGACGCTGCGCACGTGCAGGCCGAGCGACCGGACATGCCTGGTCGGCTCGGTCAGCTTCTCCAGGACGAGCGGCTGCACGCCGTGCAGCCGCAACTCGGCGGCCAGCATCAGTCCGGTCGGTCCGCCACCGGCAACGATCACGTCGATCATTCGAAAACCCCCGTTCGACAAGAACCCGCGTGCTTCGCGAATCCCTGATTTCCGCAGGTCCTGGCCTCCGGCTTGGAGATTCTGCAACACGATGGGGGTCTTGCCGCAAGACCCCCATCGCGCTATATGTTGAGAGTGGCAGGGAGTGGGCAAACTCCTTGCCTTTCTTTCGTCGTCCGACCCCCACGGACAACCTCCTCACGAAGCCGCGGGAGCGCTGAGCGAAGCCCGACAGACCGGAAAGTTGTCCCGGCGTGGCTCGGCACCGTGCGGGGATCTCAGTGGGATGATTTCGCCTACGCTGCGGCCGACCGCTGCACGGGACTCCGCTGCGGTGCGTCTGCCCGGATACACGGGGTGGCTGGATCTTCGGGGGAGGACGGCTGGTCGGGGTGAACACCGTTGTCACTGCAGAGCGAGAACGCCGATCCGACGGTGACCGCCTCACCGATCCCGCTGCAACACGATCCAGGGATTTCCGCCCGGACATCGAGGGTCTGCGGGCGGTCGCCGTGGTCATGGTCGTCCTCTTCCACGCAGGCGCTCCCGGCGTGGCCGGCGGGTTCGTCGGCGTCGACATCTTCTTCGTCGTTTCCGGCTTCCTGATCACGGGGCTGCTGTGGCGCGATGTGTCGACCACCGGCACGGTCGGCCTCGCCCGGTTCTACGGCGCGCGGGCTCGACGGCTGCTGCCTGTCGGTGGCCTGGTGCTGGTCGTCACCGCGATCTGCTCGGCGGTGCTGCTGCCTCCGCTGCAGGCGCGGGACGTCCTCGGCGACGAGATGGCGAGCGCGCTCTACGTCGGCAACTATCGGTTCGCCCTGCACGGCACCGACTACCTGGCCGCCGACGCGCCGCCGTCGCCGTTCCAGCATTTCTGGTCGCTCGGTGTGGAGGAGCAGTTCTACCTGCTGTGGCCCGCCCTCATCATCGGGGCCGCCTGGCTGGTTCGGCGCGTCTCGCGTCGCGGCGGCGCGGATGCCCCGACATCGCCGACGCCGTACCTGCTCGTACTCACGCTGGTTGCGGCGGCATCGTTCGCGGTCTCGTCGGCCTGGACCGACACGCTGCCGTCGTGGGCATTCTTCTCGCTGCCGTCGAGGGCCTGGGAACTGGCAGCGGGCGGACTGGTGGCGCTCTCGCTCCGCGGGTGGAGTCGGCTGCCCGCGACCGCGGCCACCGTCGCCGGATGGGCGGGCCTGGTCCTGCTCGTCCTCGCGTGCACACGACTTGACGAGACGACTCCGTATCCCGGCACCGCCGCGCTGCTTCCGGTGCTGGGCACCGTCCTGGTGATCGGCGCCGGCTGCGCCGCACCGCGACTGGGGGTCGGTCGCGGACTCTCACTTGCGCCGATCCGGGCCGTCGGCCGGGTGTCGTACTCCTGGTATCTCTGGCATTGGCCGGCACTCCTGCTGATGCCTGCCCTCCTCGGTCATCCCCTCGGCCTGCTCGGGCGGCTCGGTGCGGTCGCGTTGTCCGCCGGATTGGCCATGCTGACCCTGTACCTCGTCGAGAATCCGGTCCGGTTCGCAGCACCGCTACGGGATTCGGCATCGCGCAGTCTCGCCCTCGGTGGCGCCATCACGGCCGTCGCCGTGTGCGCGGGGCTGCTGCTCCTCGTCGCACGCCCCGTCCCGGTCGGCCACGGCGCGGCCGCTGCGGATCTGACGGTCACCACCGCGCCCGCGCCCGCGGCGGCGGCCCCGTCCGTCGACCCGCACGAGGCCGCGGTGCAGCAGCTGACCGCGCAGGTGCACGCCGCGGTCACGGAGTCGGCCGCAACGCTCGCCGTGCCGTCGAATCTGTCCCCGACGCTGGCCGACGCACCGGCCGACAAGCCGGAGGTATTCGTCAACGGCTGCGTGCGGTCCTGGCTCGAGGTCGGTGCGATCGACTGTGCCGCGGGCGATCCGACCTCGACGACGACGGTGGCGCTGGTCGGCGACTCGCACGCCGCAATGTGGGATCCCGCATTCGAATCGGCTGCCGAGCAACGACATTGGCGGCTCAAAACCCTGGGCAAGGTCACCTGCCCGCTGCTCGACCTGCCGATCACCAGCCCCTACCTCGGTCGGGAGTACAGCGAGTGTGAGCAGTGGCGAGGCGAGGTCGTCGCGCGGCTACTGGCCGAGCGGCCACGGTTGATCGTGCTGAGCATGTCCCGGCGCTACGGCGGCGACTTCGGGTTCGACGTCTACGGCCCCGCCTGGCTCGACAGCCTGACCCACATGGTGGCGCAGCTACGGGCCACAGGAGCGGCCGTCCTCGTCCTCGGTCCGGTCCCCGATCCGCATTCGACCGTGCCGACGTGCTTGTCCGCCCACCTCGACGACGTGACCGCCTGCTCGCCGCTCCGCCCGGTCGCGGTGAATGCCGCGGGAGTCGCGGCGGAGGCCGCGGCGACCGCGGCAGGCGGCGGACAGTACGCCGACCTCACGGAGTTGTTCTGCACCGCGGACCGCTGCCCCGTCATCGTCGGCAAGGATCTGGTGTTCCGCGACGACAACCACCTGACGCTCGAGCATGCACTGGCGCTCACGCCGGTCGTCACCGCACTCGCGGACCGCGCACTCGCCCCGCGCTGAGCTCAGGACGTACACGCCATTCACTTCAAGTCATCATCGAATAGTGCAGGCGTAGAACCGGAACCAGGTCCCACCTGTCGATCACATTCGGTGCTAACTTCGTAGTGCACAATGGCCGCGCTCGCGCTCGGCGGGCGCACCGGTGCCAGGGAGGTGCAGCGCTGTGCCGCGCGAGGACGATCACCCGCAGACCCGGGTCGGCGAGTCGAATACGAGCCGCCGCGACCCCCACGTTCCGCCCGCCGAGGAGCAGATCCACTGGCCGGAACCAAGCCCCCTCAACGACTGGTGGCAGACCGTGATGAACGGCGGTCGAAACTCTCCTGCCTGACCGCGGGCGCATGCCGAGGAATCCGTGGTCACCGACAATCGGCCGCTTCGAAAACGGGGCGGGCGAACGAAGCGTGTGGGAGGGTGTGCGGGTCGAAACCGGAGGGAGAACCGTGAGCCGCAGGATCACCCGAAAGGCCGGCATCGCCGCCACAGCGTTGACGGCGGCCACCGTGCTGAGCGGCTGCCTGGCCCCTGGCACGCCCCCCGGATGGTCGAGCTACACCATCGAGCAGGGCGCGCACAGTGCGTCGGTGGGTCGCCCGACCGGCGCAACCGGCCCGTTGGAGGGCTGGGTCAGCCCCGGTGGGGCGTCGCGCACCTACGACTTCGTGCTGACCCCGACCGCCGAGTACGTTCTCACCTCTCCCACCCAGCCAGAGGACCAGTTCGACTGGAACAAGCTGCCCGGCTTCTCTGACTGCGGCGACTTCGACCTTGCTCGTAACGGCGCCATGTTCGGCTGGCGGTGGCGTACCGACACATCGCCGCGCGT
Source organism: Rhodococcus sp. PvR044 (assembly GCF_040548995.1). Taxonomy (NCBI): domain Bacteria; kingdom Bacillati; phylum Actinomycetota; class Actinomycetes; order Mycobacteriales; family Nocardiaceae; genus Rhodococcus; species Rhodococcus sp. PvR044. The sequence goes on from NZ_JBEPSX010000005.1 coordinate 139,099, forward strand.
ACTCGAACTCGTGCCGTACGCCAATGCGAATGGAGTGCATCAATACCCGGAAAGCGCGCTCGTCACCCTCTCCCACGACGATCTCGCTGCCACTGTGCCCCTGAGGTATTCGATCCAGATCGACGGGCCGGTATACCGTTTCGCCGTCGATGGCACCATCCTCGGCCGGGACATCCACGAGACGGCCACGCTCCCCCGGTCCTGCCCTTCCAACCCCACCAGCACCGGGAAGTGGTACGCCGGCTTCTACTTCGGCGGCACCTCGACCGCCCCGTCGCAGATGTACGCCTACGTGCGCGAGCCCGCAGGCGGCGCGGAGCCCGGTCAGCCCGGCGGGGAGGGTTCCGTTGGCATCGGCAGTCCTGCAAGCTGATTCATGGTCGCGCCAGGACGCCCACCGGGAACGTACGCCCGGAACGCGCCTCATGTTTCGCGAGCGAGGGCAGGTCGGGCGCAATCACGTTTCGCCAGAGGCTGTCTCGCTCGTCACCCGTGGCGATGCGTGCCGATACATCCCACTCCTGATCGGCGATCCGAATCCGAACGGAGTCGGCCGCCGCTAGGTTCCTCATCCAATCAGGGTCGGTTTTCGATCCAAATGCGGAACCCACCACAACGTACGAATCGCCGTGCTCGAGGTAGATGACCGGGGCGGTTCGCGGAATTCCGGTCTTGCGACCGGGCACCGTCAAGAGGAGAACGGGCAGTCCTACCGACTTCCCACCGAGACGACCGTCCGATCTCCGGTACAGGGCGGCGGTCACTCTGTTGACGAACGCCAATGCGGTCTTCACCGTCGGATGCATCGGTCAGCCGGCCTCCGTGCCGTCCGGCATGGTGACGCCGGTGAGATCGGCGCCGTCCAGGACGGCACCGGCGAGGTTCGCGCCCGTCAGGTTGGCCTTGCCCAGATAGGTACCGATCAGGGTGGCGCCGGTCAGGTTGACGTCACCGAGGAATGCGCTGGTCATGTACGCGCCGGAGAGATCCGCTCCGGTCAGATCCGCGTGCCCGAGGAAGGTTGACGTCAGAAAGGCCATCGTCAGGTCGACCTCCCGCAGGTCGGCCCGCGTGAGAAAGGCGCCGGTGAAGTTCGCGTCATGGGCGACTGCACCGGCGAGATCGGCCCTCGTCAGGACGGCCCCGACGAACTCGGCGGAGGTCAGATTCGCACCTGCGAGACTGGCATCGGTGAGGTCGGCTCCCGACAGGTCGGCGCCGGTGAGGTCGGCGGCGGCCAGGTTTGCACCGGCGAGATTCGCACCCGCCAGATCGGCGTCGACGAGGCTGATGCTCCCCGAGTCACAAACCGCCCGTTGGGAATTCCAGGCAGCAACATCCGAACAGAGTAATTCGAGCGGATTCGCCTGCGATGTCGATGTCATTGAGCCCCCATCTAGGACGAACCAGGTTGACGGCGTCAACCTAACAGCGGTTTGTTGACGGCGTCAACAAGCTTCTACCCTCAGGAGATGCAGGACAGAACCCGGGACACGCGCCGCACCCTGATCGCCGCGGCCAGCGACCTCTTGGCGCGGGGCGGACCGGCTCACGTCACGCTGCGGGCAGTCGGCGCGGCGGCCGACGTGTCGCGGACGGCGCCGTACCGTCACTTCCAGGACAAGGACGACCTGCTCAGCACTGTGGCCGCCGAGAACCTGACCGCCCTGAAGGCAGAGATGCAGCGCGCAGTCGCGGACACCGCGACGGACTCCACCCCGCTGTTTCGCGCCTGCCTCGCCTACGTCCAAGTCGCCTGGGAATACCCGAACCACTACCGACTCGAGTTCGGAGGCGACTACGCGATCAATCCGAGCCGGGCGCTGGTAGACGCCGCCCAGGACTTCACCGACTACTTCAACGAACTCGTGGTCGAGGCTCAGCAGAGCAACACCCTCATCGCCGGCGACGTCCGGGAGGTCGGCCCCCTGCTCTGGGTCCTGCTGCACGGACTGGCCATGTCCAACCACCTCGTCGCCGACCACACGTGCGAGCCCGGGACGGGCTATCAAACCGAGGACATGCACCGCGTTCTCGCCCTCGCCCTACGAAACCTGGCCCCGCGCTGAGCTTTAGACAATTCACCCAATAGCCCCTCTACGGGCCTGAGGCACGTAACGTCACCCACCACCTGGTCGATACCCAACCAGGCAGCCTCGCCTCCCGGTTCGAGGCGGTGCCAAGGTCCGGTCATTCTCCGATCGGCAACAAACATGGCCACCATGAGCCGGTCGGAAACCCGGCAGGCGTAGCGTTGAACACCGGAAGCCTGCGAGATGGGAGGCCTGCTCGATGACGACCTCCGTGATGGACAAGCCAGGAAACCTGCCGGCGGAATTGACGAGTTTCATCGGCAGGCGCCACGAGATAGCCGAGGTCAGGCGGCTGCAGTCCGCCTCCCGGTTGGTGACGTTGACCGGCATCGGCGGCGTGGGCAAGACCAGGTTGGCCTTACGGGTCGCCGAGGATTCGCGTCGGGCTTTCGCCGACGGGGCCTGGTGGGTCGAGCTCGGCGAACTGCGCGACTCGGCCTTGTTGGCGGAGACCGTCGCTGCCACACTCGGACTACCGGATCAGCCGGGTCGGTCGATGTCCGACCTGCTGATCGATCACCTCGCCACCAGGCAGACGATGTTGGTCCTGGACAACTGCGAGCATCTGCTCAGCGCCGTCGCGGAGCTGGTGGAAAGCCTGCTGCGAGCATGTCCGGGGCTGCGGATCCTGACGACGAGCCGCGAGGTCCTCGGGGTGGACGGAGAGCGGGTGGTGCGGGTGCCGCCGTTGACGGTTCCTGACGCGGCGCAGACCCCACCGCTCGAGGCGATGGCCCAGTACGAGGCGGTGGCGCTGTTCGTCACACGGGCCAGCGCCCGGCAGCCGGACTTCGCGCTCACCGAGACCAATTGTGCTGCGGTGGCGGGCATCTGCGACAGGCTGGACGGGCTGCCGTTGGCGATCGAGTTGGCGGCAGTGCGGATCCGGGCGATGTCGGCCGGACAGATCATGGACCGCCTGACCGACAGGTATCGCCTCCTGACCGTCGGCTCGCGGGCGGCGCCGACCCGGCTCCAGACGTTGCGGTCGTGTGTGGACTGGAGCTACGAGCTGTGCGGGGCTCGGGAGCAGAAGCTGTGGGCGTGGCTGTCGGTGTTCGTGGGCGGTTTCGAGCTGGATGCGGCCGAGGGGATCTGTCCCGAGGAGCTGGTCGCCGGCGAGTTTCTGGACGCGGTGGCCTCGCTCGTGGACAAGTCCGTCCTGGTTCGTGAGCAGGTCGGGGACGTCGTGCGCCTGGGCATGGTGGAAACGATCCGCGACTATGGCAAGGAGAAGCTGCGCGAATCCGGCGACCTGCATCGGGCTCAGCGGCGGCACCTCTCGTGGTACGAACAACTGGTGCTGAGGGCGGAGTCCGAGTGGATCGGCCCCCGCCAGACCGATTGGATCGCCCGGCTCGATCGCGAACAGCCGAACCTCCGGGAGGCGCTGGCGTTCAGTCTGACCGAGCCGGTCGTCACCACCGATCCGGATGTGAACGCGCGTCTCACCAATGCCATGTTCGTTGCGTTCTGGTTGTGCCGCAGCCAGTTGGCGGAGGCCAGGCGTTGGATGGACCGCTCTCTGACAACCGCCGTCAACGCGCAGACCGAGGAACGCCTGAACTCGCTGTACGACGACACCGTGTTGGCGGGAATGCAGGCAAAACCCGACGAAGCCGCGGCGAGGGCTGCGCAATGCCGAACGCTCGCAGAGCAATTGGGTGACCCCGAGTCGCTCGAGACCGCGAACTACGCGAGCGGCTATATGGCGTTGTTCACCGGCGACCTCGCCGCCGCGGTGGAACCGTTCCAGGCCGCGCTCGCCAGCGCAGGAGTGCGATCCGAGATCGGGCCCCCTCCAAGGCGAGCCGGGTACGAGATCACCCGGCAGCTGGGTGGCCTCCTCGGCCTGGCGGGCGCGAGCGGACTGCTGGGAGACGAGGAAACGGCCGTCGCCTGCCACGAGCAGATCCTTGCGATCACCACCCCGCGAGAGGAATCCTTCTTCCGCGCACACTCCTCGTGGGCTCTCGGACAGACAGCGCTACAGGCGGGCGACTACGACAGGGCAGCCACCCTGACGGCACAGGCGTTGCGGCTGAGCCGGAAAATCAACGACCCGGCCATGACGGGCTGGTGCCTGGAGTCGTTGGCCTGGAACGAGATGCGCGAGGGCAAGGCGACGCGCGCCGCCGTCCTGATGGGTGCCGCGCAGACGCTGGCGAAGGCCGTGGGAAGCGACTCGGTGACCCTCACTTACCTGATCGGCCATCACGACGAATGCGAGCGACTCACCCGCGACGCGCTGGGGACCCGTGCCTACGGCGAGGCCTTTCGCACCGGCACCGAGATGAGTGTGGACGACGCTGTCGCCTACGCACTCGGGGACCGCCAAACCGACAAGCCCCGTGCGGCACCGGTCGCACCGCTGTTGACCCGCCGCGAAACCGAGGTGGCCGACCTCGTGGCAGAAGGACTGACCAACAAGGAGATCGCCGCGACGCTGGTGATCTCGCCCCGCACCGCGCAGGGTCATGTCGAGCACGTCCTTTCCAAGCTCGGGTTCACCTCGCGGACGCAGATCGCGGCCTGGATCGCCGAGAATCAGAAACCTCGACAGCCCTGATCCGAAGCCGGGAAGGCGGAGAGCATCCGGCTCAACGCCGAACTCAAGGCCACCGGCGAGGGCGACATCCTCGTCGACAGCAGCGCCAGCATCATCAAGCCACTCCTCTCGGCGGACCTACTCGACCGGCTGTATCTGATGATCTGCCCCGAGATCGCCGGGAGCGGGCAGCGACTGTTCGACGACGGCCTGCCCAGTTCGAATTGGACGCTCACACATCAGAAGACCGGCGAACTGGGCGAGATCGCGATGGTCTACGACCCTGCGCGCTCATGACCTCTGTGACGATGCAGACAACGCATCCTTCCGAGCGCAACTGCCGCTAGTCTGACGACGCACCTCAAAGGGGACGGGGTGGGGAAGGCGAGCGTGTCGGCGCCATCCCGAAATCGAGGGGAGCGTCTTCATGAAGTCGATCATCGTGTGCACCTCCGTATCTCACGGAAACACGAAGCGGGTTGCGGACGTCATGGGCCAGGTGCTCGATGCCCGCGTTGTCGCCCCTGACCAGGTCGATATTGCGGAACTGGCCGCCTACGACCTCGTGGGATTCGGGTCAGGGATCTACCTGGGGTCCTTCCACGCGCGGCTGCTCGAGTTCGTCGAGTCACTCCCGGAGGGGCAACGACACAAGGCATTTGTCTTCGCCACCAGCGGATTTCCCGATGCACGGCCCCATGCCTTCTCCCGCCCCCTCGTACGCCGTCTCGGACAGAAGGGCTTCGAGGTGATCGACACCTTCTCGTGTCGCGCGTTCGATACCTATCTTCCGTTCAAGCTGGTCGGCGGCATCCGGAAGGGACGACCGAACGCCGCGGACCTGGAGTCGGCCCGCGCCTTTGCCGAAGGGCTGCCGGCTCGGGCAGGCGCCAGGCCCTGACCGGTTCAACTCTGTAACGGCGCCGGCGACAAAACCGACCCACTGGTATGAATTCTTCGAGGATTGCCCGCGCCACCCCGCTCGCCGTGGCCGTCTGCGCCGCGGTGGTCACCATGTCCGCGCCCTCGGCCGCAGCGGAGGTAGTCGACGTCACCGTCGTCCCCGGGCTCAGCGGGGGCCCGACAACGCCGTACGGGGCCGGTTGCACCTACCTGGTCGTGGCCAGGACGGGCACTCTCGCAGAGCCCGGCGTGGGGATCGTCGACCTCAACCGCGCGTCGACCTTCTTCCCGCACGAGCTGATCTGGGACACCGTCGATCCCTACTACGTCCCGCCCGTCGTTTTGGGTCACGCCTTCTCGCTCTGGACACCGACCGCTCCCGGAGAACACACCCTGATGGCCTATCAGACATCGGCGGGCGGACCGATCGAGACGGTCACCGTCAACCCGGGTACGCCGATCGGACCCGGTTGCATCGTCGCGCCGTAACAAAACAGACGCGTTGGCCATGCGATCGGTGCGGATACGGCGCGGCGGACTCGGCCTCGCGCATCGTGTCAGACATGCAATACTGCTGGTCCGTGGCTCGTTCTTCTTAGTGCTCGCCCACGGTGACTGCCGAGATGGTGGGTGTCCGATGACAGAAGGATCAACTGACAGCGGCGCCGAGCAACTGGCGGGCACTCAACGCCTGCTCGCCGTCCTGCTGGCAATGGCGATGTTCGTTCTTGTCGTCGACACGTCCCTGATGAACGTGTCGATCTCGTCCGTGGTTCGAGACCTCGACACGACCGTGAGCGGTGTCCAGGCGGCCATCGCCCTCGAGGCGCTGGTGTCGGCGGCATTCATCCTGATCGGCAGCAAGGTCGGCGACCTGATCGGACGCAAACGTGCCTACGTGCTCGGCCTCCTCGGCTACGCCGTCGGTGCGTCGGCGATGGCCCTCGCGCAGAGCCTGACTGCGGTCGTCATCTTCTGGGCCGTGCTGGGTGGGATCGGCGCGTCACTCCTCCTGCCCGCCATGCAGTCACTCATCCACGGCAACTTCGAAGGAGGCGCCCAGAAGAAGGTCTACGCCCTCGTCGGGGCGGCGGCCGCGATCGCCGCGGCGGTCGGGCCGCTGCTCGGAGGGTTCATCACCACCTACCTGTCCTGGCGCATCGCGTTCGTACTCGAGGTCGTCATCATCGCCATCGTGCTGTCCGGCATCACGCTCGTCCGCGATGTCCCGTACACGGGGCCTCGGGGCATCGACACGGTCGGGGCGGCGCTCTCCGTGCTGGGCATGGGCGGCATCGTGCTGGGAATCCTGGTGTGGCAGGAGGGCGGCGAAGCAGTGGCCGCGCTCCTGGTGATCGGTGCGACAGCACTGGCCGGACTGGCGTACTGGCTGGTGCGGCGCAAGCGGCGGGGCGAACCAACCCTGCTGGACCCGGATCTGTTCACATCCAAGATCTTCAGGCTGGGGGTCTCCCAGCAAATGCTCCAGCAGATTGCGCTGGGCGGCACGATGATTGCGCTGCCGATCTACCTGCAGATGGTGCTCGAGTACAACGCGATGCAGGCGGGTTTGTCCCTCGCACCCCTCTCCCTCAGCATGTTCGCGGTGGCGGTGCTCGCGGGGAAGAGGGCGGGCGATCGGCGCCCCAGCGGCATCATCCGGTGGGGATTCTTCCTCCTCACGATCGGGATCGTTGCGCTGATCCCGATCGTGCCCCGGGCTGAGTTCGGCTGGGCACTGGTGGTCCCTCTGATCATCGCGGGGTCGGGCTTGGGATTGTTGGTGTCGCAGCTCAACGACTACACGCTCGCCCCGATCTCAGACGAGCGGGTCAGCGAAGCCGCAGGCACCAACTCAGCGGCAGGGTCGTTCGGGCTGTCGTTCGGTCTGGCGTTCGCCGGCGCCACCCTGCTGGCAACGCTGTCCATCGCGTTCACCTCGATGGCGCAATCGAGCACCGTGCTCCCGCCGGCAGACCAGCAGCACGTGGCGCAGGTGCTCGAGGACGACGCGGAGGTCATGAGCAACACCCAACTCGAGGGATTGCTCGTCGACCAGCCCCAGGAGATTCAGGACGAGATCATCCGCATCAACACGGAGGCACGACCCCTCGCCCTTCAGATCGCCTTGCTCGTTCCTATCCTCGCCGGCCTCCTCGGGCTGCTCAACTCGTTCCGCATGATGCGGATACCGGAAGCCCCGTCAACGACCTCCGACTGACCGCAGGAAATGCACCAATCGATCAGTTTCCCCGCAGATGGCCTGGAACGTGTTCTAGGTTCGGGTCATCGCCCTCGACATCGCGGACCGGTTCTGAAAGGAATGAAGATGCAGTTCAACCTCGCGGACGTTTTCGAGACGGTCGCCAGCGCAGTACCCGATCGCATTGCATTGACCTACGAGGGCGAGAACCTCTCCTACGCCCAGCTCGACGCGGAGGCCAACAGGGCCGCCCACCTGCTCGCACAGGCCGGCATCTCCCCGGGCGACCATGTCGCGTTGTTCCTGAAGAACGGCATCGAGCACGTCACGTCCATCCTGGGGTTGATCAAGATCCGCGCGGTGCCGATCAACGTCAACTACCGGTACACGCCCGCCGAGCTCGAGTACATCTTCACCAACTCCGACTCGGTCGCGGTGGTCATCGAACTCCCCGAGCATCAGCGCACCCTCGCCGCCCTCCTCGAGGCGTGCCCGATGCTCCGGACGGTGTTCGTGGTGGGCGAGGTCGCCGACGAGCTGCTCGCCGCCGCGGATGCGCGTGCAGTGTCCGTGGTCTCCTTCGCCGAGGCCCGCGAGCTGTCGCCCACGGCGGATTTCGACTCCCGCACGGGCGACGACCTGTACCTGCTCTACACGGGAGGGACCACCGGATACCCGAAGGGTGTCATGTGGCGGCACGACGACTTCTTCCGCAAGCCGCTCTCCGGCGGGAATCCATACGGCGAGGGCACCCGGCAAGACCTTGCCGAGATTGCCAGCGCTGCAAAGGAATTCCCCGAATTCTCCTTCCTCATCGCCGCACCCCTGATGCACGGCGCCGCGCTGTACTCACTGTTCACCTTCTTCACCCTCGGTGCTCGCGTAGTCCTCAGGCGGGACTTCGACCCGCAGAAGGTCGTCGAATCGATCGAGAAGGACTCGGTCCAGGTGATCCTCATCGTCGGCGACGGCATGGGGCTGCCGTTGGTCGACGAGATGGAACGACGCAAGGGCGAGGTCGACCTCAGCTCCCTGTTCTCGATCACCTCCGGCGGCGCGATCTGGTCCACCAGCGTCCGGGACCGCATGCTGGCGGTCAAGCCGGACCTGCTGTTGCGGGACAACTTCGGCGCCTCGGAGTCCGGGAACGACGGCGCCTTCACCATCGACGAGGCAGGCAATCTGCGAATGCCGCCCTCGCCGAACATGATCCTTGTCGACGAGCGGCTGAACGAGCTTCCCGCGGGCTCCGACGAGATCGGTTACATCGCCCGCATCGGCAACGTCCCCCTCGGCTATTACAAGGACGAGGAGAAGACAGCCCGGACGTTCCCGACTCGCGCCGATGGCACCCGCCTGTCGGTGCTCGGCGACATGGGCAGGGTGGAAGCGGACGGCACCATCGTCTTCCTCGGCCGCGGCTCGCAGTGCATCAACACCGGCGGCGAGAAGGTCTTCGCCGAGGAGGTCGAGGCCGCCCTGCACGCGCACCCGTCGATCTCCGACGCTCTCGTCGTGCCCTCGCCCGACGAACGGATGGGCCAACAGGTCGCCGCGGTCATCGCGACCTATCCCGGATCGCCCGAACTGACCCTCGACGAGGTTCAGGAGCACTGCCGCAAGACCTTGGCCGGCTACAAGATCCCGCGTTCGATCGTGCTGGTGGACGAGGTCAAGCGAACACCGGCCGGCAAGGCGGACTATCGCTGGGCGACGACGATGGCGTCCGCCTAGTCGCACACGATCCGATCCACGCCCGGCACGCGACGCCCGGGCGTGGATCGGATCGCCATGACCTTCTGTCACGTTGGTCGCTCAGCGAATCCCGCCGGCCGCACGCAAAACCCTCAGCAGCTGTGTCGCATACTCCGGATCGAACCGGTACCCGCCGTCGACGGCGACGAGGTTCCCGCGTTCGACCTTCGCGTCCCACCAATCCCGCAGGAACCCTTCCGCGTAGCCGCCCGTGCAGAAACCGTACGGGTCGGCCACGAACGACGTGGTGACCATCAGGGTGTAGCAGGGCCGCTCATAGTCGTCCTGCCCCTCGGCCCGGTTCACGAAGTCGTCGAACGATGACGCGGTGGCCAGGTGCGAGTACAGCCAGAACATGACGTCGTACATCAGCCACGAGTCGCCGTCCGCGTGGAGCGCGTAGAACCCCTTCTCCGTCACGATCCGCTCCGCGAGGCCGCGGACCAGTGCCTCGCCGTCCGGCAGGCCCGCCGCCTCCAGGGCGCGGCGGACGATCGGCGAGAGCGTGCCGCGCCGCACCACCGCGAGATCGGCCTGCAGCGCCTCCTCGCTGTCGTCGAACTCGTCCTCGCTCACCAGGCCCCGGACGAAGGACGCGAAGTCGGGCGCGACCACGGTGATGCGGTAGTCGCCCTCCTGGTCGACGTGCACGACCCGAGGCTCGCCGCGGGGGCCGCACGCGCGGTAGTCGAGCATGATCTGCTCGTGCCCTGCGCTCGGGGTGTCGGCGATACCGACGCCGATGTCCGGGTACCCCCACTCATCCCGCATGAACGTCGAGCCGAGCTCCCCGCACAGCGACCAGGTGGCGGTACGGCCGATCGCGTACAGGCCGCTGATCTGGATGTAGTCCTCGGCCCAGCTCGTCGATTCGTCCATCGGGTGACACGGCCGCTCGACCATGCCGCCGTTGTGCATCCGCATCAGTTCCACGAAGGAGTCCGGGAGCCGGTACCCGCCCAGCTCCTCCTCGATCGACGCGATCAGCTCATCGGTCGGCGAGGGCTCGGCGTAGTTCTCCCGCGAATAGTCGCTGTCGTCCCAGAAGCCCTCGAAGTCGACGCCGCCGAAGTGGCCCGTGGTGCGCACGCTCACTGCTCTGTCCTTTCATCCGGATGCGACGATCGAACCATGAAGCACCCACCACCGGTCTTCGGCGGATTCGCTGACCTGGATTCGGCCGAGCCGGTTCTCGTTGCGGCACACCTCTTTGTGCGGACCTTCGGCGCGAAGCACACCTACGCGGCAGGCGCGAGACTGAAGTGGCACCCGATCATCACAGAGCTGGCGCGCCTCGGCGGATGCGAGTCCGAATTCAGACTCTTCGGCGGCGGCGAGAGATCCGACGCGATCGGTGCCATCGCCACGGAGTGCGTCGTGCTGTGGGAGTCCGCGTTGCTCGCGGCACGCCGAAACGAGGACGTTCTGCTGCTCCGAGCGGGGGTCACGGCACTCTCCTCCCCCGACCCGGTTCGGACCGTGCGGCAGAGGGTCACGACGGTGTGGTCTCCACCGGGCTGACCAGGTGTAACCCAATTTCACAGTTACAGCGTGACAACTGACGTCAATGTGTAACACTCCCCCAGGGTTTCTGATGGTCTCGGGGGAGAGGGTTTGCTGATGACCGAGCACGCCAAGATGGCGCTCGAACTGCTGCGCGACAGCAGCCAATTCAAGTGGTACGTGATTCCGCTGCTACTCCTGGTCATCTACGTGTACGCCACGGAAGTGGAGCGCCGGAACTGGAACGTCTTCTTCGCCGGGCTCGCACTGTGGGGCATGGACCTGTTCAACGAGATCTGGAACTCGCTGGTCTTCCACGCCACGGGCCGCGCACCGGTATGGGCCGCGACCGGACCGACGGCCTACCAGCTGCTCATCGGCCTGAACATCGAGATCTGCTTCATGTTCGCCATCATGGGCGTCGCGGCGGCGAAGATGCTGCCGCCCAAGGAGACCCGAATCTTCGGCCTGCCCAACCGGCCGATCCTCATCGCGATCAACTCCGCCGCCGCCGTGGGCGTCGAGGTGGTGCTGAACAAGATGGGCGTGCTGACCTGGGACTGGTCCTGGTGGCAGCCGGGCTTCCCCTATCTCATCTGGCTGATCGGCTACGTGCCGTTCTTCGCCGTCTGCTTCTGGGTCCACGACATGGCGACTGTGCGTGCGAAGGCCATCACGGTCGGCACGATCTTCGGCATCGATGCCGTCGCCCTCATCATCTTCGGAACGCTGGGCTGGGTGTGATGAAGCGACTTGCCACGCGAGGCGCCCTCGTCGCGGTTTGCCGGAATCGCGTTCGCGGGTCTCACGGTGCAGCCCGGCGCGGTGGCGCACCCTTCCCCCTGGCACGCTCGACTGGACCTGGTCGGTTCTCTCCGCGAACGAAGACCATGTCTGGCGCGACGCCGTGGGCAACAACCACCCCGTGGGCCTGGCCAAGGTCTCCCACGTCTTCGCACTCACCGACGGCGGCACCCGCATTCGCTACGTGGACCCCTGGCTCCCGGTCGATCACAGCTACGAAGTCGGCATGCCCGCCGGAGGCCGCTTCCGCGCGGTCGCCCTCTCCACCAGCGGCTCCACCTCGCTGGTCGTGAATCGCCATGGGGACCTGTACACCCGACTCTATGACTTCGACATCTCCGGCGCGGACAAGGTCTTCTTCCGCTACTCCTACGACGACCAGCCGGGCCTGCGGGAAGCCGCGGACATGCTCAGCGAGCGCATCGATGTCGGCACCGCCGCCATTGCGCTCCCCGCGCCCGACTGGCTGCGTCAACCAAAGGTCCCCGGCGAGATCACCGACCGCATCTCGATACACAAGACAGGCATCGGCTCCGACGCCCGCGAACTCCGCGTCGAGGGCGCCAGCGACGGCCGAACCGGTTATTGGACAAAGCAGCTCACCGCGGACGAGTGGAGCTTCGTCGCCACCGACCAGCCCCTGACCGGGGAGCGTCTGGCCAATACCGCCGACGACCGCAGCGTCGACCCGTCCGTACCGGCCTCGCCGTACAACTACGCGGGCCGCTCCCCCGCGGGTTGGACCGCCGCCGTCGAATCCTTCGACATCGCGAGCTCCCCCACACCGCTGCACGTGGACTTCGGCAACGGCGTCGGACTCGACCTGATCCTCCACACCGTCGACGCCCTCCGGCAGACACCGCAACCGGCAGGCCTCACCGGGCAGGCCCGTCACTTCGACGGCACGATCGAGGTGCCGGCGAGTGTCTCGAATTCCGGCGCCGCCGAGCCCGGTCCGATCCGCGACTTCCTCGCCGGCGCACTGGGCGGTCGGCGTTTCACCGATTTCGGTGTCGACGTCACCGATCGCGACTTCCGCATCGACGGGCTCGGCGTCACGCTCGCGCGCACGCCCTAGGAACCGGGTACGCGATTGGGGTGCGGCCATCGCCGGACCGGACGACCGCAAGCGCAACCGCCTCCGACGAGGCGGCCGCGACGGCCGTCCGGTCCGATCAGCCGATCGGTCAGATCACTCCGCCACCGAACAGCACGCTCACGAGTCCGCCGACGACGAACGTCACGACGTAGAGCGGCCCCCGGATCGGGTCTCCTGCATTGGCTCCCTCACGAAGCCACTCCATGATTTCAAGCGAACCCATGTCCCCACTCCTCATTTCGCGCTGACAGGTACTCCGCGTCGGTAACGCCTCCCCGCCCGCGAGCATTCCCTGCGCGCGGCCGCGGGCCGATCTCGACCGGTGGACCCGACGATCAACCCGAACGCTATAGGGTGCAATCATCTAACTGATTGGCGCATGCCCGAAGCGACCGAGGAAACGAGGAACCCGCAATGTCCGAGGCCTACATCGTCGATGCAGTTCGCACCGCAGTCGGCAGAAAGAACGGCGCGCTGTCCGCCGCCCACCCGATCGACCTGGGCGCGACCGTGATCCGATCGCTCACGGACCGGAACCCCATGGATCCCGCGGCCATCGACGACGTGATGTTCGGCTGCGTCGACACCATCGGTGGCCAGGCAGGAAACATCGCACGCACGTCGGCACTGGCCGCCGGCCTGCCCGAGGGCGTCCCGGGCGTGACGGTCGATCGCCAATGCGGATCCAGTCAGCAGGCACTGCATTTCGCCGCCCAGGCGGTGCTGAGCGGGACGGCGGACCTGATCGTTGCGGGCGGCGTGCAGAGCATGAGCCGGATCCCGATCTCCGCAGCCATGACGGCGGGCCGGGAACACGGATTCGACGATCCCTACTCGGGCTCCCGAGACTGGCACCGCCGCTACGGCAACACGGAGATCTCCCAGTTCCGGGCCGCCGAGCTGATCGCCGAGAAGTGGGGCATCAGCCGCCTACAGATGGAGCAGTGGGCGTTGCGCAGCCACCAGCGCGCACGGGATGCGATCGCGGGCGGACGATTCGACGACGAGATCGTCCCGGTCGGCTCGTTCGAGGTGGACGAGTGCCCCCGCGACACGAGCCTGGCGAAGATGGCAGCGCTGCCACCGCTCCGAGAGGGCGGGCGCCTGACCGCGGCTCTGGCCAGCCAGATTTCGGACGGCGCCAGCGCCGTGCTCGTCGCGTCCGCGGCCGCGCTCAAGACACACAACCTGGTACCGCGCGCAAGAATCCACCACCTGAGCGCTCGCGGCGCCGACCCGATCTACATGCTCACCGCTCCGATCCCGGCCACCGAGTACGCGCTCGGGAAGACGGGCATGAGCATGGACGACTTCGACGTGATCGAGATCAACGAGGCATTCGCCTCGGTCGTCCTTGCCTGGCTCGCCGAGACCGGCGCAGACGCGGAGCGCGTCAACGTCAATGGCGGCGGCATCGCGCTCGGGCATCCACTCGGCGCCACCGGCACCAAGCTTTTCGGGACGCTTCTGAACGAACTCGAGCGAGCGGGTGGACGATACGGACTTCAGACCATGTGCGAGGGCGGCGGCACCGCGAACGTCCTCATCATCGAACGTCTCAGTTGAATCGGCTGGTGCAACCGTCGTCGTCCATGCCGGCGTCCGAACAGCAGAAATTGCCGAATTCGGTTGCGCGAGTATGGTCCAGATTGCACGATTTGTAACAAACCGTATGCCACCTTCGGTATGAAAGGTGCGGCCGAAATGTCTCGGTTCTCGCATTGTCGGATCAAGGGGAGTGATCATGAGCAATAAGTTGGTGCGGCGTGGGTGCGCTGCGACCCTCACTGCTGTCGGGCTCGGCATCGCGGTGGTGACCGGTGGAGGCGTCGCGAACGCTCAGCCCGCGCCGCCGACGTCGACGACCATGACGTGCGGGAGCCTGAACCCGCTCTTCTGGGCACCGTCGTTCACGTGGACCGTCCATGCCGCATCGGGAGCGTCGCTCCGTCCGGGCGCAGACGCGCTGGAGCCGGCAATTCTGCTGAGCGGCGGGAACGAACTGCCCGCGCCGCCCCCCGGTCTGCTGCCGAGCTTCGGAGTCAACTGGTACGGCACGCGGGTGCTGGTCGACTGGACCAACAAGACGACGGGGGCCTCCGGCCACAGCGTCAGCGACGAGACGGCCCTGCAGCAGAAGCCCGGGATCCCGATCAACCGAACCTGGACGGGAACCGGAGCGGTGGACTTCACCGTCACCGTCGAGACCGGTGGGGGCTGGCGGTTCATCAATACGCAGAAGGCCGTCTGCAAGGGCACGATCTCGGTAGTGCCGGCGTAGTCACTCGGGACCGTCCGGTTGTCGGCGGCCGCCAACCGGACGGCACCACCGGCGCTCACCCGAGCGTGAGGTGATGACCCATCAGAACGCTGAGCTGGGCGCGTGCATCGACGAAGGGCTGGCTCGACTCGAGCGCGCGGCTCTGCACGATGGCGCCCTCGATCACCGACAGCAGCAGCCCCGCCATCGAGCGCGCGGCCGCTTCCTCGATTCCGGCCGCGACCATGCCGTCCGCGAGCCGGGAGGTCCAATCGGTAAACGCCTGACCCGCGGCGGCCTGCACCGCCGGGTTCTGCTCGTCCAACGCGGCCGCCATCATGAACGAACCCAGCCGGTACTCGCTGGACTCGAGCGGCTCGCGCCAGAATGCGAACAGCTCGTCCAGCCACTGCTCCACCGACGGCGCGCTCGCCAGCTTCTCCGCCATGACGCTCACATGCGAATGCACCACTCTCGACACGATCCGTGTCGCCGTCTCCACGAGCTGGCCCTTGCCGGCCGGGAAGTGCTGATACAGCGAATTACGCGACGCATTGCTGCGTTTGAGCAGCTCGGTCAGCCCGGCCGCATTCACCCCGAGCTCCTGCACCGTGGCGATGGTGCTCGAGAGGAGTCGGGCTCGCGGTCGTGCCGTGGTCATGCAAATCCTCCCGCGCTTGTGTGAACCGATCGGTTCATGTTAGATGATCTCAACTATATGGACCGATCGGTTCACATGGAGAGGATGCTGTGCCCGCCCCCATCGCCACCGCCAATCCCGTCACGCACACGGCCCTGCTGGGCCTCGGCGCGTACCGACCCCGACGCGTCGTCCCCAACGCCGAGATCGTGGATGCCATCAACTCCAGCGACGAATGGATCCAGACCCGCTCCGGCATCAAGTCCCGAGGCTGGGCCGACTCCGAGGAGACCATCGTCTCGATGAGCGTCGCGGCCTCCCGCGACGCGCTCGCCGCCGCGGGTATCGAGGCCGGGCAGATCGACGCCGTGGTGCTGGCGACGTCGTCACAGATGGTGCTGGGACCGTCGGCAGGCGCTGTGGTGGCCACGGAGCTCGGCATGCACGACACCGCGGCCTACGACATCTCCGCCGGGTGCGCGGGCTTCTGCTACGCGCTCGGCAACGCCGCGAGCCTCGTCCGCGCCGGGCAGGCCCGCCACGTCCTCGTGATCGGCGTGGAACGGCTGTCCGACCTTCTCGATCCGACCGACCGGACCTGCGCGTTCATCTTCGCCGACGGCGCGGGCGCGGTCGTCGTCGGTCCCGCCGACGCAGAGGGAATCGGTCCGGTCGCCTGGGGTTCGGACGGAACCCAGACCGAAGCGATCAAGCAGGACAAGGACTTCAAGCAGTACTTCGCCGAGGTCGCGGCCGCAGAAGCCAGCGGCGGCACCACGGAGCGGCCCTACATCCGGATGAACGGCTCGGCGGTGTTCCGGTGGGCGGTGACCTTCCTGGAGAAGGCCTGCCGCGACGCCCTGGAGAAGTCCGGGATCACGGCGGGCGACCTGGACGCCTTTGTGCCGCACCAGGCCAACAGCCGCATCACCGACGCGCTGATCCGGACCCTGGGACTGCCCGAGACCGTCGCGGTCGCCCGCGACATCGTCGAGACCGGCAACACCAGCGCGGCATCGATTCCGATGGCCATGGAACAGTTGCTCCGTTCCGGCGGCGCCAAGCCCGGCGACACCGCGTTGCTGCTCGGCTTCGGCGCCGGACTGGCCTACGCCGGCCAGGTCGTCCGGCTGCCCGCGATCGTCTGAGTCACCGGGCCCTGGCGGGGCCGCGTCATTGCGGTACCGCCAGGTCAGCCGGCGTCCGTATGAAGGGAACCGCCGGGCGGCCCGGACGCCCGTTCACCCGATGGCCAACCATCCGAGCAGGTCGTCGGTGAGCAGTTCGCCGTCGACGGCGAGGTTCCCGCCGATCGCACCGAGGTCGAGCAGATAGACGCTGCGTCGGTCCCGTCCGCGGTGCCTCATGAACAGTCCCCGCCCCCCACTGTCGTCGCCGACCAGCACCCAGTCGGGTGCATACTCTCGCACCTCGAATGTCTTGTTGCGCTCCTGGATCTGGTGCGGTCCGTACAGCAGCAGGCCATCGTCGCGCAGGGCCCCGGCCGTCGACCGCCACAGCGCGGCGATCGTCGGATTCGGGCCGTCCCGGAGCCCACGGGCGAGGGCGGCCTGGACAGCGAGGAATCCCGCGAAGTTCTCCGCCACGGGGTACTCGTCGCCGTCGAACGGGTCTCGGCGGACCACCGGCCACTCGCCGTCGATGCCCCGGCGATCGAGCGCGAAGTAGTGCGTGTCGCCGCCCTCCTCGGCGTGGAAGCACAGCCGAGTACCCGTCGATCGCCAGTCTGCCGTGATCGCCTCGTCGGCCTCCGCGGGCGCGGCCGTCGCGATCGGGGCCCCGCGCAGCCACCCGGCTCCGTACTCGCCGAGCCACCACCGGTAGGACGGAGGCAGCGGACCGAGGCGGGTCTGCACATTCTCGATCCGGTCCCGCGACGTCGGCCCGGCCGGGCGTTTCGCCAACCCGGGCGATGCATCGAGCAGGGAACGCAGCTGTTCGAGATCCGGTCTCACCGGGGTGAGCCTATCCGGGGCGTCCGTGCCCTCCACTACGGTCGGACGGGTGGACTGGGCGAGCGTGGAAGCGGCCGTACGGGATCAGATCGTGGCGTTCGTGCGCCTCATGCGCGTGGAACACCCCGACGACCGGATCTACGGCGCCGCCGTGCACGAGTTCTATGCCGAAGCCGGCGGCGTGATCGCGTGGCCGTCGATCGGGGTCGCCAGCGAGGAATCCCTCGCGTCGGTCGCGACCGACCACCTCGCCGCCGACGCGCTGCGGTGGAGCCCGGCGGACTGGCCGTGGCAGCTCGACCCAGGCGAGGCGGAGGACCGCTTGGCCGAGCGCGTCGAGGCAGCCGCGACGGCCGATGACGGCGAGCGCTGGCATGCCGTCCACCACCGATTCGAGCGCACGGTCGCCAAGGCCTGTAAGGCGGCGCGCCGCACACTGATCGACGAGGAGGTCGTCGGCCGGGAGTTCGTCGCGGTGGCCATGGACGAGGCGTGGGAGCTGATTCCGCTGAGCCTGACCAAGACCCAGGTACGCAGGCACTTCCCCGAACTCGACGAGGAGCAGCGGGCGCTCGACCGGCTGGCCGCGCTGCCGCCCGACCTGAGGGTGATCGAGTTGATCGCGATCGCCGACTCCCCCGTCCACGCGCCTCCGGGTACCGAACGCGCACGCGCCTGGCTCCGCGAGCTGGGAACCGACGCGGTGTCCGCGATACTGGAACATCTTCCGGTGGCCCGCGAGAAGTGGTTGTGGGCGAAGCTGCTCGGCGAACTCGGCATCCCCACAACGGAAGTGGTCGCAGCACTGGATGCGATTGTGGGCAACCGTCGACTGGGGGAACCCGATCGAGCCTGGGCAGCGGCGGCGCTCTCCCGTCTCGGCCGGATGGATCTGGTGACGGCCCGGCTCGATCGGCTGCCCCGGGAGATCGCCGTCCGCGGGCTCACCGCCCCGTACACCTCCTTCCGAGACGTCGGCGTCCACCAACCGTTGGACTACGGCCCGCTGGAGTCTGCGCTGACCGAGCATCCCGCGCTGCACGACGCGGTGTGCGATCGGCTGTCTCCCGGCAGTGGGTACTGCACGATCGACACGGACGAGACCGAGGCCGCGTTCGTGGGACTCGCTTCGCCATGGGCCGCGGTGCGGCGGCACGGCGTCTTCGTGCTGGCGGACACGGCGCTCACCCCGAACCTGCGAGAGCGGTACAACGCCGATCTGCGCCGCCTGGCGACGGATCCGGATGCCCTCGTCCGCGATGCCGTCGCAGCAGCCAGCGATCGCGGTCCAGCCGTGCGTTGAGCCGCGGCTCTTGTGGAGCCCGGCCGACAGCGATAACGCTCGCTTGCACCAGCCGGGTCGGCCCGTCGTCGGCGGTCAGCCCCGGCGCGGACGGCGCAACCGGAGCCGGCTGTAGGTGAAGACTGCGAGCACACAGCTGATGAGCACCAGCATGGCAATGCTGAGCAGCCACCACGATGCGGTGTGCTGCCACAGCGTGTCCGGCTCGGTGCCGGTGGAATTCGTGACCAGGTCCACCGTCGAGGCCGCGGCCGCGAACCCCCAGCGGGACGGGAAGAGCCACGCGACCTGTTCGAGTACGGCGCGTCCGGTGATCGTGATCAATCCTCCGCACATCACCAGCTGCGCCATGATCGTGACCACCAGCATCGGCAGTACCTGCTCGTTCGAGCGCGCCACCGACGACAACGCCAATCCGACCAGCACACAGCAACAAGTGGTGGCGGCGATGTCCACGATCAGTT
This sequence comes from Rhodococcus sp. PvR044, assembly GCF_040548995.1. Lineage (NCBI taxonomy): Bacteria > Bacillati > Actinomycetota > Actinomycetes > Mycobacteriales > Nocardiaceae > Rhodococcus > Rhodococcus sp. PvR044. Next base: position 158,650 of record NZ_JBEPSX010000005.1, read on the forward strand.
CGACCGAGCCCGAGGGGATCAAGCTGCCGCGACCAGGGAGACCCTTGCCCACGAAGACGATCAGCACCATGATCACCGACTGCACGATCGCGGCAGCGCAGAACACGACGATCTTCGCCGTCAGGTAGGCGGACGGCAGCAGCCCGGCGGCACGTTCGCGCTGATAGACCATGCGCTCACCGACCAGGTCGCGGATGGTCAGTGAACAGCCCATGAAGGCGGCGCCGAGAATCAGCACCACCAGGATCTGGGTGAGTTCACCGGATACGTCGGTACCCGACGGCCCGAACCCGGTGTCGCCCGGCACGAGCAAGGCCAGCCCGCCGAGCACGAAGGGCAGAAGCGACAGGAAGATCAGGTAGCCCCGGTCGGCGCGGATCAGCCGAACCTGGCGGCGGGCGACGGTGCTCAGCTGCTTGCGCCCCGATGTGTGTGCGGGGCGACCGAGAGGCCCGGGCGGGCTCGGTGGCGGCACCGCCTCGGGGCGGGTGGCGCGATATTCGGCGAACACCCCGTCCGGGTCGGATGCGACACGGGCGAAGATGTCGGCCCAGTCGGTACTGCCGAGCGCGGCCCCGACTCGGTCGGGCGGGCCCACATACGCGGTCTTGCCGCCGGGAGCGAGGAGGAGGACCTGGTCGCACATCTCGAGGTACGACAGCGAATGCGTGACGATGACGACGACGCGGCCCGAATCGGCGAGACGGCGCAACGTCGCCATGATCTGCCGGTCGAGCGCGGGGTCGAGACCCGAGGTCGGCTCGTCGAGGATGAGTAGGGATGGACCCGTCAGCAACTCCAGCGCGACGGATGCGCGTTTGCGCTGTCCGCCGGAGAGACGATCAACGCGGGTGTCGGCGTGCTCGGTCAGTTGCAGTTCGTCGAGTACCCCTGCGATCACCTCCTCACGGTCGGCCCGGCTCGTGTCCGGCGGCAGTCTCAGCTCCGCGGCGTAGCCGAGTGCCCTCCGGATGGTCAGCTGGCGATGGACGACGTCGTCCTGGGGGACCATGCCGATGCGGGAGCGCAGTACCGAATAGTCGGTGTGCACGCTGCGCCCTTCGAATTCGACGACGCCTTCCGTGGGGCTTCCCGAACCGGAGATGATCTTGGCGACCGTGGTCTTTCCCGCGCCGGAGGGCCCGATCACCGCGGTGAGGCTGCCGGGTCCCGCAGTGAAGGCGACCTCCTCGAGCAGTCGCCGCCCGCCTTCGATGACGAGTCCGACGCCGTCCACCCGCAGCCCGCCTGCGGTCGGGGCCACCACCTGCCGTGGAACGAGCCGGCCTTCCTGCACGCTGAAATCGGTGTTGCCGATCGTGACGACGTCGCCGTCGGTCAGCTGCGCGCGCGACACCCGGGCGCCGCCGACGAACGTTCCGTTGGCGCTCCCCAGGTCGTCGATCTCGAGGCCGGACGGCCCGTTGTGGGCGATGGCGTGATGGCGCGAGGCCAGCACATCTCGGACGACGATGTCGCTGTCGGGCGACCGTCCCACCGTGAGGGATCCCGCCGGGACCGCCTCGTGCGGTGTCGGGGGCGGGCCGCTCGAGGCCCCTACCTCGATCGTCGACTCGTCAAATCGACCGCCCACGTCCAGTCGCGTCGCGTCGGGATCTTCGATCGAGATCCGCACGACGGGCCCCTCGACCGCGTCACCCAGCCGGACGAGGACGTGGCTCGTGACGGGGACCTTCTCTCGCCGCTCGCCGCCGACGTAGATACCGTTCTTGCTGCCGGCGTCGACGAGCTGCCATCCCTCGTCCCACCTGAGCCGTGCATGCTCGCGCGACACCAACGGATCGACAATCGTGATCTCCAATTGCGGATCCCTGCCGATGCGTACGGCTTTGCCTGCGCTGTAGCTTGCGCGGCCGTGATCGGTCTCGACCACGACCCGCTGGTGCTCGTTCCTCGCCCGGTCGTCCATCGCCACGGCCTCCGGTCAGCCTTATCGGGTGTAGAGCGTCGGCTCTTCCATGGTCGCACGTACGTCGACCCCCCTCCTCGGTGTCCGGGTGGGGCCGCTGGGGCCGCTGGGGCAACTGGGGCAACTGCGCTGCGAACTAGCCGGCGCGCTCGACCAGCACACACCGGGCGCCGGAGAAGATCGTCGGCATGCACTTGTTGCAGTGGATGCACAGCGACTTCGCACGGGCGTCCTCGGCGATGCGGTTGACCAGATCCGGCTCCCGCAGCAACGCCCGCGCCATCGCCACGAACTCGAAACCCTCGGCCATCGCGGTGTCCATGCCGGCCCTGTCGGTCACCCCGCCGAGCAGCACAAGCGGCAGCTTCACCGCGGCCCGGATCTGACGGGCCTGCTCGAGCATGAACAAATCCCGATACGGATACGCGTGAAACATCTGCTTGCCGATCAGCTGCACGCCGAGCCGCACCGGCTGCGGCATCGCCGCCGCGAACTCCCGCACCGGAGCATCGCCCTTGAACAGATACATCGGGTTGAGCAACGAACTGCCCATCGTCAGCTCCAACGCATCGACGCCACCGTCCGCCTCCAACCACTGCGCAACCTGGATCGCCTCGTCCACCCAGAACCCGCCCGGCACACCGTCATCCATGTTCAGCTTCGCCAAGATCGCGACCCTGTCACCGACCGCCGCCCGCACGGTGCGCGCAGTCTCGAGCACCACCCGCGCACGATTCTCCAACGAACCACCGTAGGAATCCTTGCGGTGATTGAGCTTCGGACTCAGAAACGAGCTCGCAAAATAGTTGTGACCGAAATGGATCTCCACCGCGTCGAACCCGCCGTCCACAGCCAGCTGAGCCGCCGTCCCGTGCGCCTCGGTGATCCGCGCGATGTCATCCTTCGACGCCGACCGGATCATCCGCATGCTCATCGGATTGAACGACCGGGACGGCGCCAACGCAGGCAAACCCGTCGACTTCTCGTTCGCCACCGGCCCGGCATGGCCCAGCTGCGCCGACGCCGCCGCCCCCTCGGCATGGATCGCGTCGGTCAACCGCCGCAGCCCCGGCAGGGCCTCCGGCCGCATCCACAACTGCCCGCGTTCCGTGCGCCCCTCCGGCGCCACCGCGCAGTACGCGACCGTGGACATGCCGACCCCGCCCGCGGCCGGACGACGATGAAACTCGATCAACTCATCGGTCACCAGAGCGTTCGGCGTCTTGCCCTCGAACGTCGCGGACTTGATGATCCGGTTACGCAGGGTGATCGGGCCCAGCTTGGCCGGGGCCAGGACATCGGGATGGGTCATGGGAGTCCTTCAATGTGTTCGGGGGGACCGCGGCGCAGACGACTGAGCCGGCTGTCGAGGTCAGGTGCGTGCACCAGATTGCGGCCGAACACCCGGACCCGATGTGACCCGTCTCACTCAGCGGGAATCCCCGTGGCACCGGAAGGCGGGCGCATAGAGTGTTACACGTGTCACCCGTTGGGCCAGGGGAAACATGACGAATCAACCAGGGAAGGGCGGCGCAGCTGTGCGAACTGATGGGCCAGATTCGACGTTCCGATCGACTCCGCCCGCCGACTTCGGGCAGCTGCTCGATCACCAGGCGGTGGTCGACAGCCTGCACCGGTTCCAGGCCCGACTCGACGCGAAGGACTGGCCAGGGCTCCGGTCGTCGATGACCGAGGACGCCCGCGCCTACTTCGTCGAGGGCGCCGACGCGGTTCTCGCCGTGGTCCGGGCCCACCTGGACGCATGCGGCCCGACGCAACACCTCATGGGCAACGTGCAGGTGCAGCTGGACGGGGACACCGCCCGGACTCGGTCGTACTTCCGCGCGTTCCACGTCGGCGCGGGCACGAACGAGGGCGCGGTCTACGAATGCCTCGGCGACTACGACGACTCGTGGACCCGGACCGACACCGGCTGGGCGTTGACGAGCCGGGTCATCGCCGTCCGCGCCGAGACCGGGGACCGGGCCGTCATCACCCCGCGGTGACCCGTCAGGCCGACTGCCGGACCACCACTCGCGGGGCGAAGAGATCGCCGAGCGGTTCGAAGGGGAGTCCGTCGACCAGACGGTGAATCGACTCCGCCAGGCCCGACGCGACAGCCGGCAGGTCGACGCAGGTCGTCGTCAGGTGCGGTCGCAGGATCGCGCCGAGCGGCAGGTTGTCGGACCCGACGACGGCGATGTCGTGCGGCACCTCCAGCCCCACCTCCCGCAGCGCCTGGATCAGCACCAACGCGAACTCGTCGTCGTACGCGTACACCGCGTCCGGGCGGCGTCCCGGATCGCGCCAGACCGAGAGGACGGGGAGCAGGCTGTCGATCGACAGGGCGCAGTCGACCCGTTCGACCGAGGCCCCTTCCTGCGCGGCCGCCGACGCGAACACCCGGAACCGGCGCTCCCCGAGCTCGGCGAGTTCGACCCCCGGCACCAGGCACGCGAGTCGTCGATGGCCGCGTCGGACCGCGAGATACCTTGCCGCACAGTCGGCCAGCGAATCGAATTGGAACCGCGCGGTCGGCGCGTACGGGACCACCTCTGGTCCGGCGAGGAGCACGGCCCGCACCCCGGCCCTCCGCAGCAGCGCCGCCGCCTCGGCGTCGCAGCGCGAGGTGTCGGTGAAGACCGCTGCCGGGCGGAGCTGCGCCCACGCGCGGGCACCGGCCACGCCGCCCGAATTGCGGTCGCCGTGCAGGAGGAAGCGGAGCCCCCGCTCCGACAGACCCAGATCGAGCCCCTGCAGGATCGCGTCGACCGCGAACCCGAGCGGGATGTCGGGCATCGGCATCAGCACGATGTTGCTGCGACCGGCGCGCAGAGCGCTCGCCGTGAGGTTCGGCGTGTACCCGAGGGCGTCGACGCTCGCCAGCACGCGTCGCTTCGTCTGCTCGCTGATCGGGTGGTCGTCGCGACCGTTGAGCACATAGGACACGGTGGCCCTCGACACTCCGGAGTGACGCGCGACGTCTGCGCTGGTCGGCCGTCGTTCTCGCGCCCGGTCCACCGTCGTCCCCTTGACCTCCGACCGCCCGCCCCGGGTATCGGAGCGGGATACCCGGAACGCTACACGCGCGGCCGACCGTTGATGGCGGCGAAAGGCCGTCAACCGCCGAGCGCGCGCACCCGCTCGATGACCGGCGCGATCCGCAGGATCCGGTCGCCGGTGCCCCCGACGTTCAGCGGCGGTCCGAAGCCGCCGAATCCGACGCGCTGAGTGGGTCGGAGCACTGCGACCCCGAAGGCCTCCCGCAGTCCCGACTGCTGCTCGTAACCGGCGTCGGCGAACAGCAGGCGGAGCCGGTCGATCGTGGTGAGCAGCGACTCCGCCCTTGCGCCGAACGGTTCCCACGCGATGCCCGCCTCGTCGAACTCCCATTTCATGTGACCCGCGCCGAGGCCGACCTCCAGGCGGCCGCCGGTGAGGATGTCGGCGGTGACGATCTCGCGTGCCAGCAGCGCCGGATTCCAGAACGGGGCGTTGAGCACCAGCGTGCCGACGCGCAGCCGCTCGGTCGCCGCGGCCGCGGCGACCAGCACGGGGAAGGGTGCGGCGACGCCCAGGTGGTCCGCGGCGAACACCGTGTCGTAGCCGAGGCGCTCGGCGCGGCGACAACTGTCCACGAGGTCATTGCGCGAGCCGAGTCCGAAGATGTTGTACGAGAATCGGAATGCCCTCATGAGGGCCACGTTGCCACCGCGACGCGGATTCCGCCGCGGTTTCTGCCCGCGGCGGCCCTCCCCAAGGACGCGGGCGGCGCCCGGTCACCCGGTCGAGAACAGGTCCCGATGCGCCGACGGGCTGATTCCGAACGCGCGCCCGAAATGCAGCCGCAGCGACGCAGGCGAACCGAAGCCCGATTCGCCGGCCACCGCGTCGACGCCGAGCTCCGTCGTCTCCAGCAGCAGCCGGGCCCGATCCAGCCGCTGCACGAGCAGCCATTGCTGCGGGCTCGACCCGGTGCGCTCGCGAAACCGCCGGGTGAAGGTGCGCCTGGTCATCAGGACCACCCGCGACCAGTGATCGAGGTCGACGGGCTCGGACAGGTTCATCCGGGCCCACGCCATCGCCCGCTCGATCTCGTCCTCACCGTCCTGCTCGCGCACGGGGACCGGGATGAACTGCGCCTGGGTGCCGCTGCGGTGGGGAGCCAGCACCAGTCGACGGGCGAGCGCGGTCGCGGCGGAGACACCGTGGTCCGATCGGACCAGATGCAGGCAGCAGTCGAGCGCCGCGGCCGTACCGGCCGAGGTCACCACGTCGCCGAGATCCGACCACAGCACGTCCGATCTGACCGTCACCTGCGGATGCCGACGCGCCAGGTCCTCCGCGGCATGCCAGTGGGTCGCCGCCTCGCGCCCGTCGAGGATCCCGGAATCGGCGATCGGGAAGGCGCCCAGGCACAGTCCGACGATGCGCGCCCCGCGCCCGTGCGCCCGCCGGATCGCCTCGAGCAACGCATCCGACGGCCGGCGGGCCTGCACCCAGCTCGGGACCACCACCGTGTCCGCCTCGACCAGCGCGTCGAGGGAACTCCGCACCGCGACGTCGTAGCCGGCGTTGGTGGGCAGGATGCCCGGATCTTCGGCGCAGATGGTGACCCGGTAGCGCGGCGCCGTGCCGCGGTTCTCCGCGTGCCCGAAGACCAGCGACGGCACCGAGAGGTGGAACGGGCTGATGTCGGGAAAGGCAATCACCGCGACCGAACTGACCATGGCCCGATCTTAGCGAAACATGTCCTGAGGGCCACTGGTCCCGCCTGGGCGAACGGCCGATGCTTGGGGCATGACCTCGACAACAGCGAGCACGACATCGACCGGTTCCGCAGCGGCGCACGGCGTTCGGGCGGTCCTCGTGGGTGGCCCCACCCTGCACCTGAAGGTGGCCGGCCTGAGCATCCTCACCGATCCGACGTTCGACGAGCCGGGCAGCTACGAGGGCGGCGTCACCCTGACCAAGCTGACCGCGCCCGCGCTCCCCGCGGAGGCGCTCGGCCCCATCGACCTCGTGCTCCTGTCGCACGATCAGCACGCGGACAATCTCGACGACGCGGGCCGCCGACTGCTCGGCCGGGTCGAAACGGTGCTCTCCACGCCGGAGGCGGCCGGGCGACTGGCCGGGGTGACCGGACTCGCACCGTGGGACCACACGACGGTCACCGCCCCGGACGGCCGCGAACTCACCGTCACGGCGGTCCCGGCGCTGCACGGCCCCGCCGGATGCGAACCGATCACCGGCACGGTCACCGGGTTCGTGCTCAGCGCCAAGGGGATTCCCACGATTTACGTCTCGGGGGACAACGCGTCCGTCGAGCTGACCCGCGAGATCGGGGAACGGCTCGGCCCCGTCGACATCGCGGTCCTCTTCGCCGGGGCCGCGGATCCCGGCCGCTTCCCGGTGCCGGTCACCCTGACGTCGGCGGAGGCGGTCGAGGTGGCCCGGATCCTCAACCCGTCCGTCGTCATCCCCGTGCACACCGACGGCTGGGCGCATTTCACCGAGGGCGCGGACCGGTTCGCGGCGGCGTTCGAGTCCGCCGGACTCGACGCACGCCTGCACACGCCGGTGCCCGGCACGTACTTCAACATCTGAACTCGTGGGGCGCCGCGACCGCGGACACCCCCGAACACGGAAACGGTGGGTCGAATCCAGTGACTCGACCCACCGTTTCCGGAGTGGTCCTAGGTCTCGACGACCAAGTCGCTAGAACCGAGCGCACTGGCGATCTCGTTGAACAACGAGATGACGGGGTCGAACACCAGCATCGAGACTCCTTCTCACCGTTGGGATCTGCCGCCTCGACCGACTCGAGGGACGACCCATTTATACATAAGCGACCGAATCCCGGGGCCGGATTCCGAACAACACGACCCGATTCCCGTCACGTCAGGCCGGTGACGCACCGACCTGTCCGAGATGACGGGCGAAGAAGCGGGTCGCGCTGTCCATCTCGAATCTGGGCATGTCGACGTGCCCGCCGGCGTTGGCGTGCAACGACTTCTCCTTCGAAGCGAAGGCGTCGAACAGCGCGAGACCGGATTGACGCTCGACGTGCTCATCGTCCCACTGGAGCAGGAATTCGATCGGGACGGTGATCTGTGCCGCAGCCTCGGTCAGCGATTCTTGCCCGAGGCAACCGAAGACGGCCGCGGTGATCCTGGGCTCGGCCGCCGTCAACGGCACCCCGATCCCGGTGCCCTGCATGATGCCCCAGAAGCCGACCGGGCCCTCGGCGCCGATCTCCGGCAACGCCAGGAGGGCGTCCAGCGTCGCCTGCCATTCCGGCACGGCACGAGCCGCGAGGTCCTTGTGGATCTCCACGACGACCAGGCCGAGCGGCTCGCCCGCGGCCTGAGCCTGCCGCAAGACGGCGATGTGGTGCTCGTCCGCCGCGGTCCGGGGCCGGTCACCGTGCCCGGGTGCGTCGAGGGCGGCGACGTGGAAACCGCAGGCCGTCACGAACCGGTGCGCGCGGGCCAGGATTCCCGGAGCCCGCTTGTGCTGGCCGCCACCGTGCGCCATCAGCACCAGGGGCGCGGGTTCGGAGCCGGATGCGGGCGACCAGAGCAGTCCGGTGATGTCACCCAGAGTGAAATTGCGTTCGACGACACCGTTCGACGATGTCTCCGCAGTGAAGTGCATAGGTTGTTGCCTTTCGGGATTGCCTTGTGGGGGCGCTCCCGGCGACGTCTATTTCAGTCGCCCGACCGTGAAGAACAGGGGGAGCACCCAGTGGATACAGCGTTCACGGGTCTCACCTCCTCGAATGTGTCACGGTCGTCTTTTCGGCGACTCTCGGAGGCTATCAGCTAGGGATTCAGAACGCGGGCAAGCATTGCGTCGATGCCTGCCGTGAACTCCGTGACGAAGCCACCGCCGCCGTGTCCCGCGTCGTCGACGACCACGAGCCGACTCGCCGGCCACAGCCGGGCCATCCGCCACGCGGTGTCCAACGGACCGGACACGTCGTAGCGACCGTGCACGAGAACGGCCGGGATCGCTGCGATCCGGTTCATCGAGGCCATGACCTGCCCCTCCTCGAGAAAGCAGTCATTGCTCCAGTAGTGCGTGACCATACGCGCGAAGATGCTGCGGAACAACGGATCCGAGTACCGCTGGCTCGGTTGCCAGTCAGGCACCAGGGACACGTGCGCCTCCTCCCACTCGCACCATTTCCTGGCCGCCTCCTCACGAACCGCCGCATCCGGGTCGGACAGCAGCCGCGCGTAGGCCGCCGCGAGATCACCACCGCGCTCGGCCTCGGGGACCCCCTCGACGAATCGCTCCCACTCCTGTGGGAACACCCGCCCCATCGCGCGGGTGATCCAGTCGATCTCGACGCGGGTGCCGGCGGTCACCGCGCCGAGCACCATCGCCGGCACCCGGCCGGGGTGCTGCTGCGCGTAGGCCAGTGCCAGCGTCACACCCCACGACATCCCGCTCACGATCCACCGGTCGATACCCAGATGCTCGCGCAGCCGCTCGATGTCCGCCACCAGGTGAGCGGTGGTGTTCGAGGAGAGGTCCGCGTCGGGTCCGTCCGCGAGCGGGCGACTGCGGCCGCAGCCGCGCTGATCGAACAGCACCGCCCGGCTCCGCGCCGGGTCGAAATACCGTCGGGCACCGGCGGTAGCGCCGGAGCCAGGACCGCCGTGCAGGAACAGCACCGGCACCCCGTCAGGGTCGCCGACGCTCTCCCAGTAGAGGACATGCCCGTCGGACACATCGAGCAGGCCCGTCTCGTACGGCTCGATCGGCGGGTATCGCGTGGTCACCGAAACAGCATGCCGAACCGCCGACGTCCGATCCACATCCTCGAGATCGCGCCTACACTCGGACCGCATGGGGATGCTGTTCGCGATGACGATTCCGGGGCTGGTGTGCCTGCTCGTCCTGGCCGCGTTCGCCGAGACCCTGTTCAATCGCCTCACCGGCGGCCGTTTCCTGCCGTGGACCCGCCGCGGTGGGCGCGGCACCGTGTCGGCCACCGGCTTCGAGCAGGTCACGGCGATGTTCCAGGGATCGAAGCATCACGAGTTCGAGCAGCGCCAGGTGTCCCTGATGCATCGCGAGGACGACGTGGACGGGGCACCGCCGCTGGTGCGCGTGGATATCGCATCGAACCGGGCTGTGCTGCGCAACGCGGGTGACGTCCCGCGCTGACGGATTCGGGACCGGGCCCCCTCTCGGCGGGTCAGTCCGCCAGCACGTCGAGGGCCGCCGACAGCTGTTCCAGCGCCTCCAGCGCACGGCCGAATTCCTCGACCCCCAGCTGATTCGCGAGCCGGTCGGCGAAGGCCCGCTGGTCGGGCGTGATGCGCCGCATCGCCGCCCGACCCTGGGCGGTCAGACGCAGCAGCTTCGCCCGGCGGTGGGCGGGATTCGGCAGGTACTCCGCGAATCCCTTGTCCACCATCAGGTCCGCTATCCGCTGCACGCTTTGCCGGGTGATGCCCATAGCCCGCGCGATGCCCACGACCGGCAGTGGTTCGTCGACGATCGCGCCGAGCACCTGCCACCACGCGGCGGTGAGACCGGTCGGCCGGGCCAGTTGCTCCGCCACCGCCAGGAACTGGCCGTTGAGCCGGAACGCGGTCAGGGCGGCGCCGGCGAGCAGCTCCGACGGCTTCGGCTCGGTCATTGCGCGGTCGCCGCCTGTAGCACCTCGAACGCGCTCGCGTCCGAGTGCGCGTACAGCCGATACCAGGCGTCGAGCACCTCCGGGGTGTAGACATCGAGGCGCCCCAGGATCTCGCGGGCGAACTCGACGGGGTTCGTCGCGCCCGCGGTGATCAGGTTCCGATCGGTCACCGCGGGCTCGTCCCGGTACCGGCCGCCGCCCGCGTAGCCGGTCATGGCCAGGAAGTACGCGACGTTGCTGGTGTGGTCACGGTCGTCGAGCAGGCCCTCGCCCGCGAGCCCGTAGGTCGCGCCGCAGATCGCCGCGACCGGCACGCCCGCGTCGAGAAACGCGCGCGCCTTTGCCGCGAACGGGGCCAGGGTGTCGCCCCCGATCCAGGCATCGGCCCCGGGCAGGATCAGCATCGCGCTGTCCCCGGGGTCGAGATCGGCCAGGAGGAGGTCCGGGATCATGCGCACGCCGCCGCTGCTGGTCACCGGGTCCAGGGTCAGCCCGACGGTGGACACCGAGTAGCGACCCGGTTCGCGCTGCCACTGACGTTGGTTGATGTGCGCGATGGCGTGACCGGTCTCCCAGTCCGCGAAGGTGTCGTAGATGGCCAGGTGCACCACTTGATTCCTCATGACAGTATTCTGTCATATCGACAGCATGCTGTCACTCAGTGCGGCCGCGAGGCCGTCACACCCTCGCTGCGCCGACCAGTCGGCGCACGGATTCCGGCTCCGGGACGCCCTCCCCCACCCACGGTGCGGGTTCCGGCTCACCGGCCACGGTCCGCAGCGGGACCACCCCCGACCATTCGCCGCCGCCCGCCGACGGCGCGGGCGGCGGTGCGTCGCGCACCTTGACCGTCCAGCACCGCGGCTCGATCGGCAACGCGATCGCCAGGGTCGCCGCGAGCTCCTTCTTCGTGTGGGTGCGCACCTCCGAACTCCGGCCGGGGATCAGCGCATCGGACAACAGGTCGAGGGCGTCCGCTGCGCCGTCACCGCTGAACGCGGCCAGGCGGCCCCGTACGACGGCCGACCGGTAGTTGGCCGTGGAGTCGAACAGGGTGTCCGCCACCACGATCCCGTCGAGCATCGTCACCGAGAACGCCACCGGCGCGCCGGCCGCGACGTGCCGCAGGGCACCGGCGCCCGTCGACCCGTGCAGCACGATGCGGTCACCGTCGCGGGCGTAGAGCATGGGCACCACCCACGGCAGTCCGTCCACCACGGTCGAGAGGGTGCCCACCGCAGCGGCGTCCAGCACCGCGTCGAGATCGGATCGGTCACTTCTGGCGAGGTCGGCGTATCTCCTGATCTGCTCCATGCACCGAATCGTGCCCACTTTCCGGAATCGCCGACAGGCCCAGAATCGCACGAAACAACCAGACCACAATTCGCCGGCTCAGGGCGCCTTGACGTGGTCGTCGAGGAAGCGCTCCGTCAGCGCGGCGATCGTCGCCGCCTGAGCGTGAAACAGGTAGTGGTGGCCGTCGAGGATCGCGACCTGCTGGATCGCGGGGTTGCTGATCGTCGCGTGGTGCGAGGGCTCCCATTCCGGTTCCGCCTCGAGCGAGGAGGCAGCCAGAATCGACAGGACCGGCAACGTCGGCGGGAACACGGCCCCCTCGATCGCTCGCACGTTCTCCGGCTCGTGGGCGACCTCGTCCAGCATCGTCGGGTTCAGCACCCACGAGTACGCCCCCAGGTACCGGTCCTGCTGGTCCGGGGTGTACTCGGCGGTATCGCCGAGACTCTGCCGATAGTCGGCCACCAGGCCCAGGTAATCGGTGCGCTTGTCCAGGGCGATCAGGTCGCGGATGCCGCCGACAGAGGTGACTTTGGACATCCAGCCCGGCCAGTCCGGGTCGCCCTTGGCGCCGTCCGAGGTGTAGCGCTCGTCGTCCAAGCCCACAACGGCGGCAACCTCGTCCGGCCGGTGCGTGGCCCACCACGTCGCATACAGACCCGAGATCGAATGGGGCATCAGGACATAAGGACCGTTCAGCCCCAGACCGCGCAGCGCGGCCCGCGTCTCGGTCACGATCGCCTCACTGGTGCGGGGGGCGTCGGTGCCGTCACTGAGGCCCAGCCCGAAGTACTCGACGGTGACGACCGTGTTCTTCTCCGCCAGGCGACGAGCCAACGGGGCGAAGCCGAGGATGGGTTCCGGCGTGCCCAGTCCGGGCATCATGACGATGGTGCGCGGTCCCGATCCCTGGACCGCGACGCTCATCCGGCGCCCGTCCACCTCGACATAGCGGTGATCGGCACCAATCGCTTCCTCGATGGCCGCCTTGTCGCGCGGTGTCTGCCACCGATGGAAGCCGGCCGAGACCGCAACGGCGAGGACGGCCACAGCGACGACGCCGGCGATCACCCGCCCGACAACACGGAGTACGCGGCGCGGCCGCGATCGCTTCGACGTCTCGCTGTCCACCATGGCCTCCAGGCTCAATTGGTTTTGCAGGTCTGGTCTTTCGGCGGCAGTTCACCGGTCATCAGGTAGCGGACGGCGATGTCCGTGGCGCACGAGCTGGTTCCCGGAACGCCGCCGGGGAGCCCGAACGGAGTCCGCTGGGGCAGGACGAGGTGGGCGGCTTTGCCCTCCACTGTGACCAGTCGCGAACCGGCGACCAGGTCGCGGAGGGCGCGCGCGCCGCCGGCCGGTGTGACGGCGTCAAGCTCGTTGGTGATCAGCAGCATGCCCGGCACCTCGCCCCACTCCGACTGCGAATCCGCCCGCCCAGGAAACGGCCACTGCGCGCACACGGCGGAGAACCCCATCCCGAGGTACGTCAGCGGCGCCTGCTCGGCCGCCCACTGCTGCTCCGCGAGGACGGCATTGGTGTCGTGGCTCCATTCCGCGGCATTGCAGTTGTAGGCCGTCCACCAGCCCTGCCGCGGGGCGCCGGAGAGAACGGCACCCAGCTCGCGGTCGATCAGCGGCGAGAGCTGGAACTGGGAGACCATCGCGACGACCGCCTGGACCGACGCGGGTGACGAATCCCCGTACACCGCTGCGCGAATCGTGAGGAGCTTCGACAGCACGGCCTCGTTGGCGGCGTTCCCGACACCGAACAGGATGGGGTTCAGGTCGTTCGCGGTGAACGCCTGGCCCCCGGGGAGCTGCACGGGCCGGGCGGCGAGGTCGGCGCGGAGCTTCGTGATCGACGCCAGTACCCGATCCGCGTTGTCGCCGAGGACGGTTCCGCGGGTCGCGGCCCAGGGCGCGAACTCGGTCTCGACGGCCTGCTGCCGGGCCCGATACCGTTCTTGCAGAACCGCGTTCGGGCTCCTGAGCGGATCGACGACGGAATCGAGCACCCATCGGTCGACGTGGCCGGGGAAGGTCCGCGCCAGCTCTCGCCCGAGCGCGGTCCCCTGCGACACCCCGAGGTAGCTCCACTTGTCCGCGCGCAGGAGCTGCCGCACCAGGTCGAGGTCACGCACCGTCTGCCAGTAGGTGACGTAAGGTGCCGTCGACGCGCCATCCGGGGTCGTGGCCGCCCCGGCGAGGCATCGCTCGGTCCACCGCCGGGCGTCGTCCAGCTGACGGGCTACAGAGGGCGCCGAGAAGTCGAGGATGTCATAGCCCTCCCGCGGCCCGGTCCCGAGGAGGCCCGGATCCCCGGAAACGGCCGGATCGCAGGACTGCGCCGTCGACGACGTGGATGTTCCCCGCGCGTCGAAACCGACGAGGTCGAACGATTCCCGGAGCTTCGGCATTCCGCCGGAGAAGCTGTGCGGATCGAGGAGGGTACCGGCGCCCGAACCGCCGGTGCTGGTCAGCAGCGGTGTGGTCGCACTGCCTGTACCGGGAAGCCTCGAGATCCAGAAGGTCGCCTCGCGCCCGTCGGCGGGATGCGCCCAGTCGAGCGGGGTGCGGATGCGTGCGCAGTCGAGACCGGGCAGTACGGCCGATCGGGCCGCCGCGTAGCCGTCGCCGGCCAGCGCGTGGTCGAGGAGGTCCGACGGACACGGACGCCAGCGGAGCTCCTGTTCGGCAAACCCAGGAGGGACACCCACCTCCGAGACCGGCGCCGCGGTGGCAGTGACGCTCCCGGCGAACCCGATGAGCACCGCGGACCCCGCCGCGACGACGACACGCGATCGCCGGGCCCGTCCCCCAAGGACCATGCGCACTGCAACCCCTCCCCTTGTAGCGAAGTCGGCCGCGTCGGCCCACTTCGCTTCCGCCGCGACCATTTCCCCCTGTCCGCGCCTCTTCCCATTGGAACATGTCACAGTCACCTCGTCGGCTTGGGGATGTGGAGCAGGGATCATCACCGAGGATTGGGCCGGAGGTCTGGTCGAGCGAGGCCGTCGACCTGGGACATGTAACAAACCATCAATGGCAGTTGATGTTTCATGTCGTGAGCATTCCTACCTATCTCGACGATGCCCCCCGATCGCGAGTTCGCACCGCCGTCGTGTGCTCGATTGCGGTTGTGGCGCTGACCGCGTCGGTGCCTGCCGCGATGGCCGCGCCCGCATCGAGCGCACCCGCCGACTGCGTCCCGTTCGGCACCGCGCAGGTACCGCCCGGCCTGCCATCATTCGGAGCCAGGGACGGGTTGGCGGGGCTGCCGGAGTTCGCGGGGTCGGGCGCGCCGGCGAGCGTCGAACTGCGCACCCAGACAACTCAGTTCAACAAGTTCTGGGACTACGCGCTGGCCGGAAACGCGTTGCTGACCCGGCCCCGGTCGTGGAACGGCGCCAATCCCGAGCCGTGGCGATACGCGCCGCTGCCGACGTGCCTGCGCGATCGCCTGGTCGGGATCTCGGTGGACGACGACGAGCTGATCGCGGTCGACGAGGACGGGTGGATCTACACCATGGACAACGCCTCGCAGGCGCCGGTTTTCTGGAACTGGACCTCCTCGTTCGGGGCACCGCTGTGGCTAGGCAAGGGCAAGCGGCTTCCCGGCGGGGATCCGGGCACCTGGGCGCTGAGCGTCGGATCGCCCTGGGACAACCAGACCTACACGGACGTTGCCGGCCGGATCCACTACTTCGGGCTCGCGAAGATGACGATGGTGCCCACGCTGACCGGAGACGGCAGCCGCATCACGTACGCCGACCCGTGGTTGCCCGACGACGACAGCTACGAGATCGGCGGCCCCGTCGGCGGGCGCTTCCAATCGATCGCGCTGTCTTCCTCGGCTTCAACCACTTTCGTGATGAACAAGTACGGCGACATGTACACCCGCAACTACGACATCGACGGTACCGGCGGAGACTCGGTGTTCTTCCGATACAGCTGGGATGACCAGAGCGGCAAACCCACCGCCCCGAACTCGGCGTTCGAGTCGTGGTTCCACCACTTCGCGGCGATCCAGCTACCCGCACAGGACTGGGTGCACCAGCCCAAGATCCCTGGCGAGATCACCTCGGCCATCAGCGTGCACTCCACCGGCGTTGGTCCGGACCGTCGTGAGCTGCGAGTCGCCGGACGCCAGGACGGCCGGTCCGGGTTCTGGCACAAGAACCTGAACGACCCGGCCTGGTCGTTCGCGGCCACCGGTGCGCCCCTGCCCGGAATCCCGCTGAAGAACCCGTCGGCGGACCGGTCTTCGGACACCCTGGCCCCGCCCGTACCGTGGAATCTGTCGGCGCAGCTACCCGCTCGCGACACCCTGATCGACGCCGAACTTCTTGTCGAGGCGCAGGTTCCGTACTCGATCCTCGATCCGCGCCTGCTCGACGAGGCCGGCTTGCACGCCGGTCCGTCGGCCTACCGGCTGTCCGTCGAGCATTTCGATCCGGCCGCGACCACCCGGCCCGCCACGGTCACCGCCCCCGACGGGAAGACGATCCCGGTGCTTCTACACACCGCGGACGGCCTGCGCTTGGGGCCGCGCGGTACCGGCCTCGACGATCAGCCGAGGCATCTGGTCGGCGCGATCGAGGTACCCCGCGCCGCCTACGACGCGCGTGGCGCAGACCCGACCCTCGACGCGTTCGTGCGGGACTGGTCGCGGGGCAAGCGCGTGGCGCCGATCACCCTCAGCGCCACCGATCACGACCTGGTCGTGCGGTAGCCACACGCGCAAGCGAGCACGGGAGCGGAGACGATCCCCAACTACGATGATCGCGTGTCAACGAGGAGAGAGACCATCCTGGCCGCCGCGACCCCCGTTCTGGCACGCGACAGGGGCGCATCCATGCAGTCGATCGCACAGGCAGCCGGGATCAGCCGCACCTCATTGACGCGATTGTTTCCGACTCGCGAGACACTCGTCACCGCATTGGCCGACCGCATTCATGCCAGGGCGGCCGAGGCACTCGACGCCGCCGAACTCGGCACAGCGGACTTCCAGACCGCACTGACCGCACTGACGAACAACTTTCTGCCGCTGGCCCAGATCTGGGGAGTCCTGTCCCTGGAACCGCATCTCCTGAGCCAGCCGGCACTGGTCGCGCGGGCCGAGGACCTGATGAACCGTCTCGACGAGTTCTTCGCCCGCGGCCAGCGCGAGGGCCACATCCGCCCCGAACTGCCGCCGCAGTGGTTGTCCTTCACCCTCTTCGGGCTGGCGGAGACCGCCTGGTACCTGGTCCTCGACGAGCAAATGGGCTCCCGGCAGGCACCCGATTTCCTCCTCTCGATGATCCTGCACGGGGCAGCCAAGCGCGACTGAGTTCTCGAGGATCGTTGGGCGCCCGGCACTTCAGGCAGCGCGATATCTGGTACATCGATGTACCATCAGGGCCTTAGTTGTACCGACGTAGAGGGTCCAAGGAAGGAACCACCATGAGTCCGAACCGACGGTCCGTGCTTATCGGAGCCGCGATCCTCGCAACCACATCGGCCGCAGGCTTCGGGCGCCGCAGCGCCAACGCATCGACGCCGGGCACCGGTTCTGTGCTGGTGATCGGAGCCGGCATCGCCGGGCTCACCGCAGCACGCGACCTCGCCCGAGACGGACGCCGGGTGACGGTGCTCGAAGCACGCGACCGCATGGGAGGTCGATTGTGGACCGATCGCAATTGGCGAGACATGCCGCTGGACCTGGGCGCCTCCTGGATCCATGGCATCGACGGCAACCCCGTCACCGAGCTGCGCGACGAGTTCAAGCTCCCCACCGTGGTGCTCAATCAGAACGTCATCACCACCTACAGCGGCGGCGACCACCTGACCGCGGCCGAGATGGCGGAGCACGAAGCCGACGCCGCGGCGGCCCTGGCCGCAATACAGGTGCTGTCCGCGCTCCCACGGTTCTCGAACACCTCCTTCGCCGCCGCGATCGACCTGGTGCTGACGCAGCTGCGCCTGACCGGCATCCGTGCCGACCGCGTCCGAAACACCGTCCACCACTTCATCCAGGACTCTTTCGGCGCCGACCCCGAACAGGTCCCGCTGTGGGTCGGCCAGCACCACGTGAGCCACGGCGGCGATCAGGTGGTCTTTCCCCGCGGCTACGACGAGATCCCGACCCGGCTCGCCGAGGGCCTGGACGTGCGATTGGGTCATGTCGTCGATCGGATCGCCCACGACACCACCGGGGTTCGGGTGCACACCGACCACGGTGTCTTCCATGCCGATCACGTGGTCGTCACCCTGCCGCTGGGGGTGCTGAAGACCGATGCCGTCACCTTCGATCCGCCGTTGCCAGCGAAGAAACAGGAGGCGATCCGACGCCTCGGCATGGGCGTCTACAACAAGCTGTATCTACGCTTCGACACCCAGTTCTGGGATGACGCCGAGCTCATCGCCCAATTCGGCGTGCCGAACGATCCGATGGCCGCATGGTTTCCGCTACAAAGCGTCACCGGGGTGCCCGTGATCGCCGCGCTGCGCGGCGGGTCGGTCGCGCGCCGCATCGAAACCCTCGACGACACTGCCACCGTCGCAGAGGGGATGCTCGCCCTGCGCGCCATGTACGGCGAGAGTGTGCCCGAACCCCGCGACTATCGGATCACTCGCTGGTCGTCCGACCCCTACGCCCGCGGCTCCTACTCCTACCCCGGCATCGACTCCACCCCCGACGACCGGGACATCGTCGCCGAACCGGTTGGCAACCGAGTCTTCTTCGCCGGTGAGGCCACGCACGCCACCGAATCCTCCACGGTCCATGGCGCGCTTCTCTCCGGCCGACGCGAGGCCGACCTCATCCGCCGAATCGGATGACCGTGTACGGCCGAGGCGCGCACCCTGGCTGACTCCGTATTCGAAGCACGACCCGTGGTGAACCCGCCCCGGTCCGATCCGGGGCGGGGCGGGTCGCTACGCGTACAGAGCGTCGAACACGTCGCCGTACTTCTCGTGCACGGCACGCCTCTTGATCTTCAGGCTCGCGGTGAGTTCGCCGCCTTCCGGAGTCCATTCCGTCGGAAGCACCTGATAGCGCTTGACCTGTTCCACCCGAGCGAGGTCCTCGTTCGCGAGATCGACCGCGCGGTCGATCTCCGCGATCACATCGGGATGTGTGGCGAGCTCAGCCGGTGTGGCGAAGGCGATGTCACGCGAGGTCGCCCACGCCGCAGCCGCTTCCTGGTCGAGAACGATGAGTGCGACCAGGTACGGCCGGCGGTCGCCGTAGGCCAGCGACTGACCGACCAGGGGGTGCTTGGTCAGCAGCGCCTCCACCGCGGCGGGCGCGATGTTCTTCCCGCCCGCGGTGATGATCAGGTCCTTCTTGCGGTCGACGATGTAGAGATGCCCGTCCTCGTCGATTCGTCCTACGTCGCCCGAGTGCATCCAGCCGTCGTCGTCGGTGACGGAGACGAGTGATCCGTCCTCCTGGAGGTAGCCCGGTGACACGATCGGACCGCGCACGAGGATCTCGCCGTCCTCCAGCAGCTTGATCTCGGTGCCCGGGATAGGGATACCGACCGAACCGAACCGGAAATCCTCCGCGCTGGTGGAGGTGACCACACCGGTCGCTTCGGTCATCCCCCACGCCTCGACGATCGAGACTCCCAGCGACCGGAAGTACTCCTGCACAGCGACCGAAAGCGGAGCAGCCGAACTGCAGGCCCACAGGACCTCGTCGAGTCCGACGTCCGCGGCAGACGAACCCGGCCGCGAACGCAGCGCCCCGGCGAGCTTCTCCCAGATTCGGGGGACACCGAAGAAGCTGGTCGGGCGAGTCCGGACGAGCTGCTCCACCAGCCGACTCGGATCGGGGCAGAAGGTCACGTGGCCTGCCTTGTGAACGATCATGTAGACCGACACCATGCGCTCGGCGATGTGCGCGAGGGGCAGGTAGCAGACGCTGCGGAAGTGTTCGGGCGTGGGCGCCGCCGCGTCCCTCGCCTCCGCATTGGCGATCACGTTGCGGTGCGTCAGCAACACACCCTTGGGCACGCCGGTCGTCCCAGAGGTGTAAATCAGCGTCACCGGATCGTCCTCGGTGATCTCCCGCCAGACAGCCTCGAACGCCTCGAGGTCCGTCCCCTCCGTCACCACGTCGGACCACCTGACGAAGCGCTCGTCGCCGGCCACACACGCCTCCGGATCGAGCACTACGACGTGCTCGAGCTCAGGGAGTTGGTCGAGCACCGGGAGCCAGCGTTCGACCTCGTCAGCTCCCTCGAGCACCGCCACACGCGCTCGGCTGTGATTCGCCACGTAAGCGATCTGGGAGGACGGCATGGTGCCGTACACCGTGGCCGGAAGAGCACCGAGGTGCACCGCCGCCTGGTCCGTCAACCAGTGCTCCGGGCGGCTCGACATCATGATCGCGACGCGATCGCCCTTCCGGACACCCAGCCGGGACAGGCCCAGCGCGATCCGGGCGATGCTCAACTGGGCTTCGCCCCAGGTGAGCGTCACTCCGTCATGAGTGAGCGCGGGCTTGTCGTGGAACAGGTCGGCGTTGCGTTGGAACAGTTCGGGAATGGTCGTCATTGCGGGGCCTTTCTGAGATGAGTGAGGAGTCCGCTGGGATTCGGAACGAGTGCGTGCACCGTGCGGCTCAGCCGGTGGTGACGGGCGGTTGTGAGACGGTGGCCCTGGCGTGCCGCAGATAGTCGGAACGCCGCACGAAGCGGGTGCGCAGCCAGTACGACAACGTCGATCTGGGCCACAGCAGCGTGTTGCGCCCGGTGGCGGGATCCTGGTACCAGCTCTTGCATCCACCGGCCTGCCACACGGTCGAGGAGAGCCGCCCCTGCAGGAACTGGTTGAAGCGATCCTGGGCGTCGCGCCGGACCTCGATCACGCCGCCGCGGCCCGCGTATCGCAGGCACTTGGCCATGTACTCGGCCTGTGCCTCGATCATGAAGACCTGAGAGTTGTGCCCGAGGCCCGTGTTCGGGCCGCACAGCAAAAAGAGGTTCGGGAACCCCGCCACGGTCGTTCCGAGGTACGCCTCCGGACCCGACTCCCACTGCGAACCGAGGGCCACGCCGTCGCGTCCCCGGATCGGCACCCGGCTGAGGCTGTTTTGGGCGTCGAAGCCGGTGCCGAAGATGAGGACGTCGGCGTCGTATTCGGTTCCGTCCGTGGCGACCACGGACTGCGCACGGACCTCCTCGACGCCTGCGGTGACGACGTCGACGTGCGGTTTGGCGAGGGCCGGGTAGTAGTCGCTGGAGATGAGCAGTCGCTTGCAGCCGATCTCGTAGTCCGGAGTGAGCTTTGCCCTCAGCTCGGGATCACGGATCTGCCGCTTCAGGTGACCCGAGGCGAGTGCCTTCGTGGGCCCCATCTTGGAGGTGTCCGAGACGAATCCCTTGGCCCGCTTCTCGTGGATCCAGAACAGACGCGCGCGGCGATTCCATCGCTTGATCGGGTTGCGGCGCATCTCTTCCCGTTCGTCCTCGCTGAACGCGCGATTGACCTTGGGAACGATCCACGGGGCGGTCCGCTGGAAGAGCGCGAGCGTGGCGGTCCGGTCGACGATGGCGGGAACGAACTGGATCGCGCTCGCGCCGGTGCCGACGACGGCCACTCGCTTGCCGTCGAGGTCGCACGAGTGATCCCAGTGCGCGGAATGAAACACCGGTCCCTGGAAGTTCTCGATGCCGGGCAGCTTCGGGTAGGAGGCGTGGTGCAGGACCCCCATCGCGGAAACCAGGAATCGTGCCCGGAAGACCGAGCCGTCCGCCGTGTCGACCCGCCAGGACCCGTCCTGCTCGTCCCAGTCGGCACCGGTGACCTTGGTGCCGAAGCGAATACGCTCGGTGATACGAAGTTCCGCGCTGGTGTCGCGGAGGTACTCCAGGATCTCCTGTTGCGGCGCGAAGAGGTGGCGCCAGTCCGGGTTCTGCCGGAAGGAGAACGAGTAGAGCGGCGAGGGGATGTCGCACGCGCACCCCGGGTAGGTGTTCTCGCGCCACGTCCCGCCGACATCATCGCCCTGCTCGAGGAGCAGGTAGTCGAGACCACCCGCGCGGGAGATCATCGCGGCCGCCGCGAGTCCGGAGAACCCGGCTCCGAGGATGAGCACGTCTGTCCGTGTCGAATCGTCTTGTTCGTTGGAGGAAGTCATCGTTGATCCTGTTCGAGTTGCGGCGCTCGTCGCGCCGGCGGCGACGGGACGGTCTGGCCGAGTGAGCGGTAGATGGCATCTACGAGGGCCCGTCCGCGCTCGTTGAGCAGCGTCCCCTGGCCCTGCTTGTTCATGGTGTAGCCGACGCTGAGGCCGAGCTCGGGGTCGGCGAACCCGATCGAGCCGCCCGATCCACAGTGGCCGAACGCCTGGCTCCCGATTCGCATGCTGTGGCCGTCGCCGAGCTCCGCGCGGTTGTCCATCGACAGCATGAATCCGCCACGGAACCTGGTTCGCATCAGCAGTGTCGCGTCCAAGCCGTCGGACACCGGCATCGAGTGCGCCGGAGCCGATTCGAGACGTCCGAGACCTCCCACGACGGGATCGAGAAGGGCGTTCGCGTACATCTGCGCGAGGCCTCTCCCGTTGGTGACACCGTTGGCCGCGGGAATCTCCGCCGCCCGGCCGGCGCGGGTGTTCACCCCCTTGCGAGCCCAGTCCCCCGAGTTGAACACAAAGAGGTTCGGGATCGAACCGCGCTGGTGAAGGGCGGCATCGAGGAACGGTGTGGTGGTGACCTCGCCGGTGATCCCCTTGACGATCGGAGCGATACGCGGCTCGATCTCCTGCGGCAGTCCGATCCAGAAGTCGAGTCCCTGCGGACCAGCGATCTCCGCCGCGAAGAACCCGCCGATCGACGAGCCGGTGACGCGGCGAACCACCTCACCGAGCACAAACCCGAAGGTCACCGGGTGGTAACCGTGCCGCTTGCCCGGCCGCCAGAACGGCGCCTGGTCCGCGATCCGGCCGACCATGTACTCCCAGTCCTCGAGCATGCCGGATCCGAGCGGCTCGCTGAGCACGGGAATCCCCGCCGAGTGATCGAGCAACATTCCTATCGTGATGTCGCCCTTGCCGTTCGCGGCGAACTGCGGCCACACCTGTGCCACCGGCAGGTCCTCGCGAATCTCGCCGGACGCGATCAACAGCTGGATACACAGCGCGACGGCAGCCTTGGTGCACGAGAACACGACACCGACCGTGTCCCGTTCCCATTGCCGCCCCGTCTCGGGATCGGCGACACCGCCCCACAGGTCCACGACCGGCCTGCCGTCGACCAGGACGCACAGGGAGGCACCCACCTCGCCGCGATCGGTGAAGTTCCGCTCGAACTCCTCCGCCGCCGCGGCGAACGCGGGGTCGACCACGCCACGGTATTCCATTGCGACAGCTCCTTTCACGAGCTCGGGGGAACCTCAGGTCAGCGGTAGAGGCCCTGGGTGTTGATCCCCGCGCCGCCGTCGACCCGCAGCGACTGGCCGGTGATGGCGCCGGCTCCCGTCGACATGAGGAACAACACCGACGCCACCACCTCGTCCACCCCGACAAGGCGCTTCATCGCGACGTTCTGCAGCACTCGATCACGGGTGCTGTCCGGCATCGAGAGAACCTTGGGGGTCGCGACCAGCCCGGGGACGATCGCGTTGACCCGGATACCGGAGTCGGCCCATTCAGCGGCGAGCGTCCGGACCAGCCCGAGCACTCCCGCCTTGGCGGCCCCGTACGACACCTGCCCGGGCAGGCCGTCGAGGGCCCCTGTCGAGGAGAAGAGGACCAGGTTCGCGCAGTTGCTCTCGGCCAGGGCTGCGTAGGCGGCCTGTGCGGTCCAGAACTGGGACAACAGATTTGATTCGATATCCCGGCGGAAGGTATCCGCGGAGAACGACTTGGCGCGGTGCACGGTTGCGACGCTGGCGGCGGCGCCGATGAGGCAGTCCAGCCCCCCGAGCAGTGACACCGCCCGTTCGACCGCGGCCGCCGCGGCCGACTCGTCCGCGAGGTCGGCCTCGAGGAGCGGGATCGCCGCTACTTCATCCGGCAGCGTGGTCCCGGGGCGGTCGATCCCGACAACCTCACATCCGAGCGCCGCCAGGGCCGCGACAAGCGCTGCTCCGATCCCTCCAGCCGCACCCGTGACGATGACCTTCATCCCGGGGCCCGGGGCCGTTGCGGGACTGACCGATGACAACTCCATGGCGGATGACCGCCTTCCTATCCACGTCAATCGACTGGATGATGTTTGCGCCCAAAGACATTGGGTCGATCAATCGATCGACCGCTCGAATGCGGATCAAGTTACCCACGTCACCCCGAGTCCGTCAATGGGGTAGACAACCGCGTCGATCCAAAGCTAAAGTGAATTCACTTTACCAATGAGAGGTGGAAAATGTACGAGACTTTGATCTACTCCGTCGCAGGCCCCGTGGCCACGATCACCTTCAACCGCCCCGATCGACTGAACACCATCGTTCCGCCGATGCCCGACGAGTTCCAGGACGCCATGACGAAGGCGACCCGCGACACCGAGGTCAAGGTGATCGTCGTTCGCGGCGCCGGCCGATCCTTCTGTGCCGGATACGATTTCAGCGGCGGATTCAGCCACTGGGGCGATCAGATGAACACCGACGGGAAGTGGGACGCCGGCAAGGACTTCGTGATGGCGACCGCGCCCTCGGAAGCCCCGACCCAGAAGTTCATGAGCATGTGGCGAAGCCCCAAGCCGGTGATCGCCCAGATCCACGGCTGGTGTCTCGGCGGCGGCAGCGAGATGGCGCTCGGCGCCGACATCGTCATCGCCTCCGAGGATGCCCGGATCGGCACGCCGTACGCGCGGATGTGGGGCTGCCACCTCTCCGGCATGTGGATCTACCGTCTCGGGCTGGCGAAGGCCAAGGAGTACGCTCTCACCGGCAAGCCCGTCTCGGGTGTGGAGGCGGCGGAGATCGGACTCATCAACAAGGCGGTGCCGTTTGCGGAACTCGAAGCCGAGGTGGCACGGCAGGCCGAGCAGCTCGCCAGCATTCCTGTCTCCCAGCTCTCCGCGATGAAGCTCATCGTGAACCAGGCGTATGAGAACATGGGACTGGCCAGCACCCAGATGCTCGGACCGATCCTCGACGGGCTGATGCGAAACACCCCCGAGGCATTGGAATTCATCGAACTGGCCGACAAGCAGGGCGTCTCCGCCATGGTGGCCGTGCGGGACGCGCCGTTCGGCGACTACAGCACCGCACCCAAGGAAGAGCAGCCGGACCCGAACAATGTCATCGTCCCCTGACAAAGCTTCCCCCCACGCGCTGACGGCCAGGGGCGGAGCCACCCGGCTGCGCCTCATCGAGGCCGCCCGCGCGGAACTGCTGGAGACGGGCGGGGCCCTGGAGGTGGCGAAGGTCGCGGCACGCGCCGAGGCATCTCCAGGGCTGCTGTACCGATACTTCGGCGCCAAGGACGGCCTGGTCGCCGCCGTTGTCCACGCCTTCTACGACGCCTATGACGACGCGGTCTTCGCCGTCACGGTGTCCGAGGATCTGGGCTGGATCGAGCGGGAGCGGTTGCGCCTGTCCAGGGAGATCGACTTCCTGCGCGAGGATCCGCTCGCCCCGATCATCGTGGGCAGGCGGCTGCGCGAGCCATCCGCTTCGCAGGCCGACGCCGAACGCCTCGCGACCCAGATCGACATGGCCGCGCGCAATATCGTGCACGCGCAACGGAGCGGCGAGGTCGATCCCACCGTCGATGCGCGACTTGCCGCGGCCGCGTTCCTCGGCGCGTTCCGCGAGCTCATGGCTGAGGCCATGAGCCGGGAGGTCACCCCCTCCCGACAGGAGCTGTTGGACACGATCTGGCGTCTCGGCACCAGCGTCATCCCGGGCACCTGACGCACCGTCGACGCACTGTGGAAGGGGGCGACCGGGAGGATCCTCGATCGCCCGCCGGGCGCCGACCGGTTCCGGGCGCCGGTTGTCCTGCTAGATTTCCCTGCAAGACGCCTGGAACCGGGTGGTGGTTCACGTCGGAGGTGGAAGTGGCGAGAAACCTTGGTCTCGAGGTCGGTGTCGACGTGGCCGAGCAGATCAGAGTCGAGGCGGCGCGACTCTTCCACCAACGCGGCTACGGCATGACCGCGATCCGCGAGATCGCCGAGGCCGCCGGGATCTCGTCGTCGACGATGTACCACCACTATCGGAACAAACAGGATGTGCTGTTCGCGATATCCCGGCAGTTCATGATCGACTTCAACGACGCGCTCCTCCCGGTGCTCAGCGACTCGACGCGCCCGCCTCGGGACCGTCTGGACGACGCGATCGGCCTCCACCTGAAGATCAGCAATGAGAGGCACACCGAGCTGCTCAGCATTCGGGGCAACCGCGGCGCCCTCTCCCCCGTCCAGCTGGACACGATCGTGGGCCTGCAGGCCACCTACCAGCGGGCCATTCGTGACGTCGTCGCCGCCATCCAGGGCCAGGAGACCGCCCCCGGCGATGTCGCGATCACCACGATGGCGCTGATGGATCTGATCAACGGGGTGTGCCAGTGGTTCGACCCCTCGGGGCGCCTGTCGATCGACGAGATCGCGGACCACTACCGGCACTTGGCGCGATCATTGGTGATCGGTGCAGCCCCATAGCCTGAAGACGGATCCCGTCCCGGCCGCGGTGACGTAGAACTCCCCCGAACCCGTTGGGCCACAGCAGATGTTGGTGGGCATGCTACCTGCGGGCAGGTCACAACTCGCCTCGAGGGCGCCCCCGCACCCGACGACGTCGATGCGGTCGCCGCTGGTGGTCGCGATCCAGAGCCGGCCGGTGGAATCGACGGCAAGCCCGTCCGGATGCCCGTCGGTCACCGTGTGCACAGTCGCCCGATCGATGGGACGACCCTGTGTCACATCATATTTCGACACCTGTCCGCTGACGGTCTCGGTCAGGTAGAGCCGATCACCGTCAAACGCGATCCCGTTGACGAAGACCGGGCCCTCGAGTTGCAGTTCCGCTTCGCCGGTGTCGATGTCGACGGCCCAGACCCGTCCCGGCAGCGCCCGATCCGGATGAGCGAAGTCGACCTGCTCCCGCGAGTCGGTGACCCACAACCGCCCGTCCGGCCCCAAGACCGGGTCGTTAGGGGCGCCCATCCCCCTCGCGAGGTAGGACACCTCACCGTCGCGGATGACCTGGATTCCCGGCTCGGCCACGGCATGCGCCGCCCAGATACCACCGTCTGTGCGACATAGAACTCGCCGTCGGGACCGAGTGCGAGACCGTTCGGGCCTCCCCCGACCCGGTGCTCGGCCACGTCCGAGCCGTCCCGTTCGAGGACGATGACCGAGCCCCGACTCATGGACACCACGGCCATCCGGTTGTCGGGCAGGCAGATCGGGCCCTCGGTGAAACCGAGGCCATCCGCGAGCAGCGTGACGTTCATGTCAGCGCGGCAGGCCGAGCACGCGCTGGGCGATGACGTTGAGCTGGATCTCGATGGTTCCGCCACCGAACATGACGGCCGGGACTCCCAGGTAGTCACGGACATACGGCTCTTCCGGGCTGCCCACACAGCCGAGCGGTCCGAGCAGGGCGACCACCGCGCGGGAACCATCGCGCTGGGCGATGGCGTGGAACACCTTCTGCACGCTGTTCAGGGACCCAGTGGTGTCCTCCGATCCGTGGAGTCGCTGCAGCACGCTCCGCAGGTTCAGCGCCGCCACCGACAGCTCGCGGGCGGTGTTGCGGCCGAGGACGCGCATGGCCTCGTCCCGGGTGCTCCCGTACTCGTCGCGGTCGAGCAGCCGACGAACCATGTTCGCCGATCCGTGGCCCAGCTTGGCCGATCCCATCTTCAGGCGCTCGTTCGACAGCGTGGTGACCGCAAGCCGCCAGCCGTCGCCAGGGCCGGCGACGACGCCGTCATCCGGCACGAACACCTCGTCGAGGAAGACCTCGTTGAACTCCCAGATCCCGGTCACCTGGCGAAGCGGCCGCACGTCGACGCCGAGAGCGTGCATGTCGATGAGGAAGTAGGTCAGACCGGCGTGCTTCGGCACATCCGCGTCGGTTCGCGCCAGGCACACTCCCCAATCCGCCTCCTGCGCCTGGGAGTTCCACACCTTCTGTCCGGTGAGCACCCAGCCGCCGTCCACCTTGCGGGCACGGGTGGACAGGCCGGCGAGATCCGATCCCGCACCGGGCTCGGAGAACAACTGGCACCAGATGAGTTCCCCACGCAGGGTGGCCGGGACGAACCGCTTCTGCTGCTCCTCGCTGCCGTGCGCGACCAGGGTGGGCAGCACCCACTCGGCAATTCCCATGTCGGGCTGGGTGAGCCCGCGCCGGGCGAACTCGTCGCCGATCACCGCCTGCTCCACCGGTCCGGCGTCGAGCCCGTAGGGCTGCGGGTAGTGCGGCGCGGTCAGACCCTCCGCCGCCAGCCGGGCGCGACGGGATCCACCCCGGGCCGGGGCCCATCCCTCCGACGGGATCTCGTCGTCGGGAAGCGCCAGCACCTCGTCCAACGCACGCCCGACGCGCTCCCGCAACTCCGGCAGCGAATCCCCGTCGATGAACGAGAAGTCGCGTTCGGTGTGCAGGGCCGCATCTCCCAGTCGCGCCGCCCAGATATCCTGCGCGCCAACCGCGGACGCGATGCTGATGGCACGGCGCCAGTACAGGTGCGCGTCATGCTCCCAGGTGAACCCGATCCCGCCGAGCAGGCTGATGCAGTCCAGCGCCTGGTCGACACCGGCAGGGACCGCGGTGAGCGCCGCCTGCGCCGCCGCGAGCCGCTGCTGATCGGCGCTCGCATCGGCTGCACGGGCCGCGTCCCACGCGGCGGCGCAGGCCACCTGGGACCGCACCAGCATCAGCGCCGCCTTGTGCTGGACCGCCTGGAAGCTGCCGACCGGGCGTCCGAACTGGTGGCGGGTGCGCACATAGTCCACGGCGGTCTCCACACACCACGCGGCGATCCCGCTGGCCTCGGCCCCCAGCAGCGAGGTGACGACAACGTCGACCCGGTCCGCATCGAGTCCGGACAACGCCCGCTCGTGAGGAATCCGGTGACCGGCGAGTTCGAGCCGGCCCACCGAGCGCGTCAGGTCGAGCGCCTCGCAGGGCGCCACCTTCGCGGTGGTCGCGGCCTCGTCGAGATCCGCCCGCTCGAGCCAGAACCACAGGTTCCCGCCGGAGGTGCCCTCGAGTGCGGCACGCACCAGCACCCGCTCGGCGCCCGGCAGCCCGATGGTGGGATCGGAGGTCCCCTCGACCGCCCAACCGCCGGCCACCGGCTGTGCGGTCAGCCGGCTACCGGTGACGAGCGCGCCGGTGGCGCCGCCGGCGAATGCAGCGAGCAGATCGTCGGCGCCGTTCGAGGCCGTCGCCGCCACGGCGCTCGTCAGGACCGTGGGCAGGTACGGGCCGGGGAACATCGCCTTCCCGAGCTGCTCGACCACGACCGCCAGCACCGGCAGCCCGCAGTCCGAACCGCCAACGGCCTCCGGCAGGTGCATGTTGTGCAGGCCCTGCCGCACCACCGCATCCCACATCGAGGCGGGGCAGGTACCGGCGGAGAGGGCGTCGAACTGGGTGCGGGTGGCGGCAATCGGCGCCGTCCGGCGGGCGAAGGCCGCGACGGAGTCCGCGAGCGCCCGCTGATCCTCGTTGATCGATAGTGACATGTGTCCTCCTGGAACGAAGTTCGGGTGGGTTAGGGCTGCCGCGCGCTGGGGGCGGTCAGCTCGTCCGACAATTCCCACAGGGCAGCGGCGGTGGCGGGATCGGTGGCGTGGTCTGCGGCCGCACCGACCACGCAGTCCGCGAGGTAGGCACCGCCCACCGAGTCGAGCTCGGGCGCGGTGGCTCCCCATACCGACGTCGCCGCGGCGGCGGGGACGGACTTGAGGTTCGTCAGCGCGTTCGGCGAGCCCGCCGACATGCGCTTCATCTCGGCCATGTCGCCGGAGGACATGTGGCGCGCGAGGCCGGTGGCGCACACACCCGGATGAACCGCGAACGCGTGCACACCCTGACCGCCGACCCGTCGCTCGAGCTCGACGGTCATCAGTACGTTCGCGGCCTTGGACTGCGCGTAGGCGACGAACTTGTCGTAGGTCCGGCTCTCGAAGTTCGGATCGACGAGATCGACGGGGTGTGCCCGATGCGCGTCCGAGGACACCGTGATCACCCGTGCAGGCACACCGGATCGATCGGCGGCGGCCGACAACGAGGGCAGCAGCGCCGTGGTGAGCGTGAAGTGGCCGAGATGGTTGGTGCCGAACTGGAGCTCGAACCCGTCGCGGGTGCGTTCGAACGGGGTGTACATCACCCCGGCGTTGTTGATCAGGATGTCGACCGCCAGCCGGCGCTCGGACACCCGATCGACCAGGGCACGAACGCTTTCCAGGTCGGCGAGGTCGAGTCCGAACACTTCCGGTTCCGACGAGGGATGCGCCTGACGTATCCGTGTCGCCACCGATCCTGCCGCGGCGGTGTCGCGGGCGGTGAGGACGACGTGCGCGCCCGCTCCGGCCAGCGCCCGGGCGGTCTCGGCGCCCAGACCGCTCGTCACCCCTGTGACTAGCACGGTGCGTCCGTTCAGGTCGACGCCGTCGAGGACCTCGTCCGTGGTGCTCGCGCTGCCGAGGGTTGCCCCCTGCTGTGTCATTCCGGCGAGACCTCCTCCCAGTCCGTGGACAGCCGCGAGGTCCACCGGGGGTCGCGCCGGTCGAGGTACGCGCGAACTCCCTCGGCCGCATCGGGTTTGCCCATCACTCGCAGATGCAGGTCCGTCTCGAGTATCGCAACCTTCTCCGGGCCGTACCCGTGCCGAGCGGTCTGCCACAGCAGTCGTTTGGACAGCGCGACCGAGATCGGCGCGGTGTTCACCGCGATGTCGCGAGCCACCTCAAGAGCGGCGGGAAGCACCTCGCCGGACGGCAGGCACCGGCTCGCCAGCCCCAGCCGGACAGCCTCGGCGCCGTCGAAGGTGCGGCCCGTCAACAGAACGTCTGCCGCGGCCGCCATGCCGGCGAAATGCGGAACGGTCCAATGGGACATCGCGTCTGGCAGCACCCCGCGGCGGACCTGCGGGATCGCGTACTTGGCGTCCTCGGCGACGATCCGGATGTCGGCCTGCATCGCGAGCGTGAACCCGATTCCGATGGCATGCCCGTTCACCGCGGCGATCACCGGTTTACGCAGATCGAAGGCCGGTGGATTGACCGGCGAGGCGGTGAACTCGGCAGCGGGAGCGTCGAAGGTGTCGGCGCCACCGGCGAGATCCGCGCCTGCGCAGAACGCGGGGGGCGCACCGGTGAGCACGATGACCCGGATCGAATCGTCCTCGTCGAGGGTCCGATATGCCTCGCCCAGTGCGCGGCCCATGGCGCTGGTGAAGGCGTTGCGCCGGTCGGGCCGGTCGAGGGTCACCACCGCGACTCCCCCATCCGTCCGCACGGACACCCCGCTCACGGCCGCGCCGCCTGAATGGCCGAGATCAATTCGGCGACATGCTTATTCGATACCGGATAGCCGGGGAAGTAGCAGCACACCCGGTCCGCGTGGTCGCCGAACCGGGCGACGATCTCCGCCGCGCACTGCTCGGGGGTCCCGTGCACCGCGAGCGTGGTCATCATGGTGGTGTCGATCAACTCCGTCATCGCGGCGACCTCGCCGCGCTTGGAGAGCACGTTGAGTTCCGGCTGCACGTCGGCCCAGCCCTCCACCTCCAGCACCGGCCGGTACGCCGGGGTCGAGCCGTAGAACGCGAGCAGGCGCCGCACGCCCCGCGCCGCCGCGTCCAGCTCGTCCGGGGTGCGGCCGGTTCCCACGATGATCTGCGGGTAGATCGCGAGGTCCGATCGTGAACGTCCGCCGAGTTCGAGGCCCTCCTCGATCGAAGGCAGGGTCCGTTCCCGGAAGTGCCTGGCGCTGTTGAACGGCATGACGAGCAGTCCGTCCGCGACTTCCGCGGCCGCCCGCGTCATCAACGGGCCCAACGCCCCGAGACAGATCTCCGGAGGCCCATACGGATTGGGCCCGGGGTTGAAGGTCGGGGGCATGAGGGTATGGGTGGTGAACTCGCCCTGGAACTTGAGCGGGGCACCGCCCTCCCACGCGGCGAAGATTGCCTTGATCGCGAGCACCATCTCGCGCATGCGGGCGGCAGGTTTCGACCACTCGGTACCGTACCGGCGCTCGATGTGCGGCCGGATCTGTGAGCCCAGGCCCAGCCGGAACCGCCCGCGGCTCAGGGTCTGCAGATCGTTGGCGGTGTGGGCCAGGTGCATCGGGCTGCGGGGCAGCGCGATGGCCACGTTCGTCATCAGATCGGCCTCGACCACACCCGACGCCGCGATCAGCGGGACGAACACATCGTGGGCCCCTTCGAAGGTGAACAGCCCGTCCGCACCCAGCGCGACGAGCTCACGCGCCCGCGCGGCCGCGTCCTCGGGCCTGCCGTCCAACTGCACGTCGACCTTCATCGGTTCACCGCCGTGACGTCCGACGCCTCGGTCGCGTGCGCGGCCAGCACGTACAGCGAGCCGGCGAGCGCGTCGACGAAGTCCTCCTCGTCCTCCACTCCCCGGGTGAGCCCGCGCATCGTCGTGGTGCCCGAGAGCAGGTCGAACAGGAACATCGCATTCACCCCGGCGGCGATCTCCCCCCGGGCGACGGCGCCGTCCAGCAGCTCCTGGAAGGCCTTGCGCACCGGCGCCCCGATCGCCAGCAGGCGCTGGCGCGCCTCTTGGGTCTGGGAGTCGGCAAGCAGGCCCGGCACGCCGGCACGCGCGGCGGGCCGCGCGGCACGAATCAGAAAGATCCGCACCCAGGTCGCGAGGTCCGTTCGCAGGTCACCCGACTCATCGGGCAGCGGGTGACCCCCGGTCCCGTGCACGGCCTCCTCGATCAACGCCTCGCGCGTGGGCCACCGCCGATAGATGGCTGGGGTGTTGACGCCTGCCATCCGCGCAATCGCGGCGACCGTCGTCTGCTGGTAGCCGACCTCGGACAGGAGGCGGCGGGTCGCGACAAGCGTCGCCTCGTCCTTGCTCAGATCGCGGGGACGCCCGGCACGGGGCGGAGTCTCATGCTTCACTATTACATAGTAACTCGTTACGTTAGTGTCCGCGGCACCTTCCCCCTCGAGGAGTCGTGACATGAGAAGAATCCGGCCGACCCTCGATTCCGCCCCGTCCGTGGTGGTTGCACCCAGGAGAAGACGTTGAACTACGAACTCGCGGATACCGCCCACACCGTGCGAACGCTCGACATTCCGAGGCTCGACCCGCGGCCGTCGAGTAAATCGCTGAGCAGCCTCAACCCCGCCACCCTCGGACAGATCGGTACCGTCGCGATCACCACTGCCACCCAGGTCGACGGCATGGTCGCGCGGGCACACGGCGCATTCGCCGCCTGGCGGACCGACCGCGAGGCCCGACGGAGGTTTCTCACCGACTGCGCACGCGAGCTCTATCGCTCCGCCGGCACGCTCGCGCCCCTCTTGACCATGGAACAGGGCAAACCGCTCGACGAATCCGACGGCGAGATCCGGTTGGCGGCGAAGTGTCTGGCCGAGGCCGCCCATGCCGATTGGGACGATGACGCCCCGGCACACACCTACGACGAACGCTCCGCAGTCGTAGAACACCGCCCGGTCGGGGTGGTCGCCGTCCTCGTCCCCTGGGACCTACCGATCCTCCGCATGGCCGCGAAGATCGGTCCCGCCCTCGTGACCGGCAACACCGTCGTCGTCGAGCCGCCGTGCACGGTCGCACTGTCCGTCGCGCGTGCCGTCGACATCCTCAAAGCCGTACTCCCGGAGGGAGTGCTCGACATCGCGGTCGGTACCCGCGAGGCCCACAGCCCGCTGGTCGCCCATCCTAAGATCCGCCGGATCGCCTACGTCGGCTCCCGAGGGGGCGCGCGGACGATCATCAGCCACGCGGCCCGGTTCCTCACCCCTGTAGCGGCGACCACGGCCTGCGGCGGGACCGCACTGCTCCTCCCGGACGCCGACGTCGAGAACGCGGCGACCGCGCTGGCCGAATACGCCTTCACCAATTCGGGGCAGACCCGCTGTGCCCCCAAGTCCGCCTACGTACCCACCGACATCGTCGACGACTTCTGCGAAGCGTTCGCCGGAGCGATGCGAACGCTCACCGTCGGCGATGGAATGGACCCGGAGACCACGGTCGGCCCGCAGCACAGTGCGCACCAGCTGTCCATCGCCGAAGACCTACTCCGCCAATCCATCACGGCCGGATCGGCGCTCGTCGCAGGCGGTGGTCGGGGCACCGACCTGCCCGGCTATTTCCTGGAGCCGACCCTGCTGCGGGACACCGACGGTTCGACCGACTTCGAGGACGCGGGGAAAGCCGGCCCCGTGTTCACCGTCATCGGGTACGACGACATCGACCGGATCGTCGACCGCATCAACGAGCACTCCCGTGTTCTCAGCGTGTCGGTGTGGGGAGCCGACCTCGACCGGACAGACCAGGTGGCCGAACGCGTCGACGCCGAATCCGTATCGGTCAACCGGCACGACACCACCGAGGCCCCAGCACCGCTCGAGTCGGCCACGGTCACCGAATTCGGCATGCGCGGTGGCCGCGCCATCGACGAGTTCCTCCATTCCCGCGTGATCACACACTGACGAAACTCGCCGTCCACTCAGCACACCGCCACAGATCCCCAGACACGAGAGAAGGAACAACCATGCATGACGCCGTCATCGTCGACGCCGTTCGAACACCCATCGGGAAGCGAGGTGGGTCCCTGTCCGGCGTGCACCCGGCCGACCTCTCCGCACACGTCCTGGCGGCCCTCACCGGCCGCGTTGGCATCGATCCCACCGAGATCGACGATGTGATCTGGGGATGCGTCGTCCAGGCCGCTGAGCAGGCGGGCAACATCGCGCGCACCGCGGCACTGGCGGCCGGCTGGCCCGAGTCCATCCCCGGCACCACCGTCAACCGCGCCTGCGGCTCGAGCCAGCAGGCGTTGAGCTTCGCGGCGGCATCCGTGATCGCCGGGCACGCGGACTTCATCGTCGCCGGTGGCGTCGAATCCATGAGCCGGGTGCCGATGGGCAGCGCGGCCAAGGAGGGGAGCTCGGCCACGCCGCCGAGCGTGCAGGAGCGCTACGGCATCGAGAGCTTCAGCCAGGGACTCGGCGCCGAGATGATGGCCGAGCGCTGGAACCTCGACCGCCGTAGCCTCGACGAGTACTCGCTTCGCTCGCACGAGCTCACCGCCCAGGCCATCGAGACCGGCGCCTTCGACTCGCAGCTCGCGCCGATCGACGGCCTGCTCGCCGTCGACGAGGGCGTCCGCCGCGGCGGCTCGCTCGAGAAGCTCGCGACGCTGAAGACGCCGTTCAAGGAGGACGGGGTCATCCACGCGGGCAACGCATCACAGATCTCCGACGGGGCGGCGGCGCTGCTCGTCACCACCAGCAAGATCGCCGCGGACCGCGGCCTCGACCCCATCGCCCGGATCCACACCGTCGCGGTCACCGGCGACGACCCGGTGATGATGCTCAGCGGCCCGATCTCCGCCACCGCGAAGGCTCTCTCCCGCTCGGGCCTGTCCATCGAGGACATCGGCGCGTTCGAGGTGAACGAGGCCTTCGCCCCTGTACCGCTCGCGTGGTTGGCCGAGACCGGTGCGGACGAGAAGCGCCTGAATCCGCTCGGTGGCGCCATCGCCGTCGGGCACCCGCTCGGCGGCTCCGGCGCGATTCTCATGACCCGGCTCGTGCACCACATGCGCGACAACGGAATCCGCTACGGACTCCAGACCATGTGTGAGGCCGGCGGCATGGCAAACGCGACCATCGTCGAACTCCTCTGACCTCGAAAGGCCCTCCACCATGGAACTCAAGGGAATCTCCGTCGCCGTCACCGGCGGCGCATCCGGACTCGGCAACGCGACCGCGCGGCGACTGGTCGACGCCGGCGCCTTCGTGACCCTCGTCGACCTGCCGACCTCCGACGGCGATACAGCGGCACGGGATCTCGGACCCAACGCACGCTTCGCGCCCGCCGACATCACCGATCCGGAACAGTTCGCCGCCGCACTCGACGCCGCGACCGAGGACGGAGAACTCCGCGGCCTCGTCCACTGCGCGGGCAGCGGGCGCGGCATGCGAATCCTCGACAAGCACGGCAACGCCGGCTCGCTCGAGGACTTCGAGCACGTCATCCGGCTCAACCTCGTCGGATCCTTCAATGCACTGCGCCTCGGCGCCGAGCGCATCGCGAAGACCGACGAGGTCGACGGCGAACGCGGAGCGATCGTGATGACCGCCTCCGTCGCGGCCTTCGAGGGGCAGATCGGCCAGATCAACTACACCGCGTCCAAGGCCGGGATCGTGGGGATGACCCTGACCGCGGCCCGCGACCTGGCGACCCGACGCATCCGGGTGTGCACCATCGCGCCGGGAATCATGGACACGCCGTTGCTGTCCGGAATGCCCGACGCGATGCGGGCGGGCCTCGAGGCCTCGGTGCCGAACCCGTCCCGGCTGGGTCGTGCGGACGAGTTCGGCCAGCTCGCCGTGTCGATCCTCGGGAACCGCTACCTCAACGGCGAGACCATCCGGCTCGACGGCGGAATCCGCATGGCGCCCCGCTGACCTGCTGATGTATGCACAAAAGACGCGATCGGCTCCTGCCCGCCCTGTTCGGGTGGGCAGGAGCCGATCGCGTCTGGTGTTCGGGTTGCGTCCGACTCCGGTATCAGCCGGTGATGTTGCTCGCCTGGTTGCTCCAGGCGGTCTGGCCGAAGAGCTCACCGGTCCCGGAGAC
This sequence comes from Rhodococcus sp. PvR044, assembly GCF_040548995.1. NCBI lineage: Bacteria > Bacillati > Actinomycetota > Actinomycetes > Mycobacteriales > Nocardiaceae > Rhodococcus > Rhodococcus sp. PvR044. The sequence goes on from NZ_JBEPSX010000005.1 coordinate 195,302, forward strand.
GAAGGCGCTGTGTGCGTGCGCATCGCCGCGCAGCTTGTCCATGTTCCAGGCGGTGAGAACACCGAGGAATCCCTGCACGCCGCTGACGCAGCCCGGATCGTTCACGGGACAACCGGGCTGGCCCTGAATGTCGTTGTGGTTCGGGCCGTTCAGCGTCGCCATCGCCTTCTGCATCGAGTCCGGGGTCGCGCCGAAGTAGCCCTGCGCGGACTGGGGTCCGATCTGCTCCCACGGAAGCGGCTGGGTGGACGGCGAGATGGGGCTGCCGGAGCCGTTGACGTACAGGATGGAGCCGGTGGTCAGTTGCCGGGGATCCGCGCAGACGGTCATCGCCGGGTCCGGCTTCGGCGAGTTGAGCGTGCACATGAACTGTCCGGGGAGCTCGATCGGGACCGCGGACTTGATGGCGCCGCCGGAACGGACGGTGGCATTGAGGGTGCCGACCGCGCCCTGCGAATGCCCCATCGCGCCGACGTTGTCGGTGTCCAGCGTCTGATAGAAGACGCTCGCGGGATCACTGTCCTGACGCTTGAGGAAGTCCACCGCGTCCAGCATCTCCTGGCCGGAGCCCGAGTTGGTGGTGTCGGGCGCGATCACCACGAAACCCCAGGATGCCAGGTGCGAGAGCAGGTAGTCGTACTGGAAGGGATGCGCAAAGGTGCCGTCGCCCCAGGTGATGATCGGGTGCGTGGTGCCGTCCGAGCCGAGGTCGGTGGGGTACCAGACGTCGAACTTGTGGCCGGTGGAGTCGCAGCAACCGAATCCCTGCTGCTTGGTGACCTCCCACGGTCCACGTTCGGAGTAAGTGGCCTCGACGGACGCGGTCGGCTCGTTGCCCGGTGCGGGCGCACCGGCCTGCGCCGTGGCGCCGGTACCGAGCACGGCCAGGGTTGCTGCGGCGAGGAGGACTGCGCCTCTACTCAAGCGACTTCTCATGGCCCGAGACTAACGACAGCACCTAACAACTTTAAGGCTTTGATACACAATCGTTATATATTCCGAACAATGCAGGTCGCCGCGCCGGAGCCGCACGCTCGTCGTTAGGCTCGCCTCGTGACGGAGCGACAGCGGGGCGGACGTGCGGCCAGGGCAGAGGCCAGGCGCGAGGCCATCCTCGACGCCGCGATGGCCGAGATCGCGGAGCGCGGATACCGCGCCACCACCCTCGCTGCGGTGGCCGAGCGCGTCGGACTGACGCAGCCGGGCGTGCTGCACTATTTCCCCAGCAAGAAACACCTGTTGATCGGCGTGCTCGAGGCCCGCGACCAATGGGATACCGCCGCCCTTCTCGCGAGGTCGACGGACGTGCGGCTGTCCCACCTCGAACAGATCGTGGAGTTCAACGCCGGACGCCCCGGCGTCGTCCAGACCTACACCGCACTTGCCGCGGAGAGCACGACCGGACAGCATCCGGCGCGCGAGTACTTCACCGAGCGCTACGCCGCCGCCCGCGATGCGTTCGCCCTGTTGCTACACAAGGAATTCGGCGACCAACTGCCAGGCGGACTCACACCCGAACAGGCGGCGCCGTTGCTCATCGCCATGCTCGACGGCATGCAGATCCAGTGGCTGCTGGCCCCGGACGAGGTGGACATGGCCGACGCCTTCCGCAACTTCGTCTCCCTACTCAGTGCGGGCGCCCACGTCGAAACCCGAACCGACCAGAGCTAGGCCCCCTCCCAGATCAGTCGTTCATAACGTTTCGATAACAACACCTAGTGCTCGCAAGGTAGACTGGCAATATCGCCCAGACGGACCGGAGAGCCGACGGACACTTCTCCTGACCGGCACGTCGAGCACCCGGCCGACGACGAAGGAGTTCATGATGGAAGACGAAGCAACGCGCGAGGCCGTGGAATCGGCGCTCGCCAAGCTGGATCTGGACGCGAAGGCGCGACTGCTCCAGGGGCAGGACATCTGGACGCTGCCGCCGCTCCCCGAAATCGGTCTCGGCTCCCTTGTGATGTCCGACGGCCCGGTCGGCGTGCGCGGGGCCAGCTGGGGTCCGGAGGACCCGTCCGTTCTGCTGCCCTCGCCCACCGCGATGGCCGCGTCCTGGGATCCCGAGCTGATCGCCCGGGCGGGGACACTGCTCGCACAGGAGGCCCGCCGCAAGGGCGTGCACCTGCTCCTCGCCCCCACCGTGAACATGCACCGCACCCCGGTCGGCGGCAGGCACTTCGAGGCGTACTCCGAGGACCCGCTGCTCACCGGCGCCATCGGCTCCGGCTTCGTCCGCGGCGTGCAGTCCGGCGGCATCGGCGCCACCGTGAAGCACTTCGTGGCCAACGACGCCGAGACCGACCGCATGTTCGTCGACAACATCGTCTCCCCCGAGGCCCTGCGCGAGATCTACCTCGCCCCGTTCGAGGCGATCGTGCGCGACGCCAGCCCGTGGGCCATCATGTCCGCCTACAACAGCGTCAACGGCACCACGATGAGCGAGCACATCGAACTGCTGCGCGGCGTGCTCCGCGACGAGTGGGGCTTCGACGGCATCGTGGTCTCCGACTGGATGGGCACCCGCTCGACGGTTGGCGCGATCCTCGGCGGCCTCGACGTCGCGATGCCCGGCCCGCAGTCGGTCTACGGCGAGCTTCTCGTCAAGGCGGTCCGGGACGGCGAGGTCGATGAGTCCGTAGTGGACGAGGCCGTGCGGCACGTCCTGCTGCTCGCGGCGCGCGTCGGCCTGCTCGAGGGCGCGCCTGCCGCCGTCACCGAGTTCCCCGCCGCGGTCGACGGTCGCGAGATCGCGCGCGAGGTCGCACGGCGCTCCTTCGTGCTCGCCCGCAACGCCGAGGTCGATGGCGCTCCAGTCCTGCCGATCACCCCGGCCGAGACCACCGTCGCCCTCGTCGGCCTGGCCGCGCGCGACGCCCGTGTGCTCGGCGGCGGCTCCGCCATGGTCTTCCCCGAGACCGTCGTCTCCCCGCTCGACGGGCTGACGGCCGCGCTGCCCGAGGGCACGCTGAGCTACAACGTCGGTACGGTGCTGAGCGAAGACATGGGCGTCGCCGACCGCGGGTTCGACCTGCGCGCCCGCTGCCTCGCCGCCGACGGCTCGCTACAGCGCGAGCTCCCGATGGCGGACGGCAACATCATGTGGATGGGCGACCTCCCCGAGGGCATCGACTACCCGACGCTGCAGAGCGTCGAGATCTTCGGAACGTTCACGCCGGAGCTGTCCGGCCCGCACCGCTTCGGCACCAAGGGCATCGGCCAGTTCACTCTGACCGTCGACGGCCAGACGGTGTTCGAGGGCGACCAGGCACTGGAGAGCTTCGACCCGTTCGAGATGTTCTTCGGCTCGCCGAAGGACCGCGCCGTCGTCGAGCTCGAGGCGGGCCGCCCCGTCGAGGTCTCCCTGCGGTATGACCCGATGAAGATGGAGGGCGCCCCCATCGCCATCGTCAGCTTCGCTCTGGGGCATCTCGAGCCGCAGCGCGACCCCGAGGAGCTCATGGCCGAGGCCGAGGCCGCCGCGGCCGCGGCCGATGTGGCCGTCGTCGTCGTGGCGACCACCGACAAGGTTGAGTCCGAGGGCTTCGACCGCACCACCCTCAAGCTGCCCGGACGTCAGGACGAGCTGGTCTCCCGCGTCGTCGCCGCCAACCCCCGCACCGTTGTGATCGTCAACTCCGGCGCCCCCGTGGAGATGCCGTGGCGCGACGACGTCGCCGCGGTGCTGCTGAGCTGGTTCCCCGGCCAGGAGGCGGGCTCGGCGCTGGCCGAGGTGCTCACCGGCGCGGCCGAGCCCGGCGGCCGGCTGCCCACCACCTGGCCCGCGACGCTCGAGGACTGCCCCGTCACCGAGGTCACCCCGACCGATGGCAAGCTCGCGTACACCGAGGACCTGTTCATCGGCTACCGCGCCTGGGACCGGTCCGACATCGCGCCCGCGTACTCGTTCGGGCACGGCCTCGGCTACACCACCTGGGAGTACGAGGACATCGAGTGGGACGGCGAGACCGTCACGGTCCGGGTCCGCAACACCGGGTCCCGGCCGGGACGCGAGGTCGTGCAGGTCTACCTCGCCCCGGTCGACGGCGACCCGTCCCGGCCCGCTCGCGCGCTGGCCGGCTTCGCGAGCGTGGAGGCGGCTGCAGGCGAAACAGTGACGGCGACCGTCACCCTGCCGCAGCGCGCCTTCGAGACATGGGAGGAGACGAGCCGGAAGTGGGCCTACCGCCCCGGCGCGTACACCCTGCAGGTCGGCCCCTCCTCCGCAAGCTGCCCTCTCAGCCTGCCCATCGAAGCGGCCGTCTGACAGTTCAACTGTCGAATACGGCCTAGACCGTGCCGGCCCACCGTCCCTCGCGACGGGCCGGCCTGAGACCTTCCCGATCCACCGTCCCTCGCGGTGGGCCGCCGGGATGGTCACGGAATGCCCCGCCACCGAGCCCGCTGCCTGAACAGAGCGGGCTCGGTAGCGGGGCCTTTTTTTCGAATCGGGCACCTCGTTGAACACTTTGACGTAATTTGTTCAACATGCTCAATGAGAGCGAGGGGGCCCAGACGGCCGCACCCACCCTCGAACTGGTTCGCGTGGCCGCGGAATGCGTGCGGCGCAACGGGGTTCGGGGGTTTCGCCTGAGCGAGGTCGCCACTGCAGCTGGGGTGTCCCGGGGCACCGTGTACAACACCTTCGGCGACAAACAGGCCGCCATCAACGCTGGCCTCGCCTACCTGTGCAGCGCCTTCATCGACGGGTTGGCCGCGGCCGTGACACCCAAGCCGACGCTGCGAGGCCAGGTCGGCGAGGCGGCCGCCCTCATCTACGAACACGCCACCACTCCCCAGGCCCTGGTGCCGCCGCTACGCACCGAGAGCATCATCGCGACGTTGCTGGAGCACTACGGCGATCCGCTCTGCCGCACCTGGGCCGCGTTCTGGGCGTCGCTGGTCGCCGAGGCACAGCGACGCGGCGAGGTCGACCCCGGCCTTGACCCGATGCAGGCAGGCGACTGGATCGTGCGCGGTCTCCTGAGCTTGGAGATCCTACCGTTCTCGGTGGCCGGATTCAGCAACGCAGACGACGCGCGGAGCCGCATCGGTGACCTCATGCTCGACGGTCTGACACCACGTCGCTGACGACGAACAGAAATGAGCCGCAATGACATACGAGTACGTCGACGTCGCCATCATCGGCGCCGGGCCGGGCGGCATCACCGCGGCCCACCATCTGCAACGCGCCGGCATCGAGAACTTCGTCATCCTCGAGCGCAGTGACGAGTTCGGGGGCAGTTGGCGCGACAACGTCTACCCCGGCCTGTCCGTGGACGTGCCCACGCTGTTCTATCAGTTCCCCTTCGCGCGCAAGCCCGACTGGTCACGCCTCTTTCCCACGGGCCCGGAGATCCAGGAGTACAACAAGCAGGTTGCCGAAGACCTGAACCTGCACAAGTACTTTCGCGGCAACTGCACCGTCAACCGGGAGGTGTGGGATGACGCGAAGCGGCTGTGGGTGCTCCACATCGAGGACGAGGCCCCCGTGCGCGCACGGTTCGTCATCAATGCCGTTGGCGGTTACGTCAACGCCAAATCGGCGAACGACATCGAGGGAATCGGCGACTTCACCGGCACCGTCCTGCGCCCGAACTCCTGGGACCCCCACTACGACTGGTCCGGCAAAAGGGTCGCGGTGATCGGCACCGGCTCGAGCTCGGTGCAGATCGTGCCGACGATCTATCAGCAGGCCCGCAGTGTCGAGATCTACCAGCGGACGCCATCGTGGATCCTGCCCAAGCCCGACGTCGAACTGTCCGCACGAGCCCACCGCCTCCTCTCGATACCCGGCGCGGGCGCCCTCATCAACGGGGCCGCGCTGGCCGCCATGGAGCTGCCGATGCAGTTCCTCTGCAATGTGCTGCCGCTGCTGCCCCGCAAACTCCTCGCCGCGGTCATGCCGCAGTACGACCGGATCTGGCAGTCGATCTATCGACGTATGTTGCGGCGCAGCGTCGATGACGCCAGCATCCGCGCCGCACTGGTTCCCGACTACGGCATCCTCGCCAAGCGGCCGGTGCTGTCGAGCAGCTTCTTCCCCACGCTCGCGGATCCGTCCGTGTCGCTGGTCGTCGACCCGATCGAACGGGTCACCGCCGACGGCATCCGCACCTCGGACGGCACCGAGCGCCCGTACGACCTGATCGTCGCGGCCACCGGGTACGAGCTGTTCACCGACCCGGAGACGTACCGCAGCGGTGCAGTGGTCGGCACCGAAGGGTTCGACCTGGCCGACGACTACCGCCGCAACGGGCTGCGCAGCTACGGCGGCAGCGCGCACCCGGGTCTGCCGAACCGTTGGTCGCTGGTCGCCCCGCAGGGATACGTCGGCATCGCGTGGCACACGTTCGTGGACCTGACCGCGCGGCATGCCGTGCGGGTGATCACCGAGACCGGACGGAGGGGTGCGACGGTCGCGCAGGTACGCGGCGAGGCGTTCTCCCGGTGGGTGCGCAAGATGGACCGCCACGGCAAGGCGATCAGCGCCTACACCGTGGACAGCAATCCTGGCCTGCGCACCTACTTCGTCAACTCGCAGGGCGAGGCCCTCTACTACCGGCCGCAGACCATCAGCGGCGCGTTCTGGTTCAGCCGGTTCTCATCGTTCGACGACTACGCATTCGACTACACACTCACGGAGGTATCGACATGAGCTCACTCGCAGGGAAAGTCGCCTATGTGACGGGAGCGGCTCGGGGACAGGGCCGTTCGCACGCGGTTCGAATGGCGCAGGCGGGCGCGGACATCGTGGCCGTCGACGTCTGCGCGCAGGTCGCCGAGTTCAGCGGATACCCGATGGCGGAGCCCGCCGACCTCGAGGAGACGGCGCGGCTGATCGAGTCCGAGGGACGCAAGGTGCTGACGCGGCAGGTCGACGTGCGGGACCTGGCCGGCCTGCAGGCCGTCGTCGCCGAGACCATCGAGACCTTCGGCCGTCTCGATGTCGTGGTCGCCAACGCGGGCGTGTGCAACTGGGGTCGCCTCTGGGAGATCTCGGCCGAGCAGTTCCAGGAGACCGTGGACGTGAACCTGACAGGGGTGTGGAACACGATCAAGGCGACGGTGCCCGCGATGATCGAGGCCGGCAACGGCGGGTCCATCATCACGGTCGGCTCGTCGGCGAGCGTGAAGGCGCCTCCCGGCTGTGGCCACTATGCCGCGGCCAAGTTCGGGGTGGTCGGCCTGACGAAGGCACTGGCGGTGGAGCTCGGCGAGTTCGGCATTCGCGCCAATGTTGTTCTGCCGTACGGCACCAATACGGCCCTCGGCAATGACACCTCGATGTACAAGCTGTTCGAGCAATACCCCACGTACGTCTACAGCTACCCGCCGAACCTGCTCAAGACCGATGCGCTGGTGGAACCGGAAGAGATCTCGGAAGCCGTCGTGTGGCTCGCCGGCGATGCCTCTGCCGTGATCACCGGTGCGCAGATACCGGTGGACAAGGGGTTCCTCGCGCGCTGACCATCCGGGCCCGGAGCGGCGGGGGTACAGCCCGCCATACCCCCGCCGCTCCAGTCCGGTCCACCGCAAATACGGTGGTCAGCGCCATGGGAAGCGCCCGCCCTGGTCAATAGCGTTCTGGTCGTAGTGATCTCACCGCGAGGTCCGAACAACCAGGAGGACCAGTGCAGATGACCACCTCTCGACGTCGCGCCGTGCTCGCCGTGACCACCGCCGCCGCCCTCGCGTTGGGAGCGACCGCATGCGGTGACACCGCGCAGTCCGCCGCCCCGTCGCCCGACATCGCGGTGCAGCAGAGGCTGGACGCGGTCACCGAGCGGGGGATTCCCGGCGCGCAGCTGGTGATCACCGACCCCGGCCGCGGCACCCGCGTCCTCCGCGCGGGGACAGGGAACACCGCCACCGACGAGCCGATCCCCGATGATGCGAGGGTCCGGATCGGAAGCAACACAAAGGCGTTCGTCGCGACGGTCGTCATGCAGCTGGTAGAGGAGGGACTGGTCGGCCTCGATGCGAGCGTTGAGCACTACCTGCCCGGAATCGTGGCGGGCAACGGGAACGACGGCAGCCGGGTCACCGTCCGCGATCTCCTGCAACACACCAGCGGACTGACGGACTACCTCGCACCCGGAGGCGCGAAGCCGGAGGACGTCAGGCCCGGGCAGCTGCAGGTCGCGACGGGCGAGGAGCCCATGGGGCACTACATGCCTGCCGAGCTCGTGAAGATCGCGATGTCCCTGTCGCCCGGCCCGGCCGCCAAGGACGAGGCCGTCTACTCGAACACCAACTACATCCTGCTCGGGATGCTCATCGAGAAGGTGACGGGCCGCCCCGCCGCGCAGGAGATCGCCACACGCATCATCGATCCGCTCGGGCTGAAGGACACCTACTTCCCTGATTCCGGGGAGACACAGATCCGCGGACCGCACGCGCACGGATATCACCGGATCGGCGAGCAGCAGGTCGACGTCACCGAGGGCGACGTGTCGTGGGCGGATACCGCGGGCGCCATGGTCGCGACCGGCGCCGATCTCAACACGTTCTTCACGGCACTGCTTCGTGGCGATCTCGTATCGCAGGACCGGCTCGCCGAGATGAAGCAGACCGTGCCGTTCGACCGCGGCCCGAAGGACGCATACGGCCTCGGGCTCGTCCGCGTGAACAGCTCCTGCGGGAAGGAGATCTGGGGGCACGGCGGGGGCATCCCCGGGTTCGGCACCTCCGGCGGCGTCGACACCAACGGCCGCGCGGTCACGCTCACCGTCAATCACATCCCGATGAGCGCGGACTCCGTCGACGCGGCGCAGCAGGTCGTCGACGCCGCGATGTGCGCGGACTGACCGAGAACGGCCCGGGACACGGTTCGAGGCCCGTCACACGGGACGGGCCTCGGGTCGTGTCTGCGCAATCACTCCGACCTATGCAGGCTGCGTCACCGCGCTCTCGCCCGACACGGGCTCACCGCCGTCCTTCGACTGCCCGCGCGGGACGGTGAAGGTGGCGGCAACGCACAGGATCGCGACGGCGAAGCACGCGATGGTGTACCAGAGGTTCCCGACCGGATCGCCGTTCGTGGTGAACCCGTCGACGGCGCCGAAGAAGTCGGGTAGCGCGGACATCCACAACACCGCCATCACAGCGAGATACACGATCGCGTACCACTGGGCGAAGACATTCCGGTACCCGGGAGCATCCGACGGTACCTGCCGCAGGTGCGACCACTGCCGCACCAGGACCACGACCGCGACGACTGAGAGCACGGCCAACTCCGTGGCGTAGAAGAACCCGCGGACCGTGTCGCTCCCCATGCCGAAGACTGTCGCCGGGAGCGGGAGCACGAACACCCCGACCGAGGCGGCGAGGCCGATCACCACGGTGCGCCACACCAACTGCAGGCCGGAGAAGTGCCGGCCCGCATCGACGTGCCTGCCGACGAAGAACTGGACGCACAGCGCCAACGACATCGGCCACAGCGCCGCGAACACCACGACGCTCGGCAGCGGAACCGAATCGAAGAAGGGCAGGTTGACCTTGTTGTCGAGCGTCCATTCCCACCAGCGCAGCTGCGGTCCGAGCTGGTCGAAGATCTCGTAGAACGCGTGGTGCACGAAGCCGACGCTCACCGCGCCGAGGAGCACGCCGTACTTCCGGAACACGCCGAGCATCCGGACGATCTCGAACGCGATGGTGGCCATCAACGGGTAGATCGCGACGATGTACAGCGGCAGGCGACCCCACAGGAAGTCCACGGTGAACACGTTGTGCGCGAACATCGTGCCCAGGTAGTCCTCGGTGCCGAACGTGGCCGGGAAGTAGATCGGCGGCTCGATCACGAACAGGAACGCGGTGGCACCGAACCACAGCACCAGGTTGGTGGGATCACCGTGCCGACGCAGCCGCAGAACCGCGTAGACGAGCGCGAGCACCGCCCCGAGGACGATGGTGAACTCGAGGACCGGCAGGGTCCAGTTCTCGAGCGCGAACGGGTTGCGGACCTCGACCAGTCCACCGGCATCCTCGCACGAGAAGCCAAGGCGGCTAGCGAGATCCGAGAAGGTGGGAGAACAGTGGTCCGACATCAGTTCGCCCCCGCGGAGACCGGCTCGGCCTCGGGCTTTTGCGAGTCCGCGGTGTACCAGCGGGTGCAGTCGTAGCCGGCGTCGTAGCGGGTGAACCACTCGTCGGCGAGGACGGGCAGTTTCTCGTGTGCGGGCTTGTGCCCGGGCATCTGGCTGCGAACGGCGCCGGACAGAGCGGTGAGCTGCTCACCGATCGGCAGGCCGTCGAACGCACGAGGCATCGGCCCCTTGGTCAGGTACGGCGCGAAAGCGGTGAGCACCTTCTGCTTGGCCCGGTGCCGGGCGAACATCGACATCGAGTCGACCTTCCGCTCAGACAGCGGAACGTGCTGGTTGAAGCCGGCGCACGCAATCCGGATCGCCTTCATCACGTGCGCGAAGATCGACGCGGCCATCCGCATCCGGTAGAGCTCGTTGCCGACGACGGAGTTGTAGATGATCAGCGCCGAACTGCGGTGCTCGACCTCCTCGACGAAGTGCCAGATGAACAGGGACGCGACCCGGTCGTCGCCGGGTCGGAACAGGGTGGCCTCGTTGTCGAGCATCAGCTTGAACACCGGAGTGAACGTGGCCTCCAGGTCGGCGGTGTACGCCAGCCTGTAGTTGATCGAGGTCCGCTCGGTGAGGAGGTCGAACTCCCCGGTCACGGCGTCGAGGGTGTTCTGCAGGCCGGGGTAGCGCCGGATCAGCGCGTTCACGTGCTGGCGGTGGGCGGTGGAGTGGTGACCCTCCTGACGCATGAACGCGACCGCTTCCGCCGCGACCTCCGGATCGGTGATCAGCGGCTTCGCCTGCAGGATCAGCTTGACGATCATCTTCTCGAAGCCGATGGCCAGGAACGAGACCGCGTTGGACATGCTCGACCACGCCGGGTTGTCCGGGTTCCACAGGAATGGGACGTCCTCGTCCTCGAACCCGAAGTCCATCTTCCGGGGTTTCAGATCTGTCATGCGCGATTCCTCGTTTCCGTTGGCGCCGGCGAACCCCTGTCAGGGCAGGTGGGGTCACATTCGCAGCGATCATACAAATAGCTGAGACTATGTATGATCACTTTCGGTGAATCCACCGCTGTTCGTGCCGCGGCCGGATGCGGTGCTGGTACCGTCCGCTCGGTGGCGCGCAGACGTGGATGGGGTGGCCGGCCGCCGGTCGACGATGACGAGGCCGCGCGCCGCATCGTCGACGCCGCGGTCGAGGTGATCTCGCGCACCGGGTCGGCGATCAGCATCGCGGATGTCGCGGAGTCGCTCGGCGTGATCCGCCAGACGGTGTACCGCTACTACCCCAGCGCCGAGGCCCTCATGCGGGCCGCGGCCATCGCATCCGTCGACGGATTCCTCGATCGGCTGACAGAGCATGTGCACGGTCTCAATGACCCCGCGGAGGCGATGACCGAGGGCGTGATCTACACGCTGGACGAGGTGCATCGCATCCCCCATCTGGGCATCATGCTCTCGGGTTCCCATTCGAACATCGGCGCCTATGGGCTCACGTCGGACGAGGCGCGCGCCTTCGGCATGACGATGATCCGGCGATTCGATGTCGACTGGGAGGGCCACGGCTACGACGAGGACTCGCTCCGCGAGCTCGTCGAGTACGCCCTGCGGACGATGCAGTCGTTCTTCATCTCGCCCAGCGACCCGCCGCGCAGCGAGGACGAGCTGCGGGGCTACCTGCGCCGCTGGCTGGGAACGGCCATCAGCGCCCAGACACGTTCGCCCGCAGGCAGTTAGACGGCATACATATACGCAGGGCGTATCCAACAGGGGGGTTTGGCAGCGATGGTCGGTTTCTTCACCAGACGTGGAGATCTGTTCGTGGCGGAAGAGTTCGCGGTGAGTCACTGGACGCCGACCCAGGTGGGTGGACACGCGGTGTGCGGCCTGCTCGCCCGGAGTCTCGAAACGCACTGTCCCGCTGGGTTCGTCCCCGCCCGGATGACCGTTGACCTGTTCAGGCCGGTCCTCAACGCCCCGATCGAGCTGCGCAGCGAGGTGGTCCGTCAGGGCACACGGATCACCGTCGCCGACGCCTCCATCGTGCAGGACGGAGAGGTGCGGACACGTGCCTCGGCGGTGTTCCTGACCACCGGTCCTGAGCCCGCGGGCCGCATGTGGAGCCCGGAGACGGACCTGCCGGTGCCGTCGGAGGGGTGCGTGTCCCCGGACGGGGCGCCGCCGCTGTTCAAGAGCGGCGACCGGGAGTGGACGCACGACTTCGCGGCGAACCAGAACGCCGACCGCAAGACCTCATGGCACAGCCTTCCCCCACTCGTCGACGGCGAACCGATCTCACCGTTCCAGCGTGCCGCGGTGCTCGGTGACACCACGAACCACGTCTGCCACTGGGGATCCCACGGCGCCGGCTATATCAACACCGACATGACCCTCACCCTGTCGAGACTCCCGGTCGGGTACGAACTCGGCCTCCGCGCCGAGAACACGGTCACCTCCGCGGGCGTCTCGATCGGCACCGCCACCCTCTACGACCGCACCGGACCGCTCGGCACCTGCGTCGTCACCGCGCTGTCCAACGGCCGCAGGCAGATCGACTTCGCCCGGTAGATCACGCGAGCGCCGGGACCGCTCGGGCGGCGGCGAGGGCGCGCGCCCACCACTGCAGCCGGTCGAGCATGCCCCTGGCGGCGGCAGCGGGCTCGTCCGGTTCACGCGGGGCGCCGTCCTCGTCGAAGAGCAGGTAGTAGCGGGGGAAGGAGACGTACTCGCGCAGCGTGTGCGCGTCGAGCTCGTTGAACACCTGACGCAATCCCTCGATGGCGAGCAGACCGCCGCTGGCGCCGCTGTAGCCGACGAAACCGACTGTCTTGCCGCTCCACTGGGTGAAGTGCCAGTCGATGGCCGCCTTCAGCGAGGCCGGGAACGATCGGTTGTAGTCCGGGGTGACGATGACGAACGCGTCGGCCGCGTCCAGCCGCTCGGTCAGCTCGGCCATGCCGTCGGGGCGGACCGGGTGCGGGTCCATGGCGGGCGGGACCGCGGGCAGCTGCAGCGGCAGGTGTGCCTCGGCCAGGTCGATGACGTCCACGTCGAACTCGCCGTGCAGGCGGGCCTGGTCGACGAACCAGGACGCCACCACCGGGCCGAAGCGTCCCTCCCGGACGCTGCCGATGATCACCGCGAGCTTGAGGTTGTCGGACACGCTGTTCTCCTCTCGGGATGTGCGACGACCGCTCGGCCGCCGCACATCCCACCCTGGTGTCCGGCCCGGCCGGCAGGAAGGCCGCGGGAAGGGTGGTAGTGGCAGGGACACCCTCCGCGCCTCGAACGCTTGTACCGTTCAAGGGGTGAGCGACAACGAGTTGGGGCTGTTCCTGCGCACCCGCCGCAACGCGGTGACTCCCGCCGCGGTCGGCCTGCCCACCGGTCCGCGCCGCCGCACCCCGGGCCTGCGCCGCGCCGAACTCGCCACCTTGGCCGGGGTGAGCGTCGAGTACGTCACCCGGCTCGAGCAGGGCCGCGACCGCCACCCCTCACCCCAGGTGCTCTCCGCCCTCGCCGACGTGATGCACCTGACGCCGAGTGAACGCGTCCACCTGTACCGCTTGACCAAGACGGCCGACGGCGGGTTCAGCTGCATGGGCGGCACCCATCCACTACGCGAGATCCGCCCGAGCGTGCGTGCGCTCCTGGACCATCTGGAACCGGCGCCCGCGGTGGTCGTCAACCGGCTGTCCGAGATCCTCGCTTGCACCGAGGGCTACCGGCGGCTGATGGCACGGACGGGGCTGCTCGCCGACGAGACCCGTTCCAACCTTGCCCTGTTCGTCTTCACCGACCCCCACGCCCGCGCCGTCTATCCCGACTGGGACCACGTGGCCGACGACCTGGTCGCCTCCCTCAAACAGGGACCCTTCCGCGCCGACCCGCACATCGCGGCCCTCGCCGACGAACTGGCCGTCGTCGCGGGCGCAGCATTCACCGACCGGGTCGCGACCGTGCCCAATCTGCCCACCGCCACCGGCATCACCCGGCTGCGCCATCCCGATCTCGGCGAGCTCCGACTCGCCTACGAGACCCTCGATCTGCCCGCGGACGACGCCCTGCGCCTGATCGTCCATCTCCCCGCCGACACCGCCACCGCCTCCGCCCTCGATTCCCTGGTGGGCCGCCGCCCCGGCGGGCTGCGCGCGGTCTCGAGCTGACGGGACTCACCGCCGGGCGAGGAACTCCAGGATCCGGGCATTGACCGCCGCCGGCTGCTCGAGCTGGAGGAAGTGGCCCGCGCCCGCGATCAGGTGGGCCTCGCTACCCGGCGGGAGGTTCGGCCCCACCAGGGCGGCGAGCCGCGGATCGAGGCAGCCGTCGTCTTCGCCGTGGAGATACAGCATCGGGATCACCGGCAGCCGCATCTCGGCCCCGGCCCACCGCCGGTAGCGCGCGGGCAAGCGCGGAAACGGCCGGGCCGCGTTCCGGTAGTAGGCGAAGACGGCCCGGCGGTGTGCCCTCTCGGGGATCGCCGCCAGCACCGCCGGCAGGTCCTCGCTCGCGTCGTACCCGGGTGACCAGTCGGCCCACAACCGACGGACCAACGGTTCCGCGACGCGTTCCGGCAGGAGCGGGAGCTGGTTGAACAGGATGTACCAGCTGTTGCGCAGCTGCCGTGGGAGCACCCGCAGCGCGGCAGGCGTCCGCAGTGCCGCGAACGGCGGGACCGACAGCGCCGCCACGGCGACAAAGGGGTTGTCGGCGTGGGCGGCCAGCGCATTGGCGGTGACCGCACCCCAGTCGTGTCCGATCAGCGCAGCGTCGGACCCGCCGCCGAGCCGGGCGTGGATGGCGACGGCGTCGTCCATCAGGGCCGCGATGTGGCCGCTGCCGTCCTCCGGCACCGCCGAGGGGGCGTAGCCGCGGGTGAACGGCGCGACCACCCGCCAACCCTCGTCGGCCAGTGCGGGTCCCAGGTGCCGCCAGGTGTGCGCGGTATCCGGGAAGCCGTGCAGCAGCACCACCAGCCGGCCGGTTGCGGGCCCCCAGGTCAGGGCCCGCAGCCGGACCTCGTCGAGGTCGAGGGTGATCTCACGCATGCGGACCATCCTGGCCCATCCGCTACCTCGTCACCGGGTCAATGCATCCAAGACCAGGCCGGCCACGGCCGCCTGGGCCGCGGCCTGCGGATGGACCCCGTCCTCGAGCAACGATTCGGGTCCCGTGACGGCCGGGCTCGTGTCGATCACCAGATCCCGGTCCCCCGCGATCCGGCGAACCGCACCGGCGGTGCGTCGGACGTCGTCGTTGGACCAGTGCAGTCCGGCGCCGCCGAAGAAGGGGAACGCGGCGACGGCCGCCTCGTCCACCGGCGGCGGGGTCAGCCAGATCCAGTGCGCCGCATCGCCGGACGCTCGCTCACGGAGCAGCCGCAGGTTCCGCTCGGTCTCAGCCTCGCTGACCAGCCGCGGCCCGTCGACACCACACCGCTGGATGTCGTTGCCGCCCAACAGGATGAACACCCGATCGGCCGGCTGCCTGCGGATCCCGGCCAGTCCGGCCAGCGTCACCGTGGTGGACGCCCCCGACACCGCGAGGTTGATCAGCTCCAATCCGAGGTCCGGCCGGTGCCGGTCGATCAGCGTGCGCAGCACCTCGAACCAGGACAACCGGTCGGCGGTGGTGCTCTCGCCGATCGCCACGATGCGCTCCCCCGCGGTGAACGGCAGGCGGCGCAACCGATCCGCCACCCCCGCGTCCGCGGCCAGCCGGTCCGCGGCCTCGTCCCGCTGCCGATCCAGGTCGGCCAGTGCGGCCTCGTATCCCGCGAGGTCGGTGCCGAACACCGCAGCCTCGGTGGCCCGGTCCGGCCGCGCCCATGGCAGCGCCCGGTCCGGCCGCTGAAATCGCACCAGCTTGGGCAACATCGGATTGCTCATCGTGAACTCCCTTGATTCGCAGTGGTTTCGCCGCGCCGGGCCCGCCGGCGCGGTAGCAGGAAGGCCGCCGACACGATCCAGGCGAAGGCCGGGAACCGGGCTATCGGCAGCAGGATCGACAGGCCCGGCAACGCCACGGACAGCGTCGCGACCATCGCCACCGCCGCGATCACCAGGCCCGCCCAGGCGTGCCACCGGGGCAGCAACCGGGCCAGCAGCCCGGGCACGGCGATGCCGGCCACGAGCAGGCCAAGCGGCACCACGAACCCGGCCCCGCCGGTGACGAAGGCAAGATCGTGCAGCAGCCGGATCAGTTCGTCGTGCGCCAGGATCTCAGGCCGGGTCAATGCCCAGCTGAAGCCGGCCGACATCGCCAGCGCAGCCGCGGCCAGGACGCCACCCCCGAAACCGATCCGGGGACCGGGTGCCTGCACGCCGAGCCGGCCCAGCCGAACCGACACGACCGCGGCGAAGACGGCCAGCGGCAGCGAGGCGGCGAACTGCAGCAGGCTGGCGACCAGCACCTGGTCCGAGTGGTCCCGGAAGTAGGCGACGATCTCCTCCGCCGGGGCGAACGGCGACGGGTAGACGGCCCCGCCGCCCAGGACGATCGGTAGCACCAGCGAGGCCATGAACAGGGCGACGGCGGCGATCGCCACCGGTGGTAGCGGCGGTCCGTCCTGCGGCCGCCTCCCGGCCACCGGTCCCGGCGCCCGGTCGAGCGTTTGCACGCCGCCCGACGGTCCGCTCGGTCGCGGGCCGACGGCGCTCCTCGTATCACTCGCGTTCTCGTTCACAGCGTCATCCCTCCGGTGATGTCGATGGTGTTCCCGGTGATCCAGCCCGCCGCGTCCGAGACGAGAAACGCGACGGTCTCGGCGATGTCGGCGGGTTGACCGATGCGGCGCAGCGGCACGTGTCCGGCCACGGCGGCCAGCTGGGCGGCGGGCATTCGGTGCCGCAGCGTGGCGGTCTCCACGATGGACGGCGCCACGCAGTTGACCCGAATGCCGTTGCCTGCGTGCTCCTTTGCCAGGTGCTCGGTCAGCATGACCACGCCCGCCTTGGCCGCGGCGTAGGCGGCGTTGGCCTGCGAGGCCCGGCGTCCGGCGCTGGAGGCGACCGTGACGATCCGCCCGTCGCCGCGCTCGACCATCCCTGGCAGCACGGCCCGCAGGGTGAGGAACGTCGAGGTCAGGTCGAGATCGACGATCTCCCGCCAGCGCTGCGCGCCCATCTCCGCCGACGGTTCCGGCGCGCCCGCGCCGCCCGCCAGCGGGACCGCGATGTCGATCGGCCCGAGGTCCGCGGACACCCGTTCGGTCAGCTCCGCCAGGTGGTCGGGGTCGCGCACGTCGCCGAGGTGAGCGGTGGCCGTGCCGCCGGACCCGCGGATCTGCTGGACCAGTGCGGTCAGCCGATCTTCGGTACGACCGTGCAGGGCCACCGCCGCGCCGCGGTCGGCGAGGGCGCGACCGACCGCGGCCCCGATCGATCCGGACGCGCCGGTCACCAACGCCACCCGACCGGTGAGGTCGGCTTGGTTGAGCTCATTAATTCCAGTCATGCAATCATTCATAGCACAGAATGATTGAGTGTCAATGGTATGGTGCGGGCATGGCCACCGACCCCGCGGCGCAGCCGTTCCGACCGCCCGCGCAGCGGGTGAGCTTCCTGTTGTCCCAGCTCGGCATGTACGCCACCGCCCGATTCGCGGAGCGACTGTCCGCACTGGAGTTGCAGCCCAGCGACGTCGGCCTGCTGCGGCTGATCGCGACCGATCCGGGAATGAGCCAACAGGCGCTGGCGACCAAGCTCGGCGTGGTGCCGAGTCGGGTGGTGGCGCTGGTGGACGGACTGCAGGCCAAGGGGCTGGTGGAGCGTCAACGCAGCGCCCGGGATCGTCGCAACTACGAACTGCACCTGTCGGTGGGCGGCCGCGCGGTGATGGCGCAGATGCGCGAGATCGGCGAGGCACACGAGGCTGACCTGGTCGCGGCGCTGTCGGCCGAGGAGCGACGCACCCTCGGCGAGTTGCTGGCGAAGGTGGCCACCAGTCACGGCATCGAGCCGGACGTGCACCCCGGCTATCGCGCCCAGTCCTGAGCGGCCCGCGCCGGCCCCACCCGCCTGCGCCGCGCAACGGAAAGCGTCGCGCGGCGCAGGGCCGACGTTTCGGTCAGGCCGAGACCTCGACCGTGCCCTTCCAGGTCGTGGGGTCTTCCAGGATCCGCACCGCATAGTCGGCCAGGGCGGCGCGGCTGATCGACCGCGGCTTGTCCAGGTGCCGATTCACCGCCGCGCGGGCCTCACCCGTCGAGGCTGCGTCGGTCAGCATCGGCGGCCGGACGATGGTCCACCGCACGTCCTGCGCCGAGACGAACTCCTCCATCCGGGCCATGTCGGCGTAGCCGTGCCGGAACCGCGGCTGGATCACCAGCCGGGTCACCATGCGCTGGGCCCACGGGGTGTCGGGTGCGATCTCCAGGCCCGCCGAGGACAGACAGACGAGCCGCCGCTCCGGCCCGCCGTCCAGCGCCGCCAACAGGTTCGCGGTTCCCTGCGAGTAGACGGTGGTCGGATGCTTGCGATCCGTGCTGCCCAGGCAGGACAGGACGGCCCGGCAGTCGCCGACCTCCGATTGCCACCGCCCGCCCTGCAGCACGTCGCCCCCGATCACCCGCAGCCCCGGCCGGGCCGCCACCGCCTCCGGCCTACGGGCGACCGCCACCACTTGATGCCCGGCGTCCAGCGCCCGGTCCAACGCCAGCTTCCCCGTGCCGCCGGTCACCCCGGCCATCAACAGGTCCATCGCAACTCCGATCGCAGCAGTAAATGATTCACATTACTGAATCATAGACCGATCAATCACGCATGAGAACAGAGACAGCGTGCGGCGGGCAGCCCTGCGCTCGCATTCCGCCATCTCCGGATACCGGTTCAAGGCACCGCGTGGCGTCAACGGCACAGCCACCCACTCAGATATCGGGCGGTGAACGGGTTGATGACCCACACCATGGAAGCGACCGCAAACGACACGCTCACGGCCAACCGCACCGGCATCGGCGCACCATCCATGAGGGGCGTCAGGACAGCCCCGAGCACGGCCAGAATCGGGTAGATGCCACACACCGTCAGCAGCCACACCTTCCATCGGCGCGGTGCGCTATTCGTGGTCGTCAACAAAACCTCCAAGTTCATCGATGGCGTTCCTACGCACCCGAGTCTTGAACCTCACGCGATGATGTTGAAGACCGTGGCCTTCCTAGCAGTGACACGGCCAGGGACAGCGACCTTCATCTGTCGCTGGACTTGGCAGAATTCGGTGCGTGAGCACATCTGGGCCTCTCGGCGCCTTCCTCCGATCGCGGCGATCACTCCTTCTGCCGGCCGACGTCGGACTGTCTGTGGGGCCAGGCCTGCGCCGCACCCCTGGGCTGCGGCGCGAGGAGTTGGCAACGATCGCGGGCGTCAGTTTCGATTACTACACGCGCCTCGAGCAGGGCCGGGAACGTCGACCCGGGCACGCCGTGCTGGAGAGTCTCGCCCGGGCACTACGGCTGAGCACCGACGACAAATGCCACCTGCACCGCTTGGCAGCGCACGCCGCCGAACCACGAGCAACCACACCCCCGGCGCCCGCCCCCTCAGTGCGTCCCGCCATCGATGCGATCCTGACAGCGTTGCGGCCTTCGCCGGCATACGTCCTCAACCGGGTCAGCGACATGATCGCCGCGAACCCCGAAGGCCTGTCTCTGTTCCACGGAATCGGCCTGTGGCAACCGAACCGACGCAACACCGTCCGCTACATTTTCACTCACCCGGCAGCCCGCACGCTGTTCCGCGATTGGGAATCCACCGCACGCTCCAGCGTCGCGCAATTACGGACCATGAACGCTCACTGCCCGTCCGACCCCCACTTGCGAGAACTGGTGACAGATCTCGAGTCAGCCGACCCGACATTCCATCGGCTCTGGAGGGACCATGCCGTCGGCCCACGACGGCACACAACCAAGTCATTCGACCATCCAGATCTCGGATCAGTCACCTTCGACTTCGAGACGCTGCACCTACCCGACGACGGGCTACGGCTCTCCATCTACACAGGCGCCCGTGACACCACATCCACCGAGTAGTGCACCGTCACGGGAAGCAACGGAATATCAGCTCGTTCCCGCGTAACCGCATGGGGTGCTTCAGGTTGGCTCATCGACTGCCGGAACCTGGCCTGCAACACTCGACGGCCGGCGGCCGACGCACGCTCCATCGCCTACCGCCCCCATGCCAACCCGCCCATCAACAGGTCAACCAATTATTGGCTACGCCAATACTTGACATCCCTATAATGCCTGCATGAGTTCGTCTGACCACTCCAGCACACCCCAGCTTTCGAGTCGGCCAGGGTACGTGCTGGTTAGAGCGGCTTTACGGGTTCGCCAATGCTATGCCGACACATTGGCAGGCACTGGGTTGCTGCCGAACCAGCACGCTATCCTCAGCACGCTGCACGAACTCGGCCCTTCACACCAAAAGGAACTCGCACTTCGCGTCGTAATCGACCCGGGCGACATCGTGTCCTATCTCGACGGCCTGCAACAGAGCCAGTTCATCGTTCGGGAGCGCGATCCCGCTGACCGGCGCCGCCAGATCGTGACAATCACCAAAGCCGGCCGCACCAAGCTGATTGAGGCGGACAACGCACTGGACGAGGTGGAAGCAACCATATTCGCTTCCCTGACCGCCCGGGATCGAACGTTCCTCGACAAGCTCTCCGCTCGAATCTATGACGCGGCCGCCGAGGTCAGCGCCGCACGATAGCTCCGTGCACCGCAGAGTTTGGCGACGTTGGACGCTCGGCGTGGACATCGGGCATGCCGAACGTCATTGCCGCTAGACACCAGCAGGGATGGGCTTGACGATTCCCGGCAGGCGAGACTTCGCGACATCAGAGAGCTTGTGCCCCCAATAGCTGGGCCTGCCGTAAGTCCGAGCAACCCAACTCAAGTCGTCGACCGTCAACCCCCCAAATCCATACTCGATCTGCAATCCCGATGGGCTCCCGATGTAGACAGAGGTCATGAGGTCGTTGGTGTGCCTGCCAAGGGACTGCATCACGTCGGTGTCGTAAGTGTCGAGTAGGTCGATCAGACGGCCAAGGTCATCCATATGCTCGACTTCGAGCATCAGATGATTGAACCCAACGTGACCAGGGAACTCCGACAACGCGAGCGAGTGATGGCGACCGTTGATGTGATAGAAGCGCACGCTGAAATACTTGGTCGTGATCCGATCCGAAAGCCGGAAACCGAGAACATCGACATAAAACTCATTGGCCTTCTCGATGTCCGGAACCTGAAACACAACATGCCCGAGCCCCTGATCGCCCGTGACGAATCCCCCGCGCATCGTCCGGCCAGTCGAGAACGACAGGGGCGTTGCCACCTTTCCCCACGTCAGCTCATGCCGAATCCCCCAGGGGTCTTCGAACCATGCCAGCTCGGCAACCTCTCGCTCTGCGAGGAGTTCCGAATCACCCGCGTGAACCAGAACCCCGCGTGATTCGAGATGGTCCACGAATGCATGTAGGTCGGTTTCATTCGCCATTCCCCATCCTGCGTAACGGAACTCATCCTCCTCGCCAGGGTGGATCGCAATCCGGTAGTTGATGTCGTCAACTGCGAGACGAACGGCGCCGTCTGCCCCGTCCGGAGCAAGCATCCCTCCGAGGAGCTCCGTCCCGTAGGTCCGCCATTCCTCGGACCGGGGCGAACCGATGCCGATGTAGGACAGCTCTTGAATCATGCGCCCGACTCCTTCACTCGAGGGCCGCGACCGCGTCAGTCCTACCTGCCCAACTGAGCAGTCGCCTCATGCCCGACGTTTGGTATGCCGAAAGCGACGGTACACATGCCAGCCAATGATTGGCAATGCCAATAGTTAACTATTTGCAGCCGGCCGCCGGACCATCGGTCCATCGCCAACGGCACGGAACTCACACTGCCAACGGCTCGAGGCGTATGCCGCCCGAGCCAACGGCGCGGTCGCGGACGGGAACAGACTTGAAGCCCTTGGTGATCAGATAGACGGCAAAGCTGACCTCCCACGCGAACACCGGCAGCGCGGAGATCGCATGGGCGGCAGGGCCATAGAGCCCGAACAGACCGGCAATCGCGGAGGCGGTGACGAGCGGGCCACCGACGAGCCCGAGCACGGCGATGGGCCGGGGCGCGAGCTCGGACCGGTACACCAGGTAGGCCAGCAACAGGGTGTTCATGCCCAGCACCACGCTCGGGCCGAGCAGGAACGTCCAGTCATGGATTGCGACCAGCGCCTGCCCAACCGCGACGAGCGCGCCCTCGCCCGCGCCCGCGGCCGCGCCGTCCCGCCGCAGGGTCACCAGCGCCAGCACACTGACGATGCCGATTGTGATGATCGCGGCCTCGAGGATCCGGCCGGCGACGTGACCGAGGGCCATTCCCTCGCCCTGCCTGCGGATGACCGGATACAGCGTGACGGCCGTGCCGATGATGGCTGCGATCAGGATGAGTTCACAGAGGGCGCCCAGCAGCACCCGGCCGTCGGCACCGGCGCCGCCGACATAGCCGGGATCCGAGAGCGCCGGCTGATAGAGGGCTAGCCCCGCGATCGCCGAGACCTCGGTGACCAGGAACAACACACCGGCGGCCATTGCGGTCCTTCTTGCTGAGGTCATTGCGCCACTCCCTTGAGTCCAGAGGTGTACGTAGTACACCATCGGCCAGAACGCTAAGGTGTACGAAGTACACCTGTCAACCGATGGCGGGTGGCACGCAGGAGAGGACGGAGCCGATGGCCCGCAGCAAGGCGGAGACCCGCCGCACGCCCCTGAACCGAGATCGCGTGCTGGCCACCGCCATTGCCCTGGCCGACTCGGACGGGATCGAGGCGGTGAACATGCGCCGGCTCTCGCAGGAGCTGGGAGTGGTCCCGATGGCGCTCTACAAGCACGTGTCCAACAAGGACGAGCTCCTCGACGCGATGGTGGACACCGTCGTGACCGAGATCGATGTCCCGGACCCAAACCTGCCGTGGCGGAACGCGATCCGATCCCGCATCCTGTCCGCGCGCGCGATGCTGCTCCGGCACCCGTGGGCGCGACGCGTCATGGAATCGAGGACCGCCCCGACCCCGGCGGTGCTGGCCTACATGGACTCCACCATCGCGACCTTCACCGCCGGCGGCCTGTCCGTCGACCTCACCCATCACGTGATGCACGCACTGGGGAGCCGCATCTTCGGGTTCACCCAGGAGCTCTTCGACGAACCCGCCGATCAAGAAGTCCCCGCGGCCGCCGCCGCGCAGCTGGCCGAGGCCTACCCCCATATCGCGGCGGTCGCCGCCAGCCACCCGCACGACGAGCATTCGGTGGTGGGCACGGGCTGCGACGACCAGTTCGAGTTCGAGTTCACCATCGACCTCCTGCTCGACGGTGTCGAGCGGCTACACCGACAGGGCTGGGGCTCCGGCCAGACACCCGCCTAGGCGCGCCGTCGGAATCAGTCGGTCCCCCCACGCCGTGGCAACGTCAGCAGCCCGGTGACCCCCACACCAGCGTCTCGCCGTCGACGCGAACACTTCCGAAGAACCGCTGCTCGGCGTCCGCACCACCGCGGTTGTAGCCCTTCATGATCTCGGCCAACTCGTCGGCGAGCGCCCGCAACGCCGGGCTGACGGTCTCGATGCCGTCCTCGGACACCCACCCCCACTCCCGCGGGACGTCGTCGATCGTGATGACGACGCCGGCATCGTGCGGCGTCTCGACGAGGTAGGAGATCCCGGGAGGGGCATCGCGGATCGGATCGTGCACGGCCAGCTGCCCCGGCGCAGTAGCTGTCGCGAAGACCACTCGCGCAAAGGCGATGTCGTCGCGGATCGCGTCCGCGATGTGCGAGAGACCCGCATGCCGGCCGACTCGATCGTGCCGCGCACCGTGCGTGCGGTCGCCGGCGCCGTCCTTGACGGACTTCGTCAGGATCCGGTCGAGCATCCGCTGCGCCGCGGCTCGTTCGCCGGCGCCGGTTCGTGGATGCTCGATCAACGTTCTCAGGCGAGTGATTCGAAAGCTTGAGTTTCCGGCCACCCACCCAGGCTAGCCAGCGGGGTGCTCGGCATTCTCGCCGAGGGGCACCGCCCGTTCACCAGGCCCGACATAGGCGGCGAGCAGCGGCGGCGGCAGCGGCCCCTTGATGCGGCGACCGCCCTCGCGCTCTTCCCAGGAGTGCGCGAGGATCCCGACCGATCGGGACAGGATGAACAGGCCGCGGGCCAGCTCCGGCGCGAACCCGAGCTCCGCGTAGATGACCGCGGTGGCGCCGTCGATGTTCATCGGCACCGGGCGGTCATGACGTTGCGCGAGTTGCCGTTCGATCTCCTCGGCGACGACGAGATGCTCCCCGGAGACCGTGCCGAGCTCGACATGACGCCGCACCGCGGCGAGCAGGGGGTCACGCCTGGGGTCTCGTGGGTGGAAGCGGTGCCCGAAACCGGGCACGTAGCGGCGGTCGGACGCGAACTCGTCGAGGGAACGCCGCACGGCCTGCCCCAGGCCCGCACCGTCGAGGGCGGCTCGGCGGATCCCGTCGAGTACCTCCACGCATTGCTGCCCGGCGCCGCCGTGGTCGTCGCCGAGCAGGCCCACTCCCGTCGAGATGGCGCCGTGCAGGCCGACCCCGCAGGTCGCGGCCATGCGGGCCGCAGCGATCGATGGCGCCTGCGGACCATGGTCGACCGCGGACACCAGCGCCTTCCCCAGCAGCGACGCCTGCGCACGCGTCGGTAGGTCGCCGCGCACCATGAGCCAGATCATCTCGACGAATCCGATCCCGTCGATGAGCTGCTCGATGGGGTACCCACGCAGACGGATGACGCCCGGCTCGATGTCGCTGATCGCGGTGGACCACCAGTCGACGACATCACGGGTGCCGGTGCGGGACAGCGCGTCATCGCGCCCGGCGCTCATATCGCGTGATCCTCACGGAGACGGACGATCTCGGACCGACCGTAGCCGATCTCGGCAAGGATCTCGTCGGTGTGCTCGCCCAGCCTCGGCGCCGGAGAGGAGGGTGACACCGGATGTCCGTCGACATGTGTGGGAAGCCCGAGGACCTGCAGGGTGCCGCCGCAGGCAGCAGGCGACTCGACGGTCGCAA
Organism: Rhodococcus sp. PvR044; assembly: GCF_040548995.1. Taxonomy (NCBI): domain Bacteria; kingdom Bacillati; phylum Actinomycetota; class Actinomycetes; order Mycobacteriales; family Nocardiaceae; genus Rhodococcus; species Rhodococcus sp. PvR044. The sequence goes on from NZ_JBEPSX010000005.1 coordinate 220,423, forward strand.
CCAGGCCGCGACGGGCGACCTGCTCCGAACACAGGGCCTGGGGTACCGACACCACCGGGGCAGCGGGGACTCCGGCGCCCAGGAAGATCTCGTCCCATTCCGCGGCCGACTTGGCCTTGAGCGATGTCTCGAGCTCCTCGCGCAGCACGTCCCTGTTGAGCTTGCGGTCCTCGCGGGTGGCGAAGCGCGGATCGTCGACAAGCTCGAGACGGTCGAGGATTCGGCACAGGATCTCGAACTGTTCCTGCTTGTTCGCGGCGATGTTGAGGGCTCCGTCGGCGGTGCGGAAGGTGCCGGACGGCGCCGAGGTGATGTTCTCGTTCCCCATCGGAGTCGGTTCGCGGCCGGCGATGAGGTGATCGGAGACCACCCATCCCATCGAGGTGAGGGCGGCGTCGAGCATCGAGGTGTCGAGGTAGGCGCCCTGCCCGGTGCGCTGTTGACGCACCAGCGCCGAGGACACGGCGAAGGCCGCGGCGAGCCCACCGAAGCTGTCGCACACCGGGTACCCGACCCGCAGTGGCGCGGTGTCGCGAGTGCCGGTGACCGACATGATCCCGGACAGCCCCTGGACGACCTGGTCGTAGGCGGGCCTGGTCCGCATGGGTCCGTCGGCGCCGAATCCGGAGACGGCGCAGTACACAAGACGGGGATTGATGGAACGTAACCGGCCCCAACCGAATCCGAGTCGTTCGAGCACACCGGGTCGGAAGTTCTCGATCAGGACGTCCGCTCGCGTCACCAGCCTCTCGAACACCTCCTTGCCGCCTGCGGTCTTGAGGTTGACCGTGACAGAACGCTTTCCGGAGTTCTGCGCCAGGAAGGAGGTCCCGAGACGCTCGCTGCTCAGCTCGGCGCTGTCGCCGAGCTGGCGGGCGAGATCACCGGTCCCTGGTGTCTCGATCTTGATGACGTCGGCGCCCATGAGCGCGAGTTGATAACCGGCGAACGGGCCTGCGAGGACGTTCGTCATGTCCAGGACGCGGATGCCCGCGAGCAGTCCGACGCTCGCGTCCGAGCCCCCGCCGTCGATGTCGTGTTCGTGCTCTTCGTTCACAGGAACGCCTCCACACTTCCCAGACCGATGCTGCTGATCTCCGCCGCGGACTCGGTGACCGCGTCGACATAGCGCCCCACCCGATCGGCGGTGAATCGGGAGGTGGGACCACCGATGGACAGCGCCGCCAGCACGCGTCCGTCGGCAGACAGGATGGGCGCCGCGACGGCCGAGGCGCCCAGTTCACGCTCGCCGTGGGTCACCGCGTATCCGGCCTGTCTGATGCCGAGCACTTCGCGGCGAAGCGAGTCGAGATCGCGGTCCGGGCGCCCGACGAGGTGACGCAGGACCGACTCGGACGCTCCGCCGAGGAGGACCTTCGCGGCAGCCCCTGACTCGAGGGGGTACGGGACGCCGGTCTTCACCACGCTGCGCACGGTTGCGGTTCCCTCGACCTGCGCGATCGAGACCCGGCTGAGGTCCCGGCGGATGTACACGTTGACCGTTTCACCGCACATGTCGACGAGACGGGTCATGACGCGCCGCGCGTCCGCACCGACTTCCCACAGCGACCCCGCGAGATCGACCCAGCGCAGGAAACCCGCGCCCAGGCTGCAGCTGGAGTCGCCTAGATCGACGATCAGACCGAGTCCGTCCAGGGTGGCCAAGACCCGCACCGCGGTGGTCTTCGGCAGGCCGGTCAGCGCCACGATCTCGCGCAGCGTGCGGCGCGGATGATCGAGGTCGAACAACCGGAGCACGTCGACCGCCCGGGCGATGCTGCGCACCCCGCCGTCCACTTTGTCCGCCGCCAGTCCCGCTTCGGCCATCACCTCACAGTAGACCGCTAGCCGGTTTCACAGAACCATTGTGCGGTTCTAAATTGTCGTCACCGCGGGTCGCGATCGGTCACTCGGTGACGGGTGCGCTCGCTCCGGGAGGCTGTAGCTCTCGCTCTTACGAGTAAATCACGACAATCCGGCCAACCCGGACACGTGGAGGCCGAGCCGTCAGCCGAGGCCGGCGAGCTTGCGTTCGAGCACCGCCCGCTCGCGCGCATTGCCGCACAACCGAACTGCGAGCTGGAGCTCGGTGCGTGCCTCCTCGGCGCGTCCCAGTCTGGTGAGCAGCTCGCCTCGAACGGTCGGCAGCAGGTGCGAGGTCGACAGCGCCCCGGCCGCTGCCAACTCGTCAACGATCGGCAGCGCCGCGGCGGGGCCCTGGGCCATCGAGACAGCCACCGCGCGGTTGAGCTCGACCACCGGCGACGGAGAGAGCCTGCCCAGCGCCTCGTAGATGAGCACGATGCGCTCCCAGTCCGTCGCGTCGACCGATGCTGCGACGGAATGACATTCGGCGATCGCCGCCTGCAGACCGTAGGCGCCCAGTCCCCTGCCGACCCGCTCCGCCCTCGCCAGGGCGGCGCGTCCCCGACGGATCGCGGCGCGGTCCCAGCGGCGGCGGTCCTGGTCTTCGAGCAGCACCGGCTCGCCGTCTGACCCGGTGCGGGCGGGAAAGCGTGCCGCGGTCAGCTCGAGCAGCGCCAGCAGGCCCTGGGCCTCCGGCTCGTTCGGCACCAGCCTGGCCAACACCCGCGCGAGCCGCTGCGCCTCGCTCGCGAGGTCGAAACGGATCAGGTCGCCACCGAAGGTGGCCGAGGACCCCTCGGTGAAGATCAGGTAGACCACGCTGAGCACCGAGCCGAGCCGCTCGGCGCGCTCCTGCGCCGACGGCACCTCGAACGGCACCCGAGCCGCCCCGAGGGTCTTCTTCGCCCTGGTGATCCGGGCCTGAACGGTCGCGGTGGGGACGAGGAACGCGCTGGCGATCTCGTCGCTGGTCAGGCCGCCGACCACCCGCAGGGTGAGCGCCACCCTCGCCTCCCGCGACAGCACGGGGTGGCAGGAGATGAACATCAGCGCGAGCACGTCGTCGTCGATCTGGTCCGGATCCCACAGCACGTCCTCGGCGTCCCTGGCCGGGTCGACCGGTGCGCTCCCCGAGACGGCGCCGCCCTCGCCCAGGTCCTTGGCAAGGGCGGCGTACCTGACGTCGAGGGCGGAGCGCCTGCGGAATGCGTCGATCGCGCGGCGACGGCCGACGGTGAGCAGCCACCCTGCGGGGTTGCGGGGTTCGCCGTCGCGCGGCCAGGTCACGAGCGCCTCGGCCAGCGCCTCCTGGGCGAGATCCTCGGCCAGCGCGAAGTCGCCGGTGTACCGCGCGAGCGCGCCGACGATCCGCGCGGACTCGATCCGCCAGACGGCGGCGACGGCCTCACGCCCGGTGTGATCCACCCTCGCCCGCCGATCCGCTCAGAGCTGGCCGGTGGCCTCGCGCCACGCCCGCTCCTTCTTGATCCACTCGTTGTCCTGCGGGAACTCGTCGATCGTAGGGACCCTGCGGATCTCGGTCTTGAAGCCGGGGCCGGTGATCGGCGACCGCTTCGCCCACTCGATGGCCTCCTCCTTCGACGCCACGTTGAGGAGGTAGAAGCCGCCGAACAGCTCCTTGGTCTCGCCGTACGGACCATCGCTGACCACGGGCTGCTCCGAGGAGTGGTCGACGACCACACCCTCGGCGGCATCGTCGAGCCCCTCCGCGGCGAGCAGCACCCCGGCCCTGATCATCTCGTCGTTGTACTTGCCGACGGTCTCGAGCATCTCGTTGAAGTCGGTGTTCATCATTCCCGCGAAGGCCTCGTCGGTGGCTCGCATGATCAGCATGTACTTCATCGTTGTCTCCCTCGGTGGTCCGGGTCCCTCTCGGACCCTCTCATCCATAGGTCGAACGGGGAAGGACGTGGATCGACACCGCCACGAACTTTTTTTCGCGGCGATCCGAGTTCGGGCCGGCGCAGGGTCGGTCAGCTCGACTTCCCTGCCGTCGGCGACACCCGGGCGACGAGGAGCACCAGCAGTCCGCAGCAGGCCACGAGGATCCAGCCGGGCCGGGAGGCATGAGCGAGATCCGCGGGGGCGGCGGTGGCGATGACGCCGCCCGCGAGGGCAACGCCGAGGGCGGCGCCGAATTGGCGTGCAGTCGAGGTGAGCCCACCCGCAACCCCCGAACGGTCGGCGGGCAGGCCGTTGACCGCGGTGTTGGTGGTGGGGGCGTTCGAGAATCCGAACCCGATGCCGAGCAGCAGATAGGCCAACAGCAACACCAGGATGCTGGTGTCTTGGTCCAGGGACACCAGGCAGAGGCCACCGAGGGTGGTGAAGGTACCGGCGATCAGCAGCGGGCGCCGAGCGCCTACGCGTCCGACGAGGATCCCGGACAGCGGCGCGCAGGCCGTGGCGCCAAGGGCCATCGGCAGAGTGACGGCGCCCGCGGCGAAGGCGCTCATCCCCCGCGCATCCTGCAGGTAGAGCGTGCCGAGCAGCAAGGTCGCGTTCAACGCCACGAACACCACGACGGCGCCGACAACGGCTGCGGTGAACGGCTTTCGCCGGAACAGTCCGAGATCCATGAGGGGTTCGCGCCGCCGGGACTCGGTCCACACGAAACCTGCGGTGGCGGCGGCGACCACCGCGTATCCGATCAGCGCGACGGGGGAGACCCATCCGATTCGCGGACCCTCGATGAGCATCGCCACCGCGCCACCGACCATGACGACGAGCAGCAGCTGGCCGGGCACGTCGAGCCTTCTTGGCCGCTGGCCCCTCGACTCCGGGACGAAGAACGCGGTCAACAGCAGGACGGCCACGACCACCGGCACGTTGATCCAGAACACCGATCGCCAGCCGAGGCTCTCGACCAGCGCGCCACCGGTCACGGGACCCGCGGCCATGCTGACGCCGAAGACCGCCGCCCACACACCGATCGCCCTGGCCCGCTCCCTGGGATCGGTGATCACATTGACCACGATCGCCAACGCGACCGGGCTGAGCATCGACCCGCCGACGCCCTGCACGACCCGTGCCCCGATCAGGAGACCGATGGACGGCGCCAAGGCACACGCGGCGGACGCGACGCCGAATACGAGCAGCCCGAGCTGGAAGACCCGTCGTCGCCCTACCCGATCGGCCACCGCCCCGGAGGAGATCAGCAGGCTCGCCAGGACCAGTGTGTAGGCGTTGACCGTCCACTCGAGGCCGGATGTGCCGACGTTCAGGTCCTGTCCGATCGCAGGCAGGGCCACGTTGACCATCGTCGTGTCCAGCCCGACCACGAACAGGCTCAGGCAACAGATGGCGAGCACCACCCAGCCCCTCCTGCCGCTGCTGCCCCCGGGGTCGACCGGTCCCGTCGAGGGGTCCTGCCGCGGATGCGGTGGCAGGTTCGTGGTGCTGATTCCAGGCTGAGGTCGCACGATCAGTTCCTCCGGTCGGTTCGTCCGGACCGCGCGGATCCCCCGCTGCGCCGATCCCCATTCGTCGGGGGGATCGTCGCAGTCGATCCCTCGAACCCGGTAGGAAATTTGCGAGGACTGCAAAGATGGGCGGCATGGACACCGAGCTGGAGCAGATGCTCGCCGACGTCGGACCGCGACTGCGCTCGCTCCGCCGCGATCGCGGCATGACCCTCGAGACGCTCTCCGCCGCGACCGGCATCTCCGTCAGTGCGCTGTCACGGCTCGAGTCGGGCAAGCGACGCCCGACCCTGGATCTTCTTGTTCCCCTTGGCCGGGTGCATCGGGTGGCGCTCGACCAGCTCGTCGGGGCTCCGGCCACCGGCGATCCGCGCGTCCACCTCACACCGCGGCGACGCCGCAACGGCAGCGTCGTCATCTCGCTGACCAACTACCCGGGCCGGGTTCAGGTCTTCAAGCAGGTGATCGGGCCGTGCACACCAAAGCTGGTCACCCATGCCGGGTACGAGTGGCTGTATGTCCTCGCGGGTGACCTGCGCCTGATCCTCGGCGAGCGCGAGGTGCTGTTGCGTCCCGGGGAGGTCGCCGAGTTCGACACCAGCGAGCCGCACTGGTTCGGCCCGGCTGGCTATCAGGCGGTCGAGATCCTCCACCTGTTCGGGCCGCAGGGCGAGCGGGCCCACGTGCGCGCACGGCCGAAAGAACATGCGGCCCAAGATCATCAGGATTGCTGAGGATCTACCGGATCGGTTTGGCCCCCAGCCCGCGCCGCAACAACCGCCACGCCCGGTCGGCCGTGTCACGGCGGGAGTCCTCGTCGCTCTGGAGCAGGATGGGCGCGAACATCGCCAGCGCCAACACCACGTCTGCCGCCTCCACCTCAGGCGCGATGGCGCCGGCCCGGCGAGCACCCTCGACCTTCCCGACCAGCAGGTCGGTGAACCGCACACTGACCTCGACGAGCCGGGGGTCCTCCAGTCCGGCAGGGATGAGCATCGCGACGAATGCCGTTGAGGCGGTGATCTGCTCGACGATGAACTCGAGGACCTCGTCGAGCGTCGATTCCGGCCGGGCTGCCAGTTCCTCGATCTCGGCGATGTTGTCCTCGAACACCGCCAGGATGATGCTCTCCCGGTTCGGGAAATGGCGGTAGAGGCTGCCCTGGCCGACCCCGGCGGCGCGCGCGATCAGGCTCAGCGGCGCGTCGACGCCGTTCTCGGCGAACACCCGTCGCGCCGCATCGACCAGCGCCGCACGGTTTCCCGCCGCGGCCTTGGGGCCTCGATTGACTCGGTGCGATGTGTTCACGCCGACCACCCTACGGAGGTGAACATTTCGGACATCGGCCGCCGCGAGCAGTGCACTGAACGGTGATTCGAAGCTTGACTCGACGACCGGTGTGACGCACACTACAGAACCATCCGGACAACGGTGTCCGGTTAGAGGGGAAACAAAGCGTGAACTCCAGGAATGTGGTGCGTGCCGGCCGAGCTGCCACTCTCGCCGCTGCCGCGGCACTGTTGCTGCCCATGGTCAGCGGCGCCGCCGCACCCCAGTCGGACGCGCCCGGCAAGGTGCTCGAGGAGCACGCCGTCGCCACCAACACGGCAGCGCTCGCGGACTGCGGCCCGGGTTCACTGCCGGAAACCGGACTGCAGGGCGACGTCCCCGCCGCCGAGCGCGACAACGGCCGCAGCACTCAGGGATACCGCTGCAACGCCTCCGCACTCGGTGGATTCGCGGGGCGTGGGGCAGGCATCGTCTCGGCCTCCTACGACCACTGCGCCTACCTGGGCACGATCTTCCCCGGCGACCTGCTCGGCCCCTCTCCCGGCGTACAGGTCCTGGACGTGTCCGACCCGGCCCACCCCGTCCCCACCGCGAACCTGACCGAACCCGCCATGCTCGCGGGCACCTGGGAGAGCCTGAAGGTCAACGAGAAGCGCAAGCTCCTGGTCGGCACCGGCGTCCCCGCGCTCACCGGCAACGGCCTGCTCTCGGTGTACGACATCTCCGATTGCGCCCACCCGCGCCTGCTGAACCCCGGCCCGGGCACCAACCTGCAGATGCCGCTGCCCATCACCTCCCACGAAGGCGGCTTCTCCCCCGACGGCAACACCTACTGGTCTTCGGGAATCGCCCCGAGTGTGGTCAGCGCCGTCGACCTCACCGACCCGGCCAACCCACACGTCATCTGGCAGGGCCTGATCGGCCAGTCCGCCCACGGGTTCGGCATGACCCCCGACGGCAACCGGATGTACCTGTCGGACAACGGCGGTGGCATCACGGTTCTCGACACCAGCGCGGTGCAACGCCGCGATCCCAATCCCCAGGTCCCCCAGCTCGCTCAGCTGACCTGGACCGATGGCATGGCGACGCAGCACAGCGTCCCGGTCACCTACGACGGCACGCCCTACCTGTTCACCCCAAACGAGGGCGGTTCCGGCGGGGTGAAGCTGATCGACGTCTCCGACGACGCCAACCCCCGGATCGTCAATACGATCAAGCTCGAGATCAACCTCCCGGAGAACCAGGACTCGGCCATCGGGTCCGCTTCCGGCGGTTCGGCATTCGGCTATGAGTCGCACTACTGCGCGGCGGACCGGCCGACCAACCCGACCGCCCTCGCCTGCGGCTGGAGCTCCTCGGGAATCCGGGTGTTCGATGTCAGTGACCCCTTCGACGTGCGGGAGATCGCCTACTACAACCCGCCCGCGATGAAGGGCCGCAACCTCGAACGCTGGAACTCTCCGCACGCGCTGGCGTCGGTCCTGGGAATCCCGGCGCTCAGCATCTCGGCCGCGATGCAGGCCAAGGAGCAGGGCAAGTTCAACATGGACGAGGCGCTCACCTCGCGCACCGGGATGATCGCGGGCGGCGACCTGACCACCGACTGGTGCTTCTCGCCGCCGCAGTGGCGCGGCACCCAGCTCTGGGTCACCTGCTCCGACAACGGATTCATGGCCCTGCAACTCGACAACGACGTCTATGACCCGCCCGCAAACCAGAAGTCCACGCTCGGATCATGACGAAGGCAACCTGCATTCGGGTCGCCGCGCTCGGGGCGGCGGCGCTGCTCTTCCTCGCTCTGGGCGCGGCGCTCCGCCCACTCGTCATCGACGAACCACAGGTCTCCACAACGGTGTTGAACGACACCGAGATCGGCTTCATCCAGGATATGGCGGGGCATCACCAGCAGGCGCTGATGATGGTCCAGCGGCTGGACCCCGGGATCGATCCGGGCGTCGCGCGCCTCGCCCAGCAGATCGGTGACGCCCAGCGCATCGAGGTCGGCACTCTGATGGGCTGGCTCCGACTCGCGGGCGTCACCGCCGCCAACCCCGCGCCGATGGCCTGGATGGGCGCCGACCACGAAACCGGCGGCGCCCATACGCATCGCGCCACAGTCCCGCCCGCGGACCCGCCGGCGGACCAACCGGCGGCGCTCATGCCCGGCATGGCCACCACCGCCGAGCTCGATGCCCTCGCCACCGCCCGCGGCCGCGACGCCGAAACGCTGTTCCTGCAACTGATGCAACGCCACCACCTCGGCGGGATCGCCATGGCCCAGGCCGCAGACCATCTGCTCGACGAAGGCCCGGTCAAGCAGACCGCGCGCAGCATGATTCTGGAACAGGGCTCGGAGACCGGGCTGATGACGGCCCTGCTCGATCAGCGGGGTGCCCAACCCCTCGGATAGGCGAGCCGACCGCCGCTACTGGACGGCGTCGGGGTCCGAGCCGGAGCCGACCATGTCTCCATCGTCGAACCCGGCCGCCCAGTACCGACCCCGCAGGGACAGGTTCAGGAGCATCTCGGTGACCTCCTCGGGCGTGAGGGGTGGTGGGTCGAGGTCGAGCCACCACTGCAGCACGCCGACCACTTCCCCTACCCATGCCCGCGACAGCACCGTGAGGTCCATGCGCGGGGTGACGCCGAGTGCCGTGGCCCTGGCCCCGAACATCTCCGCCGCTGCCGCGCTGCAGTCGTCGACGAACCGCCGCAATGCACGGCCGTCCCCCTCGCCCCGCAGGATCATTCGATAGATGTCGCGTTCCTCGGCTGCGTGCCGAAAGATCTCGAGTACCGGCCTTCCGGTGAACCCCACCGACGATTCTGGGGTCAGCGAGCGAAGGCGCTCCTGCAGATCATCGATCAGGCCGGTGACCACCTGTGCGAGCAGGGCGTCCTTGTCCGGGAAGTGGGTGTAGAAGGTGGCCCTGCCGAGGTCTGCTCGCTCGGTGATGTCCTCGACCGTGACGGCCGAGTACCCACGTTCCAGGGTCAATGACACCAGCGCGTCCCGTAGGAGTCCGCGACTCCTACGAACCCGACGATCTTCGCTTGCCACGCGATACTCCCTGGGTTGCCTGAGGTCGGAGCTGGACAGAGTACCCACTACCGTACAGAGCGTCGGTGCCGTCCCTACCCTGCTGACCACCGGGTTCACCCCGGGTTCTACCGGGATCGCCGCGGGATGCGGTGGACGAGGAAGGGATCGAGAGTGTCGATCGCCTCCTCTGGCTGGGTGCGGTGATTCCAGCGGAACATCGAGATGGTGATCGCTTCCGGGGTGAAATCGATCAGGGTGAACCCGTTCTCCTCGAGCGGTTGGACGATCTCCTGCGCAGTGAGGGTGGTCGAAGGTATCGGCGGTGTTCCCCGGAACGACGAGGGAAAGCCCGGGGTGCTGCTACCGGGCGTGCCCACGCACAGGCTCACAACGGGGTTTGCGGACAGATCGTGGTCACGGGTCCGGGAGATCGTGCCCAGCGCCGAGCAGTGCAGATCCCCGCTGACCCACAACGGAATTCGGTCCCGGCGCTCGGAGGTGGCGACGACGAGGCGGTCGTGCTGGTCGTGCCAGCCGCTGGGCCAGAACGGCTTGTCCAGGTCGGCCGAGAGTTCGCCGTCCTTGCCGAGCAGGTCCGGGTACCACTCGGCGAATTTCCCTGCGCCCCAGAGAATCGGCGAGCTGGGGATGTGCGCGATGTGGGACGCCGTGGTGCTGCGCGTGCGTTTGATCAGCCACTGCTCGATCGGCTTCGGTACCAGGCGGGCCTCGGGGTGGCCGTCGCGGCCCGGATTGTTGTTGTAGTCGGGCTGCGCCGGGTCGCGAGTGTTGTTCATCAGACCCTTGGCATTGTAGATCCAGCCCTCGAACAGATCGCCGTAGCGCAGCACTCCGAAGTCCGGTGACCGGCCGTCGGCGTTCGCGTATTCGGACGGCATGTCGTATCCCGCAAAGAGTTCCGGATAGTAGAAGTCCTGCGTCGCGCGGGCGGTGTCGAAGGCGAACCGATCGGGCGGGAAGGTCCGCGCTGCATCGGTCGCCTCGTCGTTGTCGAGGTAGTCGTGGTCGTCGCGCACGAAATAGACGGGGGTGGAGCGCCACTCGACCCCGTACAGGTCGGCGATCTGCGGACCGAAATCCCGCTTGAGGATCTGCTCGTTCGCGGTGCCCTTGACCGGCTGATTGCGGTCGAAGTACCCGCCGCCGATCACCGCGGCCTGTGGCGAACGCCCCTGGGCGATGCTGCTCGGGATGGAGCGGGTGTCCCAGTAGATGTGGTCACCGTTGGCGTGCATGGCGTCCGGAGCAAAGGACCGCATGCGATCAAGCAGGCGACGCTTGACCCGAAGAGGCTGGAACTGCGGGACGAGCGGCGGGAACCCACCCGCGTTCGGGCCGAGGAACTCGTCCGGACCACCCGCGCAGGTGATGCACGCCAGACGGAAGCTCGACGCCCGACTGTCCGGCGCGGGAAAGGTCCGCAAGGGCCACGTCGAGGTCACCGCGGCGCCGGCGGAGTCCACGATCCGCAGCGTGTACTCGTGGTCGGCGGACAAGCCGCGAGCATCGAATTCGAAGCACTCGCCCATGGTGTCGGTCATCCGCCCGGGGACACGGAGGTCGTCGACCAACAACACCGGCTCGGCCTGCTGCGGACCGCGGAACGACACCTTCACCACGAACCGCTCATGGGTCGCCGACGGCAGGATGTGCCGGACACTGCCCGCCTCGAACCCCTCCACACCGGCCGCACCACCGCCGGGCACGCCCGCTTGCGCGCTCGCCGGGGCCGTGACCAGCGCCGCTGCCGCGGCTGCTGCCACCCCACCCGTCCGGGCGAGGAACGCCCGCCTGTTCCAGGACCCACCCTGCTGCTTCACGATCAATCTCTCTTTCCGCCGGCGAACATCCACTGATTCCGTCGCTCAGGCCTCTCCCGACGACTCCAAGACCATTAATAGACATGGTGTACAGCATTGGACATAGTGCCCTAGACCTAGGAAAGCAGCAAGGGTTGGCCGGCGAGGCTTCGAGTGGCCGGAAATTCGGTTGCGGCACGACCTCCTCCTCCTGCAACATCGGTGGGTCCGATCCGACAGTCGACTTCAGGGAGGGGAACCGCATGGCCGCCTGGCCGTTCGGCGCCGCGTGCGCCGTCTCGCTCCCCTGCCCTCCCGCCTGACCGAGGCCCCACGTGACGTGACCCGGTCGGCGCCCTCGTCGAAGGATCACCCATGTTCACTCCCCATCACCTCGTCCGCTTCGGCTGGAACGAGGCGGTCTCCCACGCCTTCAGCACCCTCGACCTCGACCTCGACGAACCGGGTCGCGTCGTCCGCGTCGACCGCGGCGAATGCGACGTCGTCACCGCATCCGGGCAAATCCGTGCGCGCACCGGCGCCCAGTCGGTCTGCACCGGCGACTGGGTCACTGTCGGCGGCTCGGTCGTCGAGGACGTCCTGCCCCGACACAGCGCGATCGTGCGCGCCTCGGCGTCGATCCGCTCCGAGAGTCAGGTGCTCGCCGCCAACGTGGACACCGTGGTCATCGCGGCCGCGCTCGACACCGATGTCGACCTCGGCCGCATCGAACGCTTCCTCGCCCTCGCCTGGGAGAGCGGGGCGACGCCCGTGGTCGCGTTGACGAAAGCCGATGCGGCCCTGGATGTCTCCCGCGCCCTCGCGGATGTCGCGGCGATCGCGCCCGGCGCCACGGTGCTCGCGGTCAGCGCCAGGACCGGGGACGGCCTCGATGTTCTGATCGCGGCGGTCGACGGCACCGTCGCGCTCGTCGGGCAGTCCGGCGCGGGCAAGTCGACGCTGGCGAACGCGCTCCTCGGCGAGGACCTGTTCGCGACAGGCGAGGTCCGGCACGGCGATCACAAGGGCCGCCACGTCACCGCGCACCGTGAGCTGGTGCCGCTGCCGGGCGGCGGCACCCTCATCGACACCCCGGGGCTTCGTGGCGTCGGGCTGTGGGACGCGGCCGACGGAATCGGCCGGGCGTTCAGCGAGATCGACGCCCTCGCCGAGCAGTGCCGGTTCGGCGACTGCAACCACGACGCCGAACCGGGTTGCGCGGTACGCGACGCCGTCGAGCGCGAGGAGCTGCCGCAGCGCCGGCTCGACAGCTACCGCAAGCTGCAACGCGAGAACGAGTGGATGGCCGCGCGGACCGACGCACGCCTGCAGGCCGAGCGGACACGCCAGGTCAAGGTGCAGTCACGCTGGCTCAAGGAGCGTTACCGCAACCGGTAGATCGGCGCGGCCATGGGCCGTCGAGCGGGTGGCGGACGCCTGTTCGACGGCCCGCGCCCGCCTAGGTGGCGTCGGCGGCCGCGACGATCGTGTCGGCCACCACCCGTGGTTGGGAGACCAGCGCGACGTGCGAGGCCTGGACCTCGCTGGTGTGTGCGCCGATCCGGTTGGCCATGAAGCGCTGCGAGGCGGGCGGGATGACCGTGTCGCCCGCGGAGACCAGGTACCAGCTCGGTATGGCCGACCAGGAGGTCGGGCCGGACGGTTCGAGGTTGGCCCACAGCGCGATCGAGCGCTGGTGCGCCAGCATGGTTGCGGCCGTCGCGTCACTGACGTCGGGCGCGAAGACTCGATGGAAGGCGTCGGCGGCGATGTAGCCGTCGAGGTTCTTCCCACCGATCGCCTGGGCGTCGTCGACGACCTTCACCTGCAACGCAGGCGGGAGCAGCTGGCTGCCGGGGAATCGGATCGGGTCGAGGGCCAGCATCACCGGCTCGCCCTGCGCCGGCGCAAAGGCCGCGATATAGACCAGGGCCTTCACGTTCGGGTTCTGGGCGTTGGTGATGACGGCGCCACCGTACGAATGCCCGACGAGGACGACCGGGCCGGAGATCCCGGCCAGGGTCTTCTCGATCGCGGCGGAGTCGTAGCCGGGTCCGCGCAGCGGATTGTCGGGCACGACGACGGTGTAGCCGCGCCCCCGCAGGTCGGCAGCGACGCCATCCCAACTGGTGGTGTCGGCGAAGGCGCCATGCACCAGCACGATCGTCGGACGCGGCGCGGCGGACGCCGGCACCACGCCCGCCACGATCGTGGTCGCGAGCATGGCCAGCACCAGCAGAACGGCTCGGGCGAATCGGGTGAATCTCATCGTGCCCCCTTCGACGAAGGTACCTGCGCTCGCACGAGTCGGAAGATCACGAGAGTCGTGGTGTCGCACCGCCGTTGGAGGTTGCGATATTCCTCGTCGCCGAGCTTTCTCGACGGCGATACGGTGAGGCCGGTGGCCGCGCAGGCGTTGCTGATCGGGACGTCGACGCCGCCGAGCCGGACCAGCGACCAGGGCGCACTTTCCCGCGAGGTTCATTCTTCACCATCCCGCCGGGAGAATCCGAGGTTCCGTCCGGCGGACCGCCCCGGATGCCGCCCCTATCGCGCACATCTTCTGGCATGGACGCACACTCGTTGCGGCGCCAGAACGGGTGCGACCCTGTCAACCGGTGTGCGCCCGGACGCGCCTACTGCCCGGGGGGAAGGATGCCGCGCAGGACGATGTCGGCCAGCGATTCGGCGAGCGGCCCGGGATCGTCGACGTCGCGGACGGACAGCGCGAAGATGGCCGCGCCGGCCATGATGTCGAGGAGGGTGTCCGCGTCGACCCCGTCGCGGATCTCGCCCCTTTCCCTCGCCGCCTCGAGCCGACGCTTCAGCTCCACCCGCACCCCGGCGAGCTGTCGCACCACCAGGACCTCACGCAACTCGCCGTTTGTCCGCACCTCGCTCATCAGTCCGGGGGCCGCGGCCCGGGTGGCCGGGGATGCGAAGAGGGCGACCGCGCCCTGAACCAGCGCGCGAATCTGGTCCGCGATCGTGCCCTCGGTGCCGAGCTCGGTGAGGTCGGCGCCCTCCTCCGCGTCCAGCACCGGATAGATCGCCTCGTTGACGATGTGGGCCTTCGACGGCCAGCGCCGGTAGATCGCCGGCCGCCCGACGCCCGCGAGGGTGGCGATGGCGTCGATCGAGGTCCCCGCGTAACCCTTCTCCACCAGCAGCTGCCTGGTGGCCTCCAGCACCGCCGCGTCGATCGCCGGGTTTCGTTGCGGTCCGAGCCGGTGCTTGGCCTCGGGTTCCTTCGGCATTTTCTGCAAACCCCTTGCGTCCTCGTGTGATGGCCGTTACATTCTGTCACGACTTTAGTCGATACAAAGTGTATCGGCTAACGCCACGTGCGCATCGGCGCCACCCGAACCACGAGGAGTGGTGAATGACTTCTGACACTGTCGGCGTAGATCCCGATTACGCCGAGCTCGCCCGCCCCGGCGAATCCCGCACCGACCCCGCCGTGATGCGCAACAGCCTCGGACGCTGGCTCGCGACCGTGCTGGAACCCGGCACGGAACCCGAGGTGACCTCGGTCGACGTCCCGGCCGCGAACGGCATGTCCAACGAGACAGTGCTGTTCGACGCGACCTGGACCGAGGACGGACGCCGGACCGAGCACCGCCTGGTCGCCCGCATCGCCCCGCGCGCCAGCGCGACCCCGATCTTCCCGTCCTACGACCTGGACCAGCAGTTCCAGGTCATGCGCGCCGTCGCCGCGCACACCTCGGTGCCGATCCCCCGGGTGTACTGGTCCGAGAGCTCGCCCGACGCGCTCGGCGGCGAGTTCTTCGTGATGGAGCGGCTCGACGGGGAGGTCCCGCCCGACGTCATGCCCTACACGTTCGGATCCTGGCTGTCCGAAGCCTCGGCCGCGGACCGGTCCCGGCTCCAGCAGGCCTCGGTCCGGGTGCTCGGCGAACTGCACGCCATGACCGAGCCGCACCGGGCCTGCCCGAATCTGGCCCCCGGCGGCGCCGAACCGACCGGCGCGGAAGCGCTGCGCGCGCACGTCGAGGAGCAGCAGCGCTACTACGAGTGGGTGATCGCCGACGGCCCACGGTCCCCGCTGATCGAGCGGGGCTTCCACTGGATCGAGGCGAACCTGCCCGCCGACGCCGGTCCGGCGGTGCTCTGTTGGGGCGACTCCCGGATCGGCAACATGATGTACCGGGACTTCGAGCCGGCGGCCGTGCTCGACTGGGAGATGGCCGCGCTCGGACCACGGGAGCTCGATCTCGGCTGGATGATCTTCCAGCACAGGTTCTTCGAGGATCTCGCCGCGATGGCCGGCCTCCCCGGGATGCCCGATTTCCTGCGCCGCGACGAGGTGTCGGACACCTACCTGCAGCTGACCGGTCATCGGCCTGCGGACCTGGATTTCTACACGCTCTACGCCGCGCTGCGCCACGCCGTGATCATGTTCCGCGTGCAGAGCCGCGCCGTGGCATTCGGCCAGGCCGAGCTGCCGGCGAACCCGGACGAGATGATCCTGCACCGAGCAACGCTCGAGGCCATGCTCGACGGCACGTACTGGGCATCGATCGCATCCGGAGGCATCGAATGACGCTGTCCCCGCTCGACGACTACCCGGTGCACCAGATCGCCGAGACGATCCGGCACGTCGGCACCTCCGATCGGAACTTCTACGACCGCTACTACTTCAACTGCCATGCCGGCGTCGATGGCGACAGCGAGCCGCTGTTCCTCATCATCGGACTCGGCCAGTACCCCAATCTCGGTGTGTGCGACGGGTTTGCGGTGCTGCGGCGCGGCGACGACCACATCGTCTTCCGGGCGTCCCGCGCACTGGGCGACGATCGCATGGACCTGTCCGTCGGGCCGCTGCGGATCGAGATCCTCGAGGGCCTGCACCGCCTGCGGGTGGTGCTGGACCCGAGCCCCGAGGCACCCGACCTGAGCTTCGATCTCACCTTCGAGTCCGACGGGCCCGCCAACCTCGAGGCCCGACACTTCCACCGCCAGCTCGAACGGGTCACCTTCGACACCCAGCGGTTCGTGCAGACCGGCGCGTGGTCCGGCTCCCTCACGGTCGACGGCGAGGTCATGCCCGTCACCGCGGACACCTGGCGCGGCAACCGTGACCGCTCCTGGGGCGTCCGGCCGGTCGGCGAGGCGGAACCGCCTGGGCGCAAGGCGGATCCGGCGCTCGCGGGGAGCCAGAACTTCTTCTGGATCTACTCGATCATGCAGTTCGGCGACTACAGCATCGTCACGGTCATCCAGGAGGACCAGCAGGGTCGCCGCATCGTCGAGGATGCGACCCGGGTCTGGTCGGACCGCAGCCGGGAACCGGAGTGGCTGGGCCGACCCGACCACGAGCTGACCTTCACCCCGGGCACCCGCGAGGTCGCCGCCGCAACCCTGCACTTCCGACGCCCGGGCGCGCCCGGCGAGCCCGACCGGGTCCTCTCGGTCGCGTGTGAACCGGTGCTGCCGAACTACATCGGCGTCGGCACCGGCTACGGCCTCGAGCAGGACTGGCGCCACGGGATGTGGCAGGGCGAGTTGGTGGTCCAGGGACTGCGGGAGAAGGTCCCGGACATCGAGCCCTGGAAGAAGATGCTGTGCCCGGTCGACAACCTCGCCCGGTTCACCGTCACCGAGGACGGCGTCTCCCGCACCGGGGAGGGCCTGTTCGAGGTGGCCGTCATCGGACCCCACCAGCGTTACGGGTTCACCGGAGTCGGTGACGTCGCGCCCTGACCGGCCCGGCCCTCGCCGGGTACGACCGCCGACCGGAATCCCTTCGGTCGGTCAGTTACACGCATAAAGAGAGGCACCATCAGATGTCCACACGCTCCCGAACGCTGTCCACCCGCACCGCGAGGGCCGCCGCCTTACTGGTCGCAGGCGGTCTCCTGTTCACCGCCCCCGCCACCGCGGGCGCCTTCGATCTGAGCTCCATCGACACCGGGTCGCTCGGCGGTTCACTCGACCTCGGTTCGAGCAACCCCGTCCTCGCCCCGACCCCGAAGCTGGCCTCCGTCTCCAACTTCCGCGATGTCGCGGGCAACGACGGCGGCGGGTACGCCACCGCGGACGGCAAGCACCTCAAGCGCGGCGTCGTCTACCGCGCCAACGCACTCACCAAGACCAGCGACGCCGACAAGCAGACCCTCACCACCCTCGGTCTGGCCGACGTCTACGACCTGCGCGGCGCCAACGAGATCAGCAACCCCTTCATCGGCGGCCAGGACAAGCTCCCGGACGGCGTCGCGTACAAGAACATCCCGGTCGAGTTCGCGGACCTGATCCAGCTCGCCCAGACCATCCAATCGCCCGAACAGGCCAGGCAGTTCATGATGGACGCCAACCGCAGCTTCGTCACCGACGCCGCGCGCCGCGCGGGCTTCGCCCAGGTGCTCTCGGACATCGCCGCCGGCGACGGTGCGCAGCTCTTCCATTGCACCTCGGGCAAGGACCGGACCGGCTGGACCACCATGCTGCTGCACTCGATCGCCGGGGTCCCCGCCGCCACCACCATGAGCGACTACCTGCTGAGCAACACCTACCTCCAGGCGACCAACGAGCAGACCCTCGCCCAGATCACGGCCGCCCTCGGCCCGCAGGTCGCCACCAACCTGACCCCGACGCTCGGTGTGGACGCGACCTACCTGGAGGCCGGTCTCGCCCAGATCACCGCCGACTACGGCAGCGTGAGCAACTACCTCACCCAGGGTCTCGGACTGAGCCAGGACACCATCGCCGCACTGAAGGCGAAGCTCGTCGCGTAACCCTGCCCTGCCGACGACCCCGGGTGCCCGCACGGGCACCCGGGGTCGTGGCGTGAAGTCCTGCGATATCGCGGTTCTCGAGGCTCGGCGTCGTCGCGGTCACGAGCGGGCCTCGGCGCCCACGGCGACGGCGACACCGTCGAGAATCAGCCCCACCCCCGCGGCGAAGCGGCGGTCGTAGTCGTGGTGAGCGGCGTAGACCGAGACCGCCCGGCGCTCGGCGGGGACGGTGCCGAAGTCCCCGCGGCTGAGCCGGATGGCGACGTGCCCGGTCACGAAGTCGTGCAGCGTGGCGTAGGCGTACGTGGCCTTTTCGTCTCCCAACCCGGCCTCGCGGAAGGCGCGCACCACGCGATGCGCGGTGTCGTCGGCGCCCGGCGCCTCCAGCGCGGCCTGCCGGTGCGCCTCGAGGACCAGCGGGTGCCGCATGAGCAGGTCGTGCAAGGTGTCGGCGAAGGTCCGCGCGACCGCTCGCCACTCCTCGGGCCACTCGATGGCCGCGACGGCCTCGCCCACCAGGGTGGACACCAGATCGCGGCGCAGCGCGTCGATACCGCCCGAGGTGCGGTGCACGGCCATCGGCGAGGTTCCGAGCCGGTCCGCGAGCACGCGGAAGGACACGGCATCGAGCCCCCCGTCGTCGGCGATCTGGGCCGCGGCCTCGAGGATCTCGTTGTGGCTCACAGCCTTTCGGCGTCCCACCCTTGCGGTGTCCCCGGATTCGGCTACCATGCATTCCACCATATCGATACGCGTAACGGAATGACAAGGTGGCCGTCGTGACAGATCTGCACCAGCTCTCCGCCGTCGAACTCGCCGAGGCGATCGCCCGTCGGCAGCTCTCCGTTCCCGAGGTGACGCGCCACTTCCTCGATCGGGCGACCACCCAGGATGACGTCGGCGCCTTCACCACGGTGGCGACCGAGCACGCGCTCGAGCTCGCCGATCGCGCGCAGGCCCGGCTCGACGCCTGCGAGGATGGCCTGCCCCGGCTCTTCGGCGTCCCCACCGCGATCAAGGACCTCGAATCCACTCGCGGGATCCGAACGACGTTCGGCTCGGCCATCTTCCGTGATTTCGTCCCCGAGGTCGACGACGAGATCGTCGGGGCGCTCCGCGACGGCGGGCTCGTCGACATCGGCAAGACCACCGTCCCGGAGTTCGGCGCCGCCTGTTACACCGAACCGGACGTGGCCCCGCCCTCGCGCAGCCCGTTCGACCCCGCCCGCAGCGCCGCCGGGAGCAGCGGCGGCGCCGCGGCCGCCGTAGGCGCGGGCCTCGTCCCGATTGCACAGGGCAGCGACACCGCGGGCTCCCTGCGGTCACCGGCCAGCGTGTGCGGCGTGGTCGGACTGAAGCCGAGCCGGGGACTGCTCACCATGGGGTACGCCGGGCACGACGGTTTCGGCTTCGCCAGCAAAGGCCCGATCGCCCGGACGGTGCGCGATACCGCCGCGCTGCTGGACGTGCTCGCGACCCGCCCCGGCGCCGGGACCCTGCATCCTCCGCGCCCGGACTCCTTCGAGGACGCCGTCGTACGCGGCGCCGACGGATCGTCGCGGAGGCTGACCGTCGCGCTGGCCCAGGGATCGGTGTCGCGGGGTCCCGTGGACCCGGAGGTGTCGGCTGCCGTCGCGCGGGTGGGCGCCGTCCTGGAGTCACTGGGGCACACCGTGGTCGAGCGTCCGCAGGCCGTCGACACGGCGTTCTCGGACGCGTTCATCACGATGTTCTCGTCCCTGGCCGGCACCAAGCCCATCCCGCAGGAGTACGAGCACCTGCTGCGGCCCATCGTGCGGCACCTGCGGATTCGGGCCAGGGAGACGTCGTCGGGCGACCTCGCGGCCGCGATCGGGCTGGTGCAGGCGTGGTCGCGGCGCTGGAGCCTCGACCACGAGGACGTGGACCTGGTGATCACGCCGACCGTCACCCTGCCGCCCGTCGCCGTCGGCGAACTGCGCAACGACGCCGATCCGGCCACCGAGCTCGCGGACATGGTGGCCTTCACCGGCAACACCATCGTCGCGAACGCGACGGGCTTCCCGTCCGTCAGCCTGCCGCTGGGCTGGACCGACGAGGGGGTCCCGCTCGGCGTGATGATCTCGGCGAAGTGGGGCGCCGACGCGGACCTGCTGACGGCCGCGGCGATGCTGGAGGCGGCCATGCCGTGGCACAGCCGCTACCGTTTCGACAGGAGCTCGGTCTCATAGTCCGCCGCCGCCAGGAGGCCCCAGTCATGGATCCGATCGATCTCGACAGTCTCTTCGAGCCCTGGAACCGGACCCTGGGCGAGGACCGCACCGCCTACCGCAATCACGTCGAGCGCGTGCTGCGCCTCAGCACGACGCTCGCGGGCGGCGAACTTCCCGATCCGGTCGCGTTCCGCGTCGCGGCGGTCTATCACGACCTGGGCATCTGGAGCGACGGGACCTTCGACTACCTGGACCCCTCGACGACGCGCGCCGTCGAGTGGCTGCGCGAACACGGCCACGCCGACAAGACGGACCTGGTCACCGCGCTGATTCAGCAGCATCACAAGGTGACCGCTGCCGGGGCCGCGTGGGATGCCGTGGAGATCTTCCGCCGGGCCGACTGGATCGATGTCTCACTGGGCCTGCGCAACTTCGGCCTGCCGCGCGGGCACTACCGCGAACTGCTGCGGGAGTTCCCGGATGCCGGCTTCCATCGCCGATTGCTCGAGCTGGGCGGCAGGCGGGCACTCACCAGGCCGTGGAGTCCGCTGCCGATGTTTCGCTGGTGACGCGGCGACCTATCCGAAGCGGATCACTCGCAATTCTGTAATCATGTAATCAAGCGTCTCGTCCCTCACCGAGGAGTGCCATGACAGCGGACAGGAACACCACCGAATCCCTATTCGAGCACGTCGGCGGCAGGGAAGGACTGCACCGCCTCGTCGCGACCTGGTATCCGCGAGTCCTCGCCGACCCGCTCCTGCACCCGCTGTTCGGCGCGGGCAGCCCCAGCCACATCGACCACCTGACAGATTTCCTCGCCGAGGTGTTCGGCGGTCCCACCGTCTACACCGACCAGTTGGGCGGATTCCCCGCGCTGTTAGAGGCGCACCGCGGCAAGCAAATCAGCGAGGAGCAGCGCCAACGGTTCGTCGACCTGTTCCTCACCGCCGCGGACGACGCCGGGCTGCCCTCCGACACGAAATTCCGCACCGCATTGCTCGACTACCTCCGCTTCGGCACCGAAGTGGCCGTACAGAATTCGCATGCGACCGGCGACGTCGACCTGCATCCCTGCCAGGAAGTGCCCCGCTGGGACTGGTGAGCCGACGTCGACTCGACGCCGATCCTCGCGCGTTCCCGCCCAGCGGATCGACCCGTTGACGCCCGGCCTGCGGATTGACACGGTTGCGCCTCCGAGCAATACGAAGGGACGCACCATGACCGCTGTCGAGACCGGGTGGCACTGCCTCGGACCGGCCGAGGACTACCGCGACGGCAGGCCGCACGCCATCGAGGCGTTCGGCACCAAGCTCGTCGCGTTCGCCGACCGCCGGGGCGAGATCCGGATCCTCGACGCCCGCTGCCCGCACATGGGCGGAGACCTGAGTTACGGCTCCGTCGTGGGCGACACGATCGACTGCCCGATCCACCGCTGGCGCTGGGACGGCAACGGCGAGGCCGCAGGCGGATCCCCCCACCCGACGCCCACCCGCGCCTGGCCGACCCTCGAGCGGGACCACCTGTTGTTCGTATGGCACGACCCGGAGGACGGCCCCGCCCCATCGAACCCACGGGAGCCGGCAAGTTCCATCGCATGGACGCTCGCGACCCAGCGGTCATCCCACCGCGGCCGGTGCCCGTCGACATCTTGTAGTCCAGGTTTGTCGCTGCCCGGCGTTCGGCGTTGAAGCCGTGTCGTTTTGGGGCGCCCACGCCTGAGAGGTGCATTGACCGGCAGGCTTCCATCAATTGCGACTCAACGGGACGAACAGCGTCGAGTTCGGCATGCCTACACCGACCTGGGCGTTGAGAGTCTCGGTTCGCACTGTGTGGTAAGAATCGATTGGAAGCATCACAAGTTACCGATGGGTAACTTGCCGGGGGTGGGGACCGGTGGCGAGTTTCGACACCGGACCGGGAGGGACGCGACATGAACACTGTGACCGTGACTCTGGGCGTGATCGGCGTCCTCTTGAGCCTGCCGTGTTGGGCATCGTTCTTCGGCGGCGGGTCGACGATGGTCCGGACGGTCCGACTCGGCCAGCCGGCGCCGGATCGTTGGCGCCCCTTCTTCCCGCGCTTCAAGCAGATGATCGTCGAGTTCGCCGCGCACACCCGAATGGTGAAATTCCGGACGGTGGGCTGGGCGCATTGGCTCGTGATGATCGGCTTCCTACTGGGAATGTTCGTCGCGATGGAGGCGTACATCCAGACGTTCGACCCGGCGAGCGGGTGGCCAATCGTAAGCAGTTGGCCTATCTATCATTTCGTCGACGAGCTTCTCGGGATCATCACTGTTGTCGGCGTCCTGACATTGATTCTGATTCGCCAGCTCAACCATCCCCGCGTCCCGGCGCGACTATCCCGTTTCGGCGGATCAAACTTCCGCGCAGCCTATTTCGTCGAGGCCGTCGTCCTGATCGAGGGCGTAGGCATGATCATGGTGAAGGCCGGTCGCATCGCGATGACCGGTCACGCGGACCCGTGGACCGATTTCTTCACGATGCATGTCGCCGAACTGCTGCCCGCCAGTCCGAACATGGTGTCCGCGTTCGCTTTTGTGAAGTTGATGTCAGCGATGGTCTGGCTGTACGTGGTCGGTCGCAACATCACCTGGGGTGTCGCCTGGCACCGCTTCTCCGCGTTCCCGAACATCTACTTCAAGCGTGAGGACGACGGCGGCGTCGCCCTCGGTGCCGCGAAGCCGATGATGTCCAAGGGCAAGGCCCTGACCATGGACAACGTCGACCCCGACACCGACACCCTCGGCGCCGGCCAGATCGAGGACTTCTCCTGGAAGGGCTGGCTCGACTTCACCACCTGCACCGAGTGCGGCCGCTGCCAGAGCCAGTGCCCCGCCTGGAACACCGGCAAGCCGCTCTCGCCGAAGCTGCTGATCATGTCGCTGCGAGACCACGGCTACGCGAAGGCGCCCTACCTGTTGGCCGGTGGCCGTAAAGGCCCTGGGGGCAACGGGTCAGCCGGCGACGAGATCGGCCTGGTCGACGCCGACGGCAACGTCAACGAGGCCGCGCTCGCCGCAATCCCGGCGGCCGCCCGCACCGAGGCCGGCCGCAAGCTGATCGGCGAAACCGTCGAGGGTGAACTGGCTCCGGTCATCGACCTCGAGACCCTGTGGTCGTGCACCAACTGCGGCGCCTGCGTCGAGCAGTGCCCCGTCGACATCGAACACGTCGACCACATCATCGACATGCGCCGCTACCAGGTGCTCATCGAGTCGGAGTTCCCGTCCGAGCTGGCCGGGCTGTTCAAGAACCTCGAGAACAAGGGCAACCCCTGGGGCCAGAACTCCAAGGACCGCCTCAACTGGATCAACGAGATGGACTTCGAGATCCCCGTCTACGGCAAGGACGCCGACACCTTCGAGGACTACGAATACCTGTTCTGGGTCGGCTGCGCCGGCGCCTACGAGGACCGCGCCAAGAAGACCACCAAGGCCGTCGCCGAACTGCTCGCCACCGCGGGCGTGAAGTTCATGGTCCTCGGCGCCGACGAAACCTGCACCGGTGACTCCGCTCGCCGCGCCGGCAACGAGTTCCTGTTCCAGCAGCTCGCGATGCAGAACATCGAGACACTCAACAACGTCTTCGACGGTATCGAACAGTCCAAGCGCAAGATCGTCGTCACCTGCGCGCACTGCTTCAACGCGCTCGGCAACGAGTACCCGGAGGTGGGCGGCGACTACGAGGTCGTGCACCACACCCAGCTGCTCAACCGCCTGGTGCGGCAGAAGAAGCTGATCCCCGTCGCCTCGGTCAACGAGGACGTCACCTACCACGACCCGTGCTTCCTCGGCCGCCACAACAAGGTCTACGACGCGCCCCGTGAACTGATGGCCGCCACCGGCAGCAACCTCAAGGAAATGCCGCGGCACGGCGAACGATCCATGTGCTGTGGCGCCGGCGGTGCGCGCATGTGGATGGAAGAGAACATCGGCAAGCGCATCAACGTCGACCGCGTCGACGAAGCGCTGTCCACGGATCCGAAGAAGATCGCGACCGGCTGCCCCTTCTGCCGCGTCATGCTCACCGACGGCGTCACCGCACGCCAGGAATCGGGCCAGGGCGAAGGCGTCGAGGTCGTCGACGTCGCGCAGATGATGCTCGAATCCATCACCCGCCTCGAACCGGCCGCACTGACCGCGAACATCAAGGTCGAACCCCGAGAGAAGGCACCGGCACCCGCCGCCGAGACCGCCCCGGTCGCCGAAGCCGCACCGGCCGCTCCGGTCGCCGAGGCTGCTGCTGCTCCCGCCGCCGCGAAGCCCGCGGTCAAGGGACTGGGCATGAAGGGCCTGGCCAAGGCCCCGGGCGCGAAGGCACCGGGCGCCAAGGGCCTCCAGGTGAAGGGCGTAGCCAAGGTCCCCGGGGCCAAGGCTGCCGCACCGGCATCGGCAGACGAGGCCCACGCCGCTGAGGCACCCGCTACCGCGGCGACCCCGACCGCCAAGCCCGGCGGACTCGCCATGAAGAGCGGCGCCAAGGTACCCGGTGGCAAGGGCCTGCAGATGAAGGGCGGAGCGATGGCGCCAGGCGCGAAGAAGGCCGCCGCTCACGCCCCCGCTGTCGAGGCTCCCCACCCTGAGGCACCTGCCGCGGCCGAGCCGCCGCAGGCCAAACCCGGCGGACTCCAGATGAAGCGCGGGATCAAGACACCCGGGCGGAGGTAAGGGCACTTTCACCGGCTCGGTTCGAATCTGCCGACCTACGGCTTCCGCCCGCCCATCAACAAAGGTTGACAGCTCATGCCCATCAACCTAAGTTGATGGGCATGAGTGAGAGCCCAGACCAGGCGTTCGCGTCCGTGGTCGCCCTGCGGCGACGGGCCGATCAGCTCGAGATCGAAGCCGTCGAACAGGCGCTCGATGCCGGCTGGACCTGGGCCCAGATCGGGCTGGCGCTCGGCATTTCCGGCCAGGCCGCGCACAAGCGACTGGGCCCCCCACGCGCTCGGCGACTCAACCGCCACGCAGACAAGGAGTAGTCGATGAGGATCGCTCGCGCGCTACGTGACATGCGCACCATGAAGCAGCTGTTCGCGGAGACCGAGGCCGAGGCCGACCGTCTGGGCGATCAGAACCCGGGAGCCGAGCACCTGCTCCTCGCGGCCCTGTCCCTGCCCGACGGTTCCGCGCAGCGCATCTTCGACAGGGAAGGCGTGTCGAGAGACGCACTCCGCGACGCGATCGCTCGCGTGCACGAAGAGGCCCTCACCGCAGCAGGTTTGAGCGAACCCGGTCGCTCCGGCGCGCAGGCGCTCGAGCGGCCAAGGACCGGAGCGCTGCGACTGACCGAACCCGCGCAGGCCGCATTCAGGAGCGCGACCGCGCTGGCCAAGTCCGAGCGCAGGCCGATCTCGGGCGCCGACGTGGTCGCCGGAGTCGCGGAACTCGAGCACGGCACCGCCGCAAGAACATTGGAGCTGCTGGGCATCAGCCGATCCCGCCTGATCGAGGCGGCTCGGGCGCGCTGAGCGCGGGTCGCTACCGACGCCCCGGCGACGACAGGAGCTGGTCGTCGGCGACCCCCAGCCCGGACAGGTAGGCCGCGGCCGCCGGCGTGGGCCGCCGCGGGCTCCACACCAGGTGCTCGACCCGGGTCGGGGGATCGCGCAGCTCGACGGCACACAGGTCGGGGAACCCCGACACGATGGACGCCGGCAGCAACCCGATGCACAGGCCCTGCCGGATCAGCCGAGCGAAGAAGTCCACGGCCATCACCTCGAAGGCGACACGACGCTGGACACCGACCGCCGCGAACGCCTGATCGGACTGCGCTCGACCGGCGGAGCCCGCCGGAAAATCGACGAACACCTGGTCGGCCAGCCCCTGCAGGTCCAGACCCCTCGCCTCGGCGAGGGGGTGTCCCGGCGCCATCAACGCGACCAGTTCTCCACGCGCCAGTTCGACGCCACGGACGCCCGTCGGCTGCACGCCTGGCGGCAGGCCGAGGAAGGCGACATCCAGTGTGCCCTGGCGGATCTGGTCGATGTGATCGCCGCTCGCCCCCATTCGGAGACTGATCTGCACCTGCGGGTGACGTGCCGTGAAATCCCGTAGCGACGCGGCGAGGTCGACCGCCCCGACAGTCGGGATGGCACCGATCGCGAGCCGGCCCCGGATCTCGCCCGCGACGGCGGTGACCTCGGCCCGTGCCCGTTCCGCGGCCTCCACACTCTGCCGGGCCTCGGGGAGGAACGCCTCCCCGGCGGGCGTGAGCTCGACCCGGCGACTGGTCCGGTCGAACAGCTTTGCGCCCAGTTCTCGTTCCAGGCGCGCGATCTGGTGGCTCAGCGCGGACTGGACAACCAGGCAGCGTTCGGCAGCTCGGGTGAAGTTCTTCTCCTCCGCGACGGCGAGGACGTACCGCATCTGCTGAAGCTCCATCCATCTATCTTGAATCACGATCGTTGCGGTGACAAACATGTGTTGGACTCATTGATCTTTCTTGGCCAGGCTTTCGGTCATGACAAACCTGATGGCGCGAACGACACCGCGTGCCGCCGCTCCCGAGGCCGCGGGCGGCCTGAGCCGAGGACTGCTGCTCCTCATGTCGGTCTCGACCGGACTCGTGGCGGCGGGCAACTACTTCGCACAACCGCTCCTGGACGTGATCCGCCAGGACCTCCAGCTCAGCACGTCGACAGCGGCGATGGTCGTCACCGCCGCGCAGGCCGGCTACGCCCTGGGGCTGATCCTGTTGCTGCCGCTCGGAGATCTCCTGGAGCGGCGCCGCCTCGCGGTGGCGTTGTTCGGGGCCACCGCGGTGTTCCTCCTGATGTCGGCCGCCGCCCCCAACGGTGCGGTCCTGCTGGCTGGCACCGCACTCGCCGCCATCACCTCGGTGGCTGCGCAGGTACTGGTGACCTTCGCGGTGGCGCTCGCCGATCCGGAACATCGCGGCCGGGTGGTGGGCACCGTGATGAGCGGCCTCCTGCTCGGCGGACTGCTCGCGCGGACCGTCTCGGGAATGCTGTCGGAGTTCGGCGGCTGGCGCACGGTCTACTGGGTCAACGCGGTGCTGCTGACCGTGGTCGCGGTGTTGCTGTGGCGCGTCCTGCCCCGCCTGCACACCCCCGCCGGGATGTCCTACCCCTCGCTGCTGCGCTCGACCGTCGTCCTGTTCCGAACCGAACCCGTGCTGCGTTGGCGGGCGATCATCGCCGCGCTCTCGCTCGCCTCGTTCAACGTGTTCTGGACATCCGTCACGTTCCTACTGGTCGGGGACCACTACTCGTGGTCGGAGGCGGTGATCGGCCTCTTCGGTCTGGTCGGCGTCGCGGGGACGATCGCCACCCCTGTGGCCGGCAGGCTCGCCGACCGCGGCTACGTGCAGTGGGTGTCCGGTATCGGCACCGCACTGCTGGCGATGTCCTGGCTGGCGATCGCCGCGGGGGCGACATCGCTGGTGTGGCTGTTGGCAGGCGCGATCGCCCTGACGGTGGCGCAGCAGTCGGTGCTCAACAGCAATCAGAACGTCATCTACGCCCTGGCCCCCGAGATCCGCAACCGGCTGAACTCCGCATTCATGACGGCCTTCTTCGTCGGTGGCGCCGCAGGTTCGGCACTGACCGCCGTCGCCTGGGTGCGCGGCGGATGGGCGGGCGTGAGTGCCCTCGGGGGTGCACTCGCTCTCGCCACCTTCCTGGTCTGGGTCGCCGAGCGTGTGAGCACCACCAGGCGCAGCCCCGCCCTCCCGGCCTGACCACGGACCGCACGGACCACCCGACATTCATCGACAACCAACTGACAGGAACGAAACAACCATGCGCATCACAGTTTTCGGCGCGGCGGGACAGGTGGGCAGCAGGGCGGTGGCCGAGGCCCTCGACCGCGGCCACGAGGTGACGGCCGTGCTCCGGAGCCCCGCGCGAGCACACGAGGTGCCGGCGGGAGCAGAGGTCCGCATCGGCGACGCAGCCAGCATCGAGGACATCATCGACCTGAGCGTCGGCCAGGACCTCGTGATCAGTGCGACGCGGCCGACACCGGGCAATGAGGACGAGCTGGTCTCGACCACAAGGGCATTGCTCGCAGGGCTGGCCCGGACCCGGGTGCGGCTGCTGGTCGTCGGCGGCGCCGCGACCCTGACCGTGCCCGGCACGGCCGGGGTGACCGTGATGGACGAACCGGACTTCCCCGCCGAGTTGCGGGGCATCGCGCGGGCGTGTGCCGACCAGCTCGAGGTGTGCCGTGCCGACGCGTCGGCGCAGTGGACGTACCTCAGCCCGCCCGCACTGCTCGAGCCGGGAACGCGAACCGGACTGTTCCGGCTTGGCACGGACGACCTGCTGGTCGATGCCGACGGCGCCTCCGTGCTCTCCATGGAGGACCTGGCGGTGGCGCTGCTCGACGAGGCGGAACGGCCACGGCATCACCGGGTCCGGTTCACCGCCGCCTACTGATCCGCGCAACGCAAACCCGAGAGGACAACGACATGACGATGATCGGCTACCCCGACGACGTGATCGCCGCCCAACCGATGGGCTACTGGACCGACCTGGCGGCCCGCGCGGTCATCGGAGCCCTGCGCGGACAGCTCGCGGTCGAACAGCTCACCCAGCCGCACTGGTGGACCCTCAATCACGTGAGCGGGTCCCCCGGCACCTGGACCCGCACGACGCTGGCCGAGCGTCTCGACGAATTCGCCGACGAGGGAACAGATTTCGGCGCTGTCCTCGACGATCTGGCCGGCAGGGGCTGGCTGCGCGTCGACGAGGGCGCCGGCACCCTGACCCTGACCGACGACGGCGAGGCCGGGCGGCGGCGCGCCCACGAGCGGAATGCTCAGGCACACAGGCAGATGCGCGAGGGGGTGCCGACCGCCGACTACGTCGCGACCGTCAACGTCCTGCGGCGCATGGTCGCCAACCTGGACGGCCGCACGGATCTGCCCTGACCACCACGACCCCCACCTGGAGCACCGACATGAGCACCGATTCACCCGCACTGACCGCCATCCGCCGCCTCGTCGCCGACGCCGTGGAGTTCCAGAACAACGTGGACCGATTCATCCCGCTGCACACCCCCGAGGTGACCATCGTCAACTTCGGCGGACGCCGGGTCTCGGGCCGGGACGCGCTGACCGAGGCGATGCGGCAGGCGCTGGCGACACCGCTCGCGGACGTGACCACCACCGTCGACATCGAGGACATCCGATTCCTCCGCGACGACGTGGCGATCGTGGCCTGCGTCAAACGGGTCTTCGACGGAAGGGATTCCGCCGCAACGGCCCTGCCCGCGACCACGGGGCAACTCACTTACGTGATGGTCGAGGACGGCGACCGCTGGCGGATCGCCTCCGCGCAGACCACGCCGACCACGACCTGAACCGCCGCACCCATCACGTCTCGACAAGGGAGAACCACCATGAGCACCGACACCGGCTTCTACTCGATCATCGACTACACCGTCGACGGTCCCCGGACCGGACAGAGCTCGTCGACGCCTTCGCCGAGCTGCAGAACCGTTGGGTCAGTTTCTATCCCGGATACCGATCCGCGCGATTCCACGTGAGCACCGACGGATCCCGGGTGTACAACATCGTGCACTGGGCCAGCGAGGCCGACTACCGCAACTTCGTCGAGACCTCCGATACCGAGGGACGGATGTCGGCGATCGGCGCGGCACTCAAGGCGATCGCAGGCAAGGCCGAGCCCCTCATGAGCGGGATCCCCACCTACACCGTCGTGCGGGAGGTCGGCCCCAGGACTCGGGAGCCCGAGGATGCAGCGTGATCACCGCACTCGGCGCCCCGCGCTCTGTGCCCGATGGATTCGCTTTAGGCGGCGAAGGTGAGTTGGTTGCGCCGGTTGTGTGCCGGCATGGGTTGTCGTCGGGGGTCGATCCATGGGGGTGGGGTGAACCAGGGGTGGCCGTCGGTTTTGCTGATGGTCACGGTCCAGTCGCCGCGGTGGATGGTGGTGTGGTGGAAGCGGCAGAGCAGTACCAGGTTTGACAGGTTGGTGGGTCCGCCGTTGGCCCAGTGTTGGATGTGGTGGCCTTCGGTCCAGGCGGCGGGTCGTCCGCAGCCGGGGAAGGCGCAGCCGCAGTCCCGAGCATTGAGGGCGCGGCGGAGTTTGCGGGGGATGAGGCGGGTGGTGCGTCCGACGTCGATGGGGTTGCCGTCGGCGTTCATGGTGATGGGGGTGATGTCGGCGTCGCAGGAGATCTGGGCGGCGAGGTCGAGTGAGATGGGCCCCAACCAGGGCATCCAAGCCGGTCCACGTCTACGCCCCCGGTGGCCGCGTTCATGGTGATGGTGTTGGTCGGTGGTGGCGGCGAGGTCGTCGGCGTCGACGAAGACGTTGATGTGGGGTCGTTCGCCGCCTTCGCTGGGTGCTTGCCCGGAGTCCAGATAGCTGCGGACGATGTGGGTGAGGGCATCGGCGCGGCGTTGGGCGGGGGTGCGTTGGTCTTTGCTGGTTTGTCCGTCGCGGTTGTCGGCCCCGGGGCGGGGCTTGGACAGGGCGGAGAGTGCGGTGAGGAGGGCTTCGCCGGAGGCGGCGTCGAGGTGTCCTTTGAGGTGGACGCGGCCGCCGAGTCCGGGTGAGGCGTGGAATTCGTTGAGTTCGGCGTTCTCGGAGTCGGGGTTCTTCTTGTCGCCGTTGAG
Organism: Rhodococcus sp. PvR044; assembly: GCF_040548995.1. Lineage (NCBI taxonomy): Bacteria > Bacillati > Actinomycetota > Actinomycetes > Mycobacteriales > Nocardiaceae > Rhodococcus > Rhodococcus sp. PvR044. Next base: position 251,466 of record NZ_JBEPSX010000005.1, read on the forward strand.
GATCTGATCGAGTGCCTTGGCTCGGCGGGCGAGGGTGGTGGAGTCTTCGGTGCGGGCGGCGTAGAGGAGGTAGCGGCCGCAGGCCTCGGTTCGGGTGGCGTCGGTTCCGACGATGTCGAACACATTCTCGCCGTTGCCGTCACCGTCGGGTTCTCCGTCGCCGTCACTGTCGGTCTCGGCCGTGTCGTCGTCGGCGGTGTTGTCGGTAGAGCGGGCCGGGGCATCGGGGTCGGGGACCTTGTTCAGGAGTTCGATGATCACCCGGATCTGGTCGTAATCGGTTTCGCCGGCGTCGAACGCGGCGGCGACCTCCGGGTGCTTCGCCAGCTCGCGGCCGAGTTTGACGATCTTGTTCGCCTGGCCGGGGGTCATGGTGGCCGCGCCGGCGAGCCAGTTGCCGGGGGAGGAGGCCCCGACCTGTTCGGCCGCACACCGCTGATCGACCTGATGCATCAGACGTACCCGCAGCGCCTCGAGCTGTCGCATCCGCAGCGAGAGCTCGGGGATCAGCCTCAGGAGTTCGGCGTCCGCGAGCTGCCACGCGGCCACATCCGGTGGCGCGGTGAGCATCTCGTCGAGATCCATGTTCGAAGTCTACTCGAACACACGTTCGATGACAATGGATTGGGTTGAAAGTAAATAGCTCAGCCCGGCTTACGGCTGCCAGACGTAGACCTTGCCGCCCTCATACCCGGCCCCTGAGCCCGAGCCGAAGAGCCCCATGGCGGCGAGCGGGTTCTGCAGGCCGTGCACCTTGCCCTGCGGATCGGTCTGGCTCGCATAGAAGAACCCGTGCCACGAGCCGCAGGAGATGCGATCCGTGCCGTACGGGCTGATGACGACCATCTTGTCGGTGGTCCAGGCCTGCGGGTCGAGCGGCACCACGAACTGGTCACTGCACGGATGCGACTCCGGCCCACCCTGTCCCCTGACCGCCTCGGCCGAAGCGGCCGGGGCCAGCAGGGTTCCGAGACCGATCGCCAGGGCGCAGGACCCGGCTAAGAGCATGCGGTTCATCGTCGATTACCTCCCGGAGACGCGAAACAGCCCAGACAGTATGTTTGTCGGCCCGGGACCGGCCCCCGTTACCGCACCGTCGCGGGCACGGCGGCGAGCACGGGATCGCCCAGGACATCGGCGAGGTCGCGGGCGGCACCTCGGTCGAACTCCTCGGTGAACACCGCCGCAGACACGGCATCCCTGATCAGAGCCTCGATCCGGACCACGTCACCTCGCTCGGCGTCGGGTAGCGGCTGGCCCACCGCCTTCCTGGCCGCGGCGGCGGCCCCCAACAGCCGCGCGGCGAGCTCGGGGCGGCCGCCCGCCGCGTGTGCACCGGCGATCCCCTCCAGCGCCAGAGCGATCGCGCGGGGATCGCCGGTCTCCCGGACCGCGGCGAGACCCTCGTGGTGCAGCGCCAACGCCTGCTCGACCTCGCCGCGCTGCTCCGCGTTGAAGCCCAGTTCGGCGAGGATCAGCACCACGCCGTAGAACGGGATCCCCTGGGCGGACTCGAGCCGCCGATCCCACTCGAGCCAGTGCTGCAGATGCACCCGGGCGCCATCCAGGTCGCCCGTCCTTCGGGCCACCAGCGCGAGCCCGATCTCGGCGAACTGCTCGGCGAACCGGTGCGACTGCTCCGCGGCGACCCGCATCGCGCGCTCGTGTAGCTCCCTGGACTCATCGAAATCACCTGTGAGTAAGGCAATTCGACCGAGACCGGACAGCCGGTACGACACATCGGTCCACAGGTGGAGCTCCTCGGCGAGGCCGACCCCTTCCTGGTGCAGGCGGGCGGCATCCGAGTAGTCGCCGGTGATCTCCGCGAGTGTGGCCAACACATCGGTGGCCTGAATTCGGCCCCACCCGTCCCCCAGTTCCGCGAACGCGGCCATGCCCGCGGCGGCGTGACGCCCGACCGATTCCAGATCCCCCCGGAACAGCGCGGCGGTCGCGAGGGCATGCTCCGCCGCTCCGATGCCCCAGCGGTCACCGAGTTCACGGAAGGTCGAGATCGCCGCGTCGATCAGCTCGGAGCTCACGTCCAGCGCGCCCAGCCTCAGGTGGACATACGCCAGGAACCACTGCGCCCGCGCCCGCCCACCCCGATCGTCGGCGCCGTCGAAGGCCCGCAACAACGCCCGGCTCCGCTCCCCCGGTTCGGTACCCTCGCCGACCAGCATCGCGAAGCCGGCGAGCCAGGCACCGGCCCTGGCCGTGCCTGCGACCGCGGCTTCCCCTGGGGCCGCCAGCGCCGCGCGCAGCGCCCTGTTCCCCTCCGACAACCGGCCACGAAGAAACCAGTACCACGCCATCGCATCGGCGATCCGCACCGCGAGGTCCGCCTCGCCTCGCTCCGCAGCGCCGTCGAGAGCGGCACGAATGTTTGCTGCCTCGGCGTCGAGCCGACGCAGGCCCGCGTGCTGGTCTCCGCCGCGCAGCCGCGACTCGGTCCGCTCGGCGAGCTCCGTGTAGAAGATGTTGTGCTGCAGGCGAACCTGCTCGAACTCTCCGGCCTCGTGCAGCCGTTCGAGGCTGTAGGCCGCAACTGATTCGAGCAGCCGGTACCTCGGCTCCGCCCCGTCGTCCACGACCACCACGAGCGATCGGTCGACCAGACGGCTCAGCAGATCGAGCACCTCGACGGTGCCGACGCCGACACCGGCACAGACGGCCTCTGCGGCGTCGAGGGCACAACCGCCCTCGTGTACCGCGAGGCGGCGCAACACGATTCGCTCCTGCTCGTCGAGGAGGCCCCAGCTCCAGTCGATCACCGCCCGCAGGGTCTGCTGGCGGGGCGGGGCGCCGCGCCTGCCGGCGGCCAGCAGTCGGAATCGGTCGTCGAGCCGGTCGGCGAGCTGGTGAATCCCCAACGCGCGCACCCGGCTCGCCGCCAACTCCAGCGCCAGCGGAATGCCGTCGAGTCGGCGGCAGATCGCGGCCACGGCGCGCGCGTTCCCGGCGTCCAGCACGAACCCAGGGGCGGTGGCCACGGCGCGCATCGTGAAGAGCTGCACGGCGGCGGACCGTTCGACGTCCGCGAGGTCCGGCTCCGCGTCGGGCAGGCGCAGCGGGGGTACGACCTGCAGGACCTCCCCGTCCACCGCCAGCGGTTCCTGACTGGTGGCCAGAACCCGCAGGCCTGGCGCCCGCCCCAGCAGCAGATCGACCAGCGTCGCAACGGAATCCGCCACATGCTCGCAGTTGTCCAGCACGAGCAACAACCGCCTTGATCGCAGTGCACCCGCGAGCAGGTCCGCCGGATCGGCGGATTCGATCGCCGGGCGGGGACCCGTGACGGCGTCATCGCGTATCCCGAGCACTGCGGCCACCGCGGCGGCCACCTCGCGGGCGGACGACGACTCCGGAACCGCAGGCCTACGCAGCTCGGCGAACTCGACGAACCACACGCCGTCCGGGAAGTCCTCGGCCACCGCCTCGGCGGCGGCCAGCGCCAATCGCGTTTTCCCCACCCCGCCGGGCCCGGTCAGCGTGACCAGTCGGGCGCCGGCGAGCCGGTCCCGGGCCTCGGCCAGCTCCCGCGCCCGGCCGATCAGGTCGTTGCGCGCCGCGGGCAGGTTGTCGCGGGCGCGCGCGGCGGCGTCCGGGGCCGCCAGAAGCCCCGGGTCCTGATCCAGGATCGAGTGATAGAGGGTGACCAGGTCCGGACTGGGGTCGACGCCGAGCTCCTCGGCCAGCACCTCCCGCAGCTGCCCGTAGCTCGCCAGCGCCTCGCTCTGCCTGCCGGCCCGATAGAGGGCCAGGACCTGCGCGGCACGGAGGCGTTCCCGCAGCGGATGGGCGGCGACCGACGGCCCCAGCTCGTCGGCCAGCAGGTCGTGCTCACCGAGCTCGAGGCGGGCCTCGGCGTGATCCTCGAGAGCGGTCAGCCGCAGTTCCTCCAGGCGGGTGATCGCCTCGCGCGCGAATCCCTCGTCGGCGAAGTCGGCGTAGGCGGACCCCCGCCACAACGCCAGCGCCTCCGCGAGCAGCCCGGCCCGCTCGCGCGGATCGACGGTGGCGCGCGCCCTCGCGGTCAGCGCGGCGAACTGCCCGGCGTCCACGGCGGCCGCCTCGACCCGCAGCAGGTAGCCGGGTGGGCTGTACCCGACCAGATCCCGGCCGCCCGGTTCCGCACCCTCGAGGGCCCGGCGCAGCTGGGAGACCTTGGTCTGCAGGGTGTTCGTGGGGTTACCGGGGAGATCCTCACCCCACAGGTCGTCGGCCAGCCGCGCGGCCGTCACCGGCCGCCCGTGATGCACCAACAGGTCCGCCAGCAGGGCTCGGACCTTCACCTCGGGGACCCGCACCGGGGTGCCGTCGGAGGTCCACACCGCGAGCGGACCGAGTACCCCGAAACGCATTCGGCCACAGTAACCCAGCCGTGCGTGACCCCCAGCGAACCCTGCGCGGATCGTGCGCGCCCGTCGGCACAGTGGTTCCAGCGAGGCCGGAGGAACCGACGAACAGCCGGTCACCACCTCGAAACCGAACCGCACACCGATCAGAGAAGAGAACCCCATGAGCGCGAACCAGAACGCCGCCCCCCAGCTCACCGGCCGCGAGATCCGCCTCGCCTCCCGCCCGGTCGGCGAGCCCGGGCCGGACAACTTCGAACTCGTCGAGGTCGCCGTGCCCCAGCCGGGCGAGGGCCAGATCCTGGTCCGCAACACCTGGATGTCCGTCGACCCGTACATGCGGGGCCGCATGGACGACGCCGAGTCCTACATCCCGCCCTTCCAGCTGGGCGCCGCCATGGACGGCAGCGCGGTGGGTGAGGTCGTCGCGTCCCTATCGGAGACGATCCCCGTCGGCACGACGGTGACCCACTTCCTCGGATGGCGCGAGTACGCGGTCCTGGACGCGGCCGACGCCACCGTCATCGACACCGCGATCGCGCCGGGCCAGGCCTACCTCGGGGTGCTCGGCACCACCGGCCTGACCGCGTACGCCGCCCTGACCGAGGTCGCACCGGTCCGGGAGGGCGACGTGGTCTTCATTTCCGCGGCCGCCGGGGCCGTGGGATCGGTCGCCGGCCAGATCGCACGGAAGTTGGGCGCCGCCACGGTGATCGGATCGGCGGGCGGTCCGATCAAGACCAAGAAGCTGATCGCCGACTTCGGCTACGACGCCGCGATCGACTACCGCGAGGGCCGCCTCACCGAGCGGCTCGCCGAGGCCGCCCCCGAGGGGATCGACGTCTACCTCGACAGCGTCGGCGGAGATCATCTCGAGGCCGCCATCGGAGCCGCGCGGGTCGGCGGCCGGGTCGCCCTGGTCGGCGCGATCAGCACCTACAACAACACCGCGCCCGCCCCCGGCCCCACCAACCTGTTCCAAGCCGCCGCGAAGGAACTGACCCTGCGCGGCATGCTGATCGGCTCGTACTTCCACCTGTTCCCGGAGTACATCCCGCTGGCGGCGGGCTGGCTCGCCGACGGCACCCTGCGCACCGAGGAGACCGTCGTGCACGGTCTCGAGCAGGCCCCGGACGCATTCCTCGGCGTGCTGCGCGGGGCCAACACCGGCAAGATGCTCGTCCGCCTCGGCGACTGACCTCGACCCTCACCGACCACCCCCGAAAGGACCCGCGCCATGTCGCACTCGATCATCAACCCCGAGAACCTGCACGACCCGGTCGGATTCGGCTACAGCCACGTCGCCCGCACGCGCGGGGACCTGGTGTTCATCGCCGGCCAGTACGCCTCCGACGGCGACGGCCACGTCACCTCAACCGATTTCACCGACCAGGTCGAACAATCGCTGGCGAACCTGCGGACCGCACTGGCCGCGGTTGGCCTCGACTACCGCCACGTCGTCGCGCTCCGCACCCACATCGTCGGCCACGACGCCGACAAGCTCGCGGTCATCGCCAGGCTGATCGGCGAGATCTGGGGCGACCGGCCGCCGACCCAGACGCTGACCGGGGTGGCCGCGCTCGCCCTCCCGGACATGCGGTTCGAGATCGACGCCGTCGCGGTCACACAGTGACCACCACCTTTCCCAGCGCCGCGCCCGAGGCGTAGTGGCGGTAGGCGTCGGGGGCGTCGTCGAAGGCGAACACTCGGTCGATGACCGGGCGGATCCCGTTCGCCTCGATGACGCGGTTCATCGCGAGGAACTGCGCGCGGCTGCCGACCGCAACGGCGCGCACCGTGGCACCGGAGGCGAACAACACCCGGGCGTCGATGAGCGGCGGTGCGTTGTCGGAGACGAAGCCGACGCAGGCGACGTGCCCCTCCGTCGCCACCGCCAGGAGCGACTGCTCCAGGTACCCGGTCACGTCGATGACGCGGTCGGCGCCTCGCCCACCGGTCAGGTCCCTGACCTCGCTCGACCAGTCGGGCGTTGCCCGGTAGTCGATCACCTCGTCGGCACCGAACTCGGTCAAGCGGGCGGCCTTGGCCGGGCTGCTGGTGGTGGCGATCACCCTGGCCCCGAGCGCCTTCGCGAACTGGAGCGCGAACAGCGACACCCCGCCCGAGCCCTGCACGACCACGGTCTGCCCGGCCCGCAGGCCGATGCCGTCACCGGTCAGGGCGTTCCACGCGGTGACCGCGACGCAGGGCAGCGTCGCCGCCTCCTCGAAGGACAGGTGATCGGGGACCGGCACGAACTCGTCCTCGCCGAGCACCACGAACTCGGTGAGCATGCCGTCCAGCGAGCCGCCCCGCTGCGGCAGGTGCTCGGCCCCGAACGGCCCGTCCTGCCAGCTCGGGAACAGGGTCGCTGCCACACGGTCACCGATCCGGGCCGAGCGGACCCCCGGTCCGACCGCGATGATCTCGCCCGCCCCGTCCGACACCGGCACCACGTCCGGCTTAACCGGCAACACGTACGTGCCGCGCAGCACCAACAACTCGCGGTAGCTGAGCGAGACGGCGCGCACCGCGACCAGGACCTGTCCAGGGCCTGGGACCGGGACCTCGTGCCGCCGGATCGTCAGGCCGTCGATCCCGGCCCCCTCGTCAACGTGATAGCTACGCATCGGTGTTCTCCCTCCTCTTCCTCAGTGCCCGGCGGCGGTGTCGATGGCCAGCGGAACCTCGCCCGCGGTCTTGCTGTAGCCGAGGGCCTCGACGATCAGTCCGTCCCGGACCCGCATGAGGTTCACCCCCTCCACCCAGTCCGCTTCGCCGTCGCCAAAGCGGTACCGCCAGCGGATCGTCGCCCGGTCCCCGGCCACCACCACCTCCTGGGGACGGAACTGGGTGGCGCGGTCCAGGGCCAGCGCGCCCCACCACGCCAGGCAGGCCGAGCGGCCCTCGACGCGCTCCCCGGTCGGGGCGGGCTGGACCGACTCCATCACGCAGTCCTCGCCGATCAGGTCGGTGAGGAGGCCGGCGTCCGCGTCGGTGAAGGCGCGGTTGAAGAGGTCGATGACATCGGTGGTGGTGCGGAGCGCCATGGTGACAATCCCATCAGTAGATAGAACGTTCGGTCTCATCGGAATATATAGAACGGTTGATCTACCCGTCAACACCTGGAAGGCTGGCCCCATGACCACCCGCACCACACCCGGGCCACGAGAGCGCCTGCTGGACGCCGCCCAGGAGCTGACCTACAGCCAGGGCATGGGCGTCGGCGTCGACTCGCTCCTCAAGACGGCGAGCGTGGCGCGGCGTTCGCTGTACGAGCACTTCGGCGGCAAGGACGGGCTGATCGCCGCGGTGCTCGAGCGCAGCACCGCCGAGGACGAGGCCGACTACGAACGGACGATGCGCGCCGCGGGCGACAATCCACGTGATCGCCTGCTGGCCGTCCTCGACCGGCTCGGCGAGGTCATCGCCCAGCCGGGGTTCCGCGGCTGCCGCTACCTCGCCGCCGACCTCGCGCTGGCCGACCCCGACCATCCCGGGCACGCCGTCACCCGCAGCTATCGCGAGCGCGTGCACCTGCTCCTCGAGGCGGAATTCGTCGCCCTCGGGCACCCTCGGCCCGCGCACGCGGCCGATCAGTTCGCGCTGCTCATCGACGGCACGCTGGCGGCAGGGGTCACCCGGCCCGGCACCGACCCCGCGACCTCCGCCCGCGAACTGGCCGGGCCGATCCTCGACGTCCGGGGCTAGGACCGGCGCTCGCCCCCGTCACGGCGGTCGAACCGCCGTGACAGGGTGCGGCTCAGCGCAATCCGTGCCGACGGGCCACCAGCTTCTCGACCATCGTGCGCGGGAGCATCCGACGCAGCGCGAACGTCACCGGGGCGTTGCTGCCCACCGCGTAGAGCTGCTTGGGACGGTCTGCCTCGATCGCCTTCACGACGGTCTCGGCCACCTTCTGACCGGAGATGCCCGCGCGCTCGTTGGCGTCGAGCGCAGCGATCATCGTCCGGTACTCGGCCGTGTACGGCGACCCCTCGTCGAGGTAGTGGGTGCGGCGCTCACCGATGCCGGTGCTGATCGAACCCGGCTCCACCGTCGTCACGCCAACGCCGTATGGCGCGACCTCCCGCCTGGCCGCGGTCGCGAAGCCCTTGATAGCCGCCTTCGTTGCGACATAGGACGAGCGGTAGGCCAGCGGGAAACTCGCGAGCATCGACCCCACCATGACGACCCGTCCGTACCCGCGCGCACGCATCCCGGGCAGCACGAGCTGGGTGAGCCGGACCGCGCCGAAGACGTTGGTCTGGAAGAGCCGCTCGACCGCCTCCATCGGAAGCTCCTCGATCGGCCCGCTCTGACTCTCCCCGGCATTGTTGACCAGGACGTCCACCTCGCCCGCCGCGGCCGCGCACGACTCGATGCTCGCCGGATCCGTCAGGTCGAGGGCCAGGTACTCGACACCGGGGATGGGATCGCCGATCGACGCGGGGTTCCGGCTGGTACCGAACACCCGATATCCCCGGCCGACAAGAGTTTTCGCCACCGCAGCACCGATACCGGAGGACGCCCCGGTCACCAGCGCGGTGCGCGTACCGGTCACGCGAGCTCCCGCGCCAGCGCCCGGCCCGCGGCGCGGCCGGAGAAGATGCAGCCGCCGAGGAAGGTCCCCTCGAGGGCGTTGTAACCGTGCACCCCGCCGCCGCCGAACCCGGCGACCTCGCCCGCCGCGTACAGGCCATCGAAGGCCTCGCCGTCGGCGCGAATCACCTGCGAGTCCAGGTTGGTCTCGAGCCCACCGAGGGTCTTGCGGGTGAGGATGTTCAGGCGCACCGCGATCAGCGGTCCGTGCTCGGGATCGAGCAGCCGGTGCGGCTTGGCGACCCTGGTGAGCTTGTCGCTGCGGTACTGCCGCGCGTTGGTGATCGCCATCCGCTGCAGGTCTTTGCCGAACTTGTTGTCGAACTGGCGATCTCGGGCGAGGACCTCACCCTCGACCTGATCGAAGTCGAGCTGGGGGCCGCGGGCGATCTTGTTCATCCCGTCCACCAGCTCGCGCAGGTTGTCCGCCACCACGAAGTCGACGCCGTGCTGCTTGAACGCCTCCACCGGGCCCGGCGCCCCCTTGGCCAGCCGGCTGCGCAGCAGCAGCTTGACGTCCTTGCCGGTGACATCGGGGTTCTGCTCGGAGCCCGACAGCGCGAACTCCTTCTCGATGATCGACTGGGTGAGGATGTACCAGGAGTAGTCGTGCCCGGTCGCGAGGATCGCCTTCATGGTCTGGTTCGTGTCGAAGCCGGGGAAGTTCGGCGCGGGCAGCCGGCGCCCGGTGGCGTCGAGCCACAGCGAGGACGGGCCCGGGATGATGCGGATGGCGTGGTTCGGCCAGATCGGGTCCCAGTTGATGATGCCCTCGGTGTAGTGCCACATGCGGTCGCGGTTGACGATGTTGCCGCCCGCGCTCTCGGTGATGGCCAGCATCCGACCGTCCACGTGCGCAGGCACGCCCGAGATCATCGTCTCCGGCGCCGGGCCGACACGCTCGGTCGGCCAGTTCTTGCGCACCAGGTCGTGGTTGCCGCCGATGCCGCCGGACGTGACGATCACCGCCTTGGCGCGGAACTCGAACTCGCCCACGGCGGTTCGCGAGGACGCCTTGCCCCGCTCGAGGTCCGTCGGCTCCAGCACGGTTCCCCGGACACCGACGACCGCGCCGTCCTCGACGATCAGCTCGTCGACCTGATGCCGGAACTCGAAGTTGACCAGACCCCGCTTCTCGCCCTCGAGAACCGGCTCGGCGAAGATGCGCACGACCTCCGGTCCGGTGCCCCAGGTGAGGTGGAACCGGGGCACCGAGTTGCCGTGCCCGGACGCGCTTCCGCCGCCGCGCTCGGCCCAACCGACGGTCGGCACGACCTTGAGCCCGAGCTCACGTAGGTACTCCCGCTTCTCGGTGGCCGCGAAGTCGACGTAGGCGCGCGCCCACTGGCGTGGCCAGTGGTCCTCGCGCTCGCGGTCGAATCCGGCCGATCCCATCCAGTCCGCCAGCGCCAGCTCGTGGGAATCCTTGATCCCCAGTCGGCGCTGTTCGGGGGAATCCACGAAAAACAGGCCCCCGAGCGACCAGAATGCCTGTCCACCAAGGTTGTTGCGATTCTCCTGGTCGATCACCAGCACCCGGCGTCCGGCCTTCACGAGCTCGTGGGTGGCCACCAGTCCTGCCAGGCCCGCCCCCACCACGATGACATCGGCGTTCACGTTCACACTTCCTCGCTGTAGTTGCGCAGCACGCTCACGAACAGGTTCGTGCGCGCCCGGCGGACGGTGTCACTTTCTGGTTCCATCAGGCATTGGACGGTGGTCCCGTCGTGCACGGCCACCAACGCCCGGCCGAGGGCTTGCGGGTCCGTCGCTCGCCGCCCGGCCCGCGCCAGTGCCGCTTCGACGATCGGCAGGATCGTGGCGAGGATGGCCTCTTCCCTTGCGGCCATCACCCGCTTGAGCGACGGATTTCGCAGGGCGTGCGCCGTGAATTCCGCGGTGATCCGGTACCACTGGTCGTCGATCGGGATCGCGTCGAGAATCCGTGCGGTGGATTCCACCACGCCGAGCTCACCCGGTTCCCCGGTGTACTCGCCCGACACCGCTTCGCGGAGGTCGGCGAGCATCTGCGCCGATCGTTGCTCCCACATCGCCAGGAACAGCTCGTCGAGGGAGGCGAAGTTCGAGTAGAAGGCGCCCCGGGTATAGCCGGCGCGTTCGCAGATCTGCTCCACCGTCGAACGCCCGAAGCCCTCCTCGGCGAAGACGAGCAGCGCGGCGTCGAGCAGCCGCTCCCGCGTCTGGATGCGGCGCTTCGTCACGCGCTTGGGCGTCGCGGATTCGGCCGTGTCGTCCACACGCATCAGCCGCTCCTTCCCGAGATACCGCACATTTCGATACATTTCTGCATCCGATGCGGAACCGTATCAGTTCAGCGGCCACACGTGTCGGGAATCGGGAGGCGGCCGCGCAGACGAAAGCCCCCGGTAGGTCCGGAGGCTTCGTGTGCGGCTGGAGATCGTCAGGTCCGCCGCGCGGTGACGAGCATCGGCTCGTGCAGGTCGAAGTACGACACCTCCCCCATCAGCCGGCCCTCCTCCTCGAACAGCGAGCGCAGGTCGTCGGGGATCTCGATCTTCTCGTGGGCGCGCGCCTCCGCTTCGGACGTGAAGTAGACGGTCTCGACGTATCCGCCGGAGCCGTCCGTCGCCAGCGTCCCACCGACGATCTCCGGGCGCAGCTCCTGGACCTGGTCGCCTGCCTGCGTCAGCACCTCCCGCATCCGGGTCTCGTCGCTGGTGTGCCCCTCCATGATCTGCACGAATCCGGCGTCGTCCGAGCCGCCGCCGAGCCATTCGGTCACCTCCGGGCAGTCCATGAAGGAGACCGGACCGTCGAAGCAGCGCTCGGTCTCAGCCCACCAGGCGCTCTGCTCGGGGCGCTCGCTGTTCCTGCGGGCCGCCGCCTCGGACTCGAACCGTGCCACCACGATGAAGGTCCCGTCCTCGGACATTCCGCGGGTCGACCCCAGAAAGCCGGTGGCCCCCGGCTGCAGTTCTTCCGCCCACCAGTCCATGCACCTGCGCAGGCCCTCCTCGTCAGACACCTTTCCTTGGACGACTTGGATGAACATCTCTGCCTCCTCGAGTCGGGGCCTGGACCCCAACTCAACGGATCACGGTGACCGACCGACGCGGTCCACCGATCGGCGGGCACCACCCGGCCCGCGCGGCGGCCACTACGGGTTCAATCCTTCGCCCGGCCCCCACCGCACGCAAGAGCCCGTCACGGGTCACAGATACAACTCCAGGCGGCGACGGTCGAGGAGTCGTGGTCACCCGGCACGCCCACGACAAGCAACACCGCGACTGTTTCTCTCATGGCGTTCTCCGGCGTGGATCGGCCCAGATCAGGCGGGCTCACCACTCAACCTTCCGGCGGGCGACCAATATCACGTGAGTAGCCGACTACTCGAATCGACGATCGCCGGGCAGGGTTGCGCCTGGCACCCGAACGCGGTCGAATTGATTCGTGGACCCCGAGGAACGCTTCACCTCGCTGGTCGACGAGTTCGCCGGCCTCGCGGGCGTGTCGGTGCCCGAACAGTGCACCCGGCGGGGCTTCGGATCGGGCGCACTGAAGGTCAACGGCTCGATCTTTGCCATGCTCACGGGCGGTCGACTGGTGGTGAAGCTGCCGAGGACCCGGGTCCAATCCCTGGTCGGGAGCGGAATGGGCGGAACGTTCGAGGCCGGCAAGGGGCGGCCGATGAAGGAATGGCTGACGGTCACCGTGGACGACGACCTGACGTGGCTCTCGCTGGCCAGGGAGGCCCTGGAGTTCGTGGGAAGCAGGCGTCCCGCACCCCGTTGAGAGCGTCCTGAACCCCACAAAGTACAGCCCGCTGTGGACGCAGCGGCATCGAGGTGGCATCCTTACCGTGAGACCAGGGTTCTCGACCTGAGGATCCGGCTCGCAGTAACAGGAGTAATAACGTGGCACAGGGCACCGTGAAGTGGTTCAACGGCGAAAAGGGTTTCGGTTTCATCGAGCAGGACGGTGACGGACCCGACGTGTTCGTTCACTACTCCGAGATCCAGGGCAGCGGCTTCAAGTCCCTCGACGAGGGCCAGCGCGTGGAGTTCGAGATCGGCCAGGGCCAGAAGGGCCCCCAGGCCACCGGCGTTCGCACCGTCTAAAGCGACTTAGTCTCCGGGCGCGCGCCACACGGCGCGACCCGTCAGACCTTCCGAAGGGCGTCTCCGTTTACGGAGGCGCCCTTCGGCGCGTTCGCCCCAAGCGCGGGACTCGCCGTCCCCAGCGGCCCGCGCCTCCCTCCCGACGATGTCCTCGCTCGTCGACCCCGTGTGATCTCGGCCGCAAAATGGCGATTCAATGCCAGACTCGGGGCGCATAATCTATCATTTGAGGATTTTGGCGCTGATTGGCGCTACTTCTCGCCCGGTGCCACGGCGAACAAACCCGAGGATTGGAGCAGAGATGCGAATCTTGCGTGCGTTTGTAGGTGCGGTCGGTGGGGTGATCATCCTGGTTCTGGCGCTATCTCTTCACGCACCCGTGGCGACCGCTCAGACCGAGTGCATGAGAATGCCGTACTTCACGCCGTTCGGATATGCCAATTTCGATTCCCCCCGCGAATCGTCGGGCTGCTGAAACGACAACGAGATCGCGGTCGAGGGCATCACGCCGTTCCAGGCCAAGCCCGCGAAGACCGGTCTCTATCTGCCGATCGGCTCGCACACCAACCACATCGACGCGTGCATGGGCGTGTACTACCCCGGCGGGCCGAAGTTCGTCAGCAAGACCGGGAACTCTGTTGCGGCCGAGAACATCTGGCTGCGGATGGACGGCGCCTACGCGACCATGAAGATCAACGGGGTCGCCCAGGGCGAGAGGATGGTCGCCACCTACAACGTGGGTGAGATGATGCCGACGGTCATGACGCCGCACGGTGGCGGGATCGGCCCCACCTACTGGCCGTTCCGCTTCTCCCCCTATTTCGCGCAGGTCTTCAACCAGACTGCCGGCGCCAACCTCGTCAGTGCGGGTGAAATGTTCGCCAACCTCGACGCCGTCGGGAAGTTTGCGCCCTGATCTGACACGCAGACAGACGGCTCCTGAACAGGCAGAAATCCCCCGAACAGGAATCTTAAACAAGCGTTCAATCAATTCCTTCATTCTCGTAACCACACCGGCCCGGTTGTGCTCTACTCGGATCTTTGGTCTCACCCCCCTCTCCGAAAGACCGGGTCACCATGCCTCGCTCAACCCTGCGCCGCTCCGTGGCGCCCGTCGGCGTCCTCGCCCTGACCGCCGGGCTCGCCCTCATCGGCGGGCCCGCGCACGCCGGCACCGTCAACTTCCAGACCGCCTGCCAGGCCACGCCGTCGACCTCGCTCGCCGGTCCGCAACACCAGGTGGTGGCGGCGTCGGCCTCGGTGACCGCGCCCGCGAGCGTCGCTCCCGGCGACACGTTCACCTACCGGATCCAGCCCGGCCCCGGCTCCTATCCGGACTCCCAGTCGGGTGGCACCACCGCCGGACTGTCGCGGCTGAAGTTCGACTTCGAGATCCCCGCGAACTCGTCGTTCGTGAACGCCGTCGTGGCGGCAGGCACCGGCGCCAACCTCGGCGGGGTCGCCCCGAACGTGCTTCGCGTGAACACCTCCGGCACCGTCGACGCCACAGGCCCGATCCTGCGCCTCTCCGGCAACAACCAGACCATCGGAAACGGCCCCTCGTCCAGTGGCAACAGCGAGGGCGGCATCACCGCCCCCAAGCTGAAGAAGAACCTCGACGGCACGAGCAATTCCGGCGGCAACAGCGTCTTCCAGCTGCCCGCCGTGGACGTCACTGTCGTCGCCGGGTCCGCAGGCACCATCACCCCGAAGCTCCGGGTGGGCGGGAACGCGGCCGCCTACAACAGCGACGAGAACTACAGCACCTCCCTGGCGAAGGCCAGCGCCCCGTTCGTCGGCACCGTGTGGGCGCCCACCCGCTGCGTGCCCAAGGACAGCAGCGGTGGAGCGCTCAACGCCGGCGGCGGACCGCTGGCCACCGTCAACGTCGTCGCGGCCGCCGTGACCACCGCCACGACCCTGACCGCGCCCGCCACCGCGACCACCGGCACCGCGATCGACCTCACCGCGGCCGTCGCGCCCGCCCCCAGCGGCGGCACCGTCCAGTTCAAGGACGGCGATACCAACATCGGCGCACCGGTCAACCTCACCGGCGGCAACGCCACCCGCAGCCACACCTTTGCCACCGCGGGCGCCCATGCCATCACCGCGGTCTACAGCGGCGCGACCGGCTTCACCGGTTCCACCTCCGCGGCCGCGACAGTCGACGTCCAGGGCCCGGCCCCCGTCGACGTCGCCACCGCCGTCACCCTGACCGTCCCCGCCACCGCGACCACGGGCTCCGCCGTCGGCCTGTCCGCGACGATCGCGCCCGCCCCGAGCGGGGGCACCGTCCAGTTCAAGGCCGACAACACCCCGATCGGCGCACCCGTCGAGGTCGTGGGCGGCGTCGCCACCCTGGCGCACACCTTCACCACCACCGGGCACCGCAACATCAGCGCGTCCTTCTCCGGCAGCGCCGGATTCCTGGGATCGAACTCCGCCTCGCAGACCATCGAGGTCAACGCCCCGGCGCCCACCGACGTGGCCACGGTGACCAAGGTGACCGCGCTGAGCACGGCCACCGTCAACACGGCGATCGACCTGTCCGCGACGGTCACCCCCTCCCCGGCGGGCGGCACCGTCCAGTTCATGGACGGCACCACCCCGATCGGCGGACCGGTGACCGTGGTGAACGGGACCGCGATCCTGGCGCACACCTTCACCTCGGCGGGCGAGCACGGCATCACCGCCGTCTACAGCGGTGCACCGGGCTTCGTGGCCTCCACGTCCGCGACCTTCGCGGTGACCGCCTCGGCCACAGGAACCCCGGGTGGCAGCGGATCGGCCGGCAGCCTGTTCGGTTCCTGATCACCTTCCTCAGACCCACCCCCTCAGGAGTTGCTTTGACATCACCCACCCTGCGCCGCGGCGCGGCGGCCCTCGCGGCCGCCGGATTGACCGCGGGCGCACTGCTATTGGCGGCCCCGGCCACCGCGGCGCCCACCACCACCGGCTTCGATGCCGCGTGCTGGGGCAAGTTCAAGAGCCTGCTGGACAACACCCACAAGTCCATCGGCACCGGCGTGACCGTCGAGGCCCCCGCCAGTGTCGTCACCGGCGATACCTTCACGTACCGGCTCCAGCCCGAGACGATGACGCTGGCGCGCAACGGCGAGAACCTCCGGATCCGCTCGAGCGTGTCCCGGATCAAGTTCGACTACGAGATCCCCGCCGGCGCCCAGTTCGTCTCCGCCACCGTGGTTCCCGGCACCGGGGTCAACCTGGCCGGATCGGCGCCGACGGTCACCCGGGTGGCCGAGAACGGTAGCCCCTCCGCCGCAGGCACGATCCTGCGCCTGTCCGGCAACAACGAGACCGTGGGCAACGGCCCGACCACCAACGACGGCGCCGAGGGCGGCATCGTCGTGAATGCCGCGGGCTCCGGCGACACCTCGTACCGGCTGCCCGCCATCGAGATCACGGCCGTGGCCGGTCCGGCCGGATCCGTGGTGACCCCGAAGATTCGCACCACCGGAGCGGCCGCGAACTACAAGGCCGACGAGAACTTCTTCACCTCGCTGGTCCGGGAGAAGGACCCGGTGTTCTCCGTGTCCTACTGGTCCGCCACCCGGTGCGTGCCGAAGAACGGCACCGACCCCGGCAGCGGCGTCCCGCTCAACGCGGGTGCGGGACCGCTGGCCACGATCAATGTCACCGCCCCACCGGACGCGACGACCACGACCGCGGTCGCCGCGCCCACGACCGCGAACACCGGTGCGGCCGTTGATCTCACGGCCACCGTCAGCCCCGCCCCCGCGGGCGGCACGGTCCAGTTCAAGGACGGCGCCGACAACATCGGCGGGCCGGTCACCCTCAGTGGCGCCACCGCCACGCTGAGCCACACCTTCGCGACCGCGGGCGCACACGCCATCACCGCGGTCTACAGCGGCGCTCCCGGGTTCGCGGGCTCGACCTCCGCGCCGCATTCGGTCGAGGTCGGCGCCGCCACCGTCGACACGACCACGGTGCTGACCACCCCGACCCACGCGAAGACCGGGGTGTCGGTCGGCCTGGCCGCGACCGTCGCACCCACACCGACCGGCGGCACGGTGCAGTTCCTCGACGGCGGTGCCCCGATCGGCGCACCGGTGACCGTCGCGGGCGGCGTGGCCACGCTGGCGCACACCTTCGACTCGGCGGGCAGCCACTCGATCACCGCGTCGTTCAGCGGTGCGCCCGGCTCGGCCCCCTCGACGGCGGCCGCGAAGACCGTCACGGTCTCCGTCCCGGCGCCGAACGAGGCGACCACCAGCACCACGCTGGACGCCCCGACCCCGGCCACCCAGAACCAGGCCGTGTCGCTCACCGCCACCGTGGCACCGAGCGAGGCGGGTGGCACCGTGCAGTTCTACGACGGCGTCACCGCGATCGGCGTCGCGGTGCCGTTGTCCAACGGCACCGCGACGCTGTCCCACGCGTTCGGCGCCGTCGGCGCGCACGGCATCACCGCCGTCTACAGCGGCGCGGCCGGATTCCTGGGCTCCACGTCGGACGCGCACGTGGTCAACGTGACCGCGGTGGGCACCCCCGGCGGCGGTAGCGGCTCGGCAGACAGCATCTTCGGCTCCTGATCGAACCGCTCGCCCCACGGCGGGGGCGTCGCCTTCCGGTGACGCCCCCGCCGTTTCTCGTCCGGCGGGGCCTGTTCGTGGTGCCGCCGATGCGCCAGTCTGGAGAGGCCATCACCTCATTCGAGTAAGGACACGTGATGACTTCCGCAACCATCCGGGCGATGCAGGTCAGCGAGCCGCGCAGACCGGGGCGCGGGCCTGGATCGAGGAGGCTCCCCTCGCAGAGGACGGACAGGCCTTCGACCGGATGCTCACCGGCAAGGCCCGCTTCCGGATGGTCCTGACCACCGGCAACTGACAGGCGGACGCGAAGGGGCACCGCAAGCGCGAATTCGCGCGAGGATGCCCCCTCGGCCGGGCGCGGGGTGTCCCGCCCTTGTCAGCTCTCGGCCAGCACCGGCATCTTGACGACCTGGCCTGCGTAGGACAGGCCGGCGCCGAATCCGAGCAGCAGCGCGGTCGCGCCGGCCTGAACCTGACCGGTGCGCAGCATCTTCTCCATGGCGAGCGGGATCGACGCCGCCGAGGTGTTGCCGGTCTCGATGATGTCGTCCGCGACCGGAACGCCCTCGGGCAGGTCGATCGACCGGACGATGACGTCGTTGATGCGCAGGTTCGCCTGGTGCGGCACGAACGCGTCGATCTGGTCGATCCGCACCCCTGCGCGGTCCAGAACCGTCTTGGCGATCTTGCCCATCTCGAATGCCGCCCACCGGAAGACGGCGGTGCCCTCCATGATGATCCAGGGGCGCTTCTGCTCCGGGTTCAGCGCGAAGCCGACCCAGTCCGGCTCCTGCCGGATCGAGCGGCCCTGCGCACCGTCGGAGCCCCACACCGTCGAGCTGATGCCGACCTCGTCGGAGACGCCGACGACCACAGCGCCCGCACCGTCACCGAAGATGGCCCGCACCGAGCGGTCGGTGGGCTCGGTCGAGTCCGTCATGCGGTCCACCCCGACCACCAGCACCTTGTTCGCGGTGCCCGCCCGGACCAGGTCCGAGGCCACCCCGAGCGCGTAGCAGAAGCCCGCGCACCCGGCGGCGACGTCGAAGGCAGAGGGGCCGCCTGCGCCCAGCATGTCGGCGAGGATCGCCGCGCCCTGCGGCGTCTGCATCGGGTAGGTCGACGTGGCCAGGATGACCACGTCGAGCTCGGCAGGCTCGACTCCCGCGGCCGCGAGCGCGGACCGGGCCGCCGACTCGGACATGTCCAGCACGGACTCCTCCGGGTAGGCCTTGGCGAACCGCCGCTCCTTGATCCCCGTGCGCGACTGGATCCACTCGTCGGTCGAGTCGATCGACTGGCAGATCTCCTCGTTCGTCACCACGCGCTCGGGTCGGTGCACCCCGAGTCCGAGCATGGCGGTGTTACGGATTTCGGTGGAGTTCGTGATCACTGCACCCATGGTCTATCTCCTCTTGTTCAAAGTTTCGCTTCGGGATGCTCGGGCGAAACCCACGAACTCTCCTCGCTCGACACCGTAGCGCCCAAAGAAACTGGACGGTGATCCAGCCCACAAGGGCGATGCGGTACACAATCGCGTACGGCCGCGCGGTTCAGCTGGTGTACCCCCAGCGGGCCGCCACGTCCGGGTGCGCGCGCACCCTGCTCTTCCACGCGTTCGCGCCGTAGGTGTCGAAGATGGGGTTTCCCGGGTCTGCGCTGACCCCGCGCGCCCGGCCGGCCAGCTCCGCGGGCAAGGTCAGCACCGGCACCACCGCGTCGAGCGCGGGGTTGAAGAAGTAGGGCACCGAGATCCGCTCGGGCGAACCCGGGGCCGAGAGCACCCGATGCCTGGTCGCCCTCAGGTATCCCGCGGTTGCCACCTCGAGCAGCTCGCCGATGTTCACGATGAACGCCCCCGGCAGCGGCGGGGCGTCGATCCAGTCACCGCCGCGCCCCTCCACCTGCAGCCCGCTCGACCCCGGCTCGACCAGCAGCAGGGTGAGCACACCCGAATCCTTGTGTGCGCCAACACCCTGGTCGCTCTCCCGTTCCGCCCCCTCGCCGACTCGATGGCCCGGATAGCGCACCACCTTGATCAGGGTCGCCGGGTCCGTCGCGAACGCGGGGTCGAACACGTCGGCACTCGCCCCGAGCGAGACCGCCCACTCCCGCAACAGTTCCAGGCCGAGCCGCGACAGTTCGGCGTCCCAGCGGATGATCGTCGCCCGTAGCTCGGGCAGCGCCCTCGGCCAGCGGTTCGGGCCCTGCAGGTTCCAGTACCCGACCGCGCCGGGGATAGCCGCGCGCTCAGGCCCGATGTCGATCTGCTCCCGCCAGTCGGTCCGTCCCTCGGTGAGCTCTCCACCGAGCCGCGTGTAGCCCCGGAAATGCGGACTGCCGAGCATCTCGATCGACATCTTCTCCTCGACCGGCAGCGCGAAGAACCTGTGGGCCACCCCGAGCACCTCGTCGATCAGAGCCCTCGGCACGCCGTGGTCGGTCAGGTAGAAGAAGCCGAGCTCGTGCGTCGCCCGGCGCAACGCCAGTCGCCCCCGCACACTGGTCAGTTCGCCGAAGTCGACCACCGGCAACATGAATCCAGGGTATCCCCGGTGAATCCCTGCAATACCGGCTAACCCTGATTAGGATCTACGTGGCGTGCGCGTTGCCGCTCACGCCACGGGAACTCGTGTTCCAT
Organism: Rhodococcus sp. PvR044; assembly: GCF_040548995.1. Lineage (NCBI taxonomy): Bacteria > Bacillati > Actinomycetota > Actinomycetes > Mycobacteriales > Nocardiaceae > Rhodococcus > Rhodococcus sp. PvR044. The sequence goes on from NZ_JBEPSX010000005.1 coordinate 271,744, forward strand.
GACCAAAAGTCACAATGGACGTCGATGGGGTGGTGTGATCGTGGGAGCTTCGAAGCGATTGGTGCAGGTCTCGGCAATCGGGGCGGCGGCGATGCTCCTGCTGGCCGGGCCTGCCGCGGCAGATCCGAACACCGTGAACCCGATCCCTGGCCTCAACGGGACCAACGGGCTGCCGGTGTTGAACGGCCGCTCCTCGGCCATCGCCCAGGCCACCGGCCTGCTCAGCCCCAATCGAACCCAGGATGCCAACGTCCTCGGCACCGACCTCGGCATCATGTGGGACAACGGAAACGGCGAGGTACTCACCGCATTCGGCGATTCGGCCGGGCTCGGCATCCCGAACCTCATGAACGGAAGCCTCTGGTCGTGGCGGAGCAACACCCTCTTCCGCAGCGCCGATCGAAATCTCGCCGACGGCATGAGCTTTGACAGCTCGCCGCGCGACTTCCTCGGCCAGGCCAAGGAACTGATCCCCAGCCCGAAGATCCCGTTCGTCGAGATCAGCAGGATCCCGACCGCCGGTGTCGCGGTGGACGGCGTCCAGTACATGTCGCTGATGTCGGTCAAGAACTGGGGCGAGCCGGGCCAGTGGGACACCAACTACTCCGGGCTCGCGTTCTCCACGGACAACGGGGAGAACTGGACCGTCGCCCCCGAGACCAACCGTCCCGCCACCGCCGGTAACCGGAACTTCCAGATGAGCGCGTTCGTCAAGGACGGCGGCTTCGTCTACCAATACGGCACCCCGCCGGGCCGCGGCGGACTCGTGCACCTGGCCCGGGTGCCGGAGAAGCAGATCCGCGACCTCGGCGCCTACGAGTACTGGAACGGCCACGAATGGAAGAAGGGCGACCCGAACGCGGCCGCGCCCATCGTGTTCGGCGGTGTCGCCGAGCTGTCGGTGCAGTACAACCAGTTCCTCGGCCAGTACCTGATGCTCACCACCGACAACTTCAACTCCGTGGTGATGCGCCGCTCGCCGTCACCCACCGGCCCCTGGGGCCCGCCGGAGGTGCTGCTCGAGGCCCGTGAGCTGCCGACCGCCTACGGCGCGTACATCCATCCCTGGTCCACCGGGCCCGATCTGTACTTCCTCACCACCGTGCACTCCAACTACAACGTCCTGTTGATGCGCACCACCCTCAATCGGTGAACGCCGGCCGGCAGCGCACGGCTAGCGTCACCGCGATGGACGCACAGGACTGGAACGAGAAGTACGCGGGCACCGAACTGGTCTGGGGCGCGCCCGCCAACGCCGTGGTCATGGAGTTCGCGACCTCCCTGCCGGCGGGACGGGCCCTGGATCTCGCCTGCGGCGAGGGCCGAAATGCGTTGTGGCTGGCCACTCGTGGCTGGCAGGTCACCGCGGTGGACTTCTCCTCGGTGGCACTCGAGAAGGGGGCAAGGGCCGCCGCGCCACTGCCCCGGTCAGTGCGCGAACGACTCGAGTGGCTGCACGCCGATGTGACGAAGATCGAATTCCGGCAGGAGTATGACCTGGTTCTCGTCGTTTACCTGCATCTTTCGCCGAAAGAGCGGCCAGAACTGCTGCGCAGGGCCGCGGCCGCACTCCGGCCAGGCGGCACGCTGCTGGTCCTCGGGCACGACGCCACCAATATCGCCGATGGCGTTGGCGGGCCACAGGACATCGAGATCCTATACACCCCAACGGAGCTGGTCGACGAGCTGGGCGACGCGGTGGACCCCACAGTCGCGGAACGGCGGCACCGGCACACCGAGACCGGCACCGCGATCGATGCGCTGGTCGTGGGAAGGCGCCCCTATCTTGGCAGCTAACTGAATGCCGAGTAATATCGGCTAAGTTACCGACGAGTAGCTACTTGGGCGGTACTTGACACAGCATGACCGCACCGTCTCACCGGGAGAAAAAGACATGGGCCATTACAAGAGCAACGTCCGTGACCTGGAGTTCAACCTCTTCGAGGTACTCGGTCTCGAGAAGCCGCTGAGCGAGGGCGCCTGGGGCGACCTGGACGCGGACACGATCCGCACCATGCTCAGCGAGGTCGCCAAGCTGGCCGAGGGCCCGCTCGGCGAGGCGTTCGCCGACGCGGACCGCAACCCGCCCGTCTTCGATCCCGAGACCCACACACTCGCGCTGCCCGAGTCGTTCAAGACCTCGTTCAAGGCCATGTGGGACGGCGAGTGGTACCGGATGGGCCTGCAGGAGGAGATCGGCGGCGTCGCCGCTCCCCGCGCCCTGGTCTGGTCCATCGCCGAGATGCTGCTCGGCGCGCAGCCTGCCGCCTTCATGTACGCCGCGGGCCCGTCGTTCGCGGGCGTGCTGTTCGAGAACGGCACCGAAGAGCAGAAGAAGTGGGCCGAGACCTGCGTCGAGCGCGGCTGGGGCGCCACCATGGTGCTGACCGAGCCGGACGCGGGCTCGGACGTCGGCGCCGGCCGCACCAAGGCCGTCAAGCAGGACGACGGCAGCTGGCACATCGAGGGCGTCAAGCGGTTCATCACCTCGGCGGTCTCCGACGATCTGTTCGAGAACATCTTCCACCTGGTGCTGGCCCGCCCCGAGGGCGCCGGACCGGGCACCAAGGGTCTGAGCCTGTTCTTCGTGCCGAACACCCACTTCGACTTCGAGAAGAACGAGCTGGGCGAGCGCAACGGCGTCTTCGTCACCGGTGTCGAGCACAAGATGGGCCTCAAGGCCTCCGCGACCTGTGAGCTCACCTTCGGCGGCCACGGCATCCCCGCCAAGGGCTGGCTGGTCGGCGAGGTCCACAACGGCATCGCCCAGATGTTCGACGTCATCGAGCACGCCCGCATGATGGTCGGCACCAAGGCCATCTCCACCCTGTCGACCGGCTACCTCAACGCGCTGGCGTACGCCAAGGAGCGCGTGCAGGGTGCCGACCTGACCCAGATGACCGACAAGGCCGCGCCGCGCGTGACCATCACCCACCACCCGGACGTCCGCCGGGCGCTGGCGATGCAGAAGTCGTACGCGGAGGGCCTGCGCTCGGTGTACCTCTACACCGCCGCGCACCAGGACGAGGTGCTGGCGCAGCTGGTCTCCGGCGCCGACAAGGACCTCGCGTTCCGCGTCAACGACCTGCTGCTCCCGATCGTCAAGGGCGTCGGCTCCGAGCGGGCCTACCAGTACCTGACGGAGAGCCTGCAGACCCTCGGCGGCTCGGGCTTCCTGCAGGACTACCCGATCGAGCAGTACATCCGCGACGCGAAGATCGACTCGCTGTACGAGGGCACCACCGCGATCCAGGCGCAGGACTTCTTCTTCCGGAAGATCGCCCGCGACCGTGGCGTCGCCCTGGCCCACGTGGCGGGCGAGGTCAAGAAGTTCATCGAGCGCGAGGATGCCGACAACCGCCTCAAGTCGGAGCGTGCCCTGCTCGCCACCGCGCTCGAGGACGTCCAGACGATGGCCGCGACCCTGACCGGCTTCCTGATGGGCGCCCAGGAGCAGACCACCGAGCTGTACAAGGTCGGCCTCGGTTCCGTGCGCTTCCTGATGTCGGTCGGCGACCTGCTCATCGGCTGGCGTCTGCTGGAGCAGGCCGAGATCGCCATCAAGGCGCTCGACGCCGGTGCCGCCGACAAGGACAAGTCGTTCTACGAGGGCAAGGTCGCGACCGCGTCCTTCTTCGCGAAGAACGTGCTGCCCGAGCTGACCGCGAACCGCGCCATCATCGCGAACACCGACAACGACATCATGGAGCTCGACGAGGCCGCGTTCTAAACGGCACGAGCTCGGCCGGGCAAACGGGCCCGATCCGGATCAACGGCGATGCCGCACACCGACACGGTGTGCGGCATCGCCGTTTCCGTGCCGGATGGGCCGCAGGCGCCGGGCCGTGACCAGGTATTGACAACATGCGTTGTCATACTGCATGTTGGCCATGGGCCGGTACGCAGATCCGCGGGCACCGGATCCCCCGAGCGAAGGGCACACCGTGACCAAGAGCCTGTCGGATACCACCGGAGCACGGGCGCCGCAGCGGTTCATGCGGGATCCGATCGCCGCGCGCCGAGTCGCGGCGCCCCTGCGCCTGCTCGTCGGCGCGGCGCCGGACCCCACCGACGACGAACGCGACCGGCTCGGCCGGGCACTGATGGAACGCGACGAACCGGCCGACGCCCTGGTCCGGGCGATCCGCGAGGACCACATCGTGACGATGCCGATGTTCCGCCAGGCCCTCGAACACGGCATCGACTCGATCCCCGATCCGCCGGACCCGCTGCGGGACTTCTTCGAGACGCTGGCCCGGACCCCCGACTGGGTGGACGAGGCGAAGTTGACGCACGGCGCACGGGTGCTGCGCCGGGTGGGCCTCGATGCCTCCCTTGTCCTCGGTTACGGCTCACTTCTTGGCGGCTACAACAACTCCGGGCCGCTGCCGCTGTTGATGGCATCGGGCAAACTCACCGGCGAGCAGACGCTGCGCCGGGTATCCGAGACCAGCGTGTGGTGGCGCGCGGTCACCGCGCCGGACGGACTCGAGCGCTTCGGCGAGGGCTGGAAACTCACGGTGCACGTGCGGGCGATGCACGCGTTCCTCAACTACCATCACGAGCACGACCCCGCCTGGCGCAGCGACGTGCGCGGGCTGCCGATCAACCAGTTCGACCAGGCGGGCACCCTCGGACTGTTCTCGACCACCTTCCTGATCCACACCCGGGTTCTCGGCCTGCGCTACACAAAGGCGGACGCCGACGCCGCGATGCACCTGTGGTGTTACGTCGGCTGGCTGATGGGCGTGGACGAGCACTGGCTGCCGTTCACCGAGGCAGGCGGCCGCCGGATGATCTACCACATCGGGACCGCGTCACCGGCGGCAGACGCGAACAGCCTCGCTCTTGCCAAGTCGCTGATCGAATCGCCGAAGCTGATCCACCACAAGAACTTCCAGCGAGTCCGCCGCACCTACGACTACGAGCGCGGGCTGAGCCTGGCCACCACGCTGCTCGGCCCCGCGGGAGTGCGTGCGCTCCGGGTGCCGATGCGGCCGCCCTGGTACCCGGTGTGGCGGGCCGCTGCGAACACCGTCAAGCATCGCGTCATCGCCCGACTGCCCGGCGGGCAACGCTGGGTCGACGCCCGCGCGGAACGACAGCTGGACGACGCCCACCGCCGCCTGCTCGGCGGCGAGCGACCCCCGATCGGGCAGATCACCCACTCGGACTGAGCGGCCGCTACTCACATTTGACGATGGGCACCGGGTCGTACTTGACCGTGCGGGTGTCGCGCGAGATCTCCTGCCCGGTGGCGTGATCGGTGATCACCCTGGTGTCACTGGTGGTGAAGCCCTTCGCGCCGCTGGAGGCGATGCAGCCCGGCCCCTTGGGCAGGGTCACGGTGTTCGGGTCGGTTGGCGCGTACCGCTCCCCCGGGATGGACTCCACGTCCACCGTCTTGGTGCCCCAGAGCCGCACCGTCACATCGGATCCGGTGCCGACGGCCTGGATCAGCACACCGGTCGGCGAGTCATTCTTGAACTTCAGGTCGATCGCACCCTCGAACACGGTCGCCTCCCTGGCCGCGGGGTAGCGGGAGATGTAGTAGCTGTGCTCGGTGTGGCCCGCGTCTTCCATGCCCGCGAAGTAGGCGGCGTTGTAGAGCGTGGTGGCGAGCTGGCTGATGCCACCGCCGACCGCCTTCGCCGGCCGGCCGTTGTTGATCACCCCGGACTCGACGTAGCCCTCTGCCGATCCACGCGGACCGGTGTGTCCGTTGAGCGAGAACGTCTCCCCCGGCTTGACGACGGCGCCGTTGATCTCGCTGGCCGCCAGACGGATGTTGACCCCCGAGGCCGCCTCGAAACCGCCGCTGGTGAACTCGCCGATGACCTGCCGGATGCCGAGCTTGTCCGCGGCGGCCGTGGTCAACGCGGGCTGCTTCTGCTCGTAGACCGCGGCCGTGCTGCGCGGTCCCGTCTGCGCCAGCAGCGTGGGCAGCTGCTCGAGGGTCTTGCGCCACTCGATCATGTCGCCGGTCACCGCGGGCACCACCGTTGGCGCGCCGCTGGACAGGCTGAACGTCGCGTCCTTGGGCTGGACCTCGGTGCCTGCGAGTTGCGGCGCGAGCACACCGATCGCCGCGTCGACGTTGTACTGCGGGGTGAGTCCACCGTTCCCGTCGGGCGCAAAGGTGAGAACACCGCCGACCTGGTCCCGGCGCAGCACCGCGGACTTGTTGTCCCGGCCGGTCACCACGAGATCCGTCGCCACGGCCGGGACCGCGACCTCGCTCATCGCCCGATCCACGCCGTCCTGCCCCACCGAGACGGGCACCACGCTCACGGGCAGGTCCACGCTCTCCCCGTTCGCCCAGTTCTCGGCGAAGGCGGTCTCCGCGGCCTGTCCGTCGAGATTCTGGCCCTGTCGGGGCGTGACGGCGATCGGCGTCGCGCCCTCGAACACGACGTTGCCCTCGAGCGGTGCGCGGTCGGTCTGCAGCCGGATCCCGTCGATCGCCTCGGTCAGCTTCACCGGGTCCGTGGTGGTGACGACGCCGATCTCGCGCTCGGAGAACAGTGACGTCAGCCGTGTGACGGGGTTCAGCGGCTGGGAGCCGGCCCGGTCGAGCGTGGCCGACCAATCGACGGCGAGGCCCGCCTCGCTCGGCACGATCTCGGTCTGCACCTCCCCGGCCTGCACCGGGACCGGCTGGTCGGCCCTCGGCCCGATCTGTGCGCGCAGCTTCGCCTCCGCGTCGGCGGTGCTCAATCCACCGACGTCGACACCGGCCACCGTGACGCCCCGCGGGACCGAATCGCCGGACAGGACGTAGTCCGCCCCGTATACGACGAGCCCGACCGCGGCCAGCGCCGCGGCGCCGATCGCGATCTTGGCGAGCGGGGATCGGCCCGGCGACCCGGGCTGCGACGACCCGGGGCCGTCCTGCGGGCCATTCGGCGGACCGACCGGCGGGACGGGCGGAGGTCCGGGCGCGGCGGGTTCCTGCCGCGGTTCGGCGGGCGGGCCGGACTGATGCGCGGCGCCCTCCCCTGCCATGAGCACGGTGTCGGGGTCGACCGGATCCGACGGTCCGGCGGCCGCGCCGGCTCCCGGCACATCGCTGTAGGCCTGCACCGGCGCATGGAAGGCCTCCGACGGCGCATCCGCCTGCTGATCGGGGCGCACGACGGGGATGATCATCGTCGCGGCTTCGTCCGGCCCGGCGTCGTCACCCTGGTCTGGCTGCGGCTGCTCCTGGCGCTCGATCCGCGCGGTCGGGGCCTCGGCTTCCTGTCCCGGGTCGAGGACGATGCGAACCGTCTTGGCGCCGTCGGCGTCGCCGACGGAATGGCCGGGCACCTTCCCGCCATCTTCGGTCGGGGGTGCGACATGCCCGTTCGCATGCCTACCGCTCCCGCCGTTACCGTCCGTCACCCTGGCCCCTCCTACCGAATTGCCGCTGGGCCAACCGCCTGTTTTCCGAGGTCCAGCGTAACGCGACGCTGATGGGGCTGCAGATTCGTCGCGTCGCCGGACCGGGGAACCGTCGGATTCCATCTCTGGTCACCGTCGGACCACGAGACGGCGTCATCACGAATGACTCAGCCCCTCGGTAACTTTGGCGAAAAATGTTGGTCGGGCGTCCAGTCAGGCGGACGCCAACACGCGGATATGGGTAGTCCCGCATTGCAACCGGGTCGGGGGTCAGGCTGCAACGCGGGACTACACGGGTATCGACCGGCGTCGAGATCCCGTTACACACCGAGATCAGAACCCTTCTCGGCCGTCCCAAGATTCGGGATGAAGCCACGCCACCTGCACAAATACCTGCACACTCGGCCATCCGCCGCGCAGAAGCCTGTCGCACCACGGCCGGATCCCTTCTCCGCGAGCACCTTTGCCGACGAGACCACACGGAACGACCGGACGGTGAGCGCTAAGGGCGGATGAGCACGTCCAGACCACGCTGGAAGTCCGCCACCCGCCGCTCGAGAGCGTGGTGACCACCGTTGACGAGCTCGGACACCCGGACGATTCCCGCGGAATCGGCAACCTGGTTGAGGTCCCTCGACTGCCAGTACCAGACCGCGGTGGTGAACGCGTTCTCCGGCGCCTCGACGAGCTCGGGGTGCGCGACGAAGTCGATGCCCGTGAACTGGCTCAGGCTCTCGTAGTTGTGGCGGCCGGTGATCTGGATGGCGCCGCGGCCCTTGTAACGCTCACCGTCGCCCGCCTGGGTGTTTCCGAGGTCGGCCCGACCCTCGTACGCCCCGCCCGATGCGTACTCCTCGAAGGTCCGGAACGAGTCGGATTCGACGGCGAGCTGCGCGATGAACGCCGCCTGGCGGACGGGGTTGTCGATTCCGCCGCGCTCCATCGCCGCGTTCAGGGGAGCGACATACTCCGCAATCTTCTCCGCCGGCATGCCGGGCACGATGCGTCCCAGCTCGTCGGGGGTGACGCCCGCAGGCGCCGGGGCAGGCGGCTGGGGCGCGGGCTCGGCCGCGGCAGCCGGCTCGGCGGGAGCCGGATCCGCGGGAGCCGGCTTGGCTGCACGAAGCGTCTCGACCCGAGGGGGCGCGGAGGCGTCGAGGGGACCGTAGAACCCGGCGGGCACTGCGGTGGCGGCGTTGGCGACACCACCGGGTCCGATGACTGCGGCTCCGGTGGCGATCAGGGTGGCTGCGGCGAGGGCGACACCGAAATGGCGCGAGCGTGAAACGTTCAAGGGTCGGGCTCCAAGATTCGACCGAATGTCGATCCGGCCTCCGAACGGTGCCGCGGGCGCTTGGACAAGGACGTCATCATCCTGTCAAGTCACCGTCAAGCAGCAATTAGGTCACAACCAGGTAACGTCGCAGGTGACCCAGATTTCAACCAATTGCGACGAGCGTCACAAACAGTGCTTTGGCGTGTCGGGTTGACATTTGATGCCGATCGGAGTTGGGCGACCCGCTCGGCGCGGCAGTCCTCCTCCACGGCCACCACGGCAGGATTCGCCCAGGAATGGACGGGCCGACGCGCGGCCGGCTTCCCAATGTCGGGGTACTCCAATGAGATTCATCCGCCGCATCGCAATGAACCGGCACGGCAGGGCCGGGTCGGTGTCGCGATCGACGACGGCGTTCCCGAGCGGTCCCGTGACCTGCAGGCATCGCCCTCGCGACCCCGCAAGCAAAACAGGGCGGTCGGTTGGTGTCCTACACAACACCCGTAACCGGGCCTGGTCGAACCTCGGTTGGACACAGAAACGGCGTCCGCGAGCCCTGTCCGTGACATATCCGAGACCGGACTCCGGACGGGCGGCTCCCGTCGTCGAGCGGGCTCCCTCGCGGGGTGGTCCTACTCCCGGCCGGAGGACACCCAGGCCGGATCAGCCGACCGCGCCCCGACCGTGATCGCGGCCAGCTCGTCGAGCCGGGAGATGAGGTCGGCGGGCAGCTCGAGCGCCACCGCCTCCGCGTTCTCGGTGACCCGCGCGGCGAAACGCGTCCCCGGGATCGGCACCACCGGCAACGAGAACTCGCGCCCCTTGGCGTACAGCCAGGCCAGCGCGACCTGGGCCGCCGTCGCATCGGACTCGCGGGCGACCGCTTCGATCACCTCGAGCACCTTCGCGTTGCCGGGCAGCGCCTCGGCGTCGAAGCGGGGGAACCGCAGGCGCAGGTCGGACTCGCCGAGCGCGGCCGGGTCGTAGGTGCCGGTGAGAAAACCCCGACCGACCGGCGAATACGGCACGAAACCGACGCCGAGCTCGGCGGCGGTGGGGACGACGCTGCGCTCGACGTCGCGGCTCCACACGCTCCACTCGCTCTGGATCGCGGCGATCGGGTGGACCGCGTGGGCCCGGCGCAGCTCGTCGCCGGTGGCCTCGGAAAGCCCGAGGTGTCGCACCTTCCCCGCGGTCACCAGCTCGGCCATCGCGCCGACCGTCTCCTCGATCGGGACATTCGGATCGACCCGGTGCAGGTAGTAGAGGTCGACGCTGTCGACGCCGAGGCGGCTCACCGACGCCTCCAGAAAGCCCGCGACATGCTCGGGTCGGCCGTCTATGCCCCGCTGTCCCGCGGCGATGTTGCCGACGAGACCGAACTTGGTGGCCAACTGCACCTCGCCGCGCCGGGTGCGCAGCACCTCGCCGACGGCCTTCTCACTGTCGCCGTTCCCGTACACGTTGGCCGTATCGAGGAAGGTGACGCCGATGTCGATCGAGTGGTGCAGGGTGGCGAGGGCCTCGGCCGGGTCGACCGGTCCGTAGACGGGGGCCACCGACATGGCCCCGTACCCCAGGGCACTGACGTCGAGTCCTTCGGCGAGCGCAACGGTGCGAACAGTCATGGCTCGTATCCTCACGCACCACAAAGACAAACGCACGGTCTGGGATCAACGTGATTCCAGACCGTGCGTCGACAGCAGCAACAGGCTCGGCGGCCTGCCCGTTCGGTTTTACCGCTCGATGATCGCCGTGACGCCCTGGCCACCCGCGGCACAGATGGAGATCAGGCCCCGGCCGGATCCCTTCTCCGCTAGCATCTTTGCCAACGAGGCCACGATGCGGCCGCCGGTCGCCGCGAACGGATGCCCGGCCGCGAGCGAGGAACCGTTGACGTTGAGCTTGCTGCGGTCGATGGAGCCGAGCGCGCCGTCGAGGCCGAGGCGCTCCTTGCAGTACTCGTCCGACTCGAAGGCCTGCAGCGTCGCGAGGACCACCGAGGCGAACGCCTCGTGGATCTCGTAGTAGTCGAAGTCCTGCAGGGTGAGCCCATTGCGGGCCAGCAGGCGCGGGATCGCATAGGTCGGCGCCATCAGCAGCCCGTCGCCACCGTGCACATAGTCGACCGCCGCGGTCTCCGAGTCGACCAGGTGCGCGAGCACCGGCAGGTTCCGCTCGGCCGCCCACTCATCGGTGGACAGCAGCGCCGCCGAGGCACCGTCGGTGAGCGGGGTGGAGTTGCCCGCGGTCATCGTCGCGTCGCCGAGCTTGGTGCCGAACACCGGCTTGAGGGTGGCCAGCTTCTCCACCGTCGAGCCGGGCCGAAGGTTGTCGTCGCGGGTCAGCCCGAGGAACGGGGTGACCAGGTCGTCGAAGAACCCGCGGTCGTAGGCCGCCGCCATGTTCTTGTGGCTGGCCGCGGCGAGCTCGTCCTGGTCCTCCCGACGGACGCCGAACTCCTTGGCGGTGATCGCCGCGTGGTCGCCCATCGACATCCCGGTGCGGGGCTCGCCGTTGCGCGGGATCTCGAGGCCGAGCATGGAGGGGCGCACGTTGCCGAGCAGCTTGATCCGGTCGCCGGTGGTCTTGGCGCGGTTGATCGAGAGCAGGAACTCGCGCAGCGCGTCGTTGACGCCGATCGGGGCGTCGGAGGTGGTGTCGACGCCGCCGCCGATCCCGGCCTCGATCCGGCCGGAGGCGATCGCGTCGCCGACCGCGATGATCGACTGCAGGCCGGTGCCGCAGGCCTGCTGCAGGTCGTAGGCCGGGGTGTACGGGCTCAGCGCGCTGCCGAGGACGCTCTCGCGCATCAGGTTGAAGTCGCGGCTGTGCTTGAGCACAGCGCCGCCGACCACCATGCCGAGCTGCTCGCCCTGCAGGTTGAAGCGACTCACCAGGCCGTCCAGCGTCGAGGTGAACATGTCCTGGTTCGATGCCTGCGCGTACGCCTTGTCGGAGCGCGCGAAGGGGATGCGGTTGCCGCCGACGATGGCGACGGGGCGAAGCTGCTTGCCGCCCGCGCTCGGGGCTGCTGCGGCCGGCTTCTTGGCGGTTCGGGCTCTGGGGGTCACGTCGGTCTCCATGTATGTGGGATCCTGCCTCGACATTGAACTTACTCCAGAGTAAGTTCAATGTCGACACCGCACCCGAAATCCGGGTGCCCCGATTGCGACAAAGAAGGTGGACCGTGGCAGCCAGCAAGGGCGCTCCCGACCTCTACTCCCAGTTCCTCTCCTCCGCGCCGGGCGCGTTCATCGCCAAGCAGGCCGGACTGCCGCAGCCCGAGAAGCTGCGCCGGTACAAGGCAGGCGAGCCTGCGCTGGCAGGCCCGGTGCTGATCGGCGGCAAGGGCCGCCTGGTCGAACCGCTGCGGAACCTGCTCTCCGACTACCCCGCCGCCGCACCCCACGACGACCGCCTCGGCGCGCTCGTCTTCGACGCCACCGGCATCGGCCAGGTCAGCGAGCTGGTCCAGCTCTTCGAGTTCTTCCAGCCGGTGATCCGCAACCTCGCGCCCAGCGCCCGGGTCGTGGTCCTCGGCACCACCCCCGAGGAGACCTCGGGCGTAGACGAGCAGATCGCCCAGCGCGCGCTCGAGGGCTTCACCCGCAGCGTCGGCAAGGAGGTCAAGCGCGGCGCGACGGCGCAGCTGGTCTACGTCTCGCCGAACGCGTCGACCGGGCTGTCCGGCGTCGAGTCCACCCTGCGCTTCCTGCTCTCCGCCAAGTCCGCGTTCGTCGACGGCCAGGTCATCCGCGTCGGCGCAGCCGACTCCGTGGCCCCGGCCTCCTGGGACCGCCCGCTCGAGGGCAAGGTCGCCGTGGTGACCGGTGCCGCCCGCGGCATCGGCGCGACCATCGCCGAGGTGCTCTCGCGCGACGGCGCGAAGGTCATCTGCGCCGACATCCCGGCCGCGGGCGAGGCGCTGTCGGAGACCGCGAACAAGGTCGGCGGCACCGCGCTTGCCCTCGATGTCACCGCCGACGACGCGGGCGAGAAGCTGGCCGAGCACCTGCTCGAGCGCCACGGCGGCGCCGATATCATCGTGCACAACGCAGGCATCACCCGCGACAAGACGCTCGCGAACATGGACGATGCCCGCTGGAACATGGTGATCGCCGTGAACCTGGCTGCCCCGCAGCGGATCACCGACACCCTGCTCGCGAAGGGTGCGCTCCGCGGCGGTGGCCGCGTGGTGGACGTGTCCTCCATCGCCGGCATCGCGGGCAACCGCGGCCAGACCAACTACGGCACCTCCAAGGCAGGCGTCATCGGCCTGGTGCAGGCCACCGCCCCGGTGCTGGCCGAGAAGGACATCACCATCAACGCCGTCGCGCCCGGCTTCATCGAGACCGCGATGACCGCGGCCATCCCGTTCGCCACCCGCGAGGCCGGCCGTCGGATGAGCTCGCTGCTGCAGGGCGGCCAGACCGTCGATGTCGCCGAACTGGTCTCGTACTTCGCCAGCCCCGCGTCCAATGCCGTGACCGGCCAGGTCGTCCGGGTGTGTGGCCAGTCGCTGATCGGCGCCTGATGTCCGCGCGGAAGGGCGATCTCGTGCAGCTCACGGAACAGCCCAAGACACTCGAGATCTACGCCCGCGCTGCGCTCGGCGCGCTGCCCGTCGTCGGCAAGTCCGGCACCAGGCGCAGCCTGCCGAAGCAGACCCTCGCCCTCGAGGGGCTGCGGGTGGACCCGGACAACCTCGCGGCGTACGCGCGGGTGTGCGGGCTGCGGTTCGGCGACACCCTGCCGATCACCTACCCCTTCACCCTGGTCTTCCCGACCGTGATGAAGCTGATGGTCTCGGCCGAGTTCCCGTTCCCGGCAATCGGTTCCGTCCACACGGACAATGTGATCGAGCAGCTGCGCCCGATCTCCGTCAGCGAGCCGCTGGACCTGAAGGTGCACGCGGAGAACATCCGCAGGCACCCCAAGGGCACCCAGGTGGACCTCGTCAGCGAGGTGTCCGTCGGCCGCGAGCTGGTCTGGCGGCAGGTCAGCAGTTTCCTGAAGATGCACCCGACCGGCGAGCCGAAGGAACCGAAGCAGGTGCACGCGGACGAGGTGCCGCCGCGCCCGATGCGGACGCTGCGGGTCGATCAGTCGACCATCAGCCGCTACGCCGCGGTGTCCGGGGACCGGAACCCGATCCACGTCTCCTCCCTCGGCGCCAAGGCGTTCGGGTTCCCGCGCACCATCGCGCACGGGATGTGGAGCGCGGCCGCGGTGCTCGGTGCGATCGAGGGCCGGATCCCGGACCGGGCCACCTATAGCGTCAAGTTCGGCAAGCCGATCGTGCTGCCCGCCACGGTGAACGTCTACGCCGATCAGGTACCCGGACCGGACGGCACCGGCTGGGACCTGGCCCTGCGCCACCCGAAGAAGGGCTATCCGCACCTGACCGCGACCCTGCGGTAAGGCGGCTCCGCCGCCTGTGCGCGGTTGATGAGTCCAGGGACTCGTCAACCGCGCACAGGCGCGCAGCGCCTACTTTTTCTTGCCGGACAGACCGCGCCAGGCCAGGCGCTCGAGCAGATCGGCCGCGGCGTCCACGGCGATCTCCCCGCCCGCGATCCGGTCCGCGACGGCCTCGCCCGCGCCGACCAGTGCGACGGCCATGATGGAGAAGTCGGTCCCCTCGTCGGGATCCTTGGTGCTCGATTCGAGGAGCTTGGCGGTGAGCTCGATCAGCCGGTCGCGGGAGCCGCGCACCTGGCCTGCGAACGCCTGCTGACCGATCGCCTGCCGATAGAGCACCATCCAGGACGAGCGATTCTGATCGACGAAGCCGAGGAACCCGACCAGGGCGGCGCGCAGCTGCTCGCGCGGGGACAGGCTCGGGTCACCCGCGGGCGTGATCGCCTCGACGAACCGCAGGCCCTCGCGGTGGATACAGGCCGCGAACAGCTCCTCCTTGGAGCCGTAGTACAGGTAGAGCATCGGCTTGGAGATCTGCGCGGCAGCGGCGATTGCGTCCATCGACGTGTCGTGAAACCCGTTGACGGAAAACACCTCGACCGCGGCGTCGAGCATCTGCTGCTCGCGAACCGCCCGAGGTAGGCGTTTGGTCCCGCCAGCCATGTGTCCTCCAGAGGTAAGACCCTTTATCTTACTCTAGAGTAAGTAGATCGATTGACGTCCTACATTCTGCCGGATCCGCCCGGTGCGCCCGCACGCGGCCGGTTGCGCCCAGGAAAAAGCCGCCGCTAGCAGGTGACGACGCCCTTGGCCCGCGCCACCCGCAGCACGGAATCGTCCACCTGCTGCTGACTGAGCTTGCCGGAGGCCACCAGCGCCTCGAGGTGGTCGAGGACCTCGGGGACCTCGTCGGTGGTCAGCCATAGCGCGACGTCGGCGCCAGCGGTCAGGGCCGCAGCCACCGCCTGCGGGGTGTCGAGCTTGTCGGTGATCGCGCGCATGCCGCTGAGGTCGTCGGTGAAGATCGGTCCGTCGAAGGCGGGCGCGCCGTACCCGGTCCCCGTCCGCAGCAGGGTCATCGCGGCGGGGCTGATGCTCGCGGGCACGCCCGGCGCGGTCAGCCCCGGCACCTCCAGATGCCCGACCATCACCCCGACGCCGGTGTCCACCAGCTCTCGGAACGGCACCAGGTCGCGGGTCTGCAGCTGGTCCAGCGGCGGCGTGGTGACCGCACCGGTGTGCGAATCACCCGACGCCGCACCATGTCCCGGGAAATGCTTGATCACGGGCAGCAGACCCGCGTCGCGTAGGCCGCGGGCGTACTCCCCGGCGTATTCGGTGACGACGTCCGGATCGTCGCTGAACGAACGGTCCCCGATCACCGAGTTCGCGGGCTGGCTGCTGACGTCCACGACGGGGGCGTAGTCGACGGTGATGCCGAGGCCCCGCAGGCCCCGCCCGCGTTTCAGCGCCATCTCGTAGGTCTGCTCGGGCGTCATCGTCTCGGCCACGGTGCGCGGCGGCGGATCCTCACCGAGCAGGTCCGCGACCCGCGACACCCGGCCGCCCTCCTCGTCGATGCTGACCATCAGCGGCACCTTCGCCACGGCCTCGACCTGCGGCACCTGCTTGCCCGCCAGCATCGACTCGTCGGTCCAGCTGCCGATGAAGATGCCGCCGATCTGCTCCTTCCGCACCACGTCCACCGCGTCGGCGGTCCCGGTCACGCCCACGTTGAGCAGCTGCGCCAGCTTCTGCCGCCCCGTCAGGGACGCGAGGAAGTCGGCACCGCAGTGGGCAGGCAGGGTCTGGTCCCTTGCCCCGGTGACGAGGTCGCGCTCGGGTGCCGCCGACGGGGACGGCGAGGCGGAGGTCGACGGCGCGGTGTCGGTCGCGGTGCTGCCGCAGGACACGAGCATCCCGAGGCCGAGGACGAGGGCGGCGGCGCGGGGCACTCGAGTGATCTTCACCGTTCGAGGGTAGGACAGATCCCCCGTCCGCCACACCCTCCACCGGGTAGCGTGGGAGGTGGATCGCCCCCGAAACGAGGAGGTCTCGATGCCTGCAGACCTGATGCTCATCGCCTACGACGGCTCCGACGATGCCAAGCGCGCAATCGAATACGCCGGCCGCTTTCTCAGCGCCGAACGGGCAGTCGTGATGACCGCCTGGGAACCGATGGTCCGCCAGGCCGCCAGGATGTCCGGGCTGTCCGGCGTGATGCAGCCGGAATGGGTTCCGGACGAGGAGTCCGAGGACATCGCGCTGACCGACGCCAAGGCCATCAACATCGAGGGCCTGGACCTGGCGCGGGACGCGGGCCTCAATGCCGAGGGCCGAACCGTGGAGTGCGTCACCACCATCTGGACCACCATCGTCGAAGCCGCAGACGAACTGAACGCGGACATCATCGTCACCGGCACCCGCGGCACCACGGGGCTGCGGTCCCTGCTGCAGTCCTCGGTTGCCGACCACGTCCTGCGGCACAGTCACCGGCCCGTGCTGATCGTCCCGCCGGGCGCATAGGCCACCGGGCACCGAGCCACCGGCCGGGCAGGCCGTCGCGGGGGCGCGGGACTATCGTCGTGAACCGATGGACGGTTTCCTGCTCTCCCGCGCCGACCGGACCCTGCGCACCTCCGGGAGCCGGGAACGGTTCCACGAGATCGACGCCGCCGCCGAGGCTCTCGCGCGGCGTGACATACCGCTCGTGGTCGGCGCGCTGCCGTTCGACCCCGCCGGACCCGCCGCGCTGACCGCGCCGGAGACCGCGCGTGTCACCGACGGACCGTGGCGGCCGGACTCGCTGCCCGCCCTGCCCACCGTGCGCTTGACCGAGGAACTGCCCGAGCCCGCGGAGCACCTGCGCCGGGTGGCCCGCCTGATCGACCGGCTCCGCGACGGCGACCTGCAGAAGGTGGTCGCGGCGCGCTCGGTGGTGCTCTCGGCCGCCGCGCCCATCGACCCGTGGTCGCTGCTGGCCCGGCTGGTGTCGCGGGACCACGCGGGCAACGGCTTCGGCGTCGACCTGTCGCCCGCGGGCGACGGCTACGCCGGGCACGCTCTCGTCGGGGCCAGCCCCGAGCTGCTGCTGCGCCGCACCGGCCGCGGAGTCGAGTGCTTCCCGCTGGCAGGCACCGCCCCGCGCCACGCCGACCCCGACGAGGACCGCGCCGAGGGGCAGCGGCTGCTGGCCTCGGCGAAGAACCGGTCGGAGCATGCCTTCGTGACCGAGTGGATCCGCTCCGTGCTCGACCCGGTCTGCACCGAACTGACCGTGCCGCAGTCGCCCCGGCTGATCGGCACCCCCGCGGTGTGGCACCTCGGCACCCCGATCGCGGGCGTGCTGCGCGATCCGGCTCCTTCGGCGTTGGAGCTGGCCCGCCTGCTGCACCCGACGCCCGCCGTCGGCGGCACCCCCACCGACGGTGCGATCGTCGCGATCCGCGAGTGCGAGGAGCCGCGCCGGTTCTACGGCGGCGCGGCCGGCTGGTGCGACCACGACGGCGACGGCGAATGGGTGGTGGCCATCCGGTGCGCCGAGATCGACGCGGACGGCCTGCGCGCGCGAGCGTGGGCGGGCGGGGGCATCGTGGCCGCCTCCGACCCCGATTCCGAGCTGGCCGAGACGTCCGCGAAGCTCCGCACGCTGCTCGGGGCGCTCGGCGTCGACCCCGAACCGGCCGGCCGCGGCGCGTAACCGGTAAGCGAACCCGACCGTCGGGTCCCAGGTGATACCTTGACGCGAGACGTTTCCGGTCAGTAGCAAATGGGAGATCCGAGATGAAGTTCCTTGTCCCCGGTGTGGCAAGCGCAGTGATCGGTGCGGTGCTCGGTCTGGGCGCCGTCTTCGGGGTTACTGCGGCCGCGTCGGACAACACTCGTCCGGACATCGATCGCAGCGGCAACGCCGATTCCTCCCTGCTGAACCAGGTTGAGTACGGCAGCCGTTAAGAACGCTGGAAGCGCGAGTTCCCGCACTCCTTCTGTCTTGGCGTCCGAGGCGCCGAACAACGCCCCACTGACCCGTCGGTGGCTGTTCGGCGCCTCCGCCATAGCGTTTCTTCTTGCGTTCCTGCAGGCCCCCGGCCAGCTGGTCGCCGACACCAAGTTCGACCTCACCCAGAACCCGATCGGGTTCCTCGAGCGCGCGTCGCACCAGTGGAGTAGCCAGGCACCTCTCGGCCAGGTGCAGAACCAGGCCTACGGCTACTTCTTCCCGCACGGCGCCTTCTTCAGCCTCGGCGAGCTCGCGCACATCCCACCGTGGATCACCCAGCGCATCTGGTGGGCGCTGCTGCTCATCGCCGGGTTCTGGGGCATCATCCGGGTAGCCGAGGCCCTCGGCATCGGCAGTCGGAGCTCCCGGATCATCGCGGCCGTGGCGTTCGCGCTGTCGCCGCGGGTCCTGACCACCCTCGGGTCGATCTCCTCCGAGACGCTGCCGATGATGCTGGCGCCCTGGGTGCTGCTGCCGGTCATCCTGGCGACGTCCTCGCTCGTGAGCACTTCCGGCCCCCGGGCGGACCAGAAGTACTCACCGGCGCGGCTCGCGGCCCAGTCGGCGCTCGCTGTCGCACTGATGGGCTCGGTGAACGCCGTCGCCACCGCGGCCGCGTGCCTGGTCGCGGCCCTGTGGTGGGCCGCGCACCGCCCGAACCGGCGCTGGTGGATCTTCACCGCGTGGTGGATCCCGCTCTGCGTGGTCGCGACGGCGTGGTGGATGGTGCCGCTGCTGCTGCTCGGCAAGGTCAGTCCCCCGTTCCTGGACTACATCGAGTCGTCCGGGGTCACCACCCAGTGGACGAACCTGGCGGAGGTGCTGCGCGGCACCGACAGCTGGACGCCGTTCGTCTCACCCGAGCGGATCGCGGGCGCGGTGCTGGTCACCCAGCCCGCCGCGGTCCTCGCGACCGGACTGATCGCCGCCGCAGGCATGGCCGGCCTGGCGATGCGTTCGATGCCGGCCAAGGGCAGGCTGGCGCTGATCCTGTTCGTCGGGCTCGCGGGCCTGGCCGCGGGCTACGTCGGCGACCTCGGCTCCCCCATCGCCGAGCAGGTCCGGGTGTTCCTCGACTCCGGCGGCGCCCCGCTGCGCAACGTGCACAAGCTCGAGCCGCTGGTCCGGCTGCCGCTGGTCCTCGGTCTCGCGCACCTGCTCGGCAAGGTCCCGCTGCCGGGATCGGTCCCGCGCGCCCGCTGGCGGACCGCGCTCGCGCACCCCGAACGCGAGCCGATGGTCGCGCTGACCAGCCTGATCCTGGTCGCGCTCACCCTGGCGACCTCGCTGGCCTGGACCGGCAAGCTCGCGCCCCGCGGGGCCTACCCGGAGGTGCCGAGGTACTGGCACGAGGCCGCGGACTGGCTCGGCGAGCACGTGGCGGGCACCTCCCCCGACGGGTCCGACGCGCAGCGCGCGCTGCTGGTGCCCGGCGCCCCGTTCGCGACCCAGTTCTGGGGGCTGACCCGCGACGAGCCGATGCAGGCACTGGCCGACACCCCGTGGGCGGTGCGCGACGCGGTGCCGCTCGTACCGCCCGGCGCGATCCGCGCGCTGGACTCCGTGCAGCGCCTGGTGGCGGACGGCAGCCCCTCGGCAGGCCTCGCGGAAACCCTGCTGGGACAGGGCATCGGCTACGTCGTCGTGCGCAACGACCTGGACCCGGAGACGTCCCGCTCGACCCGTCCGGCGCTGGTCCACCAGGCGATCGACGGGTCGCCGGGACTGGAGAAGGTCGCGCAGTTCGGTGAGGACATCGGCGCGGGCGAGGCCGACGGGCTGGTCACCGACAGCGACCTGCGGCCCAAGTACCCGGCCGTCGAGATCTACCGGGTCACCGTCCCGGCCCTGCCGAGCGCCGTCGGCTCCGGCCCGTACACCGTGGACTTGAACGGGACGCCGAGGGTGCAGGGCGGACCGGAATCGTTGCAGCGCTTGGCCGCACGACGCGACCTGGGCGACGCCGGCCTTGACCTGCCCGCAGGCCCGGTCCTGCTGGCCGCCGACGCCGAGCGCGCCGGACTGCCGGTGGACTCGGTGGTCGTGACGGACACCCCGACCGACCGCGAGACCGACTACGGCCAGGTCGACAACCACAGCTCGGCGCTGCGTACCCCCGACGACCCCCGGCGAACCCACAACCTGGTGCCGGACTACCCGGTGTCGGGAGCCCCGCTCGTCACGGGCGAATGGGACGGCGCGCGGATCACGGTGTCCAGCTCGGCCGCCGACGCCACCCAGCTCGGCGGCACCGCGCCCGGCAGCGGTCCTGCGGCAACCGTGGACGGCGACCCGGCGACCGGCTGGTTCAGCAACGGCCTGGAAAGTGCTCTCGGACAGTGGATCCGATTGGACTTCGACGCGCCCGTGACCAGCGGCCTGCTGAAACTGCGGACCAGCCCCGGGGCGCTCGGCGTGCCCGTCAAGCAGCTCGAGGTGACCACACCCAACGGCAGCACCGCCGTCCGCGTCGGCAAGCCGGGCGAGGTGATCACGGTGTCCCTGCCAACCGGCAAGACGGACTGGCTCAAGATCACCGCGACCAAGACCGAGGACGGCTCGGTGGGCACCCAGTTCGGTGTCAGCGAGATCTCCGTCGAGGATTTCTCCGATCGCGATGCCCCCGTGCAGGTGCCGATCCGGTTCCGCACCGTGCTGCCGCCCACCCCGGCGGACGCGACCGTCGCGGGCTGGGACCTCGGCCAGGAACTGCCCGGCCGGACCGGCTGCGTCGAGGCGCCGGACCGGGTGCGGTGCAGCCGGGGACTCGGCCTCGCCCCGGAGGAGCCGGGCACCTTCCAGCGCACCCTGTCCGTACCGGCCGCCACCGCGGTGACACCGCAGCTGGTCCTCCGCTCCCGGCAGGGCCCGGCGCTCGACGCGCTACTCGCCGAGCCCGGCCGCGCACAGGCCGTCGGGCAGGCCGCCGTGGGCGACCTGCGCGGGTCCGCCTTCGCCGCCACCGACGGTGACCCCCGCACGGCGTGGACCGCATCCGAGGACACCACCAGCGGCAAGGATGCGAAACCGACTCTGACGGTGAATCTTCCGGAGCCGACACTGGTGACGGGGCTAAACCTGATGTCGAGCCTCGGCGCCCTCCCCGCGGCCCCGACCACCGTCGCGGTCGACCTCGGCACCGGCCCCCAGGTCCGGGAGCTGAGCGACGACGAACCGATCCGCCTCGAACCCGCCGTCACCGACCGCATCGTGCTCAGCCTGGTCGACTGGGAGGACGTCCTCGACCAGACCGCCCTCGGCTTCGCGAAGGTGCAGCCGGCCGGGCTCGCGGAGATCGGCGTCCTCACCACCACCGAGGACGGAACCGACCTGGTGGTGGCAGGCACCGGGGTGGAGGAACAGCCCACCGACCGGACCGTCACCGTCGGCTGCGCCGACGGGCCGACGCTCTCGCTCGCCGGGCGGACGCTGCGCGCCTCCGTCACCGCGACCGTGGGGCAGTTGCGCTCCGGCGCGCCGGTGCCCGCGACCGTGTGTCCGGACGACACCGGCGCGGTCGACGAAACCGAGAGCACCGCAGTCGATCCCGATGCGCTCGCGGCAACCGTGATCTCGCTGCCCGCCGGACGTCAGGACGTCACCGTCGCGCCCGGCGCCGCATTCTTCGTCGACGGACTGCAGCTCGCCGCCACCCCCTCGGCCGGAACGGCCCCGGTGGCACAGGACGCCGTCCGCGTGCCCACCGACGGATGGACCCCCAACCAGCGGGCACTGCGGGTGGCCGCCCCCGACGGCGACCGGCTGCTTGTGGTGCCGGAGTCCCACAACATCGGCTGGGTCGCCACCGCACCGAACGGCGCCGAGCTGACGCCGGTCGTCGTCAACGGCTGGCAGCAGGGCTGGATCGTGCCCGCGGGCACCGAGGGCACCGTCGTCCTCGAGTTCCCGACCGACCGCTGGTACCGGCTCGGTATCTTCGGCGGCCTCCTGCTGCTGATCCCGCTGCTGCTGCTGGCGGTTATCCCCGCCCGTCGACGCGTGGCCGCAGGCCCGGCGCCGCGGACCTGGCACGCCGTCACCGTCGGCTACCTCGGGCTACTCGCGCTGGCGACGGTGATCGCCGGACTGCCGGGCACGATCGTCGCGGCGCTGGTGACCGGCCTGGCCCTGATCCTTCGCGTCCGACGCGGGCCTGCCAGTGCCGCGCGCATCCTGGTCGGAATCGCCGGGGCGGGCAGCATGCTCAGCGCCGCCTTGCTGTCCACCGGTCCGTGGCGGGCGCTCGACGGCTACGTCGGCCACTCGGTGCTCGTTCAGCTCCCGGCGCTGATCGCGGTGGTCGCGGTGGGGCTGGCCGCGTTGCCGCTGGCTTCCTCGGCCCGCGCCGCCCGGGCATTGCGGCGTCTCTCCCAGTTCTTCACCGCGAGGCGGGTCGGCTCCTCGACCAGCGCGTAGCTCGCGGAGGCGACGGCCAGACTCAGGCAGGTCGTCACCACGAGCACGAACACGAAACTCCCGCTGAACGGCACGATGCCGAACACCGGGAAGATGATCGACAACACCGCGAGGTGCCAGATGAACAGCCCGTAGGACCAGCGCCCGATCGTCAGCGAGAGCGGGCTCGCCAGGATCCGGTGCTTCTCGGTGTCGCCGAGCACCAGCGGCGCCAGCAGCGCGAACGCGAGCACCGCGCCCAACGCGATCTTCACCGAGTACTGCCACGGCTCGGCGCGGGTGAGCCCTTCCGGCCCAGCCAGATCCGTGCACGAGAGCGCGAACGCGGCCACCGCGATCGCTCCCATCAACACGCGCCTGCGCGCCAGCCGGTGCACCGGGCCGTCGACCTGCAGCGTGAGTTCGGCCAGCACCATGCCCGCCGCGAACCACGGCAGGTATCCGGGCAGCCAGTTGTCGGAGTGGATGGCCTCCGGGGTCGGCACCGGCACGAACACCCAGCCCAGGCTGAGCGCCGCCGCGCCGAGCAGCACCGGGACCCGCAGTCGCGCGGTCGCACCGCGCAGGCCGACGAACGCCAGCGCGATCAGCGGGAGCAGCGCGTAGAACGCCACCTCCACCGACAGGCTCCACATCTGGGTCAGTCCGCCGGTCAGCGTCAGCGGCACGAACACCTGGGCAAGGCCGAGGTTCGCCAGCCACACCTGCAGCCCGCCGCCCGCCTCAGGGAGGAACAGCAGGATCAGCACGACTGCCACCCAGTAGGCGGGCAGGATACGGGCGGCACGGTGCATCAGGTACCGCGCGACCGGCGGGGTCGAGCCCAGTCCGCGGGCGGCCACCGCGTGCGGGCGCCACAGCAGGAACCCGGACAGCGCGAAGAACAACGCCACCGCCATGTCGAATCGGCCCCAGATGCGGCCGAGCACCGGATCACCCGTCGCGCCGGTCTGAAATGCGACGTGGGTGACCAGCACACCGAGCGCGGCGAATCCCCGCATGCCCTCCAACGCGGGGATGAACCCGCGCGGTGCTGACACGACCTGCTGCGGGTGGGAAGCCTCGGTACTCATTTGCCGACCAGTGTGCCCCAGCCCCGGTGTGTCCGAGGAGGACACCCGGATGCCATGACACGGAAATACGGCGTGCCAGCGCAATCGGACACTGGACACTGTTACTGTCTGGCTCACTGAGTGTCGCAACCCGGACGCTCTGCGATCGGTGCCGCCCACGGCAGCACCTCGGGCTGACAATGATTGACGAAGGAGATTCAGCATGGCGGGACGCTCAGGGCCGAGCAGGACACTTGCCTGCATCCTGGTGGGGCTCGGCGCTTTCCTATTGGCGGCCGCTGTCCTCATCCCGACGTACACCGTCGGCAAGCTGAAGAAGACACCGCTCGACCTCGAGGTCACCACGGTGGCCGAGGGCATCGGCGACGTCCTCGACTCGAAGTCCCTGACCGCAGGCAAGGCCGTCGTCAACAACAACGTGCCGCTGGTCGCCCAGCGTTACGTCACCGTCGTCGACCCGTCCGACGCCGAGAAGATCACCGTCCAGGCCGGACAGACGCTGCGCCGCACCGACAAGCAGGGCGACACCGGCCTGCTGACCGCGAGCGTCGACACCGTCACCCTGGACCGGGTCAGCTCGATGCCGATCCAGGACCCGATCGGGTCGATCCAGACGCAGCCCGACAAGCCGGCCGACGAGGTCGAGCACACCGGCCTGCAGTACAAGTGGCCGTTCGACGCCGAGCAGCAGGCGTACCCGTACTTCGACATCAACTCCCGGTCCACCCACGACATCAATTTCGTCGAGGAGACCGAGATCAACGGCCTGAAGGTGTACCACTACAACCAGAAGGTGGAGCCGGTCGACCTGTCCAAGGTCGTCGCCTCGCCGACGAACAAGCTGACCCTGCCCGCCGCCACCTGGGGCGTCGAGGGCGGCGACGCACCGGTCACCATGACCCGCTGGTACGCCAACGAGCGCGACACCTGGGTCGACCCGGTCACCGGCGTCGTCGTCAAGGGCCAGGAGAAGCTGTACCAGTACTACGCCCGCACAGCCGACAAGCCCGAGGTCACGGTCATCAAGGCCACACTGCCGTTCAACGAGGACACCATCGAGTACCAGATCGGCCAGGCCAAGGACGGCGCGGACAAGCTGTCCATGTTCGGCCGCACCCTGCCGATCATCCTCGGCATCCTCGGCCTGATCTCCCTGATCGCGGGCATCTTCCTCGGCGTCCGCGGAGGCAGCGGACCGAAGACCCCCGCCGCCGCGAACGGCGCGGACACCACCCCGAGCGGCCCCGCGCACGAGTCGTACGACTCCGGCAACGCGGAGACCGAGCAGTTCCCGCGTCACGACTGGACCTCGGACAAGACGGAGGAGTTCCCGGCCGTCGACACCCGCGACCAGGAACCGCCGACCACCCGCCTGTAGGCAAGCACGCAACGCGAAGGGCCCGCACTCATCTCGAGTGCGGGCCCTTCGCGTTGCCGGGCGTAGGTTGGGCGGTAGTCGAGAGTGCGCACATGAGTCCGTCCCGTCGCCACTGCGAGTTCCGCTTCTACGAGGAGCTGAACGACTTCCTGCCGCCCGCGCTGCGCAAGCGCGACGTCGCGCACGACTTCGACGGCACCCCGACGGTGAAGGACCGGATCGAGTCGCTCGGCGTGCCGCACACCGAGGTCGACCTGATCCTGGTCGACGGCGACTCCGTCGGATTCGGGCACCGACTGCACGGCGGCGAACGGGTCGCGGTCTACCCCGTGTTCGAGCGCTTCGATCTGGACGGCCTCACCCGACTGCGCCCGCTGCCACTGCGGGAGCCGCGGTTCGCGGCCGACGTGCACCTGGGCCGGCTCGCCTCCTACCTCCGTCTGCTCGGCTTCGACTGCCTGTACCGCAACGACTTCGCGGACGAGGAGTTGCTCGCGCTCTCGCTGAGCGAGCACCGGACGGTACTGACCCGCGACATCGGTCTGCTCAAACGCGCGGCCCTGCGCCGCGGCGCCTTCCTGCACGAGACCGACCCGCGTCGGCAGCTCCGCGAGGTGCTGGACCGGTTCCAGCTGGATGCGCGAATCGCGCCGCTGACCCGGTGCGCCCGCTGCAACGGGCCCGTCGCCCCGGTGCCGAGGCGGGTCGCGGCGGGACTGGTACCAGCGGGCGTGGCCCGCGAACAGCGCGAGTTCAGCCGCTGCGGTTCCTGCGGCCGGATGTACTGGCCTGGCAGTCACCTGGTGCGGCTGCGTCGGCGGCTGGGCGAGGTCGGGGTGTGGCTCTAGCTCTCCGCGGCGCCGTCGGCGCCGCGCAGGGCCGCGACGCTCACCACCGCCGCCGCCGATGCCGCCGTGACCACCGCGATCGTGATCAACTGCCGGATCGTCGAGGCGAAGCCCAGGATCAGGACGACCTCCACCGCCAGCGCCGCCCACGCGGCCAGCGCCAGCCGGGTGCGCTCGCGGGCGATAGCCGACAGGAGCGCCCCCTGCAGCACCGCGAGGCACGCCCCGTCGAGCGCGAACAACCACAGCAGGCCCTGCACCGGCGCGTAGGCCTGCCCGACCAGCAGCGGCGCCAGCGGCGCGACCAGCGCGACGCCCGCGACCGTGACCGCGCCGAGCCCCACCAGCACGCCGAGCGCCGAGCGCACCGCACGCGCCGAGTGCGTCGGACTGGCCATCCGCGGGTACAGCACCACCCCGACCGCGGCGGGCAGCCAGAAGGCCGCCTTCGTCGCCACCGCGCCCAGTGCGTACTGCCCGGCCTGCGCCTCGTCGAGCACCACCCGGGTCAGCAGCAGGTCCGCCGAGGACAGTGCGATCAGCGCCAGCTGGACCTGAGAGGCGCGCAGCACCGCTGCGACCCCGACCGGGACGGCCCGCTCGGTACCGGCGATCGTGCCCTCGCGGCCGACCAGCACCCGGGCGCCCGCGGCCACCGCGCCGGTCCCGATCGCCGCCACCGTCAGCGCGGCGCCCGCCCCCAACCCGATCGCCAGGGCCGCGACCGCGGGCACCACCTTGGCGATGCCCGTCGCGGCCAGGATCACGCTCAGCTCACCAAATCGGCCGCGTCCCTGCAGGAGTCCCTGTTCGGTGGCCAGCAGGACCAGCAGCGGCGCCGTGAGCAGCGCGGCGGCGGTCGCACCGACCCCGGTGTCCAGCACCGCCGCCACCGGGACCACGAGCGCCGCGGCGAGCACCGCGACGATCACCGCGCACCGGCGGCCGAGGCCGCGCAGCGCGGCGTCGCCCCCGCCGAGCACCACCTCGCGGGCGACCACAGTCTGCAGGGCGAGCGCGGGCACCGCGAGGACCAACTGGGCGGCGAGCAGGCTCGCGAACTCGCTGTAGCCCGCAGGCCCCAGCCAGCGGCTGGCGAGCAGGGCCAGCACGTACGAGGCCAGGTTCGCGGTCATCGAGCCGACCGTCACCATCGTCATCCCGGCCACCGCGGAGGTGGCGGCGGGGCGAGGTGTCATCCGCCCATGATCGCACCCGTTATCGTCGGGACCATGATCGCGCGGCCCGCGGGGCTCACCCGGGCCGTTCCCGCGCTGTACTCGCTTGCGCTCGCGGCGCTCGTCCTCGGGCCGCTGCTCGGACCCGGATACCTCCTGCTGCGCGACGCGGTGAGCACCCCCCGCTCGTACCTGACCGATTCGGCATTGGGGCTGACCGACGCCGCCGCGCGCGCGGTCCCGCAGGACGCCTTGATCGCCGCGCTGACGTCGGTCGTGGACGGCGGTCTGGTGGTGAAGGCGATCCTGCTGTCGGCGCTGTGGCTCGCCGGGTGGGGCGCGGCCAGGATGGTCGCCGCGCTGCTCCCGACGACCGGACTCGGTCCGCAGCTGCTGGCCTCGACGGTGCTGCTGTGGAACCCATACGTGGCCGAGCGGCTGTTGCAGGGGCACTGGAGCCTGCTGACCGGGTACGCGGCGCTGCCATGGACGGTGCTCGCCGCGCTGCGCCTGCGGCGCTCCCCCGTCCCGTGGTCGCCGCGGTCGTGGTGCCCGCTCGGGCTCACGCTGGCGGCCGCCGGGCTCACCCCGACCGGCGCGCTGCTGGCCAGCACGCTGGCCGCAGTGTTGCTGGCCCTTCCTGGCGGCGCGGGCGCGCGGTGGTCGCGGCTGGCGGTGACCGCCGCGCTGGCGGTGGTGGCGTCGGCGCCGTGGCTGACCGCGACGGCGCTCTCCGGCGCCGGGGCACAGGGATCGGACCCTGCCGGGGTGGCGGCGTTCGCCGCGCGCGCCGAGCCGGGACTGGGGACGCTCGGCAGCCTGGCCGGGCTCGGCGGGATCTGGAACTCCACGGCGGTCCCGGCGACCAGGACCGGGATCTTCGCCCTGGTCGGGACGGCGGTGCTGCTGGCGGTGGTCGCGTGCGGGCTGCCCGCGCTGTGGCGGCGCCGCGGCAACCCGGTGATCGTGGCGCTGGCCGTGGTCGCGGCCGCGGCGGTCCTGCTGCCCGCGCTGGCCGCCACCGGCTGGGGCCTGACCGCGGGCGAATGGGCGGCGACCCGGGTGCCCGGCGCCGGGCTGCTGCGCGACGCCCAGAAGTGGGTGGCTCTGGCGGTGCCGTTCTACGCGCTGGCCGCGGCGGCCGGGGCCGGAGCACTGGCCCGGCTCGGCGGCCGGGTGTTCGGCACGGCCACCGCCGGGCGGACCCGAACGGGGGTCGCCGCCGCGGTCGGGATCGTCGCGGTGCTGATCGCGCTGCCCGACCTGGCCTGGGGGGTGGGCGGGGCGCTGCGGCCGGTGCACTATCCGGCGTCCTGGGAGCGCGTCGCCTCGCAGCTGCGGACCGCCGACGAGAGCGGCGACGTCGCGGTGCTGCCCGCGGGGATGTTCCGGCTCTTCCCCTACAGCGGCGACGCCCCCGTCCTCGATCCGGCACCGCGGATGCTGCCCGAGGACGTGCTGCAGACCGGCGAGCTGATCGTCGCGGAGGGCACCGTCGAGGGCGAGGGCAGCAGGGCCCGCGACGTCGAACGACTGCTGCTCGCAGGCGAAGACGCGGATGACCTGGAAAACCTGGGGGTGCGGTGGGTGCTGGTCGAGCACAGCACCCCGGGCCCGCTTGCGCAGTCGCGCCGCACGCTCGATCAGCTCGACGAGGTGTACGCCGACGAGGAGTTGTCGCTGTACCGGGTGGCCGGGCCCGTCGAGATCACCGCCGCCGACCCCGCGCGCCGCGCGGCCTCCGTCGCGGCCCACCTGGTGTGGGCGGCGTTGCTAGCCGGCAGCGCGCTGGGACTTCTGGCCCACAGGGCCCGCGACCGCCGCGGCCGGGGCCGCACCGATCAGGCCTGAGACGGGCCGCCCGGCGGCCGACGCCGACAGCACCGTGCGCACCCCGGACGCGGTCTGCGCCCAGGAGAACTCCGCGGCCCGCGCGCGGGCCTTCTCGCCGAGCTCGGCGCGCTGCTCCGCGTCCGCCAGGAGGGATTCCACCGCCTCGGTCAGGTCCGCGACGTCGCTGTCCGCGACCTCGTCGCCGCCGACCAGCGACCCGGTGACCCCGTCGATGATCGAATCGGTCAGGCCCCGCGAGCTGCGGTAGCCGACGGTCGGGACGCCGTGCAGGGCGGCCTCGATCACGGCGAGACCCCAGCCCTCCTTGCGCGAGGGCATCACGTGCACCCAGGACCGGGAGAGCAGCTCGTGCTTGCGATCCTCGGGGACGTGCCCGTGGAAGGTGACGGCGTCGGCGATGCCGAGTTCGTGCGCGCGGTCCCGGAGGTTCTCCTCCCACCAGCCGCCGCCGATCACGTCCAGGTGCAGCTCGGGGGTGTCGCGACGCAGCGTCGCGACGGCGGAGAGGGCGTCCTCGATCTGCTTGTGCGGCACCAGCCTCGAGAGCACGCACACGCTGGGGTGTTCGGTGCGGGTGTCGTCGGACCCGATCCGCACGGCGGGCGGGACCGAGTCGGCGCCGTTGCGCACCACCGCGATCCGTTCCCGGTCGACGCCGAGCGCGGTGAGCTCCTCCGCGGAGGGCAGAGACACCGTCAGGTACTGGTTGCGGCGGTGTACCCGCGGCGACAGGGTGGACTCGACCCACCAGCCGACGCGCGCCATCAGCCGTCCGGCCACCGGCCACTGCTCGCGGTGGCAGTGGTGCACGAGGACGGTGACCGGGGCGCCCGCGACCGCGCGCGCGAAGAAGGGGATGCCGTTCTGGGTGTCGATCACCGCGTCCGGGCGCACGCCCTTGAGGGGGCCGATGCCGAGGCGGCCGAGCGCGATGGCGGCCAGCGCCCGCGGGTAGACGGTCAGCCGCCCGCCGCCGCGACTGATCGCGATGCCGTCGAGGGTGTCCGTGCGCGGCGCGCCCCGGTAGCGGGCGGTACGCAGCGTGACCTTGACGCCCTGCTCTGCGAGTCCGGCCCCGACCTGCTCCAGGTACCGCTCGCTGCCGCCGCCCTGCGGGTGCCCGCTGTCACGCCAGCACAACAGCAGAACCTCGCGCACGGTCACAACTCCTGTTTCGGATGCCTACGGCCGCGGTGGCGGTCAAGTGGACACAATAACCGCTGCGCAGCGCGATCGTGTCCGCTACGGTGATCCGTCGATCCGTGTGCCTCGGCGCGGCCGCTATGGTTCCTACCCGTGACCGCCCTTCCCGTGACCCGCATTTTCGCCCGTCGGGCCACCCTCCGCCGGTCCGTCGGACTGCTCGGCGACTTCCGCCACGAACAGGACGACCCGGACCTCTTCTACGGCGCGTTGGCACGAGATTCGCTGGAGCTGATCGAGGATCTGTACGCCGGGATGACCGGTCAGGACCTGACCGGCCGGACCGTGCTCGACGTCGGCGGCGGTCCCGGCTACTTCGCGGAGGCCTTCCACCGGGCTGGCGCGCGCTACATCCCGGTCGAGCCGGACCCGACCGAGATGCACGCGGCGGGGCTGACGGTCGGCGGCGCGATCAGGGGTTCCGGGATGGCACTGCCCTTCCGCGACGACAGCGTCGACATCTGCTTCTCCTCCAACGTCGCCGAGCACGTGCCCGAGCCATGGACGATGGCCGACGAGATGCTGCGGGTCACCAAGCCGGGCGGTCTGATGGTGCTCTCGTACACCCTCTGGTGGGGACCGTTCGGCGGGCACGAGACCGGTCCCTGGCACGTGTTCGGGGGCGAGTACGCCGCCCGCCGCTACGCGCGCAAGAACGGCCGCGAGCCCAAGAACCGGTTCGGGGTGTCGCTCTTCGACGTCGGGGCGGCCGACGGATTGCGCTGGGCGCGCACGACAGCGGACGGCGAGCTCCTCGCGGCGTTCCCGCGGTACCACCCGCGCTGGGCCTGGTGGATGGTCCGCATCCCCGGCCTGCGCGAACTGCTTGTGAGCAACCTCGTCGTGGTGCTGCGCAAAAAGTAGGCGCTGCGCGCCTGTGAGTACTTTTGGCCCCGCTCAGGGCTAAAAGTACTCACAGGCGGCGGAGCCGCATACCCTCGCGGGATGACCGGACTGGCCCTGGACATCGGCGGCACCAAGCTCGCGGCGGGGCTGATCTCGCCCGACGGTGAGCTGCTCGCCGAGGAGCGCAGCCCGACCCCGACCACCGGGGTGTGGGACGCCGCCGCGACGCTGCTGCGCGCGGTCGCCGACGGGCACGCGATCACCGGGGTCGGGATCGCGTCCGCGGGTCCGGTGAACATCGAGGCAGGCACGGTCAGCCCGCTGAACATCCCCGACTGGCGCGACTTCCCGATCGTGGACGCGGTGCGCGAGCTGTTCCCCGGGGTACCGGTGCGGATGGCGATGGACGGGACCTGCACCGCGCTCGGTGAGTACCGCTTCGGCGCGGGCCGCGGCACCCCGGACATGCTGGGCATGATCGTCTCCACCGGGGTGGGCGGCGGGGTGCTGCTCGACGGCAGGCCCGTCGGCGGCCGCACCGGGAACGCCGGGCACATCGGGCATGTCGTGGTGCCGGGCGCCGAGGACATCGCCTGCGCGTGCGGCGGCATCGGCTGCCTGGAGGCGGTGGCGAGCGGACCCTCGTCGGTGCGGTGGGCGAACGAACGGGGCTGGACGGGCTCGACCGGACTCGAGCTCTCGGAGTCCGCGCAGGCGGGCGACGCGATCGCGCTGGCCGCGCTGCGCAGGTCCGGGACCGCGGTGGGGGTGGCGATCGCCTCCGCCGCCGCGCTGCTGGACCTGGACCTTGCGGTGGTCGGGGGCGGTTTCGCGCAGTCCGGCCCGCCGATGTGGGAATCGATGCGACGGGCCGCCGCGGCCCGGGCAGGCCTGTCCTTCACCCGGGGGCTCCGGATCGTGCCCGCGGAGCTCGGCGGGCGCGCCACCCTGATCGGCGCGGGCGCCCTGACACTCGGCGATCAGCCGGATCCCGGTTTCGTTCAAGCCTGACACGAAAAGGGGGCTGATTTGCGCCCGGAAGTTCTGTAACGTGTTCTAGTGTGCTTCTCACCACACCTCTGACGACGAATGAGGGCACCGTGAGTACAGCCGACATCACCCAGGACAACGGCGACAACTTTGCCGAGGTCGCCCGCCCAACCGGATCGCAGCGCGACACCGCCGAACTGGGCCGCGAGCTCCAGGAATGGCTGACGGGCCGGCTGCCGGACGGCGCCGATCCCGTGGTCTCCGACGTGCGACTCCCCGCCGCGAACGGCATGTCCAGCGAGACCATCCTGTTCGACGCGACCTGGACCGAATCCGCCACGGACCCGCTTGCCGATGCGGAGCCGGGTACCCGCCGCACCCACGAACTGGTCGCACGCGTCGAGCCCGGCGCCTCCTCGATGCCGATCTTCCCGAGTTACGAGATGGGCACCCAGTTCTCGGTCATGAAGACCGTCCGCGAGCTGTCCGACGTCCCCGTCCCCGCGGCCTACTGGTCCGAGCCGGATGCCGGGCCGCTCGGCGCCCCGTTCTTCGTCATGCAGCGGATCGACGGCGACGTCCCGCCCGACGTGATGCCCTACAACTTCGGCTCCTGGGTCACCGAGGCCACCGAGGAGCAGCGGCGCGCCCTGCAGGACTCGTCGGTCGAGATCCTGGCCGGGCTGCACGCGATCCGGGATCCGCTGGAGCACTTCCCGTTCCTGCGACTGCACGATGCGGGACCCACCGCCGAGCAGTCCTTCCGGGCGCACCTGGCCCGTCAGCGCGGCTACTACGAGTGGGCGACGGCGGACGGGCCGCGCTCGCCGCTGATCGAGCGCTGCCTCGACCGGCTCGAGGCGAACGTGCCCGCCGACGACTCCCCCGCCGTGCTCTGCTGGGGCGACTCCCGGATCGGCAATGTCATGTACCGCGACTTCACACCGGTGGCGGTGCTCGACTGGGAGATGGCCGCGATCGGCCCGCGCGAGATGGACCTCGCGTGGATGATCTTCCTGCACCGCTTCTTCGAGGACCTCACCACGATGGCGGGGCTGCCGGGCCTGCCCGACTTCATGCGCCGCGACGACATGGCCGCGCGGTACCGGGAACTCACCGGGCACCAGCCGGAGAACCTGGACTACTACAGCCTCTACGCCGCCCTGCGGCACGCAATCGTCATGTTCCGGGTGCAGAGCCGCGCGATCGCGTTCGGCCAGTCCGAGCGCCCGGCCGATCCGGACGACATGATCCTGCACCGCAAGGCACTCGAGGCCATGCTCGACGACACGTACTGGGCGCAGGTGCGCTGATGGACGACCTTCACCGAGGAGGACCCCCGACGTAACCCCGCGTTGCCCCTTCACGACGGACCCCCGAACAGACCAGCAAGGAAGCACTCATGACTGATTACGACAAGCTCTACATCGGCGGGGAGTGGGTGGCGCCCGCCACCGACGAGCGCCTCGAGGTGTTCTCGCCCGCGACCGAGGAGCGGGTGGGCAGCGTCCCGGTCGCCGCCCCGGCCGACATCGACGCCGCGATTGCCGCCGCGCGCACCGCACTCGAGACCGGCCCCTGGCCGCAGACCACCCCGGCGCAGCGTGCCGAGATCCTCGTCAAGGCGGCGAAGCTGATCGAGGAGCGTTCCGACGAGCTGTGCACCATGATCTCGGCCGAGATGGGCGCGCCGCGCGCGAGCGTCGAACTCATGCAGAAGACACCGACGCTTGCCACGATGAACAGCTTCGCAACGCTGGCCGAGACGTTCTCCTGGGAGGAGGAGCGCACCGGACCGTTCGGTGTCTGCAAGGTCATGCGCGAGCCGGTCGGTGTCGTCGCCGCCGTCATCGCCTGGAACGTCCCGCTGTTCCTGCTGGTCAACAAGCTGGCGCCCGCCATCATCTCCGGTTGCACCATGGTGCTCAAGCCCGCACCGGAAACCCCGATGAACGCCAACCTCGTCGCGGAGATCTTCGCCGAGGCCGGTCTGCCCGCGGGCGTGCTGTCCATCGTCCCCGGCGGCGCGGAGACCGGCGAGTACCTGGTCTCGCACCCCGGCGTCGACAAGATCACCTTCACCGGCAGCAGCGCCGTCGGCCGCAAGATCGGCGCTATCGCCGCGCAGAACCTCAAGCGTTGTTCGCTCGAGCTCGGTGGCAAGTCCGCCGCCATCCTGCTCGAGGACATGGACGTGCCTGCGACCATGCCGATGCTGGTGCTGTCGGGCCTGATGAACTCCGGCCAGGCGTGCGTCGGCCAGACCCGCATCCTGGCGCCGCGGTCGCGCTACGACGAGATCGTCGAGGCCATGGCCGCTTTCGTCGGGTTCTTGCCGATGGGTATGCCGGACGATCCGGCCGCGCAGCTCGGCCCGATCATCACCGCCAAGCAGCGTGACAAGGTCCTCGGCTACATCGAGAAGGGCAAGGAGGAGGGCGCCCGCCTCGTCGTGGGCGGCGGCGTGCCTGCCGGTCTGGAGACGGGCTACTTCGTCGAGCCGACCATCTTCGCGGACGTCGACAACTCGATGACGATCGCGCGCGAGGAGATCTTCGGACCGGTCCTGTCGGTGATCCCCTACGACAGCGTCGAGGAGGCCATCAAGATCGCCAACGACTCCGACTACGGTCTGGCCGGCTCGGTCTACACCACCGACATCGAGAAGGGCCTCGAGGTCGCCAAGCAGATCCGCACCGGCACCTTCGGGATCAACTGGTACGCCTTCGATCCGGGTTCCCCGTTCGGCGGCTACAAGAACTCCGGCATCGGCCGCGAGAACGGACCCGAGGGCCTGGACGAGTACTGCGAGCTCAAGTCGGTGCTGATGCCCCCCGGCTACGGCGCCTGATCGACAGACAACGCAGAACGGCCCCGCGAACCACTCGGTTCGCGGGGCCGTTCGGCTGTGTGGACTAGCTGCCGAACGGAAGGGCGGAGCTGCCGTCCGAGCTGCCGCCGGGCAGGAGCCCGACCTGCATGATCTTGGGGCTGTCGATGACGGGGTTCATCAGGTCGAGCAGGCTCACGCACCCGCCGATGACGCCGTACACCCCGGTCGGGATCTCGTTGGTGGTGCTGTTGACGGTCATGCCGGGGAGGGCGCCGAACAGCGTCAGCGGGTTCGCCACGTTCGGGTACACGACCACGCCCGGATCGAGGAGCTTGACCGGGTTCTCGACCACCGCGGGCACGTCCGCCGCGTTGACCACGAAGGCCTGGCATCCGGTCAGGCTCAGGATGGGGTTCGGGTTCTTGATGGACATGGTGATGCTGTTGCCCGACGACGAGGCGTTGACCTCGGGCGGCAGGATCGACGCCGCGGATGCCGTGGCCGGCATGGTCATCGTGACGGTGGCGACGGTGGCGACGGCGATCGCCGCACCGCCGGCGAGACGCTTGAGACCGCCCCGGGTTGCTGCCTGCATATTCGACCCTCTCAACTGAACGAATGTCCACATGAACACTGACAAACCGAAAGGGTAAGGCGTCCGGGGGGTCTCGCGTGGACGATCCGTGCAACGGTTGGACAATTCACACGGCTGGGGCGCGGCAACTATTGTTCGGGAGTGAGCCAGTCCGATACACAGCCCGACGCCGGTCCGGAGCAGAACGCGAATGCCGGCGACGAGAGCACGCTCACCGTGCTCCTCGCGTTCGGCGCGAATCTCGCTATCGCAGTGGCGAAGTCGGTCGCCGCCGCGATGACGGGTTCCGCCTCCATGGTCGCCGAGGCGACCCATTCCTGGGCGGATACCGGCAACGAGGTGCTGCTGCTGATCGCCAACCGGCGGTCCAGGCACGCGGCCGACAAGGCACACCCGCTCGGTTTCGGCCGCGAGGCCTACATCTGGTCGATGTTCGCGGCCCTCGGCCTGTTCGCCCTCGGCGCGGGCGTCTCGATCACCCACGGCGTCCAGGAACTGTTCAATCCGGAGCCGGCCAGCGATTTCGGGGTGGCCTATGCGGTCCTCGGGATCTCGTTCGTGCTGGAGGCGATCTCCTTCCGACAGGCGTACCGGCAGCTACGCACGGAGGCGTCCGACGCCGACCGGGATCTGCTCGAGCACGCGCTCAAGACGTCCGACCCGACGGTCCGCGCCGTGTTCGCGGAGGATGCCGCCGCGCTGATCGGTCTGGTGATCGCGTTCGCGGGCGTGCTGGCGCACCAGCTGACCGGGTCCCCGATCCCGGACGCCCTCGGCTCCATCGCGGTCGGCGTGCTGCTCGGCGTGATCGCGCTGATCCTCATCGACCGCAACCGGCGGTTCCTGGTCGGCGAGGAGGCGTCGCCGCAGCTGCGCGGCGCCGGTCTCGAGACGCTGCTGTCGCTTCCCGAGGTGAGCCGGGTGACGTTCCTGCGGATGGAGTACCTGGGCCCCCGGCAGGTGTACCTGGTCGCGGGCGTCGACCTGGTTGGTGACCTGGCCGAGCACACGGTGGCAGGCATCCTGCGCGACCTGGAGGGTCAGCTCGAGGCGCACCCGCACATCGTCAAGGCCGTGCTCACGCTGTCGAACGAGGACGAGCCGAGCCTGCTCGCCTGACGCAGGCCCGCGCCCATCCCCCCTGAACGACCCGATGCCACACCGGTTCACGCGAGGTGAACCGATGTGGCATCGGTGGAGAACTGGGTCGGACTAGCCCAGACGCTGCTTGAGCGCCTCGAACTCGTCGCGGATGCCGGAGGGCACCTTCTCGCCGAGGAACTCGAACCACTCGGTGATGAGCGGGATCTCCTGCTTCCACTCGTCGACGTTGACGGCCAGCGCCTCGTCGACGTCAGCGGCCTCGACGTCGAGCCCGGTCAGCTCCAGGTCGGCCGCGGTCGGCACGTATCCGATCGGGGTGGCCTGTGCGCCTGCCTTGTGCTCGATGCGGTCGATGATCCACTTGAGCACGCGGGAGTTCTCGCCGAACCCGGGCCACAGGAACCGGCCGTCGTCGCCGCGACGGAACCAGTTGACGTAGAAGATCTTCGGCAGCTTCTCCGAGTCGGCGTTCTTGCCGAGGGTGATCCAGTGGTTCAGGTAGTCACCGGCGTTGTAGCCGATGAACGGGATCATCGCCATCGGGTCGCGGCGAACGGTGCCGACCGCACCCTCGGCCGCGGCGGTCTGCTCGGAGGAGAGCGTCGCGCCGAGGAACGTGCCGTGCTGCCAGTCGAAGGACTCGCTGACCAGCGGGACGGTGGTCTTGCGGCGGCCGCCGAACAGGATCGCCGAGATCGGCACGCCCTGCGGGTCGTCCCACTCGGGGGCCAGGATCGGGCACTGCGACATCGGGGTGCAGTAGCGCGAGTTCGGGTGGGCGGCCTTCTCGCCGGACTCGGGGGTCCAGTCGTTGCCCTTCCAGTCCACCAGGTGCTGCGGGTCGCCCTCGAGGCCCTCCCACCACACATCGCCGTCGTCCGTGAGTCCGACGTTCGTGTACAGCGAGTTGCCCGCCTCGAGCGTCTTCATCGCGTTGGGGTTCGAGCCGTAGTTG
This sequence comes from Rhodococcus sp. PvR044, assembly GCF_040548995.1. NCBI lineage: Bacteria > Bacillati > Actinomycetota > Actinomycetes > Mycobacteriales > Nocardiaceae > Rhodococcus > Rhodococcus sp. PvR044. Next base: position 309,100 of record NZ_JBEPSX010000005.1, read on the forward strand.
GTGCCCGGCGCGACGCCGAAGAAGCCGAACTCCGGGTTGACGGCGTACAGGCGGCCGTCCTCACCGAAGCGCATCCACGCGATGTCGTCGCCGAGGGTCTCGGCGCGCCACCCGGGGATGGTCGGCTGGATCATCGCGAGGTTGGTCTTGCCGCACGCGGACGGGAAGGCCGCCGCGACGTAGTACGCCTTGTCCTCCGGCGAGATCAGCTTGAGGATCAGCATGTGCTCGGCCAGCCAGCCCTCGTCGTGGGCCATGGCCGACGCGATGCGCAGCGAGTAGCACTTCTTACCCAGGAGGGCGTTGCCGCCGTAGCCGGAGCCGTAGCTCCAGATCTCGCGGTCCTCGGGGAAGTGGGTGATGTACTTGGTGTCGTTGCAGGGCCACGGCACGTCGGCCTGGCCGTCGGCCAGCGGCGCGCCGACGGAGTGCAGCGCCTTCACGAACGGCTTGTCGGAGCCCAGCTTGTCGAGCGCGGCCTGGCCCATCCGGGTCATGATGCGCATCGAGACGACGACGTACTCGGAGTCGGTGATCTCCACGCCCAGCTTCGGGTCGTCGGCACCGAGCGGGCCCATGCAGAACGGCACCACGTACATGGTGCGTCCGCGCATGCTGCCGCGGTAGAGGTCGGTCATGAGGCCGCGCATCTCGGCCGGGTCCATCCAGTTGTTGGTGGGGCCGGCGTCGATCTCCTCGCGGGAGCAGATGTAGGTCCGCGACTCGACGCGCGCCACATCGGAGGGATCCGAATTGCCGAGGAACGAGTTCGGCTTCTTCTCCGCGTTGAGCCGCGTGAAGGTGCCCGCCTCGACCAGCTTGTCGGTGAGCCGCTCCCACTCCTCGTCGGAGCCGTCGGCGAACACGACGCGGTCGGGCTGGGTGAGCTCGGCAACCTCTTGCACCCAGGCGAGCAGCTCGCTGTGCGAGGTGGGTGCGGTGCCGTCAGTTCCGTTCAGACCGGGAATGGTCGCTGAGGTCATCAAACTCTCCTGGGTGTGCCGGAACCGTCCAACCACCGTCAGCTGCACGAATGCACTTGACGATGTAGTCGGTTTTCCCCTCTCGGCGGGGCGCATCCCGCTGCTCCGTCGACGCATGCGTGCGAACGCAGACGGCAAACGGAGGACACGGGCGCCGGGTGTCCTGGTACGAGGTTAACGCTGAGTGTCCCCCCGTAGGGAATCGGGTCTTGTCCGATGAGTCACAAGACCGATTCAGTGATCTCACGCGGGGCGTTCTCGGCCGCGCGCAGGCTTGAGACGGCCGGAGACAGCCGAACACCCCCGGAGGCGACTGAGGACCGAACGCTCGTCCTCGGAGGGGTCCCCGACGGTCCCCTCCCGACATCTCCGGGGGTGTTCGTGGTCTAGCTGTTCAGAAAGGACTAGCTGCCGTTCTTGAGGACGTTGCTGATGGTGTCGCCGAGAACGTCGCTGATCGAGCCGGTGGAGCTGAGCTGACCCTCGGCGGAACCGGTGCCGGTGCCGTCCGCGACGCTGAGCACGGCCTCACCCGGGTTGGGGATACGCACGGTGAAGCAAGCCGTCAGGTTCGGCAGTTCCGTGCCGACACCGACGGTGCCTGCGACGCCGGTGCCCCGGCTGGTGATCTGCGAGCCGGGGGCGGCATTGGCAGGAACCTTGTAGGTCGTCTTCAGGGTGACCGGGTTGCCGGAGTTGACGAACCAGCCGGTGCTGGTCACCTTCCAGCCGTCGCCGTTCGCCGTGGGGGTGACGTCAGCCTCGTGCTGGCCGGTCGGGATGCCAACCGAGAACGCCGTCACGGTCGCCTTGACGGGAGCGCCGAAGCCCACCGGCGGGATGTCGTTGATGGTGTTGACATACGGGTTTCCGATGCCGGTGGTGCCGACGACCGTCGTGTACGTGACGAGGGTGCCCGGGGCGGCCTGGGTGGCCGAGACCGTCTTGGAGTAGGTGTGGGTGACGCCCCACGTCGAGATGTCGTTCTTGGTGGCCGTGCTGGACTGGCTGCACTCGGCGGCGCTGGCAGTGCCGGCGCCGAGGCCGACGGTCAGACCGGCGGCGACGAGGGCGGCAGACGCGGCCACTGCCGCAGTGCGGCGCATCGGGGTGTGAGACATGTGGAGATCTCCATTCGATCAGTTACAGCGCCAACCACGTAGTGCCGGACTGTCACGGCCGACGGGCGCCGGATTTGCAGGGGGTGGGCGAGGTCATCGCACCGTGACCTTTATACGGACAAGCGTCCAACCCCACAGCCAATTGCGAAAAATCGCCCACGGCACAGCCGGCGACCCCTCGTGATCCACTCCGCTCCGGCCGCGGATCCAACGCTCGGCGCCTACAGGCTGCCGTGGTCGGTCCTGGCCCACCGGACCTCGCCGTCGGCCCCACGGTTGGCCTGCCATGACTCGTACCCACCGTCGCCCTCGATGGCGGTCACATGGTCGGCGAACCCGTCTTCGTCCAGGTCAGAGGCCACATACAGGGTCCCGCCCGTCGAGTAGGTCCTGGTGTCGAGGATCCCGTCGCCGTCGAGGTCCGCGGTGGGAGCGTGCAGCTCCATCTCGCCGGCGTCGGGGCCCATCGGGTGCTGGGCGGGGCCGAGCGTGCCGAGCAGCAGCATGTCGTCGTGCATCATCACCACGACTCCTTCCGTTGGCTGGACTGGTCGCTACTGATTGGACGCAGCGCCGCCGCGGGCGGTTCCACCGTTACCGAACGGTGACGCTCGCGTACACCTCCAGCACGGCGAGGTCACGGTCGCAGGCGGCCAGTTTCCCGGCCCTGCTGCCCGCGCGCTCCCGCAGCTGCCGATCGAGCGCCGCCAGCCGGTCCTCGGACTCGCGCGTCCGCTCCCGATGCCTCGCCAGGATCGCCTCCGCACACCGGGCCTCGGTGTCGACCAGCCGGCCGAGCACCCGCTGCTCCAACACCGACCGCACCGTCGCAAGGGTCTCCACCGCCCACTGGCGAAGGTGTGCGCGATCGGCGAGGTGCCCGCGGGCCCTTGTCAGCCACCACGCGGCGCCGCCACCGAGAAGCAGGGTCACCGGGATGCTGGCGAGGTCGAGCGCGGGCACGGTCGACAGCGGAGCCATCACCATCCGGCCGAGGCCCAGCCCGGCGGACGCCCCGAACACGATCATCATCCGGTCCTCGAGCCCGCGGTGCCGCGGCGCGGGCGGCTCGATCGCCGGCACGGTAGGCGTTCGGTTCTCGTCGTGCAGCGCCCCACCCAGCACCCGCGCGCTGACCTCGGCCAGGCGCGCATCCGCCGCCGCATCCACCCTCGCGGTGAGCGCCGCGACCGCGTCCCGCAGGTGTTGTGGGGATGCCGCCAGCGCGGTGCGGTCGGCCCGGTCGATGGCCTCCCGTGCCGCGGTGGACTCCGCCCGTACCTGGTCGCTCACCTCGTGCACCAGCTCCACCCGGGCCAGCGCGGTGAGCCTGCGCAGGACCGCGGCCCGATCGCCGCGCCACCCGTCCCGGTCTGCCACCAGCGCGGACCGCTCTGCCCGCAGGGCCGCGGTGTCGTCGGTCGCGCGCAGCGATTCGGCGGAGGCCCGGATCAGGGCGGCGGCCTGTTCGGCCGCGCCCGCGGCCCGCACGCGCAGCCGTGCCTGTCGCTCGGGGACGGCGGTGGTCGCCTCGAGGATCGCCGCACGCAGCTCCTCGATGCCGCGACCGTCCGGCACCGAGACCGGATGGATCACGACACCCGCGAATCGGGGCAGGTGCTCGGTGAGCAGCTCGGTGTTCCGCCGGGCGACCGCCGCCCAGTCGTGGTGCGCGTCGACCCCGGTGAGCGCGAAGAGCACGGTGTGCGCGGACTCGGCGCCGGCCCGCAACAGTTCGAGTTCCTCCCGACCGAGCGGTGCCGCGGCGTCGAGCACCATCAGGGCCACGCCTGCCGCGGGATCGGGTGCCTCGGCGAACCGCAGCTCGCGGCTCCCGGCCCCGCCCTCCGTGAGCGCAGCGATCAGATCGCCGCGACCACTGCCGGGCACGCCGAGGACCACCACCGTCACCGCGCCGCCCGGATCCGGCGCGGGCGGCGCGGGCCGCTCCAGACCGGGCAGCGCGCCGGGATTCCACCGGCGCAGGACGGCGGCCAACTCCGGCGGCACCGTCTCGTTCACCGGACCTCCCCGCGGACCCACTGCCGAACCGCGTTCCGGTGCAGCGTCATGGCCGCCCTTGTGCCGCGGGCGTCGAAGCCACCGTTCATCCGGCCCCGCCACGTCCGGGCCCGACGCAGCGCGAGAGCGGGATCGTCCGGCGGCGACTCCGCCGGCATCTCCCCTTCGTGCGGGAGGATCGCCGCGACCGCGACAGTCAGCGCCTCGTCGCCCGCCAGGTACTCCTCCACCGCGTCGCGGACGCTGGCGGTCCCGATCAGCGCCCGCAGGTCCGCCGACAGCGCCGCTGCCCTGGCGGCCAGGCAGGCCTCGAGCCGATCGGTGACCGCGATCCGCAGATCGGCCACCCCGAACTGCGACCGACTGTCCACGGGCAGACAGGGCACACCGAGGACCGCCGCGGCGCGCTCGGCCGCGACAGCGGAGTCGGCCAACGTGTCCGCCTTGTTCAGGACGGCCAGCCCCCGATCCCCCGCGATGCCCGCCGCGGCCACGTCGGCGCGGCGCGGCGGGTCGCACACCACGAGCACGATCAGTTCCGCGGTCAGTGCCGGGTCCTCGGCGCCAGGCACGTCCCAGGCGGGGGTCTCGACGACCTCGGCCCCCTGCATCGGCCCGAGCGCCGTGATGACCGCGGACCGACCGACCCCCGCGCGCCCGGTCACCTGTATCCGCACCGGAGCGCGATACCGCCGCACAGCCCGGCTCACCAGAGCCCCGGCCGCCGGATCCGCCTCCGTAACCGATCGTCGTAACCCGTCGACCGTCGCATCGAATTTCATCGACGCCATCGCGCCACCCCCCCCAAAGAAAAGAACGCGCCCCCCGGCGCGCCCCGAATGATCGCAGCCTCCGTGGCCCGACGCACCACGAGGCCAGGAATTCGTCGATCACATCACCGAAACGCCAGGTCGCGACCTGTTCACCGGCGGCGGCCGCGGCGGCGCGACCCGCGTCCGGACCCCCACCCGGCGGCACCCGCCCGGGAAAGTCTCAACTTTCACTTCAGACCCACCTGCCACAACCCTCCGTCATGCGTGACAATGGTCGGGTGAATGACGCGAAATCCCGGGTGGCAGGGGCCACCGAACAGGGTTCCCGCCTGTACCCCCGGGTGACCAGTTTCCGCTCGCGCCGCGGCGCCCTGACCGACCCTCAGCAGCAGACCTGGGACCGGCTGTGGCCCGAGATCGGCGCCGATGTCTCCGACGCTCCACTGGACGTCGCCGGGTGGTTCGGCCGCGAGGCCCCGACCATCGTGGAGATCGGCAGCGGCACCGGCACCGCGACCGCCGCCATGGCCAAGGCCGAGCCGCACGCGAACCTGATCGCGATCGAGGTGTACCGGCCCGGTCTCGCCCAGCTGCTGCAGGCGATCGAGCGGGACTCGATCCCCAACATCCGGGTGCTGCGCGGCGACGCCGTCGACGTGCTCGAGAACATGCTGGGACCGGAGTCGCTGACCGGCGTCCGGGTGTTCTTCCCTGACCCCTGGCCCAAGGCCCGCCACCACAAGCGCAGGCTGCTGCAGGGGCCGACGTTCAAGCTGATCGCGGAACGGCTGATGCCGGGCGGCGTGCTGCACGTCGCCACCGATCACGCCGAGTACGCCGAGTGGATCGCCGAGGCAGGCAATGCCGAACCGCTGCTGACACCTCTCGACTGGGAGGATCTCGCGCAGGGTCCGGCCGATTCGCCGATGACCCACGAACGACCGGTCACCAAATTCGAGAACAAGGCGCAGCAGGTTGGCCGACCCATCACAGAGCTGATCTGGGGAAAGGTTCGAGCATGAGTGTGAGCGAGCGGTTACCTGACACGACACCGACCGACACCGTGGGGGCAAACTCACTCGCGGACGAGACTCGTGAGGTGCGGCACCAGAAGCGGGTGCTGCTGGTGTGGGACGCGCCGAACCTGGACATGGGCCTCGGCGCGATCCTCGGTGGCCGCCCCACCGCCGCCTACCGGCCACGATTCGACGCCCTCGGGCGCTGGCTCCTCGGCCGGACCGCCGAGCTGTCCGGCACCAGCGGGGTGCGCCTCGAACCAGAGGCGACGGTGTTCACGAACATCGCCTCGGGCAGCGCCGATGTCGTCCGCCCGTGGGTCGAGGCCTTGCGTAATGTGGGTTTCGCGGTGTTCGCCAAGCCGAAGATCGATGAGGACAGCGATGTCGATGCCGACATGCTCGACCACATCGCCCTTCGCGCTCGGGACGGCGGGCTGGCCGGGATCATGGTCGCCTCCGCCGACGGTCAGGCCTTTCGCGAACCGTTGGAGGACATCGCTGCAACCGGTGTTCCGGTGCAGGTTCTTGGCTTCCGCGAACACGCGAGCTGGGCGGTCGCCTCGGAGATCCTCGAGTTCGTAGACCTCGAGGACATCCCAGGGGTGTTCCGCGAGCCGCTGCCACGGGTGAGCCTGGAGTCCCTGCCCGACGAGGGTGCCTGGTTGCAGCCGTTCAGACCGCTGTCGGCCCTGCTCATCGGGCGTCAAGGAGTTCAATAGTGTTCGCCACCTGGGGCCGACTCGTCTACCGCCTCCGATTCGCCGTGATCGGAGCGATGGTCGGGCTGATGCTCGCCCTCGGCGCGTACGGCCTCGGGTTGGAGAACAATCTCAGCCAGAGCGGCTGGGACGACCCCGGTTCCGAATCGGTGGCGGCGGCCAAGCTGGCCGACGGCACCTTCGGACGCGACACCGTCGCCGACGTGATCCCCGTCTACACCGCGCCCGAGGGCAAGACCGTCGACGACCCGGCGTTCGGCGCGAAGATCACCAAGAGCCTGGACGAGCTGGCGGCGAACAACCCGGACGAGATCCTCAAGATCAACGCCAGCTACTGGTCGACCAAGATCGCCCTGATGGCCGATGCCTCGAAGGAACACGCGTTCGCCAGCGTCGCCATCAAGGGCGACAACGACACCGAGGTCGCCGGGAACTTCAAGAAGGTCCGCGACCAGTTCTACATCGATGGGGTCGACGTCCAGCTCACCGGACTGCAGCCGGTCACCGGCACGCTCAACGACACCATGGCCAACGACGTGCACCGCATGGAGATCCTGGCCATCCCCGCCGTCGGCGTCCTGCTCTTCTTCATCTTCGGCGGCGTCGTCGCCGCGGCGCTGCCACTGATCGTCGGCGGCCTGACCATCATCGCCGCCAACGGCGTGGTCAAACTGATCACCCACCTCACCGAGGTCAACGCCTTCGTTGTGCCGGTGGTCTCGCTGATCGGCCTCGGCCTGGCGATCGACTACGGGCTGTTCATGGTCAGCCGCTTCCGCGAGGAGATCGCCGAGGGCTACAGCACCGGCGACGCCGTGCGGCGAACCGTCATGACCGCCGGGCGCACCGTGATCTTCTCGGCGACGATGATCGTCGCCAGCCTCGGCGGCCTGCTGATCTTCCCGCAGGGCTTCCTCAAGTCGGTCGCGTACGGCGCCATCGCGGCCGTCATCCTGGCCGCGGTGATCTCGGTGACGGTGCTGCCCGCGATCCTCGCCATTCTCGGTCGCCGGGTGGACGCGCTCGGACTGAAGTTCATGCGCAAGACCAAGACCACCGACGAGATCGAGAACAGTGTCTGGGGCCGGCTGACCCAGTGGGTGATGAAGCACCCGCTCAAGGTGACCATCCCGATCGTGATCGGCCTGCTGCTGCTCACCATCCCGATCTCGAACATCAAGTTCGGCGGCATCAACGAGACCTACCTTCCCCCGGACAACCCGACCCGCGTCGCGCAGGGCGAGTTCAACGAGCTGTTCCCCAACTCCCGTTCCGAGCCGGTCAAACTGGTGCTCGACGGCGCCCAGGGCGCAGAGATCACCCAGATCGTCAAGGAAGCCAACGGAGCGCCCGGTCTGGTCGAGAAGTTCACGATCAACAACCCGACCAAGGACGGGGTGACCGTCTTCAAGGCCGGCCTTGTCGACCGCAACGACTCCGAGGCGACGATCGACTACCTCCGGGCCATGGACGTGCCCGACGGGGTGACCATGCTGGTCGGCGGCACCCCCGCGATCGAGCAGGACTCGATCGCCGCGCTGCTGGACAACCTGCCGCTGATGATCACCATGGTGGTCCTACTGACCACCCTGCTGATGTTCCTGGCCTTCGGATCGCTGGTACTGCCGATCAAGGCCGTGCTGATGACCGCGCTTGGCCTCGGCGCCACCCTCGGCATCCTGACGTGGATCTTCATCGACGGAAACGGCGCAGGGCTGCTCAACTTCACGCCGGGACCGATCATGTCGCCGGTCCTGGTGCTGATCATGGCCATCATCTACGGCCTGTCCACCGACTACGAGGTGTTCCTGCTGTCCCGGATGGTGGAGGCGAGGGCACAGGGCGCCAGCACCACCGAGTCCGTCCGGGTCGGCACCGCGCACACCGGCCGCATCATCTCCGCGGCCGCGCTGATCCTCATCGTCGTCACCGGCGCGTTCGCCTTCTCCGAACTGGTGATGATGAAGTACATCGCCTACGGCATGATCGCCGCGCTCGTCATCGACGCCACCCTGATCCGGATGTTCCTGGTGCCCGCGACCATGAAGCTGCTCGGCGACGACTGCTGGTGGGCGCCCGCCTGGATGAAGCGCATCCAGGAGAAGCTGGGCCTGGGCGAGCCGGTTCTCGAGGACGAGCGGATGCCGTCCGACGTCCCGGTGATCGTGACTCCCCCGATGCCCGTCCCGGTCGAGCCGCGGCCCGCGAATCCCGTCCCGCTCACCAGGGCCGCGGTCGAGCAGGTCCTGCCCGCGCGCACCGCGGCTCCCACCGCGATCGCCGAGCACGAGGCGCCACTGTCGGAACCTCTGACCGAGCCGATCCCCCGGGCACACCCGCCCGTCGTCGCGCCGGAGCAGGCCCCGCGTCGGGCACCCGCCCCGCCACAGTCGAGCAGAGTTGCACCCGCCCCGGCGCAGGCGGAGCGAGACTCCCGTCCGATCGAGAGCTGGTTGGCCGAGCTGAAGGTGCCGCGGCCGCCGCAGGCGGCTCCTCCGATGACGGCTCCGATGCAGACAAACGGCTCGGACGAGTCCGCGGACGCGGACGAGGATCAGGGCAGGCACCGGCACTCGGCCGGCTCGCCGACGGTGAGCGTCAGCGAGCTGCTCGCCCGCCACCAGGAGGACTGAGGGCGGGGCGAGCAGCCAACGGTCGGGTGGCTATGTCTGCACCCGACCGCGCTGTGCGCCCTCGGCGAAGGCCCGGGCGTACCGGGTCCCCGCCGCCAGCAGCAACAGCCCGACCCCGATGAACGCCAGCACGCGGAACATCCCGTCCAGCGTCGCCAGGTCGAACAGGAAGAGCTTGGCCAGGGCCGCGAAGGTCAGGGTCAGGCCCGCACCGAGCGCGAGATGCGCCCGCTCCTGGTGCGCGAGCCCCCACCGCAGCGACACCGTCGCGAGCACCATCGCGACCAGGGTGGCCGCGCAGTGTCCGGCGATGAAGCCCCGGTCGGCACCCAGCACCGCGACACCGGTGGCCACCACCGCCGCGGTGCCCGCGTAGAGGGCGCCGATTCCGGCCGCGACCCAGGCCACATCGGCCCGCCGATCCTCGAGCAGACCCATCGAGTGCGCCTGCCCGACAACGAGAACCATCAGGACCGCCAGCATCGACCCGGACGCGATGACGGCGAGCGAGCCGACCGCGTCGGCCTGGTTCACCAGTGCCTCCGGCGGGGCGGCGTCGAGGAACAGCAGCGCGCCGATCGACCCGAACCCGATCCCGGCGCAGTAGGCGATCCGGGAACGAGCCTGACCGGCGACCGCGACCAGTCCGAGCGCCAACGCGAGCAGCACCACCGGGAGCGCGTCCCGGGGGCTGGCACCGGCGCTCGCCTGCAGCACCGCCAGGGATGCGACCGCCGCAACGGCGACCCGGGTGTGCCCGGGCAGCGGGCGCACCAACGCCGATACGGTGAGCAGCCCGGCCGCGAGCCCGCACTGCAGCGCCACCTCCGTCCAGCGGCCCGCGACGCCGCCCGAGAACAGCAGCGGCAACGTCGACAGCGCGAGCATCACCGTCGCAGTGACGTCAGAGGTGTTGCGACGCAACAGCACCAGCGCCGATCCGACACCGACCACGGCGACCACCACCGCAAGGGCCAGCAGCGCCACCGCGACCGGGCGGTGCCAGCCGGACCACGGCGAGGCCCCGCTCCAGCTGGCATCGGCGAGTGCGATCAGCATTGCGAGTACCGCCGGAATCGTCCGTGCCGCATGCAGATACGGCCAGTCCCTGCCGAGCTGGGGCGGGAACGCGGCGACCTGGAGCAGAACAAGGAAGACGAGCAGGGTGACGGTGAGTCCGTCCGCCAGGGCCGGGGCGAGCACCGCCACCGCGACCACGATGAGCGCGGCCAGCAGTTGCGACTGCCAGCGCGTCGCCAGCGTCATTCCGCCCGCGGCGATCCCGAAGGCGACCGCGAGGCCGACGACGGGCGGCAGCCAGCCGTAGTACGAGGTCACGGCGACCACGTCCAGGTAGCCACCCGCGACGCCGGTACCGACCAGGGCGAGGCCACCGACGCGTCCGCCTTGGCGCCCGAACACGCGGATGCCCGCCGCGACCAGGGCCACCGAGAACACGGCACCGGCGCTCACCCGGGCCACCGGGCCGAAGAACCCGGCCTGCGCGGCCAGCACCAGCAGCATCAGCACGCCGATCAGGGTCACCGCCGCGCCCGCGACGGCGAGCACCCGGCTGACCATGCCGTCACGCTGCCACCACGGCTCGCGGGGCGCTCGCCCGACGGCCTGCGGGCGAACCGGCGGCCACTGGGCGGGTTGCGCGAAAACCGGCGGAACGGACTGCGGCGCAGGCGGTGCCGGTGTCATCGGCCACTGTACCTGCGGCTGCGGAACCGGGGGCTGCGGTGCGTAGACCGGCGGCGGCGCGGGCGCCTGCGGCGCCGGCTGGGGCGCGGGGATCTCGAGCTGCGACCGGAGCCGCGTCAGATCCGCGGCGACACCGCGCATGTGCAGCCCGAGCGCGTCGAACTCACCGGACAGCCGCGCGACCAACTGCGGATCGATCTGGGGGCTTACGACAGAATTGCCTTCGAGATTGACCATGCGTCAACGATCGGCGCACGGGCCGTCGATCACATGAGTAGTCCTACCCAATCGGAATGGGGGTTTTGCGCGGGGTCCACACGGGCCCCCTCGGGGGTCAGCCGAGCATCCGCTTCCAGGTGGTGCCGAACGGGTGCTTGGCGGTCAGCGAGCCGAACCGCACCTTCCCCCGCACCACGACGTGCAGCGGGCCGATCGGGGGACCGGTGCGGACCTTGTTGGTGGCGCTGCCCGCGACCGTCTCGACGGCATTGAGGTCGACGGTGGCCTCCGGCGGGACGACGATCGAGATGGAGCTGAAGTAGTCCGACACGACGATCTCCACGACCTGGCTGGTCATGATCGCCTCGGTGAAATCCAGGGTGACGTCGGACATCATGCTGTCCACGTGCAGCGTCGGGGACACCTGCCACGGTCCCTGGCGTTTCACCGTCGACATCCGTCCGCGCACCACGCCGCCCTGGTGCCCGACCGTTCCCCGGTACGGCTCGGCGGGGGCGAAGTGCGGCTGAGGCTGGGGATGCGGCTGCGCGTACGGGGCGGGCTGGGGGTAGGGCGCGGCCTGCGGCGCGTGCTCCCCCACGAGCTGTATCCCGGGCAGGTCGACGAGCACCGCGTTCAGCTCGCCCCGTGTCTTCGCGGCGAGCGTGGTGTCCATGCGTTCGGTGAACTCACCGAGCGAGAGCATCCCCTGCCCGACCGCACGCTGGAGCAGCTGCCCGACGTGTTCGCGTTCCGCATCGGATACCCGCAGATTCCTCGCATCCATGTCGCCAGGATATGCGGCTCCGCCGCCCGGCGTGAAGCGGCTCTACAGCCCGCGTTCGATCGCGTACCGGGTCAGCTCGACGCGGTTCGCGAGCTGGAGCTTGCGGAGCGTGGCCTGGACGTGGTTCTCGACCGTCCGGTGACTGAGCGTGAGCCGAGTAGCGATCTGCTTGGCGCTCAGTCCCTTTGCCACCAACCGCAACACCTCCGTCTCTCGCTCGGTGAGCCGGGGCACCTCGGGGGCGCGGTCATCGGAGGGGCCGGATGCGATGCGCCGGTACTCGCCGAGCACCAGCCCCGCCAGGCCGGGGGTGAACACCGCCTGGCCCGCGGCGGTGGCCCGCACGGCGTCCACCAACTCGGCGGCCGAGGCGCTCTTGACCAGGTATCCGGTGGCCCCGGCCTTGATCGCTTCGAGCACGTCCTCACGCTCCGCCGACGCTGACAACACCAGCACGGTCGAGTCCGGCGAGGCCGCCAGTACCGCGGCCGTGGCCTGCGCCCCGTTTCCGTCGGGCAGCTGCATGTCCATCAGGACCACGGCGGGCCGGACCGCCGCGGCGCGCGTGCGCGCCGCCGTCACACCGTCCGCGGTGGCCACCACCGCAAAGCCGGCCGCCTCGAGATCGCGTGCCACCCCGTCCCGCCACATGGGGTGGTCATCGACCACCATGACCGTCAGCGGCTCCATCACGCTCTCCCCTTCCCCGACGCCTGCTTGCGCACCCTGATCTCCCATTCGACACCCTCGCCAGGGGTGTTTTCCAGCGTCGCGGCGCCGCCGAGGTCCGCGACCCGGCCGAGGATGGAGCGCGACACCCCCATTCGCCCCTCCGCTTCGGCCTCGGCGAGCCGACCGGGGGCGAACCCGACGCCGTCGTCGCGCACGGAGACGATCACCTCCTCGCCGAGGTCCTCCAGCAGCACATAGGCTTTCGCGCCCCCGCCTGCGTGGAGCTCGACGTTCGACAGGGCCGTCCGCACCACGGCCGCGACCTCCGCGGCCCGCTCCCGCGCCATCAGGACGGGGACGGCAGGCGCCGACACCCACACCGTGGTGCTGGCCTCGCCGCGCAGCAGCGGTCGCAGGTCCACGTCACCGTCGCTGTGCTGGGGGTACCTCCCGCTTGCGGGGGACGGTACCGCCTGCTCCGAGATCAGCTCCCGCAGCGCCACCTCCTGCTCACCCGCCAGCGTCGCCAATTCCAGTGTCGGGCCACCGATCTCGGTGCCGCGACGGCGGACGTACGCGAGCACCTGCAACACCCCGTCGTGAACCTCGCGTCCGAGCCGCTCCCTCGCCTCCGCGGCGGCGGTCAGCCGCGCGGCACGCTCGAGCTGCGCGTGCGAACGGCGCGCGGTGTTGGCGGCCAGCCCGAGCGCGAGCCCCACCGAGATCAGGATCGGTGCGGTGGCGTCGCGCCACAGGTCGAGATCGATCTGGCCCCGGACCAGCGCGCTGGCCACCGAGATCGCCGCCCCGGACGCGACCCCGAGCCATGGCCCACCGAGGATCGCCGCGGAGATCACCGCGTTCGTGGCCCACAACGTGGTGGGCAGCGTCTGATGCGTGGAGTACCAGTCCTGATCGGACACCAGCCGGGTCGAGGCCATCAGCGCCACGACCACCACCTGGTCGGCGGCGACCAACCACCGACGCGCCGCCGTGTTCCTGGACAGCCCGACCGCCGCGAGGCCCGACCACACCGCCATGAGCGCGACCATGACCCAGCTCAGCGTCGGCCGCGTGTAGTCCGATACCGACGCGACCTGATAGCTGACCGCGTACACCAGCGTGGCCAACCGGAACACCTGCGCGGCCCGCCACAGCGGCTCGGTGGCCCGTGAGTCTTTCCGGTCCTCCTGCGGGCCGAGAAGACTCACGGCGGCGGTGCCGCCCCGACTCACGGCGGCGGTGCCGCCCCGACTCACGGCCACTCGTCCGGGGTCGCCGGGAAGAGCGGAATCCGCGGGTCGGCGACCTCCACCTCGTCCGGCACCTCCTCCTGATCGGAGGCGAGCAGCGAGCGGATCGCGGTGTTGAGCACCGCGACGATCGGCACCGCGAGCAGACCGCCGACGATCCCGGCGAGCACGATGCCGGTGGTGATCGCCAGCACCACCGCGAGCGGGTGCAGCCGGACCGCGCGCCCGAGCAGCAACGGCTGCAGCACGTGCCCCTCGAGCTGCATGATCCCGATGATGATGCCGAGGGTGATCAGGGCGGTGATCAGTCCCTTCGTGACCAGCGCGACGAGCACCGCGACAAAGCCCGTGACGAAGGCGCCGACGATCGGGATGAACGCGCCGACGAAGACCAGCGAGGCCAGCGGCAGCGCCAGCGGCACCCCGAGGATCGCCAGCCCGACCCCGATCCCCACCGCGTCGGCCGCCGCGACCACGACGGTGGCCCGGACGTACCCGACGAGGGAGCCGAAGCCCTGGCTGCCCGCCAGCCGGACCCGCTCGCGCGAGGCGGTCGGGACCACCCGGGTGACGAACTCCCAGATCTGCTCGCCGCCGTACAGGAAGAAGATGACCGTGAACAGCGTCAGCGCGGCGCCGGTGAACAGCTCCCCGATCACCTTGCCGGTGGTCAGCGCGCCGCTGGTCACCGCCTCCTTGTTGTCCTGGATCGACTTGACCACCGAATCGCCGGCCTGCCGGATCTGGTCCTCGGAGAAGTGGAACGGGCCCGCGGTCAGCCAATCCTGGATCTGATCGATGGACTGGGTGAACTGGTCGGTCAGCTCCGGCAGGCCTGCGATGAACTGCTCGACGACGAAGGTCATGATCCCGGCGACGACACCGATCGCGACGACGAGCACCACCACCACGCCCGCCGATCGCGGCACTCCCCTGTGCTGCATCCAGTCCACCAGCGGGTAGAGCAGGGCGGCGGCCAGCAGCGCCAGACCGACGGGGATGAGCACCGTGTCCAGTTTGCTGATCAGGTAGCCGAGGGTGACCAGCCCGGCGAAGAGGACGAGCAACCGCCACGTCCATTCGGCGCCCACCCGCACGATGGGGTGCACCGCCCTGGCGTCACCGTAGGGCGGTGGATCCGATCGCGGCTCGTTCGCGCTCACCCCGGCGAGCCTATCGGCCGATGGGGCGTTGTGCGGGAGGCGGAGATCGGCGCGGCAGGGCGGGCGGTGAGGTCCAGGTCACGCCACGTCGACGCGGTGCGCTCGGCACCGGCACCGCACGACTAAGTTGGTCCTGTGCTGGCATCCTCCTATCGAGCGGTCGCGCTGACCATGCGTAGTCGATGGCCGCTCTACATGGGCTCGATGATCCTGGCCAACTTCTTCGGCGCGGTCCTCGTGCTGGCCTTCATCCGGTACGGCCTGCCCATCTCGGAGTCGCAGGCGATCATCGCGGATCGGGTCCGCAACGTCGTCATCTTCGGCATCTACCTGTTCTTCGCCGGGATCGTCAGCCTCGGCGCGGCCGCGATGATGCTGCGGTCGGTGATCCGCTGGCAGCTGCGCGGGGGTCCGCCGACCCGCGGCGAGCAGATGTCCGCACTGCACGCCCCGCTACGCCAGGCGATCGTGCACCTGATCCTCTGGGTCGTCGGCGGCGTGCTGTTCGTCTTCCTCACCGTCTGGGAGATGCCCGAGCTCGCCGTCGCCGTGATCGTGACGGTGTGCATGGCGGCGACCACCACCTTCGGGTTCACCTACATGCTCGGCGAGCGGATCCTCCGGCCGGTCGCGGCGAAGGCACTGAGCGAGGGGCAGTTCGACCGCCTCCTTGCACCTGGCGTCGGGCCCCGGATGGCGATGACCTGGGGTCTGGGCACCCTGATGCCGGTGATCGGGATCATCCTGCTGTGCGCCACCCAGCTGAGCACCGACCTCCAGTTCTCGACCAATGCGCTGGCCATCGCGATCATCTTGCTGTCCGGACTGGCCATCACCACCGCGTTCTCCCTCTCGATGCTCACCGCCAGCCAGATCTCGGATCCGATCCGGCAGCTCCGCAGGGCCATCGAGCGGGTGCAGCGCGGGGCCACCGATGTCCAGGTGGAGGTGTTCGACGGCAGCGAGATCGGCCGGCTGCAGGTCGGGTTCAACCGGATGATGAAGGACGCGGGCGAGCGCAAGCTGCTCCGCGAGCTGTTCGGCCAGCACGTCGGGGAGGACGTGGCGCGCCGGGCGCTGCAGTTCGGTACGGAGCTGGGCGGCGAGACCCGGTTCGTGGCCGTGCTGTTCGTGGACATGGTCGGCTCGACGGGCGCGGCGGCCGAACAGCCCCCCGGCGAGGTGGTCCGGCTGCTCAACGAGTTCTTCCGGGTGGTCGTCGACGTCGTCGACCAGCACCACGGATTCGTCAACAAGTTCATGGGCGACGCCGCGCTTGCCATCTTCGGTGCGCCTCTCGACCGGCCGGACGCACCGTCCGCGGCGCTGGCCGCGGCGAGGGAGTTGCGGTTCGCGCTCAACGACATCACCGGACTCGACATCGGCATCGGCGTGTCGGCGGGCCTGGCGGTGGCCGGGAACATCGGCGCCGCCGAGCGTTTCGAGTACACCGTGATCGGCGACCCGGTCAACGAGGCGTCGCGGCTGACCGAGCTGGCCAAGCTGCGGCCGAGCCGGGTACTGGCCTCGACCAGCGCACTGTATTTCGCCGACGACGAGGAACAGGCCGAGTGGGAGCTGGGCGATCAGGTACAGCTGCGCGGCCGCAACCGGGTCACCCACCTCGCCTGGCCGGTCCAGTATCCCTAGATGAGTGAAGTGCTTGGTTACGCTGGGCAGGTGGTAGCGCCGCAGCCCGACCGGAGCGAGGTCGTCCCCCACACATCGGAGGGGTCGACACCCGATCGCCCGCGCGGGCGGTTCTGGTGGGTCAAGTGGGTGGCGGGCGTGCTGCTCGTCGCCCTGCTCGTCGCCGAGGGCGTGTACCTGTGGCCGCGCCTGCACGAATCCTGGATCGCACTCTCCGAGATCCACTGGGGCTGGCTGGCCGCGTGCATCCTCGCGCAGGCCGTCTCGCTCAGTGGCTACGGACGCGTTCAGAAGCAACTGCTCCGGGCAGGCGGGGTGGCCGTCAGCCAGCGCAAGTCGGTCTCGGTGGTCTACGCCTCCACTGCTATGGCGGTGACGCTGCCCGCCGGTCAGGTCTTCTCGACGGCGTTCACCTACCGGGAAACCCGGCGGTGGGGCGCCAGCCCCGTCGTGGCGTCCTGGCAACTGGCGATCTCCGGGGTGATCGCGGGGATCGGGCTGGCGCTGATCGGGGTCGGGGGCGCGCTGCTGGTCGGCGGGTCGGTCAGTCCCTTCACACTGACCTTCTCCATCGCAGGCCTGATCGCGCTGATCTTCGCCGTCCGCTACGTCTCCGCGCATCCGAACTCCATCGAGGCCGCAGTCCGCTGGGCGCTCGTGCGCGTGAACGCGATGCGCAACAAGCCGGCCGACACCGGGATGTCCACGGTGCGGGAGATGCTCCAACAGCTCGAGTCGGTGCAGCTGGGCAAACGGGACGGCGCGATCACCCTCGGCTGGTCCGCGGTGCACCGCGTCGCGGACATCGCCTGTCTCGCCGCGGCCTGCTACGCGATCGGTGCCGACCCCGCCCTGTCCGGGCTGCTGATCGCCTTCGCGGCGGGCAAAGCGGTCGCGACCATCCCGCTCGCGCCGGGCGGCCTGGTGTTCGTCGACGCCACCCTGATCGCCACCCTCACCACCGCGGCCGGCATCAGCGCCTCGCAGGCCGTGGCGGCCGCCTTCGTGTACCGCGGGGTTAGCTTCATCCTTGTCGCGATGGTCGGCTGGATCGTCTTCCTCTTCCTCTTCCGCCGCCATCAGCACGAGGATCTGGAGTTCGATGTCGAGCTCGAACGCAGCGAACAGCGGGCGCTGCACGAGCCGCCTGCCGTCGAGATCGAGGGACTCGAGAGCCCGAAGGGCGAGCGGCAACGCCGGGAAAACAACTGATCAGCGGGTAGATCGAGCGCACTCATGCCGCGGGGGTGCCCATTACCCGAATCGGGCAATTGCCTTCTCCGCCGTGGCCGATCTCACATAGCCTAACTCTCATGCCATGTACGGGCGACACGCCGTGAGCCGCGGAGAGAATTGATCAGGCCCCTCTCCACCGCGGGATTCGAGTATGTCGACCGCCTCCTCTCACCCAAGGAGCCGACATGAAGTGGAATCGCCAAGTCCCGTCCGGTATGCCCTCGCACCGCTATCGGTCGCATTACGACCGGGTGCCGACGCCACCGGACGACGGCATCGGGCGTCAGTGGCCGTCCAACCGCCTCACCGAGGCACCGCTGTGGGCGCCAGTCGACCTACGGGACGGGAACCAGGCCCTTCCCGAACCGATGGACACCGCCCGCAAGCGGTTGATGTTCGAGCAGCTGGTCCGGATGGGCTACAAGGAGATCGAGTGCGGCTACCCGGCGTCCAGCCAGGCCGAGTTCGACTTCACCCGCGACCTGGTCACCTTCGACCTGGTGCCGGACGACGTCACCGTCGTGGCGTTCACCGCCGCGCGGCCCGACCTCATCGATCGAACCTTCGAGTCGGTGCGCGGCCTCGCCAATGTGGTGCTCCACGTCTACGTGCCCACCGCCCCGATGTGGCGATCCATGGTGCTGGGCCAGGACCGGAAGGAGTTGCTCGCCCACATCCTGAAGTCGGTGGAGTACGTGGCCCGCATCGGCGACACCATTCCTGGCATGCGGTACCAGTTCGCCCCCGAGGTGTTCAACCTGACCGAACCGGACTTCGTCCTCGAGATCTGCAACAGCATCACCGAGGTCTGGGATGCCAGCCCGGACCGGCCGGTCTCCCACAACTTCCCGACCACCGTCGAGACGGCAACGCCGAACGTCTTCGCCGACCAGATCGAGTACATGCACCGGCACCTCGACCGCCGTGAGTCGGTGATCCTGTCGGTCCACACGCACAACGACCGGGGCACCGGCGTCGCGTCATCGGAGTTGGCGATGCTCGCGGGCGCACAGCGCGTGGAGGGCTGTCTGTTCGGCAACGGTGAACGGACCGGGAACGTGGACCTCGTGACGCTCGGGCTGAACCTGCACTCGCAGGGCATCGACCCGATGATCGACTTCTCCGATCTCGACGCGGTGCGGCGAACGGCGGAGCACTGCAACAGGATCGATGTCCACCCGCGCCACCCGTACGTGGGCGACCTGGTGTTCACGGCGTTCTCGGGTACCCATCAGGACGCGATCAAGAAGGGGTTCACCAAACACAACGCGACGGCGAAGGCGGCCGGAGTGGAGCCCGTGCAGCAGCCGTGGGAGATGCCTTACCTGCCAATCGATCCCGCCGACATCGGCCGCGACTACGAGGCGATCATCCGGGTGAACAGTCAGTCCGGCAAGGGCGGCGTCGCGTACCTGCTGCAGACCGGCTACGGGCTCGACCTGCCGCGCGCCCTGCAGATCGACTTCGCGCGACGGGTGCAGCACACCACCGACGACGGCGGCGGTGAGGTGACCGCCGAGGAGCTGTGGAAGCTGCTGACGGCCGAGTACGCCCACCACGGCGCCCTCGACAAGTGGTCGCTCGAACACCTCGGGAACGGCGACCACCTGACGATCCGCGCGACGCTCGGCGATGTGCAGGTCAGCGGAGAGGCCTCGGCAAGTGGGCCGGTCGAGGCACTCACCCTGATCCTGGCCGACCACGGCTGCCCGGTGGAGGTGCTCGCGATGTCGCTGCAGTCGGTCGCCGAGGGCGCAGGCGGGCAGGCCATAACCTTCGCCCAGTGCCGGATGAACGGCAAGACGCAGTGGGGCATGGGCATCGAGTCGTCTGTCACGGCGTCGGCACTGCGGGCGGTGCTGGCCGCGGCGACGCTCGACTGATCCCTGGTGCTCATCGGGTGATCCCAGGAGGACCGCCGGCCGATTCCCTCGGCCGGCGGTTCTGTGTGGTGCAGGTCACATTGACTCGGAAATATTCGCGGCCGTGGCATCGTTGGACGGGGCACATGCTTGAAATTTGAACTACTTACGAGGAGTCCACATGACCACCGCCATCGCCCTCCCCACCCTGACCACCGGCACCTGGGCCATCGACCCGAGCCACTCCACCGTCGGCTTCTCCGTCCGGCACCTGATGGTCAGCAAGGTCCGCGGACGCTTCCAGGAGTTCTCGGGCGCCATCACCGTCGCCGAGGACGGCACCCCGTCGGTCACCGCCGAGATCCAGGTCGCCTCCATCACCACCGACAACGAGCAGCGCGACAACCACCTGCGCGCGGCCGACTTCTTCGACGCCGAGCAGTTCCCGACCGCCACCTTCACCTCCACCGGCGTGCGCGCCAAGGGCGAGGACTTCGTGGTCGACGGCGATTTCACCCTGCACGGCGTGACCCGCCCGGTCGAGCTCAAGCTCGAGTTCAACGGCGTCAACCCGGGCATGGGCCACGGACCGGTCGCCGGCTTCGAGGCCAGCACCGTCATCAACCGCAGGGACTTCGGCATCAGCATCGACATGCCGCTCGAGGGCGGCGGCGCCGTGGTGGGCGACAAGATCACCATCACCCTGGAGATCGAGGCCGGCCTGCAGGCCTGATCCCCCACGCGCAACAACGCCCCCGTCGCGACCCACCTCCTGGGGTCGCGACGGGGGCGTTCTCGAGTGGTTAGCTGCCCGCTGCCATGTCGAGCACGGCGAGGTGGCTGAACAGCATGCTGGTACCGATCGGGTTGCCGCCACCGGGGTAGACGGTGCCGCTCGGCGCGGCCATCGTGTTGCCCGCGGCGTACAGGCCGGCGATCGGGTTGCCCGACTGGTCGAGCACCCGCGCCGCGGTGTCGGTGCGCAGCCCGCCCTTGGTGCCGAGGTCGGAGATTCCGAACGCGGCCGCATGGAACGGCCCCTGATCGATCGTGACCAGCGGCGGCTCGCCGCCCGAGAACGCCCGGTCGTAGGCCTCGTCGCCGCGGCCGAAGTCCTCGTCGACGCCCTTGGGTACGAACTCGTTGAACCGCGCGACGGTGGCGGCCAGGTTCTCGGCGGGGACGCCGATCTTCTCGGCGAGCTCCTCGAGGGTGTCAGCGGTGTGCCACAGGCCCGCCGCCTGGTACTTCTCCGCCTCGACCATGGAGACGTTGGTGGCCTTGACCGGAGGAACCTCACCCTCCTTGTTGTCGTAGACCATCCAATACGGCAGCGTGACCGTGCCGTGCTCGAGCTGCCGGATCACGTCGCGACCGAGGCGGTCGTACGGCGCGGACTCGTTGACGAACCGCTTACCGTCCTGGTTGACGAAGATGCCGCCGGTGAACCACAGCGCGAACGCGGAGCGGCCATCCGGGTGGGTCATGCCCGGCGACCACCAGGCCTCGCCCATCAGGTCGGTGTCGGCGCCTGCCGCGATGCCGGCCTCGTGTGCCTTGCCCAGGTTGGCCCACGGGCCCATCGTGTCGCGGGCCTCACCGGGCACCCCGAACTTCTGCCGCAGCTCGTCGTTGCCCTCGAAGCCGCCGGCCGCGAGCACGACACCCTTGCGGGTGCGGATCGCGACGCGCTCGCCGTCGCGCTCGACGATTCCGCCGACCACGGCGCCGTCCTCGACCACCAGCTCGACCAGCGTGGTGTTCAGGTTCAGGGTGGCGTTCGGGTACTTCTCGATGGCCTTGAGGAACCGGGCGATCAGCGCGCGGCCGCCGATGAAGTAGTCGTCGGGCGCGGGGGTGCCGAGCCGGTCGACGTCCAGCGGTCCGCGGACCAGCTCGCGCAGCTCGGGGGCCTCCGACACCGGCAGCACCGACGGCATGGTGTGCCGCTGGCCGTCGAGGCGGGCCTTGGGGGCCTTGCCGAAGTAGTCGGGCCACGGCAGCATCTCGAACTTGAGGTTCTCGTCCTGCTCCAGGTACTCGATGAGCGGGCCGCCGCCGCGGACGTACGCGTCCTGCAGGTCACGAGGGGTGCGATCGCCGACGACTGCGTGGTAGTACTCGAGCGCGTCGTCGATGGTGTCGTCGGTGCCCGCGCGCCTGAGCACCGGGTTGCACGGGAACCACACCCCGCCGCCGCCGGAGTACGCCGTGGTACCGCCGAACTTGTCGGTTGCCTCCACCAGGATCACGTCCAGGCCCTCGCGGGCCGCGGTGTAGGCGCCGGTGACGCCGCCGCCACCCGACCCGACCACCAGCACGTCACACGTCTCGTTCCACTGCACCATTCTCTGCACCTCTCACACCGCCGCCCGCCAGGGCGGCATTCGTCGGCTCGACCGGACCGTCTTGGTATGCCCAAGGTAGGCGGCGGCGAGACCTGCATCACATCAACGTCCCAGTCAGAGGGAACATCCCGGTTCGGCGCCTGGGGATCCGCGGCTTACCCTGGATCCGTGAACAAGCGCCCGCCCGTCCTGGCCGTCCTGGCCGTCGACATAGTCCTGGTGGTCGTGTTCTGCGCGATCGGCCGACGGAGCCACGACGAGGCGAACGCGCTCGCCGGGCTGGCGACCACGGCGTGGCCGTTCCTCGGCGGGCTGGCGGCCGGCTGGCTGGCCAACGAGGCGCTGTACCGCAACAAGTCGTTCCCGGCCTCGGTGGTTCCGGCCGGGGTGATCATCTGGCTGAGCACGGTGGTGGTCGGGATGATCCTTCGGGTCATCGGCGGTCAGGGCACCGCGTTCAGCTTCATCATCGTCGCGACCAGCGTGTTGGCGGCCTTCCTGCTCGGCTGGCGCGCGATCTACGCCGCGGTCCGGAAGCGCTCGGCCGCCGCCTAACGAGTTGGCGTCGAGTCCCACCCCGCACCACCCACTCATGAGAAAGTTTGGCGATGAGCGAAATCACTTCGCCACCCCGTGATCCCAAGGCCGACCGCGGCTTCTTCGGCCAGCCAGTGGCGCTCGCGAACCTGTTCGGCGTCGAGATGTGGGAGCGGTTCTCGTTCTACGGGATGCAGGGCATCCTCATCTACTACCTGTACTACTCGGTGGCCGACGGCGGGCTCGGCATCTCCCAGGCCGCCGCGACCAGCATCGTCGGCGCGTACGGCGGCACCGTCTACCTCTCCACCATCCTCGGTGGCTGGATCGCGGACCGCATCCTTGGGTCCGAGCGCACCCTCTTCTACAGCGCGATCCTGGTCATGTGCGGCCACATCGCCCTGGCCGTGATCCCGGGCCTGGCGGGAGTCGGGGTCGGCCTGATCGCGATCGCCGTCGGCAGCGGCGGACTCAAGGCGAACGCCACCTCCCTGGTCGGCGACCTGTACGCCGAGAACGACGACCGCCGCGACGCCGGGTTCTCGATCTTCTACATGGGCATCAATCTGGGCGCTCTGGTCGGTCCGCTGCTGACCGGGTGGGCACAGAAGGAGTGGGGCTTCCATGTCGGCTTCGCGCTCGCCGCGATCGGCATGGCGCTGGGCCTGATCCAGTACACGCTCGGCCGCAAGCGGCTCGCCGGGATCGGCGAGCGGCCGCTGAACCCGATGCCGCACGCGCAGCGGCTGCGGTACGCGGCCCTCGGCGCCGTCGCGATCCTCGGGATCCTCGTGCTCTGCCTGATCGGGCTCATCACCACCGACAACCTCTCCGACGTGGTCGTCGGCCTGACGATCGTCGCGTCGATCACCTATTTCCTGGTGATCCTGACCAGCAAGAAGATCACGAGCACCGAGCGCAGCCGCGTCATCGCCTTCATCCCGATGTTCCTGGCCAGCGCCGCGTTCTGGTCCCTGTTCCAGCAGCAGTTCACCGTCGTCGCGATCTACTCCGACAAGCGCCTAGACCGCAACCTGTTCGGCTGGGACTTCCCGGCCTCCTGGGTGCAGTCGATCAACCCGGTCTTCATCATCATCTTCGCGGGCGTGTTCGCGGCGATCTGGACCAAGCTCGGCCCCCGCCAGCCGTCCTCACCGCTCAAGTTCGCGGCGGGCACCATCATCATGGGCCTGGCCTTCCTCGCGTTCCTGCCGTTCGCGGGCGGCGGGCCGAACAGCACCCCCCTGTTGGGACTGATGTTCATCCTGCTGCTGTTCACCTTCGCCGAGTTGTTCCTCTCCCCCGTCGGGCTCTCACTGTCGACCAAGTTGGCGCCCAAGGCATTCCACACCCAGATGGTCGCGCTGTTCTTCCTCTCCGTGGCGCTGGGCTCGTCGATGGCGGGCACCATGGCGAAGTACTACAACGAGAACGACGAGGTGCCGTACTTCACCTGGGTCGGCGCGGCCTCGATCGCGGTCGGCGTCGTGATGATCCTGCTCGCGCCCTGGATCAGCCGGATGATGCGCGGGGTGCACTAGCAACCTCCTGCGGCCGCGCCCTTGTGCGTGGTGTCGCATCGGGCGGACGATGGTTGGGAGCCATGAGGGGTGGCTCGACCGCAGGTTCGTCCCAATCAAAAGGTGTGAGCACAATGTCCACCAAGATCACGAAAACCCTCGCTGCGACCGCAATCGCCCTGACAGTCGGAGTCTTCGCGGCCCCTGCCGCCTCCGCGAGCGACACCGTGGCCGCTACCCCCGCCCTTGGCTCGGTTGCCCTCTGCTTCAGCGTCCCGCTCGGGTCCGCCGCACTCGTCTGGTGCATCTGAGCCGCGCCGCGAGACGCCCCTGTCGAGCGATCCAGGGGCTAGATCAGCCGCAGAACCGCCGACCCGAACACACCCGTCGGCCGCATCGCCGTCACCGCGGGATCTGGGCCTGAATCGGTCGTAGGAACCGTCCGGCCGCATCGACCGCGGGGGCCGAGCTGTCCGCCCCCGCGACGAACACCGCGAAGGCCACATCGCCGTCGATGCCGACGAACCAGCCGTGCGCGGGGGCGTCACCGACCTCGGCGGTGCCGGTCTTGCCGCGCAGGTCGGCGATGTCCGCGAGCTGGGTGGCGGTGCCCCCTGTAACCGTTTCTCGCATCATGGTCCGCAACTGCTCGGTGACCTGCGGGGGCGCAGGGGCGGGAGTCGTGTTCGCGACGCCCGGCATCCCCGCGACCAGCATCGGCGCGGGCGTGGAGCCCTTGGCGATGGAGGCCGCCACGAGCGCCATCCCGAACGGCGTCGCCGTCACCTGCCCCTGTCCGATCGCGGATTCGACACGCTGCGCCGGGGTGTCCGCGGGCGGCACGCTGCCGGTGACCGTGGTCAGCCCCGGCGTCACGTAGTCCACACCGAGACCGAACTGCAGGGCGGCATGGGGCAGCGCGGTCGGCGGCAGCGCGACCGCGAGCGCGCCCATGGTGGTGTTGCAGGAACGGGCGAACGCGGTGTGCAGCGGCACCGAACCGAGGTCGAAGTTGTCGTCGTTGGGGATGGTGCGGCCCTCGATGTTTGCGCTGCCCGGGCACGGCAGCACAGTGTCGAGGGTGACCGAACCCGATTGCAGCGCTGCGGAAGTGGTGACCGTCTTGAAGGTCGACCCCGGCGGGTACAGGCCGGTCAGCGCGATCGGGCCCTGCGCGGTGGCGGCCGGGTTCTGCGCCACCGCGAGTACCGCCCCCGTGGACGGCCGCAGTGCCACGATCGCGGACTGCTGCGGGAGATCGGCGATGGCCGCCTGGGCTGCGCCCTGGATCGTGGGGTCGAGGGTGGTGGCGATGTCGGGCTGAACCGTGCCGTCTTCACCGGCCAGCCGCTGCGCGGATCCGTTGGCGGACACCAGCTGTACCGCCCAGCCGGCGGAGGCATCCTGGCCCTGCTGCCACAGCTCCCGGAGCCCGTCGAGGGTCGGTGAGGTCATGGCCTTGTCCGCGGTCAGCAGCCGGGCCTGCTTCACCAACTGCACACCGGGGATCGCGGCGAGCCGATCGGCGATCGGCTGGAAGTCCGCGTCCCGCAGCGTGATCGCGGTGACGGTCTTGCCCTGGGATCCGGCCAGGTCCGCCTGCAGCGAGGCCGGGGTGACCGTGGGGGCCACCGGCCCGACCAACTGAGCGACCGCGGCGGCGGTACCGGCCGGGTCTGGGATCGTCGCCGGGTCGAGATTGACCAGGGTGACGGTCTGCTCGGTCATCAGCGGGCGACCTGCGGCGTCGAGCACCTGCGGGGAGCCACCGGCGAGTGTGGTGTAGCGCAGCGTGCTGTCCGCCGTCAGCCCCGGCGCCAGCAGTTGCGGGTCCCATGGGATCTTGCCGCCGTCGGCGACGGCCTGGCCGCCGCCGGTCGTGGTGTAGCTCCATGACTGTGCCGAGTCGGACTCGGTGGCCGCCGCGGTGGTCATCGCCCCGGCGCTGGGGGTCGTGGTGGATTCCGCCTCGGGTTCGGGTTCGGCGCCGAGGGTCCAGTCCGCGTCGAGGGTGAAGGTGCCCGCGTCGCTGTCGGTGCCCGCGACCACGAAGGTCGCATCCCGGGCGGCGAGGCCGTCGAACATCTGGGTGATCGCGGCCGCCGCGGCCGCCGGGTCGCTGGTGAGGTCCGCGGCCGCCTGCGCGTTCCGCTGGGTGAGCGCGTCGGCGAACTGCTGCGCCGCGATCTCCGTTTCCGACTCGGTCTGCCCGATGGTGCATCCGCCCAGCACCAGCGCCGACACCGCGATCCCCGCCACACTCAGCTTCATCCGCATGGCCTCGAGGTTAGGCGGCCCCGCCGCCGGCGCGCAGTTTTCGCACCTCGCGCGGCCGGGGCGGCGCCGATCCTGGGGTGGCGAGGATCCATTCCCTGGGTGGCCTGCGCCGCACCCTTGGGTCGCTTCTGGGTGATGCCCGGACTGGGCAGAGTTGTCCCTGTCACCGACGCACCTCACCCCCATCACCCCAGGAGATACTGAATGTTCAACGCCCGTCGCACCTTTGCCGTCGTCGCTATCGCAGCCCTTCCGATCCTGAGCGCCTTCGGGGCGGCGTCCGTCGCCAATGCCGAGCCCAGCACCCCCATCGGTCCCAACGGTCCGACGGGGCCGTGCCCGATCGTCAACACCGACGATCAGGGCAACGAAACGGTGATCAACAAGAAGCCCGGCGATGTCAGCCACGGCCTGGTCTGCGGCGCGGACGGCGAATGGCACATGCCGGCGAAGGCAGGCGGCGCCGCCGGTGGTCCCGGGAAGATCCAGACGCAGCCGGGGCTGTCGCAGGGCTAGGAGATCGTTCGCCCCCGCCCCGATCTGCCAAGGACCCCGCATCGATACCGATGCGGGGTCCTTGGCGTCGGGCGACCGCTAGCGCATCCTCAGAAACAGGCGTATGACTGTAATCAAGTAATCATCGCAACCTTAGAGGTGAGCTCGATGGGATACACGGGACACGGCGGCCGCAGGTTCGGGCGGCCCGGCGGCTGGCAGCAGGCGGACACCCCCGACGCGAGCGACGCGAGCGAGTGGTTCGCCGGACGACTACCCGAGGACTGGTTCACCGGACCGGCCGCGGTGGTGGTGGACCGCGAGGAGATCGTCGTCACCGGCGAGCTGCCCGCACCGGAGGAGAACTCCCAGGCAGCCGTCGACGGCCGGATCTCCCGGTTCCGGGAGACCACAAGGGCGGACCGGATGCGGATCGCCGACGAGGCCGAGGCCCGCTACGGGCGCAAGGTGGCCTGGGGCGTCACCGTGGGCGAGCGGCACGTGCTGTTCACTCATCTGGCGGTACCGGTGATGACCCGGCTGCGTCAGCCCGAGCGCCGGGTGCTCGACACCCTGGTCGATGCCGGGGTGGCCCGGTCAAGGGCGGACGCGCTGACCTGGGCGGTCAAGCTCGCGGGCGAGCACAGCGAACAATGGCTCGCCGAGCTGCGCGAGGCGATGGGCCGGGTCGACGAACTGAGGTCCGAGGGGCCGAACATCTGAGGCGCCGCTCATAATTCCCTTGCCGAACGACCGGGGTCGTCCTATCGTGGTGGCCGTCTTGTTGTCGACGATCGGAGAAGGGCCCTTGCTCATTCAGAGGTAGTGAACGCATCGCGTCGCGTGCTCGTGCACGCCGTCGCCCCGCACCCACCTCTAGGAGCAACCATGGCCCAGCCCTATCTCGCCCTGTCCGATCTCACCTTCAGTTGGCCCGACGGCGACCCCGTCTTCGATGGCCTCGACGCCGCGTTCGGCAGCGGCACAACCGGGCTCGTCGGCCTGAACGGCGCAGGCAAATCCACGCTGCTCCGGCTGATCGCCGGCGAGCTGGCCCCCGACCGCGGTTCGGTGACCGTGCACGGGTCGTTGGCGTACCTGCGCCAGGACCTGGCCCTCGACCCGAACCGACGGGTGGACGCCATTCTCGGCATCGAGTCTGCGCGAAAGGCACTGCACCGCATCGAATCCGGTGCGGGAACGGACGAGGACTTCGCCGTCGCCGCCGGACACTGGGACATCGAGGAACGCGCCGTCGCCACCCTGGACCGACTGGGGCTCGCACACATCGCCCCCTCGACGGAGGCGCTCGGCCGGACCGTCGGCACGCTGTCGGGCGGGGAGACGATGTTGCTCGGCCTCACAGCCGCGCTGCTCGTCGACCCGCAGGTGCTGCTGCTCGACGAGCCGACCAACAACCTCGACCTGGCCGCGAAGGCCCGGTTGTATACGGCGGTCGGACAGTTCCCTGGCACTGCGATCGTCGTCAGCCACGACCGCGAGATGCTCGAGCGGATGGACTCCATCGCCGAGCTGCGCCGCGGGGAGGTGCGGATGTTCGGCGGCAACTTCAGTGCCTACCGGGCCACCGTCGACGCCGAGCAGGAGGCGGCCCGCGCGGCCGTCCGCGACGCCCGCAGCGACGTGCGCAAGCAGGGCCGCGAGCTCGTCGAGGCGCAGACCAAGATCGCGCGCAGGGTGCGGTACGGGAAGAAGATGGAGGGCAGTGTCCCGCGGATCCTGGCCGGCGAGCGCAAGCGCCAGGCCCAGGTGTCGGCGGGCAAGCTCCGCGGCAGCCACATCGACAAGCTGGAGGAGGCCAGGCAGACGCTCACCGAGGCCGAGGAGCTGATCCGCGACGACCGCGAGATCCGAATCGACCTGCCGGACACCGCCGTCCACCCGGGCCAGCAGGTGATCGAGCTCGAGGACGTCACGCTGGCCTGCGGTCCCACGGTGTCGCTCACCGTGTCCGGGCCGGAGCGAATCGCGTTGGTCGGACGGAACGGGATCGGCAAGACCACCCTGCTGCGCGCGATCGCCGATGCGGGCCCGCGGGTGCCATGGCGGTCCCTTCCGCAGCGGCTCGACATCTTCGACGGCGACCGCACGGTGGCGCAGAACGTTGCCGATGCCGCACCGCACGCGACGCCGGAGCAGATCCGGGCGCGGCTGGCCCGGTTCCTGTTTCGCGGCGACGCGGCCGACACACGGGCCTCGGCGCTGTCCGGCGGGGAACAGCTGCGCGCGGCGCTGGCGATGATCCTGCTCGCCGAGCCTGCGCCGCGACTGCTGATGCTCGACGAACCGACCAACAACCTCGACCTGCCCAGCCTCGCGCACCTCACGTCGGCGCTGGCCGAGTACCGCGGCGCGCTCGTGGTCGCCAGCCACGACCTGCCGTTCCTCCGGGAGTTCGGGGCGACCCGGTGGCTCGAACTCACCGAGGACGGGCTGCACGAGGTGGATCCGCGTTAATCTCGGAGTCGGCCGGCCACACCGCCTGCCTGCCGTGCCTGCAACCCCGATCCGAGGACACCCGATGACCGACGACGCACGCATCCACGCTTTCCGCGACGACGCCATCGGCGACCTCGACGCCACCGGCATCGCGGAGCTGATCGCCTCCGGGCAGTTGTCCTCCCACGAGGCGGTGCTGGCGTCAGTCGAACGCGCCGAGTCGGTCCGGGACTCGCTCAACGCGATCGCCTTCCCCGACTTCGATCGGGCCCTGACCCGGTCCGCTGGGCCGCACACGGGCGTCTTCGCGGGTGTCCCGACGATCGTCAAGGACAACATCGATGTCGCGGGCCTGCCGACGAATCACGGCAGCGCGGCGTTCGTGGCACGGCCCGCCCGCGCGGACAGCGACTTCGCCAGGCAGTTCCTGTCCACCGGCGCGGTAGCGATCGGCAAGAGCAGGCTGCCGGAGTTCGGGTTCAGCGCCTCGAACGAGTACGCGACGGCCGAACCCGTGCACAACCCGTGGAATCCGGCGTTCTCCTCGGGAGCCTCCTCCGGCGGATCCGCGGCGCTGGTCGCGTCCGGAGTACTACCGTTCGCGCATGCCAACGACGGCGGCGGATCGATCCGGATCCCCGCGGCCGCCTGCGGCCTCGTCGGCCTCAAGCCGACCAGGGGGCGCACTGTCGCGGATCCGGCGGACCGGTCGATGCCGATCCGCATCGTCGCCCAGGGCATGCTGTCGCGGTCGGTCCGGGACACCGCGCGGTTCTATGCCGCGGCCGAAAGCTATTACCGCAACCCGAAACTCCCGCCCATCCGGCTCGTCGAGGGCCCCGGCCGCACCCGCCTGCGCATCGGCGTGATCATCGATTCGATCACCGGCATCCCGACCGACGACGAGACCCGCGCCTCCGTCACCGCGACCGCGAATCTGCTCGACGAGCTCGGCCACCATGTCGAGGAGGCGCCACTGCCGGTCGATCGGTCGTTCGTCGAGGACTTCTCGAACTACTGGGGGTTCCTGTCGTTCGCGATCTGTGCGGGCGGAAAGCGGATGCTCGGCCCGGACTTCGACAAGTCCAAGACCGACAACCTCACCCGCGGGCTGGATGCGATGTACCGCAAGAACATCGCGAAGACGCCGCAGGTGCTGTACCGGCTGCGGCGCACCCATCGGCAGTACGCGGAGATGTTCCAGAAGTACGACGTGCTGCTCTCGCCCGTCCTCGCGCACACCACCCCGAGGCTCGGATACCTGTCTCCGGCACAGAGTTTCGAGGAACTGTTCACCAAACTGGTGAACTACACCGCGTTCACCCCGCTGAACAACGCGTCCGGCGGACCCGCCATCTCGCTGCCGCTGCACGAGACCGCTGCGGGGCTGCCGTTGGCCTCGCACTTCTCGGCCGACCACGGCGACGAGCGGACCCTGCTCGAGCTCGCGTTCGAACTGGAGCAGGCCCGTCCGTGGCGGCGGATCCAGGACTGACACCGACCGACGGGGCGCGGCTCACTCCCGCCGCAGCGGCTGGGTGGTGCACCGGAACGACCCGCCGAAGCCGCGGGTGATCGCGAAATCCACGTATTCGACGGTGACGCCGTGCGCGGCGATCCGGTCACCGATGCGTCGGAAGGCCGGATCGGTGACGTAGACCTCCGGGCTGATGGGCAGACCGTTGGTACCGAGGTCGATACCGTCTCTCTCGCTGATCTCGATCCGCTCCCAGCCGCGCAGCGCGGCGGGCAGGCCGTCGAGGAGTGCGTCCGGGCACGCGACCAGCAAGCCCTCCCTGATCAGGCCGAGCGCACAGTCGAGGTGCAGGAAGTTCGGCGCGAGACGAACGGTTTCCACGGTGTAGCCCAGCGGGGTGAGCAGCTTCTCCAGCCAGCGGATCCCGAGGGCGTTGGACGCCAGCCCGGAGTTGCCGACGAAGACGCGCTTGTCGTACACCAGCACGTCACCACCCTCCAGGAAGGGCCCGGCGCCCAGGTCGCCCGGCGCCCCGTCGGGAACCACAGGCTGCGGCAGCGCCAGGTAGGAACAGCGCCCCTCGAGCGCCCTGGCGGTGAGGAGGTCGCGGCTGGGCAGCACCTCGCGTCGGCGGTGGGGCAGCCTCAGGTTCCCCTCGATGACGATGTCTCCGATGGTGAACCAGGGGTCGCGGACGAAGAAGTTCGCGTAGCCCTTGGAGCCCCCGGCCGCCTTCTCGGTGTCGGTCAGCATCCGCGGCCGCAGGACCTCCACACCGTGGCGTTCGAACACCGAGCACAGGTTCTCGCGTTCGGCTTCCCAGAGCCGCTGGCGGTCGGGATAGACCTCACCGTGATCGCGTCCGAGCATGCGCTCGAGGATCGGCAGCGCCTCGGGAGCGAGGAACGACGCCTCGCTGTCCGACATCTCGTCCGGAGCGCGGAACTGCGACCGGGCGACGGCGACCGTCCGGAGCGGCGCGAACTCACTGCGCACCATGACTCGGCCATGGTCGGCCACTGCTGCGGTCGACTCCGTGACGGCTTCCATCGAGTCCCTCCACCCTCAGACATCGTGACCGGTACCGATGCTAGTTGGCCGCGGCGGCCTGGCACCCTGGTCGGGTGAACTCGTACTGGGCGCAGTGGTCGGCCTACCTCCCCATCGCCATCGCCGCCGCCATGGTCCTCTTCGGTCCGTTGTGGTCGTTGACCCGGCACGCGGTGACGCTCGTACACGAGGCCGGGCACGCGATCGCCGCTGTCGTGACGGGCCGACGGCTCACCGGGATCCGGCTGCACTCGGACACCTCGGGCCTCACGCTCTCGCGCGGCAAGCCACGCGGCCCCGGCATGGTGCTCACCGCTGCGGCCGGCTTCCTGGCGCCCTCGCTGCTCGGACTGGCAGGCGCGCTCCTGATCGCGGCAGGCCAGCTCCCGGTACTGCTGTGGGGCGCGGTCGCGCTGATCGTCGCGATGGTGCCGTTCATCCGCAACGTCTTCGGGCTGCTGGTGCTGGTGGTCTGCGGATCGGCGATCGGCGTCGTCGCGTACTACGGATCCCCCACGCTGCAGCTGCATTTCGCGTACACCGCGATCTGGCTGCTGCTGTTCGGCAACCTGCACACCATCGTCGAGGCCGCCCGCACCCGTTCCGGCCGTTCGGATCTCGACCAGCTGCGGTCACTGAGCCACCTGCCGCGGTTCGTGTGGGTGCTGCTGCTGGTGGCCGTCGCTGTCGGGACCGGGGTGCTGGCGTGGCGGGCGCAGTATCTCGGCTAGCAGCCGTCCCCGCACACCTTCTGGCGAGAACGCACACCCTTTGTACGTCCACAAGGGGTGCGACCTTGCCAAAGAGTGTGCGACGCCGACCCCGCGCTCACTCCGCCGCCTCGTACGGCCGCATCGTGTAGTCGTCGAGCGGGAAGCTCCTCGCCTCCCGGAACGCGTTGACCGTCGAGGTCGGGCGCAGGATCGCCGCCTCCCCGTGCTGGTTGAAGTAGTAGCTGCGCGCGGTCTGGCAGCTGCCGCCGTAGAACACCGAGTCGTCCAGCTTCTCGGTCATCCGGTCCAGGAAGCCGGCATTCGCCTGCTCGGTCACCTCGAAGACGTCGGCGCCGCGCCGCCGCAGCTCACCGAACAGCCGGTTCATGTGCGCCATCTGCGACTCGATGGTGGTGAAGTACGAAAGCCCGCTGTAGGAGTACGGGCTGGCCAGGCTCAGGAAGTTTGGGAAGTGCGGCACCGCCACCCCCTCGTACGCCTGGAACCGATTGTCCCGCCACCACTTACCGAGGTTGCGCTCCTCCCGACCGATCACCTCGATGGCCGGGAAGTTCACGTCCCACAGGTTGAAGCCGGTCGCAAGGACCAGCGTGTCGATCTCGGTCTTGCGTCCGTCCGCGGTGACGATGCCGTCGGGCTCGATGCGCTCGATCGAGTCCGTCTCGAGGTGCACGTGCGGCTTGGTGAAGGTGCTGTAGTAGCTGTTGGAGAAGGTCGGCCGCTTGCAGCCGAAGTCGTAGTCCGGGGTCAGCTGACGGCGCAGCTTCGGGTCACGGACCTTCGCGCGCAGGAAGATTCGCGAGACAGCTGCGGCGCCCTTGTTCAGCAGCTTGGTCTGCCGGTAGTGCAGCACAGCGCTCACCATCACCGCCTCGAGGATCCCCGAGCTCACCCCGCGGGCCGCGCGCTGGACCGCGGGCACCCGGGCGAACAGCCGCTGCACCGGACCCGGGATGGGGGTGTCCACCTTCGGCAGCACCCAGATCGGGGTCCGCTGGTACACAGTCAGGGCGGCGGCCTTGCGGGCCACCTCGGGGATGAGCTGGACCGCGGTCGCCCCTGTGCCGATGATCGCGGTGCGCGTACCGCTCAGGTCGTAGGTGTCGTCCCACGCCGTCGTGTGGATGACCTTGCCCTCGAACGAATCGATGCCGGGGATGTCGGGCTTGTGCGGCTGCGACAGGAACCCGGTCGCGGTGAGCAGGTATTTCGCGGTGACCAGTTCGCCGCCCTCGATCGCGACCTCCCACCGCTGCGCGTCCTCGTCCCAGCGGGCACCCTCGACGACCGCACCGAAGCGCATGTGGCGGCGCAGGTCGTACTTGTCCGCGACGTGCTCGGCGTACCGCTTGAGCTCGGCGCCCGGCGCGAACAGCCGCGACCAGTGCGGGTTCGGCTCGAAGGAGTAGGAGTACGTCACGGAGGCGATGTCGACGGCGAGACCCGGGTAGCGGTTCACGTGCCAGGTGCCGCCGAGGTCGTCCTCGCGTTCGAGGATCGCGAGGTCGGTCAGGCCGAGCCGCTTGAGCTGGATCGCGGCACCCATCCCGCCGAAGCCGGCACCGATGATCACCGCGTCGTACTGCACGTTCTGGTCCACAGGTCCACCCCTTCACCGATGTGCGTTACAGCCAGTATCACGCACTTTCCGCGGCGGCAACACCCCCTTCGACCCAACACGGGTTCCGAAACCGTCCTCGCGGTGGTAGGCAGAACCATGACCGCGACGATCGACGACCTCAGCCGGGCACTCGACGCGACGGGCACGCTGGTAGCCGGCGTCGCCGACGACCAGTGGTCCGCACCCACCCCCTGCGCCGAGTGGTCCGTCCGCGACGTCGTAAACCACGTGACGGCAGGCAACCACCTGTTCGCCTCGTCCTTGCGCGGGCGCCCGCTGCCCGTCACCGTCGTTGGCGCGCCGCCCGACCTGCTCGGCCCCGACCCTGCGGGCTCCTTTCACGCCTCGGCCGACGCACTGGTGCAGGCTTTCGCCCTGCCGGGGGTGCTGGACCGGGAGATCACCCTGCCGATGGGTCAGGTTCCGGCCGTGCAGGCCCTGAACATGCGCATCACCGAGATGCTCGCGCACGGCTGGGATCTCGCTCGCGCGTCGGGGCAGACGCCGCGCTACCCCGACTCGGTGATCGAGGACCAGATCGCCTTCAGCCGGGTACTGCTGCCGAATCTCCCGGCAGGACGTACCCCGTTCGCACCGTCACGGCCGGTGCCCGAGGACGCTCCGCCCCTCGACCGACTGGCCGCGCTCCTCGGCCGGACTCCATGACCCGTCGGTCGTTCAGCAGCCCCCTTGTTACGTTCATTTGAACAACTGAGCAATTGTTGAGATGGCTGGTTATGCTCCGCTCGTGAACAGCCCGAACGACGCCATCCTCGCGATGCACATGAGCGACGGCCTGGTGGACGCGCCGACCTCGCTGCTGTTCGGGTTCGTCGCGGTCGCGGGCATCACCGTGGCCGCATGGAAGGCCCGAACCGAACTCGACGAGCGGACCGCGCCGATGGCCGGCCTGGTGGCCGCGTTCATCTTCGCGGTGCAGATGGTGAACTTCCCGATCCTGCCCGGTGCCAGCGGCCACCTGCTCGGCGGCGCCCTCGCGGCCATCCTGGTCGGCCCCTACACCGGCGCGTTGTGCGTGGCCATCGTCCTCGTGGTGCAAGCGCTGCTCTTCGCGGACGGCGGCATCACCGCGCTCGGCACCAACATCACGAACATGGCACTGATCGGCGTCGGGGTCGGCTACGCGGCGGCCGTCGCCCTGCGGCCCCTGCGCCGCCGGTTCGGCGATGCCGGCCTCGCCGCACTGGCTTTCGTTGCCGCGCTGGCGAACACGCTGGCGGCCGCGTCCGGGTTCCTGCTCGAGTACGCGCTCGGCGGCGCCGGAGACACGACGCTCGACACCGTCGCCTGGTACATGCTCGGCACCCACACCCTGATCGGGGTCGGCGAAGGCCTGATCACTGCGCTCACCGTGGTCGCCGTCGCCAGGGCCCGGCCCGACCTGGTGTACCTGCTGCGCACCGCGCCCCGACCGACCACGGAGGTACCGGCATGACATCCCGAAGGTCTTGGTTCCTGGCCGGTTTCGCCGTCGTCGCCCTGTTGATCGCCGGCGTCGTCAGCTACCTCGCCAGCTCGAGTCCCGACGGCCTGGACTCCACCACCCTGCGCGGCTGCACCGTCATCGAGACGGCGGCGGGCGAGGAGTTGACCGGCACCTGCATCGCGCAGCACGCCGGGGAGCACCACCTCGCCGACGGACCACTCGCGGACTACACCGTCGCGGGCAACGACAACCTGTCCGGAATCGCCGGGATCCTGGGCGTCACCGCGACGTTCGCGGTCGCGGGCGGCCTGTTCTGGCTGATCGCCCGCTCTGGCCGCACGCGCAGGACCTGACGATGGGCGCCGGTCACGCCCACCCGCTGTACCGCGCGGACGACTCCCCCGTGCACCGGTTGCCGGTCGAGGTGAAGATCGTCGCGGCGACGGTGGGGGTCTTCGCGGTGGTCGCGACGCCGCGCGAACAGATGTGGG
This sequence comes from Rhodococcus sp. PvR044, assembly GCF_040548995.1. Classification (NCBI taxonomy): domain Bacteria; kingdom Bacillati; phylum Actinomycetota; class Actinomycetes; order Mycobacteriales; family Nocardiaceae; genus Rhodococcus; species Rhodococcus sp. PvR044. The sequence goes on from NZ_JBEPSX010000005.1 coordinate 345,376, forward strand.
CCTTCGGCCTGTATGCCCTTGTCCTGCTGGCAGTGTGGCAGATCGCCCGGATCCCGCTGCGCTGGATCGCGCCACGGATGCTGATCGAGGCACCGTTCGTCGTGCTCGCGGCGCTGCTCCCGTTCGGAGAGGGCGCCGAGCGCGTGCGATGGGCGGGACTGTCGCTGTCGGTCGCCGGCCTGTACGCGGCGTGGGGCATCCTGATCAAGGGCACCCTCGGGGTCCTCACCTCGCTGACCCTCGCGGCCACCACCCGGACCGCGGACCTGCCGCTGGGGCTGACCCGACTGCGGGTGCCCGCCCTCGTCACCACCATCGCCGTCCTGATGCTGCGCTACGTGGATCTGCTTGCCGCGGAGGCGAACCGGATGAGGATCGCGCGGATCTCCCGCGGTGACGATCCCCGCACCCTGCGACAGATCGGCGCCACCGCACGCGGGGTGGGTGGGCTGTTCCTCCGGACCTACGAGCGCGGCGAGCGGGTCCACCTGGCCATGGCATCGCGCGGGTTCACCGGCGCCATGCCCGATCTCGGTGCACCCGCGGCCACCGCGCGCGGCTGGCTGCTCGGCCTCACCCCCGCCGTCGGCGCGGTCGCCGTCTGCCTGACGGCGCTGGCGGTGGCCGGATGAGCCCGACGGCGGCGGTGCGGGTGCGCGACCTGGGCTTCGCCTACCCCGACGGCCGGATCGCGCTACGCGGCATCGACCTGGAAGTCGCTGTCGGCGAGCGGATTGCGCTGCTCGGCCCCAACGGCGCAGGCAAGACCACCCTCATGCTGCAGCTGAACGGGGTGCTCTCCCCCACCGCGGGCCACGTCGAGATCGGCGGCACCCGGGTCGAGCGGAGCACCCTGCGCGAGGCCAGGCGTCGGGTCGGGATCGTCTTCCAGGACCCGGACGATCAGCTGTTCATGCCGACGGTCGCGCAGGACGTCGCGTTCGGTCCGGCGAACTTCGGCGTCACCGGCGACGAGCTGCGCGCGCGGGTGTCCGATGCGCTGGCGGCGGTCGGCATGAGCGAGCACGCCGATCGGTCACCGTCGCACCTGTCCGGCGGGCAGCGTCGGCGGGCCGCCCTGGCCACGGTGCTGGCGTGCAGGCCGGACGTGCTGGTACTCGACGAGCCGTCCGCGAATCTCGACCCGGTGGCCCGCCGCGAGCTGGCCGAGGTGCTGCTCGGGCTGGACACCACCCTGATGCTGGTCACCCACGACCTGCCCTACGCCGCGCAGCTGTGCGACCGCGCGGTGATCATCGACGACGGCGGGCTGGTGGCGGACGGCCCGGTGCTCGAGCTGCTCGCGGACGCGGAGCTGCTGGGCCGACACCGGCTGGAGTTGCCGTGGGGGTTCGAGGTCCCGCACGGCTGACGGCGCCCGGATTGCCGAGTGTGCACCTACCGGCTCGCCCTCTCGGGCGATGCCCCGGCAGGTGCACACTCGGCGGAGTTAGTTAGTGCGCGATCTATTCGTGTACGCTCTACTGCATGTCCACCGTCGAACAGTCACCGGCGACCGGGGTCGACCCGCTCGCCCTCGACCGCCAGGTCTGCTTCGCGCTGGCCGTCGCCAATCGCGCGGTGCTCTCGGTGTACCGCCCGCTGCTCGAGCCGATGGGCCTGACGCACCCGCAGTACCTGGTCATGCTCGCCCTCTGGGGCGAGGCGCCGATGTCGGTGAAGGCGATCGGCAGCGCCCTGCAGCTCGATTCCCCGACGCTCTCGCCGCTACTCAAGCGGCTCGAGGGGTCAGGCCTGATCACCAGGTCCCGCAGCAGCGAGGACGAGCGGCAACTGGTCGTCGACCTGACCGAGGCCGGGCGGGCCATGCGCGCCCAGGCGGAGCTGATTCCGCCCGCGGTGGTCGAGCGCCTCGGCGTCGGCCTACCCGAGCTCGAGGAGCTGCACGACGTTCTCACCCGGATCAACCGGGCCGCACTCAAGGCAGGAGCACTGAATCAATGAGCGCCACCCGACCGAACCCGATTCAGTGGATCGCGTACGCCTGCGGCGCCAAGCTGCCCGCCTCCATGAACGACTGGGTGCTCAACGACATCACCGGCGACCACTACGTCGCCCGGCACCTCGTCCGCGCGATGGTGCCGTTCATCCCGCTGTTCGTGATCTTCATGCTCTTCCCGGGGCCGCTGTGGCTGCGGGGGTCGATGGTCCTGCTCGGGATCCTGCTGGCGCTGTTCTACTCGGTCGTCTACATCCACCAGAACCGCGCGCGGCGCCTGCAGAAGAACGGCCTGCCCATGGACCTGGACAACCCGCGCCGCAAGGCTGCCCGCGAGGCCGAGGAGGACGCCTACCGCCGCCTGTGGGCTCGGTAGGCGCCCGGCGGGTTATGCGCCGGACTCCACCGATCGGCCGGAGTTGATCCACGCGTCCGTGCCACCCGCGACGTTCACCGCGTTGATGCCCGCGGCCCCCAGCAGGGAGGCGCCGTGCGCACTCCGGCCGCCCATCGCGCAGATCACGTAGACGGTCGGCGCGGCGGGCACCTCGTCGATGCGGGACACCAGCTCGCCGAGCGGGATCAGCCGGACCCCCGGCACGTGCCCGCGGGCGTACTCATCCGCTTCGCGCACGTCGATGACCGGCGCGCCGGCGGCCAGGGCGGCGTCGAGCGCCACCAGATCCACTTCCTGCATGAGGTTCCTCTCCTCGTCGAATGCCCAGATCATACCCAAGGGGGTATTGAGGAGAGGTCAGTAGCGCGCGACCGCCCCGTCCACCGCGCGCTGCAGGCCTGCCGCCACCAGCCGCGCGATATCGGCGGGCTTCTCCGGGATCTCGGTGACCGGACTGTCGAGGTACACGCTCGCCCGGGTCTCCTTGCCGGGCACCGGACCGTAGCTGATCCCCATGTAGACCAGCACCGGGCGGACCCCGAGCTTCACAGCCCGGCTCGTGATGTGGCCGATCCCGCTGCCGATCTTCTGCAGCCGGGTCGGATCCTCCAGGTTGCAGGTCCCCTCCGGGAAGATGGCCAGGTCATCGCCCCGCCGCATCCGCTCGGCGCAGACGTCCATCATCCGCTGCCCGGCCGCGTTGACCGCGCGCATCCCGTGGTTCTTGCCCCGGAAGACGGGGATCCCGCCCATCAGGTCCACCCGCTCGCGCCGCTTCGCCTCGAGGAACAGCTCGTCCTTCGCCAGCACCCGGGTCCGGCCGATCGCCGGGCGCAGCGCGCTGGCCGACGCCGCGGCGGCCACCGTGTACGGATCGCTCTCACTCAGGTGGTTGACGGCGAGAACCAGCCGGGAATCCGACCGCACAAGGGCCCGGACCTGCTCCTTCGCCCCGTCCGCGTAGGTCACCCTCGGCCGGAACTTCAGCGCGAGGAGCCCGTAGGCGGCCTTCGCGGCCAGGCGGTTCTGCTGGTGACGCAGGTAGAAGTCGTAGACCTCGTCGCAGTTGTCAAGGGCAACCTCGGGCTTGTCCATGTCCACACTGTACGGAGAGAACGCGTACCGCGCCCGATAGAGCGATACCCTTGTATGACAACAGAATTCAGCCCTGAATTGAGGAGAACTGAACTGAACGCACGTCCGGATGGCCACGCCGGGGTGCGCCGAACTAGCATCATGGAATGAGCATCGCCTTCGTTCAGTCCACGTGGCACCGACCCATCGTCGACCGAGCACGAGACGCCTTCGTCGCGCAGTGGCGGACACTGGGCCACACCTCCGGCGAGATCGAGTTCTTCGAGACCCCCGGCGCCTTCGAGATCCCTTTGCACGCGCTGCGGCTCGCCCGTACCGGCCGGTTCCAGGCCATCGTCGCCGCCGGACTTGTGGTCGACGGCGGCATCTACCGGCACGAGTTCGTGGCCTCCGCGGTCATCGACGGACTGATGCGGGTCCAGCTCGACACCGACGTCCCGGTCTTCTCCGCCGTGCTCACCCCGCACCACTTCCACGAGCACGAGGATCACGCCGTCTTCTTCGCCAACCACTTCGACAAGAAGGGCGCGGAGGTCGCTCAGGCCTGCTCCCTCACCCTCGCCTCGCTGGACACGATCAAGTAGTCAGTCCGCCGAGGAACTCGAGCATCGCCGAGTTCACCTCGGCGGGCTTTTCCATCTGCACGAAGTGCCCGGCGTCCGGGATCACGTGGGTGGAGACCAGCCCAGGAACCAGCCGACCCATGGTCGCGAACGGGTCGCTGCCCATCATCTCGAGCACCGGGTCCTTGGCGCCGGCGATGAAGGTGACCGGGACCTCCACCGGCTTCGCGTGCAACGACTCGTTCTGCGCCCAGACGGCATCCTCGGCGCGGTACCAGTTGAGGCCGCCGGTGAACCCGGTCCGCTCGAATTCCGAGACGTAATAGTCGAATTCGCCCTCGTCGAGCCAGCTCCACGGCAGGGCGGGCGGCTCCGGGAGCACATCGAGGTAGCCGTTGCCCTCGGAGGGGAACTCCCAGCAGTCGAGGTAGCGGTTCGCACCGCTGAGCGCGTGGAAGATCTTGGCGAGGAACGCCCTGGTGTTGTCGCCGAGCTCCCGGTCCGCGACGCCCGGCTCCTGGAAGTAGTGCACGTGCGCAAAGTGCTTGGACGCCAGGTACTCGAACCCGACACTCGGCTGCACCGGCAGTCGAGGCGCGCGGGGGACGCTCAGCTGCATCAGCGCGGACACCCGATCGGGCGCCCAGGCCGGCAGATCCCAGGTCAGGTGGGCGCCGAAATCGTGGCCCGCGAACACCGCCCGCTCGATGCCGAGCGCGTCGAGGAGGCCGACCAGGTCACCGACCGTGTGCGGCCGGTCGTACTCGGAAACCTGCGCGGGCGCGCTCGTCCGTCCGTACCCGCGCATGTCCGGGGCGATGACGCGATAGCCCGCGACGGACAGCGCCGCGATCTGGTGACGCCAGCTGAACCAGAGGCCAGGGAACCCGTGGCAGAGCACCACCGGCTCGCCCTCGCCCTGCTCCACGAAATGCAGGTCGATCCCGTTGACCGCGACGGTCCGGTGCGTCGGCTGCCCCATGCTCATTCCTCCTCGCCGTCATCGGCAATTCGCCACCCTAGCGGGCGACTGCCCTCGACAGTGGCGATCGAAGGGGAACGCCGGTCACCCGGTTACGGCGCGGGCGGCGTCAGCTTGACGACGGTGCCGAGAAAACTGGTGGCGTACAGCGCGTTCGGGTCCCAGCCGGGCCCCGAACCGAACCGGACCGACGAGACCAGCGGCAGGCCGGCGGCGATGGTGCACTGCGCGCCGGTGGCCGGGTCGAGTCGCACGACCGTCCCCGCCACGTTCAAGGCGACGTAGACCGATCCGTCTGGCCCGACCGTGAGATCGTCGGCAGAGTTGATCGGGCCGACCCCCGGCAGGTCGAACCGCCGCGGCGACGCGTCCGGGTGGTCGATGTCGACGGCGGCGACGGTGGTGACCGGATTGAAGGTCGTTGCGACATACAGTCGCCGGGTGGTCTCGTCGTAGGCCACTCCGTTGGTCGAACTCAGGCTGGGCGCGAACCCGGACGGGAGCTCGGCACTCCCGGGCACACGGGTGAGTCCCGTCGACTGCCCGATGTCCCGGCTGACCACGAAGTCCCCGTCGGGGAGCTGCGCGAGCCCGTTGGGCATGGTCAACGCGGTCTCGACCGTGGTGACGGCGCCCGTGTCCAGGTCGAGCGCGTCGATCGTGCCGTCACTACGACCGAGAAGTCCCGAGACGAACCCGTTCCCGGTGGTGAAGTAGGCGGTGTCGCCCACGACCACGATCGCGCCCGGCGCCTTCACCTCGGGCACCGCGGTGGTGCGGGATCCGTTCGCCTCGAGTCGCCGGATCGCGCCGTCCGACCCGGTCAGCGACGACTCGGACAACAGCATTCCGCCGCGCCCGTCGAACGCGAGGTTCTCGAGCGTCCCGTATCCCTCGGCCACCCGCTCGGTCGTCCACGGGACGCAGCCGGGTGCCGCTGCGGCGACGGCAGGACCGGAGACCGCGACCAGACCCGCGGCGACTCCGGTCCCCGCTGCCGCGGCCAACCGCGCGGCGATTCCTGCAACCTTCATCCGATCTCCCCCGTCTCGAAGCCAGCTGCGGTGGACCGACGGCCCGTGACGAACCCTAGGCGCCGAGTGGCTTTCCGAACAGGAGGGACGCACGAGCCAGTCGGGGTTGGATTGCTCGGTGTACAGGACGTGCGCGGCTCCGCCGCGTGCCCGGTGGGCATCGATCCACCGGAGTAGCCGATCATCCCGACCCTCGTCGACCCGCCGTCCAGCCCCATCGGCGCGAAGTCCTCGGCCATCTGGAAAGACAGCAGGGGTCTCGGCGTTCCACCCTCTACGTCGCCGCGGGGTTCGAAAGAAATCCCGGTGAACTCGGCCGACACCGCGTCCACCGGCCTACGGTAGAAGGGCGTGCTTGTCCCGGCAGAGCGTCACGTCGATGAGTTCCAAGACCGGTTGCTCCGCAACCGGGAGAGGAAGCGAGGCCCGGAGTTGAGCGTGAAGCTGCAGGACGAATCGATCGGCGACCTGTTCGATACGGGCTTGTTCATCGACGGAACCTGGGTCCGCTCCAGTTCCGGCGACACCCGCGACTGCCTCAATCCGGCCGACGGTTCGGTGGTCGCCACGGTCGACGAGGCCGCGCCAGACGACGCCACCCGCGCCATCGCGGCGGCGCGGGCGGCCTTCGACGAGGGCACCTGGCCCCGGACACCCGTCGCGGAGCGCACCGCATTGCTCGCCACCATCGCCGACCTGCTCGAGCGCGACAAGGAGAAGTTGGCCCGAATCGAAACCCTCGACACCGGGAAGACCCTGGCGGAGAGCAGGATCGACATCGACGACGTGGTGTCGGTCTGCCGGTACTACGCGCGACTCGCCGCGATCGAGTCGGATCGGTTGGTGGATGTCGGCCGGCCCGACGTGATCAGCCGGGTGGTACACGAGCCGATCGGCGTGTGCGTCCTGATCGCACCCTGGAACTACCCGCTGCTACAGATCTCGTGGAAGATCGCGCCCGCACTGGCCGCCGGCTGCACGATGGTCGTCAAACCGAGCGAGGTCACCCCGCTCAGCACCATCGCCTTCGTCAGACTCATCGAGGAGGCCGGGGTGCCCCGGGGCGTGGTGAACCTCGTGCAGGGCAGCGGCGCCGTCCTCGGCGGCGCGCTGACCGACACCCCGGACGTCGATTTCATCTCGTTCACGGGCGGACTGGTCACGGGACGGGTCATTCTCGAGACAGCCGCCAAGCATGTCACCAAGGTCGCGGTGGAGCTCGGCGGGAAGAACCCGCACATCGTCTTCGCCGACGCCGACGGTGACGACTCGGTCGACCAGGTGCTCACCGGGGTCTTCCTCCACTCCGGGCAGGTCTGCTCCGCGGGCACCCGCCTCATCGTCGAGGACTCGATTGCCGACCGCTTCGTAGCGGCTCTCGCCGCGCGAGCCGAGAAGATCCGGATGGGCGACGGCCTCGATCCCGCCAGCCGAACCGGGCCGCTGGTGTCCATGGCGCATCGGGAGAAGATCGAACGCTATGTGGCTCTTGGCATCTCCGAGGGCGCCGAACTGGTGACCGGCGGATCCCGCCCTTCGGACCCGGACCTGGAGCGGGGCAGCTTCTACCTGCCCACGATCTTCGACCGCTGCGACCGGAACATGCGCATCGTGCAGGAGGAGACCTTCGGCCCCATCCTCACCGTCGAGCGGTTCACCACGGAGGAGGAAGCCCTCCGGCTCGGCAACGACACCGAGTACGGACTGGCCGCGGGGGTCCGGACCGCCGACAGCGCCAGGGGCGAACGCATGGTTCGCGGCCTGCGCCACGGCACGGTGTGGCTCAACGACTTCGGCTACTACACCGCAGCAGCCGAATGGGGCGGCTTCAAGAGATCGGGAAACGGGCGCGAACTGGGCCCCGCCGGACTGTCCGAGTATCAGGAGATCAAGCACATCTGGCACAACACCGCGCCGACTGCGGCGGGTTGGTTCGACAACGACTGACCGAACCCGGGGAGGCGCACGGACATGACCACTCAGCGCGACATCGCGGTTGGAGACAGCGGACTCGGCGATTTCGGTTACAAGGAGTCCCTCGACCGGAGCCTCGGCAAATTCGCCAGCTTCGCCGCCGGGGTCAGCTACATCTCCATCCTCACCGGCACCTTCCAACTGTTCTATTTCGGGTTCGGAAACGCGGGACCCGCGTATCTGTGGTCGTGGCCGATGGTCTTCATCGGCCAGCTGGCCGTCGCGCTGTGCTTCATGGAACTGGCGGCCAAGTACCCGGTGGCGGGTTCCGTGTACAACTGGGCGAAGATCCTGGGCAGCCGGATCGTGGGATGGACGTCCGGCTGGCTGATGCTCACCGCCTCGATCGTGACGCTCTCGGCCGTGGTCCTCGCGTTGCAGCTCAACCTGCCGAGGATATGGAGCGGCTTCCAGATCGTCGGCGACGGCACCGGCGAGTACGACTTCGCCACGAACGCGGTCATTCTCGGCACCGTCATGATCGCGTTCACCACCTTCGTCAACGCCTACGGCGTCAGGTTGATGGCGAGGATCAACAGCGCGGGCGTCTTCATCGAGCTGATCGCCGCCGTCCTCATCGCGGTGATCCTTGCGGCGAACATCACCAGGGGCCCGGAGGTGTTCTTCTCCACCCATGGGTACGGCGCGGGCGAGAGCGGCGGATATCTCGGGGCCTTCCTCGTCGCCTCCCTGGCGTCGGGCTACGTGATGTACGGCTTCGACACCGCGAGTTCCCTTGGCGAGGAGACCGTCGAACCGCGCCGGACCGCACCCAAGGCGATCTTCCGCGCGATCCTGGCTTCCTTCGTGATCGGTGGAGCGATCCTGGTGTTCGCCGTCATGGCGGCGCCCGATCTCGACGATCCGCTGCTCGGCAGCCCTGAGGGCAGCCTCCAGTACATCGTCGAGCAGGTGATGTGGGGCCCGCTGGGCACGATATTCCTCATCTGCATCGTGATCGCGATAACCGTGTGCTCCCTCGCCGTGCACGCCGCTGCGATCCGGCTGACGTTCGCCATGGCTCGCGACAACGCGCTGCCGTTCGGGGAGAAGCTGGCCCGGGTGCATCCCAAGCACCAGACGCCCGTGGTCCCCGCGATCGCGATCGGCGTGCTCGCGGCCCTGATCCTCGTGGTGAACATCGGCCAACCGCAGATCTTCACCGTGCTGACCTCGATCGCCATCATCATGATCTACCTCGCCTACCTGATGGTCACCGGACCGCTGCTGAAGAAGCGACTGAAAGGCGAATGGCCGCCGCCGGATCTGCGGGAGGGCGGCTACTTCACCATGGGCAGGTGGGGCCTGCCCGTGAACATCCTCGCCGTGGTCTGGGGCGTGGGAATGGCGCTGAACCTGGCCTGGCCGCGCCCCGAGGTGTACGGGACGCCCTGGTACAACACCTGGGGCGCCTTCGTCTACATCGGCGCGATCCTGTGCCTCGGCCTGCTCTGGTACGCGCTGAAGGGTCGGCACCACCTCGGCACCCTGGCCTCACACGCGGCCGCCTCGCGCACCACGGCACCGGAGGGCGAACCATCGTGACAGACACCGTCTTCGACTATGTGATCGCGGGTGGAGGCACCGCGGGATGCGTGCTCGCCGCCAGGCTCAGCGAGGATCCGGCCGTGACGGTCTGCCTTCTCGAGGCAGGCCCGTCGGACGTGAACGACCGCAACATCCTCGAACTCTCGCAGTGGATGCACCTCCTCGACTCCGGGTACGACTGGGACTACCCGGTCGAACCGCAGGAGAAGGGCAACAGCTTCATGCGACATGCCAGGGCCCGTGTCCTCGGCGGGTGCTCGTCACACAATTCGTGCATCGCGTTCTGGCCGCCGGCGGAGGGTCTGGACGAGTGGGAGGCGATGGGCGCCACCGGATGGGGCGCCAAGGGCACGTTGCCCTTCGTGGCCCGGGTGGAGAACAGCGATGTCCCCGGCCTGCAGCACGGCCACGGCGGCCCGGTACGGCTGCGCGATGTCCCGCCGAACGATCAGTGCGGCGCCGCCGTACTGGAGTCGGCGGCCAAGGTCGGACTGCCAACCGTCCAATTCAACAGGGGCGCAACGGTACTCAACGGAGCAGGCTGGTTCCAGATCAACGCCGGCGAGAACGGCAATCGCATGTCGAGCTCGCATGCCTATCTCCATCCCATCCTGGGGACGCGGAACAATCTCGAGGTCAGAACCAACTGCTGGGTCAGCGAACTGCTGATCGACGACAGTCTGACGGCCACCGGGGTGCGGTACCAACGTCCGGATCTCACGGGCTATGACACCGCGACCGCCCGCCGCGAGGTGATCGTCACTGCCGGTGCGATCGATACACCGAAGCTGTTGATGCTCTCGGGAATCGGGCCCTCGGTGCATCTACGCGAGATCGGGATCGACGTGCGGGTCGACTCGCCCGGCGTGGGCGGCAACCTCGATGACCATGTCGAAGGCCTGGTGTTCTGGGAGGCGTCGAGGCCCATGGTGACGACGTCATCGCAGTGGTGGGAGATCGGCCTCTTCGCCACCACGACCCCCGGGCTGACGCAGCCGGATCTGATGATGCACTACGGCAGCGTGCCCTTCGACATGAACACGCTGCGGTGGGGATATCCCACCACCGACAACGGATTCTGCCTCACGCCGAACGTGACGCAAGGACGATCCCGAGGCACGGTCCGGCTCCGTTCCCGCGACTTCCGGGACCGGCCGAAGGTGGATCCGCGATACTTCACCGATCCCGAGGGCCACGACGAGACCGTGATGCTGGCGGGTATTCGGTTGGCGCGCAAGATCGCCGAGCAAGACCCCCTACGGGGCTGGGTGGCACGGGAACTGGCGCCGGGGCCCGCGGCGGTGAGTGACGAGGAACTGCTCGACTACGTCCACAAGACGCACAACACCGTCTACCACCCCGCGGGAACCGCGCGGATGGGGTCGATAGAGGACCCGCTCGCCGTGCTCGATCCGCAGCTGCGGGTGAAGGGCATTCAGCGCCTGCGGGTGGTCGATGCGTCGGCGATGCCGAAGCTGCCTGCCGTCAACCCGAACATCACGGTCATGACCATGGCGGAGAAGTGCGCGGATCTCATTCGCAACCCCCCGGGGTGACAGCGTGGACCTCGAGCTCGACATCGCGACCTTCCTCTCCAAGCACCCACCGTTCCAGTACCTGACGCCGGGTGAGCTCACCGAGTTGGCCGGCGCAGCAAGCCGGGATGAATACCATACGGGCGCAGTTATTCTCGGATCCACCCAGCGGCCAGCCGATGTGATCTGGGTGGTGCGGAGCGGACAGGTCACGCTTCTGCACCCGCACGACGACGGGATCACCGGTGTCCCCATGGACACCGTCTATCCGGGTGGCGTGTTCGGCTACTCGGCGCTGCTCACCGGCTCCGACGTCGGCTTCACCGCCCGAGCGAGCCAACCCACCACGGTGTACCGCCTGCCAGGGGAACTAGTGCGCCCGCTGTTCGCCAGGCCCGCCGGTCTTGCCTTCCTCGCGGAGGCTGCGGCGAAGGCCACCGGCGCGACTCCCGTACCGGTCGAACAGATCCCGTCCCGACGCGCCGTGGGCGATCTGGTGCGGGGCGAACCGGTCCTCACCACGCCGGGGACCTCCGTGCGCGACGCCGTCCGGCAGATGAGCGAACGCCGCAGCTCATACATCCTGATCCCGTTGCCGGGTGGCGACCTCGGGATCTTCACGGACCGGGACCTGAGGACCAAGGTGGTGGCCGCCGGGGTGGACCTGAGCACCCCGGTGGCGGAGGTGATGTGTACGCCTGCCCAGACCGTCACGGAGGACAGGTTGGCCGCCACCGTGTTGATGGACATGCTCGAGAGCGGCCTACGGCACATGCCGGTGCTCACGATCCGTGGCGCGGTGTTGGGTGTCCTCGAGGAGGCGGACCTGCTCGCCGCGGCCACCCGCAAGAGTTTTGTGCTGCGCCGATCGATCGCGCTGTCACCGAGCCCCGCTGCGCTGCAAGAAGTCTGCTCTGGGATCCCCGATCTGGTGGTGGACCTGTTCCGCGGCGGCACCGAGGCATCGGCGACCAGCGGGATACTCTCGGTGGTCATCGACAGCGTCGTTCGACGCGCGGTGGAGTTCGCATTGGCGGACGACGAGGACCTGCCGCGGACGGGGTTCGCCTGGCTCTCGCTCGGCAGCATCGCGCGTCGCGAGGCGATGCCGTCATCCGATATCGAGAGCGCACTGTCCTGGGTGCCCGAGTTGTCTCCCCAGTCGGGACGTCTCATGGGGATGGCGGCGACCGTGCATGCCACCCTCGACGACTGTGGGCTTCCCGCCGACGCGAACGGTGCGGTCGCGAGCACACCGAGGTTCGCGCGGTCGGTCGCCGACTGGCGCCGCACCGCGGCACGGTGGTTGGACGACCCACTGCAGGACCGCGGGCTCGTCATGTCGTCGCTGCTGCTCGACGGGCGCGTGGTGTGGGGTGAGCGCTCGCTGCACACCGTCCCGACGGCCTACCGGAACATGCGGACCGACCATCCCGACGCCCTGCGACTGCAGCTGCGTGATGCGTTGGCCGGGCGCGCACGCACCCGCTCGCTACGGGACGTGCTCTCGCGACGCGGGGGCACCTTCGACCTCAAGACACACGCGCTGACACCGATCGTCAACCTCGCCCGGTGGGGTGGCATGACAGTGGGGGTCACCGCCGCCTCGACGCCAGGCCGGTTGCGGGCCGCGGCGGGGAACGGCTTACTCACAGAACGGGATACGACGATCCTCACCGAGGTGTTCACGCTGCTCCAGCGACTGCGGTTGACCCACCAGGTGGATCAGATCACCGCGGGTCTCGCCCCTGGCGACATCGTCACCATGCCGGAGCTGTCGCCCCTGAACCGGAGTCTGCTCGGCGACGGCGTGCGCGAGATCGCGGCCGTGCAGCGCAGGGTGGGGTACCTGGCATCCGACTCCGGAGTGCCCCTGCGCCGGTGACCACGGCTCTCATCCCTTGAGGCGCGACCCCAGCCATTCGACCACGTCGTCGAGCACCTGCTCGCGCTCGGGCTCGTTGAACACCTCGTGGAACAGGCCGTCGTACTCGGTGTACGTCAGATCCTGGGAGCCCACGATGTCCGCGATCATCCGGCTGCCGTTCACGTTCGCCAGCCCGTCCTCGCTGCCGTGTAGCAGCAGCAACGGAACCTGCAGTGTCGGCAGCCGGTTGGGCAGCGACTCGGCGTTGACGATCATCCCGCGGGCGATACCGGCGGGAACCCTGCCGTGGTGCACCAGCGGGTCGGAGTTGTAGGCGGCCACCACCGCCGGATCACGGGAGACCAGATTGGCGTCCAGCGACTCGACGGGTACCCGCGGCGCGTACCGACCGAGGAATTTGCCGACCTCGACCACCACCTTGGGCACCCCGGTCGTCACGTCCACCGCCGGGGCGGACAGGATCAGCCCGGCCAGGTCGCCGGGGTGATCGAGCGCGTAGGTCAGCGCGATCGCGCCACCCATGCTGTGGCCGAGCAGGTACCGGTCGAGCCCGGGATGCTCGGCGGTTGCGATCCCGAACAGCCGCCCCAGGTCATCGGTGAAATCCGACCAGTCCTTGAGCTCGACGCGCTTGCCGCCCGAGCGACCGTGACCGCGATGGTCGGGCGCGTACACCACGAGGCCCAGTCCCAGCAGGCGTTCGACGACATGGTCGTAGCGGCGGGCGTGCTCACCGAAGCCGTGCGCGAGAACCAGGACCGCGCGCGGCTCGCCGTCCGGCGTCCAGACGTCGTAGTCGATCCGGGTGCCGTATTTGCCGGTGAACGAGGACTCGGTGTGGGCCACGGATCCGAGTCTAGTGTCTCGTGCCCGAAGTCCATCGATGGTTGCCGGGGATCCACGTGGATGCATCGCCAGGCGGAGGAGTCCCAGGTAGCGGGGTTCTACCTGGGACTCCGACAACGCAGCGAGGCGCCGCGTGGGCCACGGCAACCGCGAGAAGACTTCGGGCGCGGGGCACTCGGTGGCAGACTCGGATGGGCATCGACGATTCCGGGGAGCATTCACCGAGGGAGCCACGATGACCGAGACGACGGCGACCGACGCGTGGCCCGCGCTGCGCCTCGACGACTGGACCGACACCCGCGACACCCTGCACATGTGGACGCAGATCGTCGGGAAGATCCGGCTCCAGCACGCGCCGCTGCTCAACCACTGGTGGCAGGTGACGCTGTACGTCACCGCCAGGGGGCTGACCACCTCGGCCATCCCGTGCGGCTCCCGGCTCCTCGAGATCGAGTTCGACTTCTGCGACCACGAGCTGCGCATGCGCACCAGTGACGGCGGTGCGCGCCGGATCGCGCTCGAGCCGAAGTCGGTGGCCGAGTTCTACGCCCAGACCGTGGCGGCACTCGGGGAACTGGGGGTCGAGGTGCGGATCCAGGCCGCCCCCAACGAGGTCGTGACGGCGATCCCCTTCGCGGAGGACGAGGTCCACGCCTCGTACGACGCCGCGGCCGCGAACCTGTTCTGGCGACAGCTGGTCCAGGCCGACCGGGTGCTGACCCGGTTCCGCTCACACTTCGTCGGCAAGTGCTCGCCGGTGCACTTCTTCTGGGGCGCGATGGATCTGGCCTGCACCCGGTTCTCCGGGCGCGGCGCGCCCGTCCACCCCGGCGGGGCCCCGAACTGTGCGGACTGGGTGATGGTCGAGGGCTATTCCCGCGAGCTGAGCAGCTGCGGGTTCTGGCCCGGCGGCGGCGAGGAGGGCGGCTTCTACTCCTACGCGTACCCGGCGCCGGACGGTTTCGCCGACCATCCGGTCGGCCCCGCTCAGGCGCGCTACAGCGCCGAGCTGGGCGAGTTCGTGCTGCCGTACGAGGCCGTGCGCACCGCCGCCGACCCGGACGCCGCGCTGATGGAGTTCCTGCAGAGCACCTACGAGGCCGCCGCGTCGCTGGGCAACTGGGACCGGTCCGCGCTCGAATCCGACCCGGCCCGCTTGGCTCGGCAGAACTGAGCCGCGCCTGTCAGGCCGCCGGACCCGACGGGCGCCGCCGCAGCGACCACACCAGTGCACCCGCGAGCGCCGCGGTGGTCGCCGCGAACAAGATCGCGAGGTTCCTGGCGGTGAACAGTTCGACCGCGCCGTCGGATCCGCTTGTCTGGACCACCGCGACCGGCGCGCTCAGCACGGTCGAGATCCGATCCTGCTGCGCGGCATTGCGGGCGGGAATCGCGTTGACCCCCTTCGTCAGCTGCTCCCCGATCTGCGTCGAAACGGACTTGAGCTGGCTGACGCCGGTGAGGATCTGGTCCTTGGTGGTACCCAGCAGCGCGGGCGCCTGCTCCGCGATGGGGCCGATCCCGGCCTGGAGCTGGTTGCCGGCATCGGTGAGCTGCGCGGACACGTCCTGCAGCTGGCCGAGCCCGCTGCGCAGCGCGCCGCCCAGGTCGGTGTCGGGCCCGGCGTCGGCGCTCAGCAGCCCGGTGATCGCCGTCAGCTGACCGGACACCAGCGCGAGATCGGTCTTGGTCTGCTCCAGCGTCCGCACCATCTCGGGCTGGAGCCCGGTGGCACGCAGGGCCGCGGCCGCGGCGTCGAGACCGCCTTGTAGCTGCTGGGTGGAGCGGGTGACGTCACCGAGGGTGACGCCGAGTTCGGTCAATCGACCGGACACCTCGGTCGCGGGGCCCACAGCGCCGTCCACCATCGTCGAGACCTGCCCGGCGACGTCGACGAGCTGGTTGGCGCCGTCGTTCGCCGTGGCCAGGAGCGGCAACACCTGGTCGGCCTGACCGAGCAGCTGCTGGACCTGCTTGTCCGCGGCGGTGGTCGCGGCCGTCAGCAGCTGGGACGGCAAGAGCGTCTGCTGCAACTGCGCCCGCGCCGAGGCGATCCCGGCCAGGACGTCCTTGATGCCCTGCGCCCCGGTCTGATCCGAGACGGTCGCCATCAACGCCGACATCGACTCCGTGTCCGCCGGCGAGCCGTCGCCGTTGTAGTGCACCGCGAGTTCCGCCTGCCGGGGCGCATTGGTGGAGAGCGAGTTCACCGAGTCGGAGAAATCCGCCGGGATCGTGACGGAAGCCAGGTACGTGTCGGCCGATCCCTCATCGGCCGATACCGTCGCCCATTCGAAGTCACCCGATTCCTGCAGTGCCGCGACGACCTGGTCGCCCGCATTCATCGGCTTGCCGTCGACCACCGCGCCCGCGTCCTCGTTGACGATCGCGACGGTTCGCGTCGACTCCCCCTCCGGTGCAACCAGGAAATAGACCCCGACGGCGGCGGCGAGGAGCGCCGTCACCGCGGCGATCACCCACGGCCCACGTCTCGAACTCGCATGTGCGGCAACCATAGGCCCGGACCGTACAGGCAGTCTCTGGCACCAGGGTGGCGCGAGTGTGAGAAGACTGTGAGGAAAGGGCGCTCAGCCGACGTCGTAGACGACCGCGACCGACACCGTGAGCTCCTGGCTGCCCGGCTCGATCGGCGTCGAGGGGGCTCGGTCGAAGGCGGCTCCGGGGTACGGGGCCGGCCCGGTGGCGGGCACCTCGGTGATCGAGCGGACCTCGCCGAGGCCGACCCCGGCGGCCTCCGCGATCTGCCTCGCCTGGGCCTGCGCCTGCCGCACCGCGTCGGCCCTGGCCTGCGCGCGCAGGTCGCTGTCGTCGGCGATGGAGAAGGAGGTCTGCTGGACCCGGACGGCATCGCCCGCCGC
Organism: Rhodococcus sp. PvR044; assembly: GCF_040548995.1. Lineage (NCBI taxonomy): Bacteria > Bacillati > Actinomycetota > Actinomycetes > Mycobacteriales > Nocardiaceae > Rhodococcus > Rhodococcus sp. PvR044. Next base: position 362,077 of record NZ_JBEPSX010000005.1, read on the forward strand.
GGCCGCGGCGGCGTCGATCAGCCCGCCCGCCGCGCTGACATCGTGCACGGTCGCGGTCACCTGGTTCGTCACCTGATAGCCGGTGATCGCCGAGGAGTTCGGGTCATATGTCGGCTGCACGGACAGCCCGCTGGTCTGGATGTCCTCCGCCCGCACCCCCTTCTCCTTCAGGGTGTCGATGAGGGCGTTCGCCCTGTTCGCGTTGTCCTGGAGGGCGCCGGCCGCGTCCGGTGCCTGCGTCTGCACGCCGAGCACCACGCTCATGGTGTCCGGCGTCCCGCTGACCTTCCCGGTGGCCTGGGTGCTGATCCCCGGGGGAGCACCGGTCCCCGCCTGCGCGTCAGACCCATCTGTGCAGCCGGCGGCGAGCAGTCCGACGGCGGACACCGCCAGTGCCGCGGCGACGGTGCGTGTTCGTTTGGCGGCCACGCACCCACTATGGCCGATCCCCACGGGGGAACCGGCGGGTTTCGCGTCGCCGCGCCGTGCGCCACGAGAAACAGGTACGTGCCCCCGTGTTTCCACCGTGGTCCCGCGGGCCGCCCGAGGGAACAGTGTGATCCACACCACTGCCGAGCACGTCGAGGTTCCGATGACGCACCACCAGCCCCCGCCCCCGCGCATCCTCCATCCCGATCCGCGCCCCACACTGACCTCGCTGGACTCCGAGCTCGACGGGCGTTCCCTCGCCTACGGCGTCGCGGGCGAGGGCCCGCCGCTGGTCTTCCTGCACGGATGGGGCTCGAGCCATCGCACGTACCGGCAGTCACTGGAACGGCTCGCCCGCAACGGCTCGCGCGTGTTCGCGCCCTCGCTCCCGGGGTTCGGCGGGACGGCCGAACTCCCATGCGGTGAGCGGCACCCCGCCGGTCACGCCCGGTGGCTGGGCCGATTCATCGACTCCGTCGGCGTCAACGAACCGGTCACCCTCGTCGGGCACTCCTTCGGTGGCGGCGTCGCCATCCAGACCGCCCACGACCTCCCCGACCACGTGGCCCGCCTCGTTCTTGTCAACTCGATCGGCGGCGGCGTCGGCCCCCGCGCCGCGGAGAACGGGCAAGCGATCCGGGCGGGACTGCCGCACGAATGGCGCGCCACGACCGGCGGCGGCGACCAGACACTCCAACTCGACCGCCTGGCGGAACGCGGTCTTCCGGTGACGCTGCTCTGGGCTCGCGGCGATCAGGTGATCCCGAGGGCAGGCCTCGAGTCGCTGCGCACGGCGCTTCGTCGTCCGCCGGTGTTCACGGTCGCCGGCTCCCATGAATGGCCGGTCGGCGATCCGCACGGCTTCGGACACGCCATGAGGACCGTGCTGGCGTGGCCGCCGAGGGTCGCGGCATGACCGCGCAGGGCACGGCGCAGGCCCACCCGTCCTCGCTGATGATCAATCGCTGCGTGCGCTGCGCAGCACTGCTCGCGCCGCTGATGGCATCCTGCCCGTCCTGCCAGGGCTCCGAACTCCGCTCGGTACCGTCCTCCGGCGCCGGGTCGATCGTGTCGTGGAAGGTGGCCGACCATCGGCCGGACGAGGCGCGCGGGGACTCCGCGCCCTCGGCCGTCGGGATCGTCGAGCTCGACGACGGCCCGCGGATCTACACGTGGATCGACGGCGAGGTCCCGGCGGGAACCGACCGGGACGTCCGCGTCGAGTTCCGGCCCACAGCGGAGGACGGCCGGTTCCCGGTGTTTGCCGTCCGGCAGGCCTCCTGAACGGCTCGCGCGGCGGACGGCCGCGCCGGGAATACCTCCACCCCGCGGGTGTTGAGTCAGATGCACTAGTTGAACAGTCAACTAACTGAGTCGGAGGAGCACCCCATGCCTGCCGTGACCGTCGACAACATCCTCGCCCTGCCCCGCATCACCGAGACCGCGCCCGAATCCGCCGCAAGGCCGGTGCTGGCGGTGACCACCGCCCCCGTCGGCTACGAGGGCGAGGGCTTCCCGGTGCGCCGCGCGTTCGCCGGCGTCGACCTCAAGCACCTCGACCCGTTCATCCACATGGACCAGATGGGCGAGGTGAACTACGCGCCCGGTGAGCCCAAGGGCACCCCGTGGCACCCGCACCGCGGCTTCGAGACCGTCACCTACATGATCGACGGGATCATGGAGCACCAGGACTCCAACGGTGGCGGCGGCACGATCGGCGGCGGCGACACCCAGTGGATGACCGCGGGTGGCGGCATCCTGCACATCGAGACCCCACCCGAACACCTCGTGATCAGCGGGGGCCTGTTCCACGGCGTGCAGCTGTGGGTGAACCTGCCCCGCGACAACAAGATGGCCGCGCCCCGCTACCAGGACATCACCGGCAACAAGGTCGCGCTGCTGTCCTCGCCGGACGGCGGCGCCCTGGTCCGCGTCATCGCGGGCGAGGTCGACGGCCACCAGGGCCCCGGCTCCACCTACACCCCGATCAGCCTGGTGCACGCGACCATCGCCCCGGGCGCGCGACTGAACCTGCCCTGGAACCCCGAGTTCAACGCGCTCGCGTACGTCCTCGCGGGCGAGGGCACGGTCGGCGCCGAGCGCAGGCCGGTGCGGATGGGCCAGACCACGGTGTTCGGGCGCGGCGACACGCTGACCGTCGCGGCCGCGGACACCCAGGACTCCCGGACCGAGTCCCTCGAGGTCTTCATCCTCGGCGGCAAGCCGATCCGCGAACCCGTCGCGATGGCCGGGCCGTTCGTGATGAACACCAAGGCGGAGGTCATCCAGGCGTTCGAGGACTTTCAGGCCGGACGGCTGGGCTCGATCCCCGCCGCCCACGAGACGCTGGCATAGCGATGTCGTCGATGGCGGTCCAACGCGCGGGCGACCGCGCGCACCAGCGCTACGGCTGGCTCGAGTCATGGCAGAGCTTCCCCTTCGCGGGCAACTTCGACCTGGCCGCGAACGCGCACGGGCTGCTGGCTGTCAACAACGAGGACATCGTCGACGCCGGGTCCGGATTCGACATGCACCAGCACCGGGACGCGGAGATCGTCACCTGGGTGCTCAGCGGATCCCTGGTCCACCAGGACTCCGAGGGGCACTCGGGGGTGGTCCTCCCCCAAGCACTCCGTGCAGGGGGTACCCCCACCCCGACTCGCGCAGCGGATGAGCGCGGGCCGCGGCATCCTGCACTCCGAGCGCAACGACCGCTGGCGGGCGGACGGCACCCGGGGCACCGAGCCGGTGCACGTGGTGCAGATGTGGATCCCGCCGGACGAGTTCGGCATCGAGCCGAGCTACCAGGAACTACCCATCGACGCGGAGCTCGACAGCGGCCGGCTGGTCGCGGTGGCGTCGGGGCTGCCCCGGCACCGCGATCACGCCGCGATCGGGCTGAACAACCGGCACGCGGGACTACACGCCGCCAGATTGCGAACTGGACAGTCGGTAACAGTGCCGGACGCGCCGTACGTCCACGTGTTCGTCGCGCGCGGATCCGGCGATACCGAAGGGTTCGGCCGCCTCGACCAAGGGGATTCATTGCGGCTCACCGGGATCGGCGGCCAGCAGTACACCGCGGCCGAATCCACCGAGCTGCTGATCTGGGAGATGCATGCCGCGCTCAGGTGAGTCCGCGACAAGGACCGCGGAACAGGGTTGACAGCAACACTTTTCAAGGAGATCGAGCATGATCGACGTCCCGGTTCGCGCCCACCGAAACGGGTCCGTCGTGCAACGGTCCCGCATCGGAGCCGACAACTGTGCACCGTGTCCTTGACGCCCTCGTACTCTGGAAACCCGAAGCACCACAAAGGAGGACGCCCATGACGGCACCCACCACACCGCACGTCGACATCCACCGCGCGGGCGATCGGATGAAGACCCGGATCTCCTGGCTCGACTCGAAGCACTCCTTCTCGTTCGGGCAGCACTACGACCCGGACAACACCCATCACGGCGTACTGATGGTCAATAACGACGACATCGTGATGCCGGGCCAGGGCTTCGACACCCATCCGCACCGGGACATGGAGATCGTCACCTGGGTGCTGCGGGGATCGCTGGTGCATCAGGACTCGATCGGGCATTCCGGCGTCATCTACCCGGGCCTGGCTCAGCGGATGAGCGCCGGCACCGGCATCCTGCACTCGGAGAAGAACGACTCCTGGCGCCTGGCCGGATCCCAGCACGACGAGCACGCCGAGCCGGTTCGATTCATCCAGATGTGGGTGCTGCCCGACGAGCCGGGCATCAGCCCCGGCTACGAGCAACTCGAGATCGACGACGAGCTGATGCGCGGCGGGCTGGTACCGGTGGCCTCCGGCATGCCCGCACACCGCAACCAGTCGGCCATCACGATCGCGAACCGGGGCGCCGCGCTGCATGTGGCGCGCCTGCAGCCGGGCGGCTCCGTACAGCTCCCCGAGGCCCCCTACCTGCATCTTTTCGTCGCCCAGGGCGAGGTGTCACTGGAGGGCGCGGGGATCCTGTCCGAGGGTGACGCGGTCCGGCTCACCGCGTCGGGCGGTCAGCGATTGTCCGCCGACGCCCCGGCCGAGGTGCTGGTCTGGGAGATGCACGGCCGCCTCGGCGGCTGATCGGCGCGCCGGTCGGTGCAGGCCGCTCACCGGGACCGCGCGGCCGATCGTCGCGGCCCCGGTGATAGAGAAGACGCATGACCACCACGGAGAACCAGCGGCTCGACCGGCTCAACGAGCTGATGGGCGTGCAGGCCGTCGAACTCGCCCCCGGCCTGATCCGGTTCCGGCAGGAAGTCGGCCCGCGGTTCCACGATCATCGCGGTCGGACGATCCTCGGGTCGATCGGGGTGCTGGCCGACAACGTGCCAGGCCGTGCGATCGGGAACGCGGTCCCCGAGGGAACCCAGGTCGTGTTGTCACAGGTGGTGGCCGCGCTCGCCGGCCCACTGCCCCCGACCGGCACCATCGAGGCGAGGGGCAAGGCGGTCCGGATCGACAGCGCGGCGGGCACCGGACTGGCCACCGGCGACATGCGCGGACCCGACGGCGAGGTGCTCGTGGCGTTGCAGACCCGCGGGATGGTGGTCACCCGAGAGGCCGCCAACGCCGAGGCCGTGCTCCGGGGTGACGCCCTGCCCGTCGAGGCCGCCGAACCGGTCGCGGACGCCGCCGAGCTCGCCGACCGCCCCGGGCTGGAGATCGTGGAGAGCATCGGACGCGGCGCGCTGGCACGGGGCCCGCTCGCCGGACTGCTGGGCATGGGGCTGACCGAGGTCGCCCGGGGGCGCGTGATCGGCGAGTTCGCGCCGCGGAGCTGGATGAGCAACCCGCTCGGATCCATTCAGGGCGGGGTGCTCATCACCGCGGCCGACCTGATCACGGGTCTGGCCGCACAGACCCTCACCGCCCCCGGTCAGAGCTACGAGGCGCTCGACCTGAGGATCGACTTCGTCCGTTCCCCCGCGTCCGACGGCCCTCCGATCCGCGCCGAGGCCGAGGTACTCCGGGCCGGGCGGCGGCTGGCGCTGATCGAGTCGCGACTCGTCGATCCCTCCGGACGCTTGCTCGCGCGGGCGGCGGCCAGCGTCCAGCTGCGCTGACCGGGGTCGCGGCAATACGGTCTATCGAACCTCCAACACGACTAGTCTGCGGGTGACTTGGCTTTTCCGGTGCCCATGGGTGAATCCGAGGAGAGACGATGACGAATCAGCCGCCGAACGGAACCCCGCCGCCGGAAGACCAGCGGCCGCCGAACCCCCCGGAGGGAACCCCGCCGCCGGAAGGCCAGCCGCCGTACCCCGGTCCGCCGCAGGGCCAGCCGCCGTACCCCGGTCAGCCGCAGGGCGGCGGACCCCAGTACCCGGGCCAGCCGTCGTACCCCGGTCAGCCCTATCCGGGTCAGCCGTACCCGGGTCAGCCCTACCCAGGTCAGCCGTATGCGGCGCAGCCGTACCCACAGCCGCCCGCGCAGCCCCGCAACGGCGCGGGCATCACCGCGCTCGTCCTCGGCATCTTCTCGGTGCTGACCGTGTGGACCATCATCGGCGGCATCCTGCTCGGGGCCGTCGCGATCATCGTCGGCCTCGTGGGCCGATCGCTGTACAAGAAGCGGCAGGCCACCAACGGCGGGGTGTCCCTCGCGGGCATCCTGCTCGGCCTCGCCGGGCTGATCATCTCGATCGTCCTGGTCGTGGTCGGGGTCGGTCTGTTCAACCATGTCGGCGGCAGGGACTTCGTCGACTGTATGCGGGACGCGGGTAACAACCGGGCCGCCCAGCAGCGGTGCGAGGACGAGTTCCGCAGCAACCTCGAGGATCGTTTCTCGGTCACGTTCGAGGCGCCGACCATGGTCCCGCCGCGCTGATCGCAACCGGCACCCAGGCACCTCGCAGCCCGCTGCCAGGGTGCTCACAGCCACCCGGTCGCGATGGGAAAACCATCTACACCGAGCGGAGATCAACGTGAACGAGGACATCGAGCGCAGCCGCGCCCGCGTCAGCCGACGGGGCGGGTGGGAGTGTTCCCGGCGGTCCCGGCGGCAACGCGACGGACTACTCCGACGGCTCGTACAGCAAGGGTGACAGCGAGTCGGCCACCACCGACGACGGCACCTACCTGCGCGGAGCGCAGACCACCGACGCCGACGGCATCGCGAGGTTCACCACGATCTTCCCCGGCTGGTACCAGGGCCGCACCACGCACATCCACCTCAAGGTGCACGTGGACAAGGCCACCGTGCTCACCTCGCAGCTCTCCTTCGAGGAGGCGCTCATCGACGAGGTGAACGCGTCGGCGCCCTACAACGAGCACACCGGGCGGGAGAACAACGTCGACAACGCAGGCGACGGCATCTTCGATGAGTCCGGCATGGTGACGGCCGTCCGGGACGGAGACGGATACCTCGGCGCCATCAACATCGGGGTGTAGCGCCGCGCACCCGTGCGCGTGTTTCACCCCACCTGGGTACAACTCACGCACGGTCGGCGGGGTCGCGGTAGAAATAGAGGCATGACGACGCCCGCTTCCGGAATCGACCTCACCCACCTCGACCAGGGCATCCGCGCGCAGGACGACCTGTTCGTCCATGTCAACGGCAAATGGCTGGACGACTACGTGATCCCCGCCGACCGAGCGGTGGACGGTGCCTTCCGCACGCTCTACGACCAGGCCGAGGTCGACGTGCGGGCGATCATCACCGAGTCCGCGGAGGCCCGCGGCGCGGAGGGCACCGATTCGCAGCGCATCGGCGACCTCTACAGCTCGTTCATGGACGCCGACGCCGTCGAGCGGGCCGGGCTGGAACCGATCGCGGGCGAGCTCGCCGCGATCGACGCGGTGAGCGACCTGTCCGCGCTCGCGGGACTGCTCGGTGAGCTGCAGCGCACCGGCGTCTCCGGGGCGATCGGAAACTACGTCGACACCGATGCCAAGGACTCCACGCGCTACCTCGTGCACCTGACCCAGTCCGGGATCGGGCTGCCCGACGAGTCCTACTACCGCGAGGATTCCTACGCCGAGACCCGCGCTGCCTACCTCGACCACGTGCAGAAGATGCTCACCCTCGCAGGCAGGCCCGACCCGGTCACCGACGCGCAGACGATCCTCGACCTGGAGACCCAGATCGCCGCCGGCCACTGGGACGTGGTGCGCAGGCGCGACGCCGAACTCAGCTACAACCTGGTCACCATGGCCGACCTGTCCGCCGAGAATGATGGATTCGACTGGGCCGCTTGGGTGTCCGGCCTCGGCGGCACACCTGATACCTTCGCGGAGCTGGTGGTCCGCCAGCCCAGCTTCCTGACCGCGCTGACCGCACTCTGGACGCAGCGCCCCCTCTCCGAGTGGAAGGCGTGGGCTGCCTGGAAGGTGATCCACTCGCGGGCCGAATACCTGACCGCGGACCTGGTCGCGGAGGACTTCGCGTTCTACGGCACCACCCTGTCCGGTACCGAGGAGAACCGCGAACGCTGGAAGCGCGGCGTCTCACTGGTGCAGGACCTGCTCGGCGAGTCCGTCGGCAAGCTCTACGTCGAGCGGCATTTCCCCGCAGAGGCAAAGGCCCGGATGCAGGAGCTGGTCGCGAACCTGCAGGAGGCGTACCGCCGCAACATCTCCGAGCTGGAGTGGATGAGCCCGGACACTCGGAGCGCGGCGCTGGCCAAGCTGGAGAAGTTCACCCCGAAGATCGGCTACCCCGACAAGTGGAGGGACTACTCCGGTTTGGTCATCACCGCGGACGACCTGGTCGGCAACTACCGTCGCGGGTACGCCGCCGATCACGACCGCGACCTGGCCAAGCTCGGCGGACCGGTGGATCGCGACGAGTGGTTCATGACCCCGCAGACGGTCAACGCCTATTACAACCCGGGAATGAACGAGATCGTCTTCCCCGCAGCGATTCTGCAGCCGCCGTTCTTCGACGCCGCCGCGGACGACGCGGCGAACTACGGCGGAATCGGTGCGGTCATCGGACACGAGATCGGGCACGGCTTCGACGACCAGGGCGCCAAGTACGACGGCGACGGCAACATGATCGACTGGTGGACGGACAGCGACCGCACCGAGTTCGGCAAGCGCACCAAGGCGCTGATCGAGCAGTACAACGAGTTCGAGCCGAAGGCGTTGCCGGGCCACAAGGTCAACGGCGAGTTCACCATCGGTGAGAACATCGGCGACCTCGGAGGCCTGTCCATCGCGGTCGAGGCGTACCGGATCGCGATGGACGGCAAGGACTCTCCCACCCTCGACGGGCTGACCGGCCTCCAGCGCGTCTTCTTCGGCTGGGCGCAGGTGTGGCGAACCAAGGCCAGGAACGAGGAGGCCATCCGCCGCCTCGCCGTCGACCCGCACTCGCCGCCGGAGTTCCGCTGCAACGGCGTGGTGCGCAACCTCGACAGCTTCCACGAAGCGTTCGACGTGACGCCCGATGACGCGCTCTACCTCGAACCCGAGCGCCGCGTCCGCATCTGGTGATGCGTCTGCGGCGCAGTGGTGCGGTCACGGGGCCTCAGGTCTCCGTGACCGCGCTACTGCGGCAACGCCGCACTTCCTCGTAGTCCAGCCGGTTCTGCTCGCCGTAGACCACCGCGAAGTCCGCGATGGCCTCATCGAAAACGGCTCCGTTGCCCAGGTATCCGGCAATCGCGGCCGGATCACCGGTGCGGGCGTGGGCTCTGGCCAGCGCAATCGCACACAGCCGCGCGTACGCCCGCAGCCCGGACGGGTCCATCGCCGCGATGCTGAAGGAGCCCTTCTTGTCTCGCAACTGCCGGACATAGAAGTCGCGGCCGAACGGACCGGGCCCGCTAAACCATCCGAGGAACGGGTCGCTCGCGCTCTGGATCAGCCGCTGCCCCTCGACCACCCGCCTGCCCTGGTCACGGTGCGGCGAACCGGGAACGTACGGCGCAAGCACCGACGGCTGCGCCTCCTTGATCTGCAGGAACAGCGGGTCCTGGGCGCTCTCGCCCACGAACAGCGCCATGAAGCCGAGCATGCCTACCGATCCGACCCCGACGACCTTGCTGGCGATGTCCTGGAATCGGTAGCGCTCCACCAGTTCCCGCCGATCCCCCGCAAGGGTCCCGAGATAGCGCTCGAAGGAAGCCCGGAGCAGATCCGTCACCTCCGCATGCCGCTCGTGCGGGAGCCGGGTGATCAGGGGTGGCTCGTCCCTGATGAGGAACCGGCCGTTCTCGTACCTGGCGAACCGCTTGAGCGAACCGAGCTGAGTTCGCCTCTCCGCCTTGGCCATCGCTGCCTCGGCCGCCCCGACCTGACGAGCGGTGATCCGATCCCGCAGCCCGGCCAACATCGCGTCCGCCTCGATCCGCAGATACCAGACGTCCAGCGCGGGCATCTGCGCCGCGTGACGGATCGTCTCCCGGTATGCGGCACCCACGATCAGTGCCGCGGCACGCGCATCCGACGCACTGTGACCGTTCGTGGTCGCCGCCACCAGCACCGAGGTCGCCAGCCGCTTGAGGTCCCATTCGAAGGGCCCGCGATGCACCTCGTCGAAATCGTTGAGGTCGAACACGAGCCGCCGGTCCGGGCCTGCGAACAGCCCGAAGTTCGCGAGGTGGGCATCCCCGCTCGCCATCACGGTCAGGTCAGTTCGTGCGCAGTGCGCCAGATCCCACGCCATGATGGCAGCCGAACCACGCAGGAAGGTGAACGGCGAGGCCAACATTCGCTCGAATCTGAGCGGAACCAGTTCTGGAATCCGATTCGCGTTCTGCCGGTCGAGGATCGACACCGGATCGGGCCGACACGAGGACGGCTCCCATGAACCGTGCGCCCCGCGCGGGATCCGGGCACGCAGATGCTTGCCTCGCCGCCGGCGTTCGGCGGCGGGCTCGGACGTATCGAAGGCTGCGACGGCCACCGTCCGAGCCTACCGCCGCCCTACACGGCGACCTTGAGGTCGACCCCGATTCGCAACGCGGTGACCAGTTCCCGGTAGAGCTGGTCCGACTCCATCAGCTCCAGGTGGGTACCGCGTGCCCGTACCCGGCCGTGCTCCATCACCAGGATGGTGTCGGCGTCGATCACGGTCGAGAGCCGGTGCGCGATGGTCACCACGGAACCCGTCTGAGACAGCTCCCGGATCATGTCGTGGATGGCGGCCTCGGTCCGGCCGTCCACCTGCGCGGTGGCCTCGTCGAGGAGCAGCACGTCCGGGCGGCGAACGATGGCCCGCGCCAGAGCGATTCGCTGCCGCTGCCCACCGGAGACGTTGGTGGAGGACAGATCGCTGTCGAGTCCGTCGTCGAGCGCACGCACGGTCTCGTCGAGGTGCACCGCACGCAGCGCGTCCCACACCTCCTCCTCGGTTGCCTCGGGGTGGGTGAACAGCAGGTTCGACCGGATCGTGCCCGGCACGATGGGCGTCTCCTGCTCCACATACGCCAGCCGGGAGCGAACCTGGTCGAACGGCAGTTCCGAGTAGGGCACGCCGTCGAGCAGGATCTCACCGCTCTCCGGGTGGAGGAACCGCAGCAACAACGAGAACAGGGTGGTCTTGCCCGCCCCGGACGGCCCGACGATCGCGGTGTGTCCGCGCGCCGGGATCTGTGCGCTCACCCCGCGCACGGACGGCTCGGTACCGGGGGCATACCGGGCGACGACGTCGACCAGCTCGAGCACCGGCACGTCGGGGGACGGTCGCAGCGGCTGGACCTCGACGGCCGCGTGCTCCTCGACCTCCATGTCCTGCACCTCGCGAATCCGGCTCGCCGCGGCGATCCCGGACTGGACGAGCGAGACGTTCTGCGCCATCGCGGTCACGGGGGCGGTCAGCAGGAAGGCGTACAGCAGGAACGCGACCAGCGCGGAGACCGCCAACGCCCCCGTGCTCACCCGGTACGCACCGAAGGCGAGGATCCCGATGATCGCGAGCTGCATACCGCCACCCGCGATGATCCAGACGAGAGCGGTGACCCGAACCGCCTTGACGCTGTGCAGCTGTGAGTCCTTCGCGTCGATGATGATCCGCTCCGCCTCGCGGGCCTCCGCGCGGCTGGACTTGACCGTCCGGATGGCGCGCAGCGCCCCCTCGAGCACACCGCCGAGTCGCCCGACCGATTCCTGCGCCCGCGCCTGCGACTTCGCGACCTGCGGCATGAGAACGAGGGCGAGGGCACCGACGACCAGGAGGGAGGCCACGGTCGCCCCGAACAGGACGAGGTCGAGCATCGCCATCAGGACGAGGGTGCCGATGATGCTCACTGCGCCGTTGAACAGCTCGACCAGGCTGGACGAGGTCGCTTCACGCAGCAGAACGGTGTCCGAGGTGACCCGGGTGACCAGTTCGCCCGACGGCCGCGCCGTCAGGCTGCCGACCGTGGAACGGAAGTACCTGCGCACGATGGATTCTCGCGCGTCGTAGACCACGCGCGCGGCCAGTGTGCCGAGCAGGATCCACTGGAAGTACCCGACGACACCGGTGAGCACGAGCACGCCGAGGAGCGTGAGAACGGGCGTGAGCATCGAGCCGTTGCTGCTGAGCGTGTCCAGGATCTGCTTGATGACCATCGGCGTCGCCAGCCCCGAGGCTGTGACGATGATCCCCAGCACCAAGCCCAGGCCGAGGACCTTCCGGTGCGGTCGAATGAAGGACCACAACAGGCGCACGTTCGGCCAGCTCACAGACGCCGGAGACTCACTCATGTCCACCAGTGGAACATTCACGTCCCATTTTTGTCAATGAAAGTTCCATTTGGGAACAATCCACTGCTACCGTGAGGACATGTCGACCGTGACCGTCCCCGAATCGGGCACCAAAGCACGCACCCGTCGCGCCATCCTCGACGCGGCCGTCGATGTGCTCGGCAAGAACGCGGCCGCCTCCCTCAGCGAGATCGCGGCGGAGGCGGAGGTGGGTCGCAGCACCCTGCACCGTTACTACCCGGAGCGCATCGATCTGGTCCGCGCCCTCGGCGAGGACGCCCTCGACAAGCTCGGCGCGGCACTCGAACGGTCCCGGCCCACCGAAGGCCCCGCGGACGCGGCGCTGCGCCGGATGAGCCACGAGTGCTTCGACCTCGGGCCCCTGCTCTCGCTCATCTTCGGCGACCCGCAGGCATTGTCGAACTCGGCGTTCTGGGAGGGACTCGGCGCGGTCGACGCGCCACTGCTCGCGCTGATCGAACGCGGCCAGGCCGACGGCACCTTCTCGTCGGAGCTCAAGGTCCGGTGGATCCGCCGGATGCTGTGGTGGTGCCTGCTGACCGGGTGGGAGAGCTTCAACAAGGAGGGCTACTCGCGTACCGACGCGATCGAGTCCATCGACCTGACAGTCGCCCGTATCACCAATCCCGATCTGTAGCCCGCCCCATACGAACGATGCGTGCACGATCACCGGGTGATCGTGCGCGCATCTCCCGCGCTGAAGACTCCGCTACCGGTTCCAGTCCCCCAGACCGTCGGAGCCGTTGAGCGTCCCGCCACTGGTGTTCGTCACGATCACCGGGTCACCCTTCTTCGCGTTCTCGAAGAACCACTTGCCGTCCTCGGTGCTCACGTTCAGGCAGCCATGGCTCGTGTTGCTGCTGCCCTGCTGGTTCACCGACCACGGCGCCGCATGCACGAAGATGCCGCTGTTGGAGATGCGGGTCGCGTACTCGACGTAGGTGCGGTAGCCCTCCGGCGCGTCGATCGGGACACCGTAGGTCGACGAGTCCATGTACATGTCACGAAGCTGCTCGCCGACGATATAGGTGCCGTTCGGGGTCTCGTGGCCGGTCTTGCCCATCGAGGTCGGCATGGTCTTGACCACCTCGCCGTTGCGGGTGACGGTGATCTGCTTGGTGTTGTCGTCGGCGGTGGCCACCAGCGCGTCGCCGATGTGGAAGGCCGAGCGCGCTCCGCCCGCCTCGACCACGACGTCGGTACCTGCCGGCCAGAACTCGGCCGGCCGCCAGCGCACCTGGCTGTCGTTGATCCAGTAGAAGGAGCCGTCGACCTTCGGGCTGCTGCTGATCTTGATGGCCCGCTCCGCGGTGGCGCGGTCGTCGATGGCCTCGTCGAACCGGATGATGATGGGCTGCGCGACGCCGACCACCTCACCCTCGGACGGGTTGAGGCTGGGCGCGGAGAAGTTGGCGGGCCCGACCTGCGGCTCCACCGGAGGCAGCGGCGCGAGGGGCGCCGCGGGTGCAGGCAGTCCGGGCAGGGTCGGCAGGGTGGGCAGAGGGATGTCGGGACCACCGGGAAACAGCGGTACCGCCTGCGCGGGGACGACCAGCGCCGTGCCTGCTACCGCGGCACCGATCAGGGCCGTCGCGACCCGATTCGTCCAGCGCCGACGACTTGTGGTCCCGGTCTCGATCTTGCGCATTCACGTCCCATCATCCGACTGCAGAAGAGCTCGGCTGATCCCGCGTTCGCAGGCGTCGCCGATTCCAGTAGACACAACAGCTTCGCCATTGGCCAGGAGCCACTCCGCCCAGACGGCCTGGTCGAACGGCTCCGGCCCAGGTCGCGCGGGTGGCGACCCCGGTAGGTGATCCGCCTCTCAGCCGCCGGATCACCGTCGCCCGCGGCCAGTCATGGCACTAGCGCCCACGCACCGTTTTCTGCGCCACCGCGCCGAGCCGGGCCAAGCGCAGGTCGCCAAGCGCGGTCAGCGCGTTGCCCATCCGATTGGTGACGAAACCGAGGGCGAGGCCGGTCTCCGGGTCCGCGTACGCCCCCGACCCGCCGACCCCGTAATGGCCGAACGCGGCCCTGGGCTGGGACCGGTTCGCGATGAACACCGGGTGATAGCCGAGCCGCCAGTTCACCCGGGCGCCGAGGACATAGTCGCGTCCGAAGGTCTGCACCTCGCCCATCCGCTCGATGGTGTCGGAGGAAAGGAAGCGCCTGCCGTCGATGACGCCGTCGTTCGCGATCGCCGCATACATCTTCGCGAGTGCACGCGAGGTGAACACGCCGTTCCAGCCCGGCATCACCGCGTCGTGCACTATCGGGTCGCGGACCAGCTCATCGAACCCCTCCGGCATGCCTGCCTCCGCGAGCCCGTTGAACGGGCGCAGCCGCGTCATCACCGAGGAGGCCATGCCCCAGGACACTGCGCCGGGGCTGAGGTGCGGGAACAGCTTCGCGATCCGGTGCCGATGCTCGGGCGGTACCCGGTACCAGAACTCCTCGACGCCGAGCGGCTCCGCGATCTCGGTACGCACCACATCGGTGAAGCCACGTCCGGTCGCCCGCGCCACCGTCTCCGCGACGATCCACCCGTACGTGACCGCGTGGTACCCGGGGCCGCTGAGCCGGCGCGGGTCCGGCCGCGCCGCGGCGAGCGCGGCGACCACACGGTCGTAGTCGAGGAGCCCGGTCTTGCCCGGCACCAGCCCCCGGATCCGGTGCAGGCCCGCCCGGTGGGTGAGCATGTCCCGGATCGTGATCCGCTCCTTGCCCGCCGAGGCGAACTCCGGCCAGTAGGTCGCCACCGGTTCGTCGTAGTCGACGACACCGCGGTCGGCCAGCCGGTGCAGCACCGTGCTGGCCACGCCCTTGCCAGTGGAGAAGGACAACGCGACGGTGTCGCGCCGCCAGCGTCGGTCGCGGTCCGCCCAACCCGCCCAGATGTCGAGCACCAGTTCGCCGTTCACGTAGGCGGTCAGGGCTCCGCCGCCGTTGTTCGGCTGCCGGTACATCGCGAAGAACCGATCGGCCAACGGCAGGAATTGTGCGTCGACGTGCATCTCGGTCGGTGCGCTCCCGCCGCCCGCGGGCAGGCGGGAGCGACCGCCACGCCTACTCATGCCGGTCAGACCACTCCCGCACGCTTGGCGGCGGAGCGGAGCTGGAATGCCCCGGCCACGAACACGATTCCGAAGATGATGGCGAAGAAGCCGACCAGCCAGACGAGGCTACTGACGCCCTCGACCGGGAAGATGACCAGCAGCAACCCGAACAGGACCGCGAGGATGCCGGCAATCAGGAGCCACACCCACTGTCCGCCGACGGATTTCACCTTGAACGAGCCCATGATCTCGAGGATGCCGACCAGGATCGCCCAGAATCCGATCACGTAAACGGCCACGAGCACGGTGACCTCAGGCCACGCGAAGGCCACGATGCCGGCGAGCACGGACACGATGCCGCCGATCAGCCACCACACCCAGCCGGTGACGATCTTGCGCGCCTGGATCGACCGGACCACCTCGACGAGGCCGTCGACGATCGCGTACACGCCGAAGACGACCACCATCGCCCACACGGTGACGCCAGGCCAGACCAGCGCAACGATGCCGAAGATGACGGCGAAGATGCCGCGGATCAGCAGCAGCCACCAGATGTCCTTGCCGATCTGCAGCATTGCCTCGTTGCTGTCAACGATAGGGTTCTCCGTCATCGCATCCTCCGATGCTCGTGCGTGCCTGAACAGCTGATTCGGAGCCTAGTACCTCGACCTCGAAGTCTCTCGACGATTCACGCCGGATCCGTCGGGGGCGCGGGCGTGACGCTATTTCCGGTCCCTGTCCTTGCTCGGCTGCACCCGCTTCGGTTCGCCCGGCATCTTCGGGGTGCCTACCCGTTAAGCGCTGTGCTGACCAGGAGAAACCCTGCACGCCGAGAAGCGTTGTGCCGCAGGTTATCGGGCGAAACGCCCGGCAGGTAGACCACCGCCACAAGACTTGCGCAGGCGACCGGCGAGACCGACTTCAGGAATCCCAAGTGCTGTGCGAGCACCTATACGGTGGTTGCTCGACGAAGATCTCCGGCGAGCACTACGTCTCACACGGCTTGATCAAGCTGCACACCCAAGACGATCCCGAAGTCACCATTCAGCACAATCATGTGTTCCGGAAGCCTCAATCCGGGGTTTCGATCCCCAAAGAAGTCCCGTCAGTGTTCGAGCCAGGGTCCGGCATCGAGAAATTCGACCGGTTCGTCACCCCAACTGCGGAGCAGCTCAATCAGCGCGATTTCCTTGCCGTCCGGGAGCCGGAGGATGAGGCCCTCCAGCCGCCTGGGCCCGCGCCGCGTCTCCAGCCTGTCCCATCTCCCTATTGCCATCGCCTCGATGACTTCGTCGTTGGCACGACGGATTCGGAACCGACGGGGTTCGAGCTGCTCCGGGATATAGCCCCACAGCGCTTCCTCCATAACGCACCCCCTTTGTGACGTAGACCACTCCACACTACTTGCCCAGGCCCCCGCAAAGGTCGGCCGGTTGTTCGCCCGCCAGCCCGTCACATACGTCGCAGCCCCACCGATACATACATCGGAGGTGATGTTTCTATGCTGACACCAATCCAACAGGTTGCCCTAGACCGCCTACGCGATGCCCTCGGACCGATTCGCGAGTTTGTGCGCGCTGACCGCCACCGGCCCATGCGCAAAGAACCGAACCTCAGCGACGAGGTGTCCGAATGGCCGCAAACGTACCGGCAACTCTCCAGCGAACTAATGAACGCACTTCTCGTCGCGCAGTGCGCCGGGGTGCCGGACCTCGTGATCTCCGAGGCGATCGACGGACAGTAAGTCCAGGTGGGTCGTCCGCACTGCCGACCTCGTAGCGATTCCGGCGGTGACCGCATTCCGATGCGTGCTCACGGCTCAGCCGGGCCAATCCTGGGTCCGGTAGCGGGCCGCGAGTTGGTTGATGATGTGATCGGGCGGTGGGCCAAGTACGTCTCGGTAGTACCGCTCCACATACTCGTGGATCGCCCGAATCTCGTCGGCGTTCATCGGGGTGTCGCCTCCCTCGCGATAGGTTGTCCGCCAGATTGACCACGGGACACAGCAGAGGGGCGCTTGGACGGCTGCGCGCTCCGCCCTCGCGCTTTTTCGGAGCGTAGTGTTCCAGGCGGCCGACGGCCTCGACGATGTTCTGCTGTCATCGGGGCACACATTTCAGCCTCCTTCACGCTCCATTCTCCGCCAATCGGGCATTCAACGAAAGAGCCAATCCTATTGTTATTCACCATGTTTGACTACCAAGTCAAGGTCCAAATTGGCGGCAAAAATTTGTGCGCGATCGCCCACAAGAGTAGGTCCGCCGTGTGCCGGTCTGTGCAGCCACGTTTTGTGGTTGTTGCGGTCGATCGACCAATTTCTCACGGCGCTATCCACAGCATTCACGTTAAGCTCGGGAGATGGCCAATGGCACTGCGGAGGCTTTTGCGAGGTTCGAGTACCGGATCTTTTTGCGGCTCCCACTCCAGCTGATTGAGGGTGGTATGGCGCGGTACCGCGACGAACAGTCAGTACTGCGCCTCGCATACGAACAGGCGTTGATCGACCTTGACCGTGCCGCCGCCTCCCTGCTGCACGACGATACCGCCGCCGAACGAGCCCATGACCTCAGGGAGCGAACGGCGCCGATCCGGGTTGCGGTCGCGCTCAAACAGCGCCGAGCGAAGCAACAGGTCGAGTCTGACGCGGAGGACGATCTAACGCTTTTGCGGCAACGGCGCGAGACATTGCTTCGCAAGCATCGTGCGCACATCACAGCACCACCGGAGCCGCCGAATCCGTGAGGGATCGTGACCACCAGGCATTAACAAGTCAGGCGGCGCTAGTGTTCCAGGCATGACCCTCACGACCGCCGGTGCAGCCCTTATCATCTCGATCGTCGCGTTGCTGTACAACGTGGTGAATACCTGGATACGCTGGCCGCGCGTCTCAGTGGTAATGAATCAGAGCGTCGTTGTGACACCGACAACCTCTCCCCAGGACACCTATCGGCTCGTGGTGATCAACAGCGGAGCCGAAGCCACGACAATCGCAAACGTCGGAATCCGGACCGCTGACCACTCCATCACTATCGACGTAGCGCACGAGCGCGAGAAAGAACGCGGCGTCGAAGTCGACGGGCCAGAATTACCGGTACGGATCGAAGCACATGGATGCTTGGTCTGGAAGTTCACACCACAAGCACACGACCGGATCAAAAGTGGCACAGCGATTTCTGGATACGCGCATCGATACAAGCCATTTCTCAAATACCCAAAAAAGAGTCGCACAATGATTCGCGAACACCGAACAAACGTCGACCTGAGGAAGAACTGACGCGATAGCCACATATAACCGTGCACTACGCGACAGCGGGGAGTCCCGGCCGCGCATGCTTCCCACGGCGCGCTAGATCGAATCTCCGGCGCGCGCCTCAATGCGGTCGATTCAAGAGATGAATACCCCCGCACCGATGGACAGCAGGAACAGGTGCCACAACTGAATCGCTGCGTTAGCCATCAGGCCGAAATCCAACGATCCCAAAGATCCCCACATGATGGTCCTCCTTGTCTCCCCGACAGCTTCATTCTACCGCTAGCGGGGCAACCCGATTTGTACCAAAGTTTTCCCTAAATCCGCAGGTCAGGACCCTTCTTCTGGAACTCTTCCAAACAGGGTCGCCGAGCCTCGGGGCATGATCAATCGGAAAATCTCAACCGGGGAGGGGAACGACCGCGACCGGGTAAGTCGGTCTGTTTTCGGGAAAAGGGCTCGAAGTACCCCCCCCCATGCCCGCTCCGGGACCTCCACCGCGCCCGAACTACCCTCCAAAGAATGGCATCGGCGTCCGCTCCAAGAATGGATTCGGCGCAGGTAAAAAGAATGGCGCGAACGTGTCCTTGAACGTCTCGGGGCGGTGGTACTGCTTGTCCGTCATGTCACTTTTGACATGAGCCTGACTTTCGCTGCAGTGCACGTAGGCCCAAACGATCGCGGCTTTTGTGGGTGTCGGCACATCTGGCGAACCTTTGAGCCAGCACTTCTTATCTCGGACGGCGATTACCAGTCACGCGACCTGACGACACGGCTGTGGGCGATCGGGCTCGACGACTCGCGTGCTGCCTTGCTGGCGTTGCAGGATCTGTGGGCTGGAGCGCAGTTGGTCGGGTCGAAAGGGTTGCCGCCGTTGGCTACCCGGATGACGTGGTCTGTGGTAGCTCATCCTGTCGGTGTGGTGAAGGTGCGCCACCGCAGATGTGGCATACGGGAGGTTGTGTCTGTCGTACGTGGATCTTGCGCCACTGCTGTGTCTGTCGTGGGTCACCTTGCATGGGTTGCCTTCGTGTTCGTGTTGTATTGCGTCACACGTTCGGTTCTACAGCCAGCAGTACCGTTCGGGCAGGATGCCTGCGCGGAGAGTACCCAGCCAGTCGAGGTGCATCCCGTCGTGTCCGATCTCTTTGCGGCACTGCAGGATACGCGGCTGGCCCTCCAATGCGTACAGTCCCGGCGGCTGGTGTGCGCTCGTGCATCGCATGGTTGGTCTTCTTCGGTTGTCGGGTGGAGGTGGAACGGCGGACCGGGACCAGGTCCGGCACGAGGAGGACCGAACCCTTTGTCCGCCGTCCCGCTTCCCGATTTCCGGCGACGAACCGGAACCTTGGTGGTGGCCGGTTGGACGCCAATCACTCCGGCCCGCGCTGTGAAAGGTGCTCGAAAGCCAGCGCTTCCCACCAATACCGGGAGCCGCGCGGTGCCCCCGGTTGATCTGTGTTGCTACGCGTTCGGCAGTGCCCGCCAGGTGACCAGCGGGATGTCCTCGCGCAGCTTCGGGTCGAGCGCGTCACCGAAGATCTGTTCGTCGATCTTCTCGGCTGCCGCGTTGTACTCGCGGACCAGCTTGAAGACCTCGATGCCGCTCATCAGATGACTCCCAGGTCGACGGCGAACGCCTTGGGCTGCAGCACCTGTACATCGGCCCGCAGGTTGGCTATGAACGCTACGGAGCCGGTGTCCGCGTACCTCTCGCTGAGGAACCGGATGGTGAAGCCGCTGCGGATGCCGATAGCGAGCTGGTCCCACTGTCCGGTGTAGATCTCGCTGGTGTTGCCCGAGGTCCCCACGGTGAGGTTGATCGGCACCTGGGAGCTGACGAGGCTCGGCAGCTGACTAGCCGGTGGTTCCAAGTAGCGCAGCTGCGAGTCCTTCAGCACGGCGAGTTCGTTGACGATGCGCGGCGCCACGATGTGGGAGTTCGGCTCCCAGTTGAATCCCCTCACGGCCCCGACGGCGTTCAGGAACCAGTCGTAGTTGGCGATGGCCGTGCCGTTGGCTCCGTGGCTCGTCGACGTGATGCCGCTGGTGTTGAGCACGCCACGCGGTTCCGGGGAGGTGCCGCTACCTCGCAGGGCCGCCCGGTCCAGCTCGACGGCGATCTGCCGGGCGAAGCTATTTGAAATCACGCCTGCGGCACTGGGATCGGAATCCTGGAACAGCTCGTTGGACATGATCACGAGACGGTCGAGCGACTTCGCGGTGAAGGTCACCGTGTCGAAGCTGAGGTCGTTGGCGGTCAGCGCCGCACCCTCATTCCTCCAGCTGGGAGCGCTCTCGCCGATCAGCCGTGGCATCTTCAGAGTCTGGCTCTGCATCGGCACGGTGATCGCTCCGGCTCGGAACACGACGGCCTGGTTACGCGCCAGGTCGATCACCTTGGTGCTCAGCGGGGTCGGCACCAGGAAGCCGCCCGCCGAGCCCGTGCCCTCCGACAGCGAGCGCTCGTACTCGGAGCCGTCCCACTTGCCCGTGACCACGCCCCGCAGGTAGCGGCCGAAGTCGCCGTCGTCGCTGGACGTGTCGGTGGTGTGCCCGTTGTCGCGGGACCACGCTTGCATCGACTGGTCTCTGGTCAGGATCGCCTTGCCCGCTAGCGCCGGTCGGGTGTCCTTGCCGGGGACGTTGAACGAGCTGCTGCGCTCGACGCTGCCACGCTCCACGAGAGCCATGAGTTCCCTGTGGTTCTCGATCCCTTTGACGAGACCGGTGATCTCTGTGGTGATCGCGTCGAATCGGGTCTGCTGCTCGGCGTCGAGATAGTCCCCCGCCGAGCGATTGAGCATCTCCTCGGCCTCGGTCTTCAGTGCAGCGATGCGGTTGTGCATCTCCTGCTCTTGCTTGTTGATCATGTGGATGTCCTTGTCAGTACAACGCGATCAGCGCAAGGCGGTTACGTGCCTCGGCGACCGAGAGGGTTGGATTGTTTTGTGCGGAGCGGACGCCTTGCACGGTGGCTCCGGGGTACGCGGGCATGCCCACGACGCTGATCTCCCTGAGGATCACCTCGGTGCGGACGGTGACGCCGTTGTCGTTGCGTTGCCGCACCGGAGAGAACCCGACCGAGAAGTCCACTGCGCCAGCGCGGGCCAGCTCCAGCACCTCGTCGGCGGCAGCCGTCTTGGCCAGCTCGAAGCTCACGTGGAGTCCGTCGGCGCGCTCCTCGGCATTGCTGAGGACGGCCACCGGCATCTTGCGCGTATCGTGGCCGACATAGAGGCGAAGCTTCGCCGAGCGCTCTTGCAGGGTCCTCGTCATCGAGCCAGGTGCGAACGACTCCCTGTAGCTCTGTCCGAATCCGTCTCGTACTTCGGCTATCTGCCCGAAAGGCACGGCGATGCCGTACAACTCTCTGCCGGTGCCTGCGCTGAGGTCCGCTGTGCGCGTGAGGATCTGTGCCATGTGTGTTCACCATCTTTGTTGCAGGAGTATCTGAAACCGCGTGCGGGGAAGCGGTTTTCGGTGTCTCGACTGCGCATGGTGGGATGGCGGTGCCGATGTCGTGCCTGCGACGGCGTCGGCGGTCGTCTGTCTACCGAGCGAATCTGGTTGGCAGTCGGTGACCGGGCTGAACATTTCTGAAGACCCGGCCACCGAGTGCCCCTCGACTTTACCCCTTACCGGTACCTGGTGTCACGTCGCCGGGCGCTGCTCAGCCGAGTCCGCCCGGATCGTCTGGTGTCTCCATCCAGCCGCCGTTCCAGCTGAAGTCCAGTGGATCGCACAGCCACCCGTGCGGAACGATCGCGATGTCCTCACCGCCCTTGGTGAACCGGACCAGCTTGCCCTCGGGGTGCACCGTGGAGGGCTGGTCGGCGATGCGAGCCAGCTTCTCAGGGTCGCGACGAGCCAGCTCGGCCAACGCTTGTTGCTGCACCTTTGCGACCTTGCCGTGGAACACCTCGTGCCACCGCGCGTCTACGGCGCCTACGCACTCGGCCAGCAGCACGGCCTTGATCTCGCGCGCGAAGTCCAGCCAGTAGTAGTCGACTCCGCCGTTCGAGAGCAACAGCGGCGGAAGTCCGGGCCACATGTCGAGCGTCTCCAACATGTACTGGAGCATGTTCTCCGGTGCATAGGGAATCTCGGTGACCAGCTCGCCGAAGACCTTGTCGGTGTCGGTGTCCGGGTGCCCGAGGACCCTGCCGAGCCCGTCCAGGAGTTCCGCGTGCTTGTCGGGCGCGCCTCGGGCGTAGTCCCGCACGAGCTGGGCGTTGTCGGCGAAGTAGACGCGGGCCACCTCGATCACCTGTCGGTCGAGCGGACCGAGACCGGCGAGGAACCTGCTCAGCCGTTCGGTCATCGGGCACCTCCGCTCAACGGGCCTCGGTGGTCCGAGCCGGCCGGGTCGACCGGATTGTGCGCGGGTACGGCCGTTGGGCGCTCTCCGTGGCGCTCAGCGGCCATCCTCGTGGGTTGTCCTCCGCTGCAGATCGCGTCGAGGTCGTCGAGGTACGCGGGCCAGTAGCACTCGGGTACGTGGGTCCGTTCGGAGCCGGGCCACGGACGCTCGGTTAGCCCGCCCAGTTCGGTGAGTTCGGCCGTGTGCCGCTCGGCCCGCTGGTGTCCGCTGCGCGCGAGTCGATCGGTTTCCTTCTGCGCCCTCAGCGCCTGCTGGTAGTCCTCGTTGCTCATCGACAGGAACCCTCGTCGGTCGGTCATCTGGATCTCTCTTCTTCTGAAGTTCTTCCGATCGGCTCTCCCTAAGGGAGAGAGAGCCTCCGGAAATTGGACGTTTCCGGTGTAATTCCGGACATTTCCGATCTCGCCTTCGTGCCCTGGACGGGCTACATCAGCGCGCTGTCTGACACCTTGTAGATGCACCTTGATCCTCTGCCCATGTTTTGCAGGAAACCGTCTCTGACCAGCTTTGTTGTGATCGCGTAGAAGGTCGTCTGAGACACCTTGCGGCCCTCGACCTCACCCTCGTGAAGCTTGTACGCCTTGGCCGTGGACAGGGCTTCGACGAGCGCGAACTTCCGCCAGATTCCGGCCACGATTTCTTCCGATCCGGGGTCGGAAGATCGGCCAATTTCCGACGATGCGCCGGAAATTACGAGCGTCGACCTTTGAGCCTCCGAGAAACCGGGCATGAGCTGGGCTTTCACCGTGTGCGGGACCAGTCGGAACAGGTGATCGCATCCGGCGGGCACATCCTTGTGCTTGGCGCAGTGGAGCTTCGCCACGTTGTCCGCGCCGGTCATCCTCAGATCCGTCCAGACGGCCCCGTCCCACGCGTTGGATCCGCGTCCGGCGGTACCGGCCCGGCTGCTGTGGTGGACGGCCAGCACGGCGCACTGGGCCTCGCGCTGGAGCCGTTCCGCCTCGTGGATCGCACGGCCCTGGTCGGTGGCGCTGTTCTCCTCCATCCCCACCGTGCACCGCGCTCGCGTGTCGAGCACCACCAGATCGAGCCCGAGACCCCGGGCGTATTCCACGAGTTGGTCCATCGCGGCCCTATCCCCGAGCTGGACCGGGTCGGGCAGCAGGTACAGCCAGCCGTCCAGCAGTGCGTGGTCGACGTTGGTCAGCTCGCACCACGCCATGATCCGCACCAGCAGCCCGGTGACCCCCTCCGCGGCGACGTACAGCACCTTCGCCCGCCGGGGTATCCGGTACCCCTCAAACGAGGTCTGCCCGGTGGCCAGCGCGCACACCATCCCGACGGTGAGGAAGGACTTGTAGCACCCGGCCTCGCCGGACACCTGGGCGAGCGTGTCGCGGTACAGGATTCCGTCGACGAGCGGTTCCACGGCAGGCAGGGTGCCGAGGTCGCCCACGGTGAGGACCCGGTCGGTGATCGGAAGCGCGGCCTCGGTCGTGTCCTTCTTGATCGTCGCGTACACGTCGCGCGCGCGGAGCGTTTTGAGCTGCCCGACGATCGGCCTGTTCTCCGGGTCGTTGAGGACCTCGGCGAACCGGAATGCCTCGTCGACGCCGGGATCGGTACCGTAGTCCTCGTTCAGGATCTCGACTGCTCGTGCCTGCTGCTCCGCGCTCAGCACTTGCGCCCCTTGCTGCGACGCTGAGCACGGTTGCCGTACTGCTGTGCATACCACGGGCAGGACGGATCGTGCTCGACCTCGACGGCCAGGATCTTGGATGCGATCACACGAATTGTGGTGCGTGCGTAGCAGTCCGGACACCCGTTGACGGCGGCGTCGGTGAACTGCTCGGGGGTTGCGCTGGTCTGCCTGAAGTGGTTCATCGGTTGCCGTCCTCGGTGGCTGCAGATTCGAGGACGGGGATCGCTGCCCATGCCTCAGCGGCCTTGCGTCGGGACTGCGCCGACTTCAGCGCCAGCCGGGTGTAGTAGGCCTTTCTGGCGTGTTCGGCGCGCACGGCCCGCTCGGCGGGGGTCAGGACTCCCTCGGGGTCCACCTCGCGCTCGAACTTGTCGAGCATGGCTTTGCGGGCGTTGGCGGTGCGGGCGGAACGATCGGTGGTGTTGGCCCAAGACTGGTGGGCGGCGATCTGTGCGCGCATGGTGCGCTCGGACTGTGGGGTGGACACGGCAGAATCCTTTTCGGGATTCAGAGCGCCTTACCCCTGAGGTTCGCTGCCGCGCGCAGCCCGTCGCCGAAGAATCGGCTTCGTGGAGGCTTGAAGAATGCTGTCGAGCAGTGTAGGCGTCAGTGCTGTCCGGCGTCAACGATGCACAGTGATCGACTTGCCGCGGTCTTCAACGGTCCCCAACCCCTGCCGGACAGCCCGGGCGATCTCGACCCGGCAGGTCGACGGGTCCGGCCACGCGGGCGGCGGATCACACCTGCACGGGTTCCTGACCCGCCCCGTGTACCACCGGCCACCGGCCACAATCTGGTCGACAGTGACCAGTTCGGGGTCTGCGATGAAGTGCGCCGCCACGCGACGACACCGGCTGCACCGGAGGGACAGCACCCGCCACGGCATCGGCGCGAACAGGAAGTCATCGGTCATATCCGGTCCCCCCGCTTCAATCGGATCGCAGCCTCACGCGCCCGGACGTCGGCAGCGCTTGCCCCGTACCGTTCGAGCATCGCATCGGAGGTCCACCCCGCGAGGCGCTTGAGGTCGCGCTCCTGTCCGCCCGCCATCAAGAAGTCGTGCGCGAAGGTGTGACGGAACCGGTGTGGGTTCAGCTTGCCTTCGAGTCCTGCGGCCGCTGCCCGGACCTTGAGTACCTCGCGCACACCGTCCGGTGTGAGCGCTCCCCGCTCACCGAGGAATAGGCCCGCCGCCTGGGCGTGGCGATGCTTGGCCCGCTCGCGCAGGTAGCGGTCGAGGGCCTCCCCGGTCTTGTCGCCAAAGTAGGCGGCCCGGATCTTCGAGCCTTTCCCTTCGACCAGTACGGTCGCGGCATTGAGGTCGAGCTTGTCGAGGGTGATCCCTGTCAGCTCCGATACCCGGAGCCCGCAGTCGAGCAGCAGCCGGATCAGCGCCTCGTCACGGCGGTTCTGGAATGACTTGGGCTTGCACGTGGCGATCAACTTCCTCAGATCCTCGTCGGTCAGGACGGGCACCGAGGGCGGCGCGGGGTTCTTGACCGTGATTCCCGCCAGCGGGTCGGCGTCGATGATCTCCTCGGCAAGGCACCAGCCGGTGAAGCGCCGCAGCCCGCGCCACCTCGTTCTGACCGTGCCGTCGGCCAGGCCCTTGGCGCGCAGGTGGTCGAGCCACCCGAGCACGCTATCTCGGGTCAGGCTGTCGACGTCTGCGGGCTTGCCCTGCGAGGTCAGCCAGGCGGCCAGGAACTCCACACTCATGCCATATAGCTCGATCGTGCGCGGGGCCTTGCCCTCCACACGCAAGGAGCGGTTGAAGGACTGCTGGAGGGATACGAGAGACTCACCCACCCCTTCAGGTTATCTGGTGAGCGAGCATTGTGCTAGTGGGCTAAGGTGCTCACCTTTCGTTCTTATTCCTGGTCAAGTCGGTATTCCGCGACGGCTGCACCCGCTTCGGTTCGCCCGGCATCTTCGGGTACTGCGGCGGATACGGCATGTCGCCCAACCCGTTCGCCGCATCCCGCTCCGCCATTTCCAGCAGCGCGTCCAGCGAGTAGGCGATGTCATCGATCCGGGCGGCCGGGTCGCCGCGTCTGGCCACCAACTCGGGCACGGTGGCGATGGTGAAGTCGTCCGGCTCGACGTCCGGCAGTTCCGCCCAGGTGACCGGGGTCGACACCGTCGCCCGCGGGGTCTTGCGGACCGAGTAGGCCGACGCCACGGTCTTGTCCCTGGCCGTCTGGTTGAAGTCGATGAAGATCCGTTCGCCGCGTTCCTCTTTCCACCACGCGGTGGTCACGCGCGTCGGGTCGCGGCGCTCGATCTCCCTGGCCACCGCGATGGCCGCGCGGCGCACCTCGATGAAGTCCCAACGCGGTTCGATCCGGACGTACACGTGGACCCCGCGGCCGCCGGAGGTCTTCGGGAACCCGACCAGCCCCAGGTCCTCGAGCAGCGGTGCGAGGACATCCACCGCCACGGCCCTGGCCTCCTCGAACCCAGTGCCCGGCTGCGGATCCAGATCGATGCGCAGCTCGTCGGGCCGGTCGGGGTCGGCACTCCGCACCGGCCACGGATGGAAGGTGACATTGCCCATCTGCGCAGCCCAGACGATGTCGGCGGCGTGCCGCACCCGCAGCGCGTCGGCCGTGCGGCCGTTGGGGTTGGTGACCGTGCAGGTGTCCAGATACTCGGGCCGCTTGGCGGGCAGTCGCTTCTGGTAGATCTCCTCGCCCTCGATACCGTCCGGGAAGCGCTGCAGGTGCGTTGGCCTGTCCCGGAGGGCGGTCATGATCCCGGACCGTCCGCCGTCGAAGAGCGCGATGGTCCGGTAGTACTCGACCAGATCACGCTTGCTGCCGCCCTCCGCGCCGAGCTGCGGGAAGTAGATCTTGTCGGGACTCGAGAGCCGGACCGCGACGCCGTCCACGTCGAGTTCCATGGCCGGTGCCTTTGCCGCCATCAGTCCTCCCCCGCCAACACATCACTCAGGTCGTAACGCACCGGGACCTCCAGTTGCTCGTAGGTGCATTCACGCGCCTCGCGGTCGGGCCGCCATCGCAGGAACCGCGCGGCGTGCCGCAATCGATCCCCCTCCATCTGGTCGTACGCCACCTCCACCACCAGCTCCGGACGCAGTGGTACCCATTGGCGATCCTTGCCCGCCGACCACCGGCTGGCCTCGCCGTCGTACACCACGTCCTCACCCTCGCGGTAGGGCTGCAGCAACTCGAGCATCTCGATCCGCTTGGCCGCGGTGAACGCGGAGGCCCCTCCGATCATGTGCAGCTCGTCGCCGTTGTAGAGGCCGAGCAGCATGGATCCGATACCTGGCTGGCTCTTGTGTGGCCGATAGCCGATCACCACACAGTCCGCGGTCCGGGCGTGCTTCACCTTGATCATCTCGCGCTTGTTCGGAAGATAGTGCCCCGCAAGCTTCTTCGCGACCACTCCGTCGAGCCCGGCGCCCTCGAAGGCGTGGAACCACTCCTGGGCGAGCGCGGCGTCGGTGGTGGCGGTCGTGACGTGGCAGGACGGGCCGCCGCCGACATGGTCGAGCAGGATGTCGCGACGCTCGCCGAACGGCCGCTTCGTCAGGTCCTCGTCCCCCAGCGCGAGCATGTCGAATCCGATCAGCTGCGACGGAGTCCGCTCGGCCAGCAGGGTGACCCGACTCTCGGCCGGATGGATCCGCTCCGACAACGCCTCCCAGTCCAGCCGGGTGCGGCCATCGATCTCGCGCGGCACCACCAGCTCACCATCGAGCACACAACGGACGGGTAGCTCGGCCCGCACCGCCGCGATCATCTCGGGAAAGTAGCGGCCCAGGTCCTTTCCGCTCCGGGAGCTCAGGACCACCTCGTCACCGTCACGAAAGACGATGGCGCGGAATCCGTCCCATTTCGGCTCGTACGACCACACCGGCTCCTCGCCGTCGGGCTGAGTCGGGACCGCG
The DNA here is from genome assembly GCF_040548995.1 of Rhodococcus sp. PvR044. Classification (NCBI taxonomy): domain Bacteria; kingdom Bacillati; phylum Actinomycetota; class Actinomycetes; order Mycobacteriales; family Nocardiaceae; genus Rhodococcus; species Rhodococcus sp. PvR044. The sequence goes on from NZ_JBEPSX010000005.1 coordinate 390,456, forward strand.
GGCGCGGCCTTCGCCAGCATCGGTTGCAGGGGCGGTGTCAGCGGCAGCTCCACGCACCCATACTTGCGCACCGGGCCGGTATTGGCGAGGGAACGCGCCCTGGCCGCCGCCGATCCTCCAGTAGGCGCGGTCACGCGCCGCGCTCCCGTCGGATCGGCGCCATCGTCGGCACCGGTTCGGTGGTCAGGAATTCCAGGATGATCCGGTTGCAGAGTTCGGGCTTCTCCACCAGCAGGCCGTGCGAGGTACCCGGTACCACCGCGAGCTCGGCATTCGGCAGGCCGCGGTACAGCTCGAGCGTGTGCTCGAGGGTCACCTCGTCGTCGTCACCGACCATCACCAGCGTCCGGCCGGTGGCCCGTCGCAGGTCGTCCACGGTCAGCGTCGGCTCCTCGAGGTGCAGCCGGCTCAGCTTCGCGACCACGACCGGGTGGTGCCCGGCACCGTCCGGTGACACCTCGGCGTACATGTCCGCGAGGAAGGCAGGCGACGGCTGGTCGGTATCCACGACCCCCGGTTCCCAGCCGTCCCGGTGAAAGACGCCCGCGACGCAGACCAGCCGCCGGACCAGGTCGGGCCTGCGCAGGGCCACCAGCAGTGCCACGGTGGCACCGTCACTGCACCCGAGCAGATGGACAGGCGCGCGTGGGACCGATTCGAGGAACGCGATGGTGTCCAGGGCCATCAGGTCGAAGGTGATGGGACCAGGCGTGTCCGGCGTGTGTCCGTGACCGCGACGCTCGGGGGTGAACAGCCGAAACCGGCGGGCCAACCCGTCGATGTTCGGCCCGAAGGCGCGCGCGTCGACGCCGCCCGGGTGCAGCAACACGAGCGGATCGCCCTCGCCGTGCTCGTCGTACCAGGTGTTCAGGTCCCCCAGTCGCCCATAGCCCGCCACCGCCGGCCTCCCTCTGCATCAAGTCACGGCACCGCCGTGGTCGGCGTTGCCGTAACTATGACCACGCGGGGAGCCGGAACTCATCGGTCGGCGCGCGGGAACCCGCTCATTCGGCGTCGAGCCTGAACCCCAGTTTGAGGGTCACCTGGACGTGCCCGATGGCGCCGTCCTGGATGTGTCCCCTGGTGCCCACCACCTCGAACCACTCGAGATTGCGGACGGTCGTACTCGCCCGGGCCACCGCCTGCGCGATGGCGTCGTCGATCCCCTTGCTCGAGGAACCAACGACCTCGGTGACGCTGTAGACGTGATCGCTCATCGGTCTTCCTCACTCGTCGGTGACGGAAACTCCCCGACCAGCGTATGGCGGCCCCGCCGTCGACGGGAGGGGTTTCCCGGTGCGGACAGGACGAGCGGCGGCCGGGTCGGGGCCGGGTGATTCAATTGCACAATGACGCTCAACCGCCTCCAGCGTGGACTCGCCGCCGCGAGCCTGATGCTCGCCGCCCTCACGCTCGGCGCCTGCGGCAGCGACATCACCGGCCGGGCGGTGCCCGAGGCCGGCGGCGTCGTGGCCGACACCCTGTTGCCTGATGTACCGGAGGCGGACGCAGGGGGCACCGTCGAGATCGACGTCGAGATCGGCGAGTGCGTCGAGCTGACCGGCACGGTCGACGATGCGAACGTGGCGAAGGCCCCCTGCGGCAGCGCCCCGGCGAACTACAAGGTGATCGGTAAGGCGCCGACCAACGCGCAGTGCGTGAGCGATGCCGATTCCTACTACTACGAGACCCTGATGGGCGACGAGCAGGGCGCACTCTGCCTCGACATCGACTGGGTGGTCGGCGGGTGCATGGATCTGGCCGACGATCAGCCCATCCACATCGACTGTGCGACCCCCACCCGCGAGGGCGTCCGGGTGGCGGAGATCATCACCGACGTCACGGACGTCGAGAAGTGCTCCACCCCCAGCGGATTCGTCTACGACGAGCGCAGGTTCGCCGTCTGCACCGACGACCTGTAGCCGCTCCCTAGAGCCAGCCGCGGCGTTTGAAGATCGTGTACAGGGTGATACATGTGAGCGCCATCATCAGCAGCGCCATCGGGTAGCCGCCCACCCAGTGCAGTTCCGGCATGCTGTCGAAGTTCATACCGTAGACGGTGCCGATCAGCGTGGGGGCGAACAGGATTGCCGCCCATGCGGAGACCTTCTTGATCTCCTCGTTCTGTGCGTAGCTGGCCTGGGTGAGCGCCGACATCTCCTCGTTCTGGGTCTGCGACACCAGGGTCGCGTTCACCGTGAGGATGTTGCCGAGCAGCTGCCGGAACCCATCCGCCCGCTCGACCACCGTGGTGGCGTGGTCGGTGACATCGCGCAGGTACTTCTGCAGTTCCTCGTCGGTGTTGTACTTCTCGAAACCCGCGGACAGCCCGCGCAGCATGTCGAGCAGCGGCTTGGTGGCGCGCTGGAACTCGATGACCTCGCGAGAGAGTTCGTAGATGCGCCGCGACACCTTCGGGTCGCCGCTGAAGACCTCGGTCTCGATCTCGTCGATGTCGTTCTGCAGTCCGGCGACGACCGGGGCGTACCCGTCGACCACCGCGTCCAGGATCGCGTAGAGCACCGCCTCCGGACCGAGCTTGAGCAGCTCCGGGTCGTTCTCCATTCGTCTGCGCACCGCGGAGAGGTCCGGCGATTCGCTGTGCCGCACCGTGATCACGAACGTCGGACCACAGAAGACGTGCAGTTCGCCGAAGTCGACCCGCTCGGTCTCGTCCAGGTAGCGGGCGGCCCGCAGCACCACGAACAGCGTGTCGCCGTAGCGCTCGAGCTTGGGTCGCTGATGCGCGACGATGGCATCCTCGACCGCCAGCTCGTGCAGCCCGAACTGCTTGGCTGCAGCCTGCAGCTGCTCCTCGTCCGGCCGGTACATCCCGATCCACGCCATGGACGACTCGTCCGGCAGGCTGCGCAGTGCCTCGGCCAGGCTGGCAGGCGTCTCGATCCGGGCGCCGTCGCGGTAGACCGCACTGTTGACCACGCTTGCCTCCACCGGCACCACGGCAGGGGCGGGCGGCGTCGGATGCGGTGCCATCGAGTGCTCGGGGACGATCAGATCGCTCGAGGGGTTGGCGGATCGGCTGGGAAGCAGCGGACGGAAGGGTCGCTTTTCACGCATGAGGGCGGCTTTCGCATGAGTCGGATGCACGGGCGCGTGCCGCGGACTGGAGCGGCGCGGGTGTGATCGGAGAAGTCGCCTGGCGTGGGCAGAGGGTGCCCGACGGGGCTAGCGGCGACTTCGGTAGGTACTCGGAGGTTGGCTCTTCACGGCAAGCCACACCTCCTCTTCCCTCGACTCTTTCGGACCCCGATACCTTACTCCCCCGAACACACCCTCGGCACACGTGCGCAATTCACCCCGCCGGGGGCGCCACAGCGTGCACACTTGTCCTGCGTTCAACGGACAAGATTGTTTAACCGAAACTGAACGCTTGGGTCACTCGCCACATTAGGCTCCGCGCCATGACCACAACCATCAGCGCACCCGGCGGCCTCAAGCGGCTGACCACTGCCTTTGGCGGCGCGATACTTGCACTGTTCCTGGCAGCGTTCGGTGCACTGGTGATGCCCGCAGCCGCGCACGCCGACCCCACTTCCCTTCAGTACTCCGCGGACAACTCGGCCTGGGGCGACATGTCCCTGATCCCCGACTTCCAGGGCGAGCTGATCCCCGGCGGAGAACTCACCACCACCTTCTACGCCAAGAACCCGACCAGCCAGGGCGGCACCCTTCAGGTGTACCTCGGGAACTGGACTAAGACCGCCCCGGACATGCAGGCGTACGTGCGCGTGGAGGTCAACGACGCCTCGGGCGCCATCGTGGACCTCACCAACAACCTGGCCGCGCCGGGCACCGAGCTCCAGTCGACCCACCTCGGCGCCGGGCAGACCGCCAAGGTGATGCTGGTGGTCGGCATGCCCGCCGGGGCAGGCAACGAGTCCCAGAACCAGTCGGTCAACCCGGACTTCGCGCTCGACTTCGAGCAGGACGCCGCGGCGGTCGCAACCACCACCACGCTGACCGGACCGGCCACCGCCAACTCCACCACCGCGTTCGAGCTGACCGCGACCGTGGCCCCGGCCGGCGCAACGGGCACCGTCCAGTTCAAGGACAACGGCGCCATCATCGGTAACCCGGTGCCGCTGACCAACGGTGTCGCGAAGCGGACGCAGACCCTCACCACCGCGGGCGCGCACAGCATCACCGCCGTCTACAACGGCGCCGACGGCTTCATCGCCTCCACCTCCGAGGTCCTCACCGTCACCGTCACCACCACCCCGGTCGAGCCGGGCACCGGCTCCGCCGGATCCTCCTCCGGCTCGCTCGGCGATCTGGGCAGCATCTTCGGCTCGTAATCGGCCGAGCCCCAGGGCTTCACCGCAAAACGCCCCTCACCGTCAAGGTGGGGGGCGTTTCGTGTGCGCTCCGATGGTTGCGCTTACCGGTCATCGCTCTATCGCCGTGACTGTTCAAGGGAAATCCGGTCGGGCAACACCCTTGCCATAGAACATATGTTCGATTAGGCTTCGAACATGGATCTCGACGAGATGCTCACCGCGCCACCGGATGTGGCCGCGTGGCAGCTCGCGGACACCGAGCTCCTGAGGCTGATCCCCGAGCTCTCGCTGCGGATGCGGCAGCTCGAGGCGCTACGGGTGCGGTTGATGCATCAGGTCGATCAGCGGTGCGTGGCCGAGCAGGTCGGGGCCTCTTCGCCCGGCAATTGGCTTGCCGGCGCGGCCACCATGACCCCCGGCCAGGCCAACAAGATCGTCCGGCTCGGACGGGAGCTGTCGAAGCATTCGGAGGTGGCCGCCGCGTTCGATGCCGGCGACACCGATTGCGACCAGATCCGGGTGATCATCGAACTCCTGAACAAGGTCCCCGACCCCGACGCCCCAGCCCGCAGCGACGACAACGTCGCAACCGAGACCGATGCGGACGGCGGCGGTGTCGATGACGGTGAGAATGTGTTCGACATCGTCGGAACCGACTCCACCCGCGCACAGGCCTGCGCCCGCTACCTCCTCTACGCCGCCCGCACCGAAGACTCCACCACCCTCGCCCGCCGAGCCAAGGCACTCGATCAGATCCTCAACGGCGACAAGAAGAACCCCGATTCGGAGAACGCCGAACTCAACGAATTCCACGCCTCACCCGGACTCGGCGGCCGCGTCCACCTCAAAGGACACCTCGACGCCGCCTCCGGCGAAGCCCTCCTCACCGCACTCTCCGCCCTGTCCAAGCCCCGCCCCGGGGCCGACAACCGCGACGGACAAACCAGCAAAGACCAACGCACCCCCGCCCAACGCCGAGCCGACGCCCTCACCCACATCGTCCGCACCTATCTGGACTCAGGGCAGGCACCCGTCGAAGGCGGCGAACGACCCCACATCAACGTCTTCGTCGACGCCGACGACCTCGCCGCCACCACCGACGACCACCATCACGAACGCGACCGCCACCGCCACCTTCGGGGGCGACGGCGCGGACCGGCCTGGATGCCGTGGTTGGGGCCGATCTCACTCGACCTCGCCGCCCAGATCTCCTGCGACGCCGACATCACCCCCATCACCATGGACGCCGACGGCAATCCACTCGACGTCGGACGCACCACGCGACTGATACCCCGCAAGCTTCGCCGCGCCCTCAATGCTCGGGACTGCGGCTGCGCCTTCCCCGGCTGCGGACGCCCCGCCGCCTGGACCGAAGGCCACCACATCCAGCACTGGTCCAACGGCGGACCCACCAACCTGTCAAACCTGGTACTGCTCTGCCGCTTCCACCACACCACCATCCACCGCGGCGACTGGACCGTGACCATCAGCAAAACCGACGGCCACCCCTGGTTCACCCCACCCACCTGGATCGACCCCCGACGACAACCCATGCCGGCACACAACCGGCGCAACCAACTCACCTTCGCCGCCTGAAAGGCGAAACCACCGGGCACCGCCCGACCACCCGGAAACGGGATGCGTCGGCGCGGTGCCCTGTGCCATGCAGCCACACCCCTGCTTCACGTGAACCGTGCCCGCCACGGCGGTCAGGAACTCGCGCCCAACAAAAAAGATCTCCCGGCCCTGTCACACTCCCGCCGCCCCGTTCGTCAGTGAGGTGTAGACGCCAACCGAAAGAGAGCAGCAACCATGACGAACACCACCTCCATCTCGCGGATGCCCAACCCCGGCGATTTCGTGCCGGAGCTGAAGGACATCAGCGCCGCCCTGTTCCGTGCCACGGGAAACCAGTCGGTCCCCCGCGCCACGATGAGCCTGGTCCACCTGCGCGCTGGGCAGATCGTCGGCAACACCTACCTGACCATCCTGAACACCGGATTCCTCCGTAAGGCCGGCGAGTCCGAGGAGCGCATCACGGCCGTGTCGTCCTGGCAGGACGCCCCGTACTTCACCGACGCCGAGCGAGCAGCACTGGCCCTCGTGGAGGCGGTCCTCCAGCCCGCCCCGCAGGGCAAGGAGCGCGTCAGTGACGAGCTGTATGCGGAGGCGGCCAGGCACTACGACGAGAAGGCACTGGCCACCCTCACCATCGCGATCGGCCAGATCAACTTCTTCATCGCCTTGGCCCTGATCGGCAAGCCTCAGCCGGTCGCCTCGCTGGCGGACGAGCAGTGGGACTGACCTGACCCCCGCTCACCCCGCTGACGAAACTACCTCCGATCAGGAGACGCGCTCTGGTCGCGTGACCGTTCCCGGAACGCGCCGACGAACATCCATCCGGCGTAGAGGAACAGCCCGCCGACCACAACCGTGATCATCAGCGCGCGCTGCTTGCCGGTGATGAGGCTGTTGACGTAGCCCATGTAGGGCACGCTGTACCAGACCTTGCCTCGAACCTGCTCGGGAACAACCGGATTGGTGTCCGGTGATGGGTTCGCGTCACCCTGGGTGACGAAGGTGGTTTCGCCCTGCGAGTTCTTGCGCACCATGGTGATGCGATGGGTGACCACCTCGGGTTTCCCCGATTCCTTCTGGAAGGTGATCGCGTCGCCTGCCGTCAGTGCGGTCGGGTCATGAGGCTTCACCACGATCAGGGTTCCGGGCGGATAGGTGGGCACCATCGAGCCCGTGAGCACGGTGTAGGGCGTCGACCCGGTGAGCCGCGGGATGACGATCGTCAGCGCGAGGATCGCCACCAGCACAAGGAGCAGCAGCCACGAGACGATGCTCTTGACCCAACCCCACGCGCTGGTGTCCGGACCGGCGTCGTGCACCGCATGGCTCATCGGGATTCGGCCGCGAACGTGAACGTCGCGGTGGTGCTCGCGCTCGGAGCCGCGGCGGCCCCCACCGTGCCCCGCAGGCACAGCACCTCACTCGCACCCGGCTGCACCGTGCGCCACTCCGGCGCGGCCGGAGCCTGCGCACCGATCATCGCGCCGGCGTAGAGCTGCGTCGCACCCGCAGGGGCACCCTGCGCGGGACACGCGGACTCGGAGCCCACCGTCGAGACCGCAAGCTCCAGCGGCACAGCGGCATTGGACTGTGCGGCATTCTGCAGCCGGTACTTCATCAGCACGTTGCCCGAGTTGTAAATGGTCACCGGCGCCTGGGCGTACGCGCCCGGCATCAAGTTCGCCCCCGCCAGGGCGGAGAACGGGTAGTTCGTGGTACCACCCTGTCCCACAGACAGATCCAGGATGCCCGAATGGATCGAGCCGGCGTCCACGGCCACGGACTTACTCCACAGCGCGCCGGTCTGCTGGGCCGACATCAGCGCCACTCCGACGACCGCGGCGCCACCGATCGCCAACCAACGAGTCTTGTTCGACATGGTGCCTACACCTGCTTCAGAGTGACGTTGAAGTTGGACAGATCGATCTGGGCGGTCTGTGCCGTGACTCCCGAGGTTCCCTGCGCGAAGTCGAAGGTCACCTTGACGTCGACGACCTTTCCGTTTTGCGCGGGCGTGATCACGGCACCCCCGGCGCCCGACGGGAGCGGTGCCCCGTTGACGGTCGCGGTGACGGCGGTCGTCATCGCGGCCTTGAGCGCCGGGTCGCCGGTGATGGTGGCGCCGTCGACGGCGAGGTTCGCCCGAAGGTTGGTGCCCTGTGCGGTGACCGTGAAACTAGCTGTATAGGTGACGACGTCACCCGGCACCGCTCGGAAACCGGTGATGGAGACGGCGCCGTTCTGGTCTTTCCAGTTCGGCGTGCCGCTCTGAGTGAGGGCGAGCGCACCGGCACCCACCCCACCGCCGCCGATGCTGGCCCCCGAGTTCCACGCCGCCAGAGTGCCTGCACCGCCGGCCAGCAGGACGGTCGCGGCCCCAGCCGCGATCGCGCCCTTCATCTTGTTGTTCATCTGATGATCAGCTTTCGTCGGAACCCCGTCGGGGGTTGGATAATTCGGCGCCGAAGCGGGCTGCTACTTGACGAGTTCCGCGATTGCGGCCGGCACGTCGCCGGTCTTCGGGTCGACCTTCGTCTTCGTCCAGCCCGACGAACCGTCGACCACGTACAGCGCATCGGCGTCGATGATCCACAGCCGATCGGTCCCGTCCTGCCACTTCACCATCGCGTTCGCACCCGCCGGGGTGCTGAACACCTCGGCGCCCGAGGCATCGGTCACCACCGCGTTCGAACCGGACACTCCGGCCTTGTACGTTCCCGACGGCGACGGATTGCTCAGATTCAGACCGCCGAGCTTCGGCGAGGACTCCTGTACCACAGCGGCTTCCGCCGCGGCGGGGGGTTCGGTCGTCGTGGTCGGCGCGGTCGTCGTAGTCGTCGGCACGGTCGTCGTAGTCGTCGGCACGGTCGTGGTCGTGGTCGGCGGCACAGTCGTCGTAGTCGTCGGTGCAGTCGTCGTGGTCGGTGCAGTCGTCGACGGTGCGGTCGTCGTGGTCGGTGCAGTCGTCGACGGTGCGGTCGTCGCGGTCGTCGGCGCGGCGGTCGTCGTCGACGGCGCCGTCGTCGTTGTCTCGGGCGCAGCCGCTCGGGCCATCATCGCCTCGGCCCCACCGGGAGCCATCAGCGCCTGAGGTCCGCTGGAGAGATTGCCGTCACACTTGATGTTCCAGAGCGTGTAGGCCCAGATCTTCTCGCCGACCCAGCCGGTACCGACCTGCCCGTTCCGCACGGCCTTCACCTCGATATGGGACGAGGAGGCCGTCTCGTACACGTTGTTGTACGCGTTCACATCGATGTAGACCTGGTCACCCTTGTTCGGCGGAATCGTGGGATTCCAGCTGCCGCCCCACGCGTCATACAACTTGATGTCGTAGGTGTATCCCGGGCCGAGATGCTCCCACTTCATTCGGACGTAGCTGCTGTTGCTCTCGCAGCCCAACCACTTCGGAGCGGGCAGGAAGTCGACCGCCGACCCGAACGAGCTCGTGGCGGCCGACGTCTTGGCCCATGCGGCACTGGTGCCTGCGACCTGAGTCATGCCGAGCACCGCCAGCGACGCGGCACCAAGGGCCATCAGCGACCGAGCCGGCACCGCGAAACGCTGTGTCGGAGAGACGGTTCCGGCCTGCGTCTCCGGACTCGGCTGTGACACCTGATCCTGCTCCGGCACCATCTGGTCCTGCTCGGCCGAAGCGCCACCGGTGCCGGCATCCCCGTCGTCATCGCCCTTGCGACCCGAGGTGGGGCGGAAGGCGATGACCATCAGGCCGCCAACAAAAGCGCCACCGAGGAAGATCGCGATCGGCGAAGACAGCCACGCCACCACGTATCCCAGTCCGGGAAGGCTGAAGAACACCCGGTCGGCCTCGGTGACCGTGTACGGGGAGATGTCCGCGTCCTGGTTCGCATCGCCCTTGAGAATCAGCACAGAGCTGTCGCCGTCGGAGGACACGATCTCGTGCACGCGGTGGGTGATCCGCGTGCCCTGCTCGTTCTCGACACTGACGATGTCGCCGACGCTCAGCTCGGAGGCAGCCACGGGCTTCGAGAGCGCGAGGGCCCCGGTGGAGATCTCGGGAGACATCGAACCGGAGCGGAAGATCAGCGGCTTGATGCCGAAGAAGAACGACGCCGCGGCGGCCAGCACGCAGATCAGGCCCGCGATGGCGCCCACGTTAAGGGCGATGTCACGCCCGGAGCGAGAACTCGTGGAATCCACTGGATTCTGGTGGTCGGTCATGGCGCGCTCAGGCCGTCGTCGCGTTGAAGTTGAAGGAGGTGTTGACCGTCTGGTTCTGCGCGGCCGTCGGCGCCGCCGAGTCCAACACCACCTGGAAGCAGAGGGTCTCGCTCACGCCGTTGGCCAGTGAACGACCCGTACCGATCAGGTTGGCCGAGCCGCCCGACACCAGGGCGACGTTGTTCGCGATCACCGTGCCACCGCTGCACGCCGTACCGTTCGACGTACCGGTGGACACCGTCACCTTCAGGTACTGCGCCAATGCCGAGGACGTCGACGACGCCGCCATCGTGTACGAGAACGGACCCGAACCGTTGTTCTTCACCGGCAGCGTCGCCGCGACACTGTTGCCCGGCATCATCCCGGTCTTGGTCAGGGTCGTGAACCCGACGGTCGACCCGGAATCCCCGTTGAGCTGCAGATCGATCGATCCAGTGCTGAACACACCCGAGGTCGCCGTCGCCGTGTCACTCCAGGCCGCCAGCGTCCCGATCGCACCGAGACCCAACACGATCCCCAGCGACGCAAGCGCCCGCGGCTTTCTCCCCGACATCACAGAACGCGCCCGGGCGCCCAGCCCCGACACCGAACTCGAATCCTCATGACGAGACATTGATATGCCTTTCCTGCTCAGTCCAACGGGCGCCGCGGCGCCGAAAGTCGATGTGTGCGTAGCGATGCCGACGCGGGAAGCGATTGATCACCCGACCCGCGATCCCCGCATCGGCATCGGCCGCCGGCCCGGGAGCGGGCCGGGCCGACGACCGACGCCTGCGGGTGCTCGCCGGATGGCGGCCAGGCGAGGTGGAGCTAGTTCTGCTGCAGCTTGACGGCGAAGTTGGACAGGTTGACGCTCTGGCCCTGCGCGGTGGTGCCGCTGGTCGCGTTGTCGAAGGTGAACTTCACCTTCACGTTGACCGTGCTGCCGTCGTTGGCCTCGGTGATTGCCCCACCGGCCAGCGGTGTGGCACCGATGGTCGCGGTGGTCTCCTGACCCAGAGCCGCGAGGAGCTCGGCGCCGCCGGTGATCGTGGCGGGGTCGGCCGTCAGGGTCGCGTGCAGGTTCTTACCCTTCGCACCGACGTTGAAGCTGGCGTTGTAGACAACGACATCACCGGGCACGGCCTTGAACTGGGAGATGTCGGCGATGGCGGTGCCGTTGCCCTCGGTCCATCCCGTGGAGCCCGTCTGCGTCAGCGACAAGGTGCCGGAGTTGACGGCGCCGCCACCGACGGTCTGCGAGGAGTTCCAGGCGGCCATGGTGCCCGCGCCACCGGCGAGGAGGAGTGCGGCCGCGCCGGCGGCGATGGCGCCCTTGGTCTGCTTGTTCATGTAAGAGCTCAGCTTTCGTCGGACCCCCGTCGGGGGTCAGGGAGAGTCGGTGATCGGATCTGGTTACGTGCGCCCGGTCGGGTGGGCTCGGTTTCGGACATCCGTGCTCGTTCAGAGGGTCTCGACATCGCGGCCGGTTCGCAGGTGAGGCGGTGCCTGACTCCGGTAACCGGTTTGCGATTGCATGTGTTTATCACAACGCTGTATCGAATTTCCGGCGTTTCGGGTCGATCGCCCAAATGATCTTGAACGGTTGTCCAGATGCCATTCCATTTTCCGATAGAGCGGGACAGATCCATCGCCTACCAGTCACTATCCGTTACACATGCCCCTGAATCGACTGTCCCTCATTCGGCGGATACCGCGCCTCAAATCGAATACGTAACGTAATTACACTTCGCATGGAATGGTGAATGCCGGTCGAGCCCTCGAGCGTCGAGGCCGGCTGTTAACGTCATCCGCAGCCCGCCCGATAACGCGATGGGCACGGTGCCGAGAACCCCCGGTGCGAGGAGCAGATTGACCGAGAATTCGTCGAACGCAGACCATCTCCCCGTGGCCGAAGTGGGCCCGCGACGCGTCGGCATAGTCGAGGACCACGAATCCGTCGTGATGGGCCTCGAGGCGATGCTGGCCGACCAACCGGATCTCGTGATCGTGGCGTCGGCCCCCACCGTGCCCGAACTGCTCACGCTCGGAGTCGATCTGGATCTGGTGATCCTCGATCTTCGACTCTCCGACGGCTCCTCCCCCAAGTCGAATGTCGAGCAGCTACGGGCCGCCGGACTCGAGACTCTCGTGTTCACGGGGGCGGAGAATCCCTACCTGGTGCGGCTCGCCGCCAAGGCCGGGGTACTCGGCGTGCTGCGCAAGTCCGAGCCAACCGCCACCGTCGTCGCCGCGATCACCGCGGCCGCGAACGGCGAGCAGGTGGTGACCACCGAATGGGCCGCCGCTATCGACGGCGACCCCGGCCTGCACGACGTCGGCCTGAGCCCTCGCCAACGAGATGTGCTCGCGCTCTACGCCTCCGGCGAGAAGGCCGCCCGCGTCGCCAGCCTGACCGGCCTCGCCCCGCACACCGTCAACGACTACCTGGCCAGGATCCGGGCCAAGTACGCCGAGGCAGGCAGGCCCGCCCGCACCAAAACCGATCTCTACAAGCGGGCCGTGGAGGACGGGTGGCTGCCACCACCGCTGCTGCACCCCGGCCGCCCGTGACCACACCGGCGAACAGTCGGCGCCACGAGTCCTCCGATCACATCTCGCGGATGGTCGCGCGGTTGATCAGCGCCGGCTACGCGGCCTACCTGATCCTGCTGTTGCCTGCCGCGATATCCATGGCGCCGCGGATGGACGCCTGGTGGACCCCCGTGGTCGTGGCCGGCGTGTACGGGTCGGGGCTGCTACCCGGCGCGCTGTCGTTCCGGCGCGACACCCGGCCCATGCGGATCGCCTCCGGGGTCGCGGCGACGGCGTTCCTGCTGGCGGTGTTCAGCTGGCCCCTTGCCTGGAACGGCCCGCCCCTACCCAGTGGCGAGCTCCTGTGGTTGGCCACCTTCCCCGGCCTGGCGAGCCTCGCGGTCGTGTCGACATGGCCGACATGGGTGATGTTCGCGCACTTGGTGATCGGGTGCGTCGCCGTCCAGATCGTCAACTTCGCCGCACACGAGGACGCCCCACGGGAACTACTGCTTCCGGAGATCACGTTCGCCATCATGTTCTGCACGCTCTTCATCGGCGCTGCGGTGATGGCGCTACGCACCGGCCGGGTCCTCGATGCCACCACCGATGCCACCCACGCTGCGGCGTCCGCCGCCGCCGCACGTCGCGCCCGCACCGTCGAACGGGAACGCTTCGACGCACTGATCCACGACGGCGTGATGTCCACCCTGCTGGCCGCGTCCCGGCTGGGTGCGACGCCCGCGGTCAGCCGCCTCGCGACCACGACGCTCCGCCAGCTCGACGCCCTGCGCGACGGTCGGGGTGCGCAGGAGCATTTCGGCTGCGAGGAGGCACTCTCCCTCCTCCGCGCGGCGGCGACCGATGTGGACGAGGGAGTCGCGTTGCGCGTCGAAAGGCTCGACGGCGCAGAGACTCTCACCGTCCTGGCCGAGACGACCCGAGCCCTGGCCGCGGCCCTGGCGGAGGCGCTGCGCAACAGCGACCGCCACGCGGGCGAGGCCGCGACCCGCTCGGTGGAGGTCACGGTGGCACGAGAGGGGATCACTGTCCTGGTCGCGGACGACGGGCGGGGCTTCGACCCCGCCGCGGTCCCCGCACACCGACTCGGGGTGTCCGTGAGCATCCACGGGCGAATGCGACAGCTCCACGGCGGGTCCGCCCGGATCGAGACCGCGCCGGGGGCAGGCACCCGGGTCCACCTGGCCTGGAGCTCGTCATGAGCATCGCGGGCGGAACCCGGGACGTCCGCGAGCTGCTCGGGTTGCACACGCGCGGCGCGAAGGCCCTCGTCGCCGCATATGTGCTGACCTTCCTGCTGCTCTCCCTCAGCTCGAGCCCGGGACCCGGCGCGGTGGGGGCGGAGCTGGCGGCCTGGCTCGTCGTCAGCGCGGGCGCGATCACCCTCGTCCGGATCGAGGGAGACCCCTTGCCGTTCCGCCCTGCGGTGGCAATGGCACTCGCAGGCCCGATCGCGCTCAACCTGGTGTTGTCCGTGGTCCCCGTCCCGGTCGACGGGCTGCTGCAGACCTGGCCGCTGGGCGCGGGAACCGCGATCCTGGCGTACATGTGCGTGCGCGGCCGGATCGCGCTCGGCTGGCTCGGCATGACGGCGATGCTCGGCAGCTGCGTGCTGTGGGCGATGCGTACCGGGCAGGGCGCCGGCTACGGCCTCGGCATGTCGGCGATCAACATGGCGCCACTGCTGATGGCCACCTTCGTCGCCTACACCGTCCGACCGGCCGCGAAGGAGATCTTCGAGCTTCGCGAGCAGACCGTCCGGCGCGTCGCCGCCGAGGCCGCCGACTCCGCGGTGCTCGAGGAACGCGACCGGCAGCTGCGGCGCCTCGACGAGCTGGCCAGGCCGCTGCTCGACCGGATCGCCACCGGCGTCGAACTCGATGAGGACGAGCGGATCGCCTGCCGACTACTCGAGGCGCACCTGCGCGACATCCTGCGTGCCCCTGGTCTTTCCGGACCCGTGGTCTCCGCCGCCGCTCGCGCCGCTCGGGGCCGGGGAGTCGAGGTCATCCTGCTCGACGACCGGGCCGTTGACGACGGGGGCGCGGCGCCCGACCGATTCCTCGGCATGGTGGCGGCCGAGCTCGCCGCGGCCACCGACGGGGCGATCACGGTGCGCGTCCTACCCCCCGGCCGCACCACGATGGCGACGGTGCTCGCCAGCAGCACCGACCGGGTTCGGCGCACCGAATTCGACCACGACGGCCACCCCGCGGACGCCGAAGCTTCGCTCGGCTAACCGTGCCCCTGGTTTCATGGGCAGGAAACTGCCGTCTCGGCAGATCGCGTCCCACCCCATAGCCTCGATCCGCAAGGAGGGCCCGCGACGAGGGGTCGTGCCCTCGGCCAGCCGCGTACGCCCGGGGGTCGTGACATGAGAGCCGCAGTCGACGAACAGCACCACCATGCGCACGCACCCGCGGCGCGACCGGAACCGCGCAGCCTGCGCAGGCCGTCGCTGTCGCCGCGTGAGGTCGAGGTGCTGCTCCAGTGGCTGCGCTGCGATTCCAAGAACACCGTCGCCGCCGACCTGTATCTGTCCGTCGGCACCGTGAACACCCATCTCGCACGCATCCGCGCCAAGTACAACCAGGTCGGCCGCTCGGCCCCGACGAAGGCCGCGCTCGTCGCCCGCGCCGTGCAGGACGAGTTGATCTCGCTCGACGAGCTGTGAATCGGCCCACGGCAGTACCCGCGTTGATGACGGACCGCCGACGCGGATGACGAGACGCGTCAATCGGATCGGCACCGCCGAAGAAAAGATCATCCGCACCTTTGCCCGCGTGATCGGTGCCGGAGCGCTGGTCTTTTGCGTGGTGCTGATTCCCATCCTCATCATCCAGTCCCGTGAACTCGCACCGTGGTACACCCCGGTGGCCGCGGTTGTCGTCTTCGTTCCCCTACTCGCCCTGTGGCCCGCAAGCTTCGCCAAGGACCTCCGTTGGGTTCGCGGTCTCGGCTCGCTCTGCGCCGCGACCTACCTCCTCGCGGCAGCCGGCTGGCTGGTCGCGCTGCAGGGACAGATCTCGCCGACCCGCGAGGTGTGGATGTCCGCGATCCCCGGTCTGGTGGCGATGGCGGCGGCGCTGGGCTGGCGTCCGGCGCCGAGCGTGCTGTTCCTCGTGGTCAGCGCGAGCACTGCAGAGGTGATCCGTCACGTCACCCGCGGCGACTCACAGAGTCCACTGCTGGCGGAGACCTTCTACGTTGTGATGACCAACAGCCTGTTCGTCGTCGCGACCATCGCCGCCGTCCAGTCCGGACGCACCCTCGACCGCACCCTCGCCGCAGCCAAGCGCCAGTCCGCGGCGACCGCCGCCGCCTCCGCGCGGTACGTGGAACGCAAGCGGTTCGACGGGCTCATCCACGACCGCATCATGTCGACGCTGCTCGGCATCTCCCGGCACGGCAACACCGATCATCTCAGCGGGCAGTCGGCCGTCGCACTGGCCGAACTCGATCGGCTACGCGTCAGCGACGTCGCCACCGAGGACCTCGACGTGGACGCCGCGGTTGCGCTGATCCGCACCGCGCTGGTCGAGGTCGACGAGGACGCGTCCGTCGACCTCGAGGTCCGGGACGCGACGCTGACCGTTCCCAGGGAGGTCGCGCGCGCGATGGCCTCCGCCGCTGCCGAGGCGCTGCGGAACAGCCTGCGGCACGCCGACCACCCGGAGGTGGAGGCCGACCGACTGGTGATCATCGACGTGGACACCGAGGGCCTGCGGATGCTTGTCGCCGACAACGGCCGCGGCTTCGATCCGGCCCGGGTCCCGCAGTACCGCTTGGGGATCAGCGTGAGCATCAGTGCGCGCATGACAGCGGCCGGCTGCACCTCGGAGATCCACTCGGTCCCGGACCGCGGTACCCAGGTCACGCTCCGATGGGCGGCGCCGTGAGCGGGGCCCCGCCGCGCGACGTGCGCGACGTGCGCGTGCTGCTCGGCATGGACCGTCCGGCGGCGAAGGTGCTCGCCGCTCTGTTCTGCCTGAGCTTCACCCTGGCGGCCCTCGCCAATCTCGACGGGGTGCAGCATGTCTGGCCGATCGTCCTGGCAGCCGTGCTGGTCACTGCCGCGGCGGTGGTGATCATCGCCGTCCCCGGGGACCCGCTGCCGATGGCCTACACGCTCGCACTCACCGCTCTCGGACCGGTCGCGTGCGCACTGGTCCTGTGGCAGCTGCCCGTGCCGGGCTGGACTCTGGACTCCGCCTGGCAGATTCGCGCGGTGACCGCTGTGCTGGTCTACATGTCGGTGCGCGGCCGTGCGCCGTACGCCTTTGCCGGCGCCGCGCTGATGGTCCTCACCAGCGGGGCCTGGTCCGACGCGACCGGCCAGGGATGGGGCACCGGAATCCGTTTGGCTTCAATCAATCTCGCACCCGTCCTGATGTCGGTGTTCTTCGCGTTCAGCATCCGACCCGTTGGCCCCGCGGTGTTCAGGCTGCGCGAGCAGGAGTCCGAGCGGGCCGCGGACGAGGCGATGACCCAGGCCGTGCTGCGCGAACGCGACTCCCAGCTCACCCGGTTGGACCTGCTGGCCCGGCCGCTCCTCGAGAGGTCCGCGACCGGGGACGAGTTCGGCGACGGATGCCGCGAGGAATGCGGACTGTTGGAGGAGCGCTTGCGCGACACCCTCCGTGCTCCCGTGCTCGCGTCCGACGAGGGGGTCAGCCGCGCCGTGGAATCGGCCAGGAGGCGCGGGGCCAGGGTGATCCTCCTCGACGACGGCGGACTCCGCGACGGACCGGACGCCCTGGTGTCGCAACTGCACTCCGCGCTGATCGATGCCCTGCACGAGATCACCGCCGGGACGTTGACCGCCCGTGTCCTGCCCGCGGGGCGGGCGACCGCGGCCACCATCCTGTCCGAGAACGGCGCGCGGGTCGGCCGCGTCGAGCTCGGTCACGACGGCCGGGTGCGGACCGAGGTACGCCACGGCGGGATGCGCGAGATCGTTCCTCAGCGGGGATGCGGCGCGTCCGCTGCACCGCACCGCGGCACGATCAGGTGATCGTCAGTCCGCCGTCGACCGGGATGGTCTGCCCGGTGACATAGGCGGCCGCGTCCGAGGCGAGCCAGACGAGGGTGGCGGCGAGTTCCTCCGGGTCGCCGATCCGGCCGAGGACCAACCGCGGCGCCATGCTGTCGAGGTAGCCGTCCTGGTAGGAGTCGGTCATCTCGGACTTGAAGAAACCGGGCGCGATCGCGTTCACCCGGATACCCCTTCTGGTGCCCCACTGCTGGGCCAGGTCGCGGGTCAGTCCGATCAGCCCGGCCTTGCTGGCGGCGTAGGCGGCCTGCGGCAACCCCGCGGTGGTCAGGCCGAGGACGCTGGAGATGTTGACGATCGCCGAACCCGGCGCCATCACCCGGCCACAGGCCTGCGCGGCCCAGTAGGCACCGTTGAGGTTGATGTCGATCACCTGCCGGAACTGTTCCGGCGTCTCCCGCGTCGCGGGATGCGCCGTGCCGATCCCGGCGTTGTTGACCAGCACGTCCACCCGGCCGAAGCGCTCCATGGCGGCATCGATCATGTGCTGGGCCTGGTCCGGATCGGCGATGTCGGTCGACACGCACAGCGCCTCTCGGCCGGTGTTGCGCACGAGTTCGGCTGTCCGCTCGAGCTTGTCGACGCGACGGGCCGCGAGCACGATGTCGGCGCCCGCCTCCGCACAGGCGACCGCGAAGGCGACCCCCAGACCCGACGAGGCGCCGGTCACGACGACGACCTTGTTGTCCAGCCGGAACCTGTCCAGGATCCCCATCGTGTTCTCCTTCCGAAGGCTTCTAAGCGTCCGCTTAGTTTAGGGCATAGGGGCAGGGCCCCCGTGGGGGGGGGTGGAGGAGAGCCAACACGACTAACCCCCCCCCCACGCCCACGGAAACCTGGTTTTAAACATACAACAAACAACAACAAAGCCAGAGCAGGGGTCAATA
>NZ_JBEPSX010000006.1:0-362072 GCF_040548995.1 Rhodococcus sp. PvR044
GAGGTTCCGTCTCGCGGGTCCCGCTGGCGGGTCTCGGCTGGGGCCGCGGCCCGCGAGGTCGACTGAGTCCCCGCGGGGGCTGCCCCCCCCCCCCCCCCCCCGCGGCGGCCGGCGCCCCCCCCCCCCCCCCCCCCCCCCCCCCCCCGCGACGATGTGAGTCCCTGACCTCCCGACGCCAGGCTCGCGCTGCGCCTAACCCCGCGTCGCTTCGCTCGCACGAAGGTCCTTGCGGAGGATCTTGCCCGCCGCCGACTTCGGCACCGCGTCGATGAACTCCACGATCCGGACCTTCTTGTGGGGCGAGACCCGCTCGGCGACGAACGCGATGACCTCGTCGCCGGCGAGCTCGGCATCGGGCTGACGGACGACGAATGCCTTCGGGACCTCCTCGCCCTCGTCGTCGAGCACGCCGATCACCGCCGCGTCGGCGATCTGCGGGTGGGTGAGCAGCAGCGCCTCCAGCTCGGCGGGCGGCACCTGGTAGCCCTTGTACTTGATCAGCTCCTTGAGCCGGTCGACGATGTACACGACGCCCTCCGCATCGACGGTGGCGATGTCACCGGTGTGCAGGTAGCCGTCCGCGTCGAGGGTCTCGGCGGTCGCGGCGTCGTTGCCGAGGTAGCCGACCATCACGTTCGGGCCCTTGACCCACAGCTCGCCCGGCGCGCTGACGCCCGTCGTCGGGAGCTCGACCTCCTCTCCGGTGGCCGGGTCGACGAGCTTGTTCTCGGTGTTGGCGATCGGCTTGCCTACCGAGCTGAGCGGGACGTGGTCGTCCTCGAGCGCGATCGCGTGGCTGACGGGGCTCAGCTCGCTCATGCCGTAGCCCTGGCGGACGCGGCAGTTCAGCCGGTTCGCCACCGCCTTGCCCAGCTCCTCGTCGAGCGGCGCCGCACCGGAGAAGATGGTGTGCACGGAGGAGAGGTCGTACTGGTCGACGAGCGGGTGCTTGGCCAGCGCGACCGCCACCGGCGGCGCCACGAAGATGTAGGTGCACTTGCGCTCGGAGGCGTTGCGCAGGAACTCGACGAGGTCGAACTTCGGCATCGTGACCAGCGTGGCACGCTCGAACAGCGCCGCGTTGAGCAGCACGGTGAGCCCGTAGATGTGGAAGAAGGGCAGCACTGCCAGGATCCGGTCGTCGGCGCTGATGCCCATCCGCGGGTGGATCTGGCAGACGTTCGCCACCAGGTTCCGGTGGGTCAGCATCACGCCCTTGGGGCGGCCGGTGGTGCCCGACGAGTACGGCAACACCGCGAGGTGGGTGGCCGGGTCGAAGCTGACCTCGGGGGCCGGGGCGCCCTGGGTGAGCAGGTCCCGCAGCGACGGGTGCCCCTCGGCGCCGTCGAGCACGATCACCCGGTCGGCGGGGATGCCGACCTGCTCGGCGGCCGCCCGCGCCTGAGGCAGCAGCGGCGACACGGTGAAGAGGAAGGTCGCCTTGGAGTCGGTGAGCTGCTTGGCGATGTCCTCGGCGTTGTAGAGGGCGTTGATCGTGGTGGCCGTGCCGCCCGCACGCAGGATGCCGTGCAACACGGACGCGAACGCCGGGACGTTCGGCGAGTGCAGCGCGGCGACGTCGCCGACGGCCAGACCGCGCGCCGCCAGCGCGCCCGCGACGGCGTCGACCTGACCGATGAGCGCGCGGTAGGTGGTCTCCGCGCCCGAGCCGCCGTCGATGAGCGCGGGTCGGTCCAGGTCGGCGTCCGAGACCTGACCGAAAAGGAAGTCGTAGACGCTCAGGTTCGGGATCTCGACGTCGGGATAGGGGCTCTTGAAGCTCACGGGGGCCTCTCCTCGAGTGGTGCGGCGACAGGGTGAACGAACCAGGTAACTGTTACAGATGGAAACAGTTAAATCACCTGTGACAGCCGTCACAGGATCGCCGAAACCCTACCCCGAACCGCGGCGCCCCGCCTCAGTCAGCTTTGGCAGCCCTGACCTGGTCAGCGGACATCAGGTGCACAAACGGCTGCAGGTTCACGAGCGACTCACCGCGCGAGACCCGCCAGTCCCACTCCCGCCGAATCGATGTGGCGAAACCGAGCTCGAGCAGGGTGTTGAAGTCGCCGTCCGCGGCCTCGAGCACCTGACCGAGCACCCGGTCCAGTTCCGACCCGGTGACGGCGTGGGTGGAGATCTGTCCGAGCAGGTAGATGTCGCCGATCTTGTCGATCGTGTAGCTCACCCCGTACAGCCGGCGGTTGCGACGGAGCAGGAACCGGTAGACACCCTCGAAGTTCTCGTCGGGCTTGCGGCAGACGAAGGCCTCCACCCGGACGCCGTGCGCGCCGACGGTCAGCAGGCAGGTGGTCTTGAGCTTGCGCTCGCCGGGCAACTCCACGACGAACTGGCCCTCGCCCTTGCGGGTGTACTCGAGCTCCCGCTCGGCCAGTTCGGCGTCGATCAGCTTCGCGATGTCGGTCACGCTCGCACTCCCCCCATTCGGCGCAGCTTCCACAATCCCCTGCCGCGGCGCGGCGCGTGTTCGGGCTGCCTGCGGTAGCTGGCGTTCGCCCGCTTGTAGCTCTCGAGCAGGCCGTCGGCGGTGTGCTCCCAGGAAAAGTCCTCCGCGTGCAGCGGCGCGCGGCGCGCCATCTCGGCCAGCCGGCCGGGATCGGCGAGCAGCGAGTGCAGCGCATCGGCCCAGTCGTCGGTGCGGTGACCGGGCACCAACAGCCCGGTCTCTCCGGACCGCACGGCGACCCCCAGTCCCCCGACATCGGCCGCGACGACCGGTGTCCCGCAGGCCTGCGCCTCGATCGCGACCAGTCCGAAGGACTCCGAATAACTCGGCACCGCAACCAGATCCGCCGCGCGGTACACCTGTGCGAGCCGATCGGGCGGCTGCGGCGGCAGGAAGGTGACCCTGGCGGTGATGCCAAGCGAGGCGGCCAGGTCGATCAGCGAATCGGGCCGGTCCAGCCCGGTGCCCGATGGCCCGCCGACGACCACGATCCGCAGCGGCAGCGCCGGCTCGCGCTCGATCAGGGCGGCCGCGGCGCGCAGCAGCACGTCCGGCGCCTTGAGCGGCTGGATCCTGCCGACGAAGGTCACGATCAGCTCGTTCGGATTCAGCCCCAGCTCGGCCCGCGCCGCCGCGCGATCACCCGGCCGGTACCTGGACAGGTCCGCGCCGGGGGCCACCACGTCGATCCTGCCTGCGTCCGCGCCGTAGATGTCGATCAGCTGCTTGGATTCGTCGGCGGTGTTGGTGATCAGGCGATCGGCCTCGGCCACCACCTGCTGCTCGCCGATCTGGCGCGCGGCCGGCTCCGGGACGTCCCCCTCCGCCAGGGCGGCGTTCTTGACCGCGGCGAGGGTGTGCGCGGTGTGCACCAGCGGGACGCCCCAGCGGTCGCGGGCCAGCCAGCCGACCTGGCCGGAGAGCCAGTAGTGCGAGTGCACCAGGTCGTAGTGCCCCGGCTCGTGGTGCGCCTCCTCGCGCAGCACCCCGGCCGCGAACGCGCACAGCTGGGTGGGCAAGTCGTGCTTGTCGAGACCCTCGAACGGGCCCGCGACGACGTTGCGGACCAGCACCCCCGGCGCGGCCTCGACGACCGGCGCGTCCGACGAGGAGGTGGCCCTGGTGAAGATCTCCACCTCCACCCCGCGGCGGGCGAGCTGCAGCGCGGTCTGGAGCACGTACACATTCATGCCGCCCGCGTCACCGGTCCCCGGCTGCGCCAATGGAGAGGTGTGGACCGAGAGAACGGCCACCCTCCGCAACCGGTGGTTCTGCGCTGGGGTCACGGCTCCATCTTGCCCTGTGGCGATCACGCGGGGCGAAGCCGACCTGAGGACGTCGGCGGCGACCCGGCCGTCAGCGCCCTCGGTCGCGCCCCCTTGCCGCGTCACAGCCCGTCGACGAACTCGCTGACCTCGGCGACGAAGCGTTGCGGGTCCTCGACGAACGGGCCGTGGTCGCAGCCTTCCCAGTACGACGCGGTGGCCGCCGGGATCAGCCCGGCCGCATGCCTGGCGGCGGAGACGTCGACAACGGTGTCCGCGGTGCCGTGCAGGATCAGCGCGGGGACGGTGAGGCCCGCGAGCAATTCGTCGTGCCCGACCGCGCGGTTGAACAGCGCCGCGCGCACCCGAGGCGGCGTCGACAGGCTGGCCCCGAACAGCGCCTGCGAGGCGACGCCCTTGCCCTCGGCCGGGCCGGTCAGGGCGGTGCCGAAGCTGCCGAGCGCGCGGATCGACTCGCGCGGATCCTCGGACATCGCGGCCGGGATGGCCGCGCGCATCGACGATCCGACGCGGCCGCCCTTCTGCCCGGGCCCGATGCTGGTGATGGCGCCGACCAGCACGATCGCGTCCACCCCGGCCGCACCGAACTCGGCGAGGTAGTCGCAGATCACCAGGCCGCCGTAGGACCAGCCCAGCAGCACCGCGCCGGACTCGATGCGCTCGGCGGCAAGCACCGCCTCGACGTCAGACGCCCAGATCTTCGGGTCGTCGTATCCCTCGGCCGGCGCGCCGGAGTAGCCGTGACCGCGCAGGTCGACGGCGATCACGCGGTACTTGGCGGACAGCGCGTCGAGCACGCCGTCGCCCCAGCACCGCAGCGACTGCGCCCAGCCGTGCAACAGCACCAGCGGACGCGCGGCGGCGTCGCCCTCGACGCGGTAGACGATGGACGTGCCGTCGACGCTGACGGTTTCCCGGATAGCCATGCCGGCCATTCTGCGCCCCCGGCGCCTGTGAGTGAATTTCACCCCGGTCGGGGTGAAATTCGCTCACAGGTGCGAAGCGCATACTCAGTTCATGTGCCGCTTGTTCGGGATGACCAGCGCACCGTCACGGGTCACGGCCACGTTCTGGCTGCTCGATGCCGCGGACAGTCTGGCCGTGCAGAGCCGACGCGATCCCGACGGCACCGGCCTCGGCACCTTCACCGCCGACGGCGAACCCCTCGTCGAGAAGCAGCCGCTGCCCGCCTACGCGGACGTGAGCTTCGCGACGGAGGCGAGGGAACGCAGATCCGAGACCTTCGTCGCCCACATCCGGCACGCCTCCACCGGCGGGCTCGCGATGGTCAACACCCACCCGTTCAGCATGAGTGGGCGCATCTTCGCGCACAACGGCGTGATCGAGGACCTGGCCCGGTTGGACGAGGAGCTCGGACCGTACCGATCGGCGGTAGCCGGTGAGACCGACTCCGAGCGCTTCTTCGCGCTGATCACCAAGCACATCGACGGCCACGGCGGCGACGTCACCGCAGGCATCACCGAGGCCGCCCACTGGGTCGCCGAGCACCTGCCGATCTTCGCCGTCAACATCGTGCTGACCACCCCGACGGAGCTGTGGGCGCTGCGCTACCCCGACACCCACCAGCTGCTGGTGCTCAGCCGCGCGCCGGACACCGGCCGCCACCTCGAGCACGCCAGCCTGGCCGGCACCGTCCGGGTCCGGTCGGGTGAACTGGCCTCGGCACCCGCGGTGGTGGTGGCCAGCGAGCGGATGGACGATAACCCCGCGTGGCGGCCGCTCGCGTCCGGCGAACTGCTGCACGTCGATGCGGAGCTCAACGTCGACAGCTCCGTGATCCTCGACGGCCCGCCCGCGCATCCGCTCACGCTGGCCGACCTCGGCGCCACCGCCGCCGCGTCGCAGGCGAGCCGCTGATCGACCTCAGCCCAGCGCCGCGACGATCTCCGCCGCCGTGGCGTGCACCGCGCCGATCCGCCCGGCCTCCTCGAGGTGGCGGTCGTCGACGCCCGAGATCGCGTCGGCCGCGATGAGCACCCGGAGGTCGCGTTCGCTCGCGTCGACGATGGTGGCCCGCGGGCAGTTCGGGTAGTTGCAGCCCGCCACCACCACGGTGTCGATGCCGCACTCGCGCAGGTGCGACTCGAGCTCCGTCCGGTGGAACGCGCTCCAGCGCGGCTTGAACAGCACGACCTCGGTCGGCGTGACCTGCTGCAGCCCGCCGCCCAGGAGCAGGTCCGGGTCGAGGTCCGGGGTGCCGAACTCGGGGACGATCTGCGACCCGACGGTGCCCGGTCTCGCCGTCTGCGCGCCCGCGGCGATCGCGGACCGCCGCACGAGGTCGACGTCGTCGCCCGCGTAGAGCCGGACGATGTGCACGATCGGGCGCCCCGCGGCCCGGTACGCCTCGAGCAGGCGCGCAATCGCGGGCAACACCTGCGTGGTGCCGGGGATCGGGCTCGATCCGCCGTCGACGAAGTCGCGTTGCGTGTCGACCACGAGCAGGGCGGAGGTAGCCGGATGCGGGGCTATCCAGGGGTCGAGACGCTCCTCGAGGGTGCTCACGGCATCACCGTATCGCCACCTCGACGGTGGACGGCGGGTCTAGCATCGAGCCATGGAGCTTGACGAGCTGCTGGCAACCATGCCGTTCGCGGTGAAGTCGGGAATCGAGCTGGTCTCGGCGACCCCTGGCGAGGTCGTCGGCCGACTGGCGTGGAGCGAGGACCTCACCACCGCGGACCACATCATGCACGGCGGGGCACTGACCACCCTCGCGGACAGCGTCGGCGCCGTGTCCGCGTTCCTCAACATCCCGTCGGGCGCCGCGCGGGTCACGACGGCCTCGAACGCGGTCTACGCGCGCCAGGTACGCCGCGGCATCGTGACCGCCGCGGCCCGCCCGTTGCACGTCGGCCGCAAGACGATCCTGGTCTCGATCGACCTCACCGACGACGACGGCAGGCTCGTCTCACAGGTCACCCAGTCGCACGCCGTCGTGGGCGACTCCGGCTTCTGAGCCGCAACCCGCCCATTGATCGGGTCGGTCCCGGCTACCGTTGGGCGATGTCGCGCTTGCTCGACGCCTACCGCGCCACCGGGGCCGACCTGCCTTTCGGTGATCCCCTGGCCGCCCACGGCGTCGCCATGGAGGGTTACTTCTGGCGGTTCACCCAGCCGGAGTCGGGCCGGGTCGTGATCGCACTGTGCGGGATCAACCGGGCAGCCGACGGCAGCTGGGCCACCCTGGGCCTGGCCGCGCATCCGAGCGGTTTCCTGCGGACCGCCGCGCATCCGGTCGCGGCCGCCGACCCCCATCGGCTCGGGGTAGTCGCCGGGGAGTCGTTCCGCGGCGAACCCGACCGGCTGCGGGTGGACCTCGGTCCCGACGCCAGGCTCGACGTGCGGATCACACATCCGATGCCCTGGCCGCGACGCGCATTCGGCGGTTCGGGTGTCCTCCAGACGATCCCGGCGCTCAACCAGTATTGGCACCCCTGGCTGCTCGGCGGGCGCGCCGAGGGAACCGCGGTGCTCGGCGGCGAGAACTGGGACCTCACCGGGGGCCAGGTGTACGCCGAGAAGAACTGGGGCCGAGGTGGATTCCCCGATTCCTGGTGGTGGGGCCAGGCTCAGGGCTTCGCCGACCCGGCAGCGTGCGTGGCGTTCGGCGGCGCCGTGGTCCACGCCGGAGCGCTGCGCACCGAGATCACCCTGATCGTCGTGCGACTGCCGGACGGACGGGTGCTGCGCCTCGGCGATCCGGTGGTCTCCCCCGTCCGGGCCCAGGTGACCGACGAGCACTGGACGCTCCGCGGCCGGAGCCCACGCTGGAGCGTGGACATCGAGGGTCACGGGGCGATCGGCGACGCCCACGTCCTACCGGTGCCGCTGCCGGCCGAGCGGCGCAACGTCCCCGGCGCGCTGGAACACCTGGGTGCGCGGATGTCGGTGACGGTCCGGCGGGGGCACCGGACGGTCTGGTCCGGCGAGTCGGCCGTGGCGGCGCTGGAGCACGGCGGGCTGGCGCGCGCCAGGGCCGAGGCGGACCGGCGCGGCGCCGCGCCGGAGGCCACCGACGCGCCACCGTGCGCCCGGTGACCGGCGATCGCGCGACTCAGCTGGCCGCCGACAACGCCTGCACCGGCCGCGGGCCGGACGCCACCCGGTCTTCCCGGCGGCGACGCTGCTCCACCGGGTCCGGCACCGGCACCGCGCCGAGCAGCCCGCGGGTGTAGTCCTGCTGGGGATCGCCGAACACGCTTGCGGTGGAGCCGATCTCGACCAGTTCACCACCACGGAGCACGGCAACTCTGTCCGCCACCCGGTTCACGACGGCGAGGTCGTGACTGATGAACAGGCAGGCGAACCGGAACTCCTCGCGCAGGTCCGCGAAGAGGTCGAGAATCTCCGACTGCACGGACACGTCGAGGGCACTGGTCGGCTCGTCAGCGACCAGCAGCCGCGGCGCCAGCACCAGGGCCCTCGCTAACGCCACCCGCTGCCGCTGCCCGCCGGACAGCTCGGCAGGCCGCCGCTCCGCAAACGAGCGCGGCAGTCGCACCGCCTCGAGCAGATCGCCCACCCGGGCGCGTAGCAAGGCGCCGGACGCCGCTCGATGCACGACCAGCGGCTCCGCGACCGAGTCCCCGATGCTCCGGCGTGGGTCCAGCGATGCCGCCGGGTCCTGGTGCACCAGCGCCACCCCCTTTCGCAGGCCACGGAGGTCCCTGCGGGACACCGTGCCGAGATCCGTCCCGTCGAACACGACCGACCCCGAGGTCGCCCGCACCACGCCCAGCGCCGCGCGCCCCAGGGTCGTCTTGCCAGAGCCCGACTCGCCGACCAGGCCAAGCACCTCACCCGCGCCGACCTCGAACCCCACACCGCGCAGCGCGTGGAACTCCTTGTTGCCCAGCCTCGCCGGGTACACCACATCCAGGTCGCGCACCACCAGGACCGGCTCGGCGGGCACCGGGCCGACCGGGCCCGCGTTGTCCCCGAGCCGCGGCACCGCCGCGAGCAGCTGCGTCGTGTACTTCTCCCGCGGCGCCGAGAACAGCTCGTGCACACCGCTCTCCTCGACCAGCTCGCCGCGGCGCATCACCGCCACCCGGTCCGCGATGTCGGCGACCACCCCCATGTTGTGGGTGATGAGCAGGATCGCCGCACCCCGCTCTGTCCGCAAGCCGCGCAGCAGGGCGAGGATCTCCGCCTGCACCGTCACGTCCAGCGCGGTCGTCGGCTCGTCCGCGATCAGGAGGTCCGGGTCCCCGGACAGCGCCAGGGCGATCACGACCCGCTGCTTCTGACCGCCGGACAGCTGGTGCGGATACCAGTCAACCCGCCGTTCCGGATCCGGGATCTCCACCAGGCGAAGCAGTTCGACGGCCCGCGCCCTGGCCTCCGCCCGGCCGACCTTTCCGTGCGCCCGCAGGGCCTGCGCGATCTGCCAGCCCACCTTCTGCACCGGGTTCAGCGCGGTCTGCGGTTCCTGGAACACCATGGCCGCCCTGGTCCCGCGCAGCCGGGCGAGCGTGCCCTCCCCTGCCCCGACCACCTGGGCGCCGCCGAGCCGGATCGACCCGCTCGCCTCGGCGTTGTCGGGCAGCAGCCCGAGCACCGCCTTCGCGGTCATCGACTTTCCGGAACCGGATTCACCGACCAGCGCGAGGATCTCACCGCGGCCGACGGTCAGGTTCAGCCCGTCCACCACCGGGTCACCGGTCGCGCCGAAACGGATGCTCAGGTCCTCGATTTCGAGGATCGGGTCTGTCTGGGTCATCGTCTACTCCTGAGATGTCATGGCGTGTCAGGCCCGACGCGCGGATCCGAGCGCCTGGGCGATGAGCAGGAATCCGAGCACCAGCGCCGCCACCACCACCAGCGGGCCGATGGCAAAGGCCGGGTTGGCATCGAGATTGGGCACAGAGTCGGCGATGATCGACCCGAGCGAGGGTTCGGGTGGCCGGACGCCGATACCGACGAAGCTCATCGCGGACTCCACGAACACCGCCACCGACATGGACAGCGCCAACTGCACGGCCAGCGGCTCCAGCGCGTTCGGCAGCACGTGGGTGCGTAGCACCCACCACCGACCGGCCCCGATGACCTCCGCCGACTCGACGTACGGCAACTCCCGGATCCGCAGCACCTGGGTGCGGATCATCCGCCCGAAGATCGGGATCTCGACGACCACGATCACTGCGATCACCGTCACCGCGCCGGGTCCCACGATCGCGGCGAGCGCGATCGCCAGAATCAGCGCGGGAAACGCGAGCACCACGTCGAAGGCGCGCTGGGCGATCACGTCCGTCACCGGGTGCAGGCTCGACGCCAGCCCCAGCAGCGCGCCGACCAGCGCCCCGATCGGCACCGCGATCACGATGATCTCGAGGTTGATCCGGATGCCGTGCAGCACCCGGGAGTAGACATCCCGATTCACCTGATCGGTGCCGAACCAGTGCTCGGCGCCGGGGCCGAGGAGGTTCGCCCCGCCGATCTGCTCGTTCGGCCCGAAGGGTGCGATCCACTGGGCCAGCAGTCCCGCCGCCGCCACCGCGACCACCAGCACCAGGCCGAGCAGGCCCTGCCCATGGGTCAGCGCGGCCCACGCCGGGTGCCTGCGCGCGGGCGCCGGCTCGGGAAGGGACCGGTCGGCGACCGCCGGGTCCTCGATGGGGGTGACGCTCATGAGGTTCCCCCGATCCGGATCCGCGGATCCAGGTAGGCATGCACGACGTCGGTGACCAGCTGAACGAGCACGAACACCGAGACCGAGAGCAGCAGCAGCACCTGGACCACCGGGTAGTCGCGGCGGCTGATGCCCTGTTCGATGAGCTGCCCGATGCCGGGCCAGGCGAAGATCGCCTCGACCAGCACCGCACCACCGAGCAGCTGCCCGGTCTGCAGACCCAGCGCGGTCACCATGGTGGGGAGTGCATTGCGCAGTGCGCTGCGGGTGACGAGATTCCACCGCGAGACGCCGAGCGCCCGTGCGGTCAGCACGTACGGCTGACTCAGCTCGGTGCGCAGCGACTCGGTGAGGAATCGGGTCAGGGCGGCGGCCACCGGCAGGGCCAGGCACACGGCGGGCAGCAGCAGGTACTGCGCCGAGATGTCGGGCCTGACCCAGAACCCCTGCGGGGGAACCCCACCCGAGGGGAGCACCGGAAAGAGCACCGCGAACACCAGGACCAGCAGCACGCCGCTGACGAAGGGCGGCAGCGCCACGGCGAGGGTGTTGAACCCGGCGACAGCGCCGGTCAGCCACCGCTTCGGCCAGACAACGGCCGTGACGCTGAGGATCAGGCTGACCAGCACCGCGAGCACCAGCGCGGTCACGGCGAGCACGACGGTGTTGACCAGACCGGAGAGGACCAGATCGGAGATCTGACCGCCGATCACATACGACCTGCCCAGGTCGAAGGTCAACACCGAGCCGATCCAGGACACGTACTGGGCCGGGATCGACCGGTCCAATCCGAGCGAATGTCTGATCGCGGCAATGGATTCCGCGGAGGCATCCGGACCGGCCAGGCTGCTCGCCGGATCGCCGGGGACCAGCCGAAGCACGAAGAAGATCAGCAGTGAGGCCAGCAGCAGCACAGCCACGGCCGACGGCAGCCGGCGCGCGAGGTATCGCACCATGATGCGGGCTCCTCTCGGTCGGGGCCGTCAGGCCAGATAGGTGTCCGTGTAGACGATCTCGGAGCGTTTGGTCCAGTCGATGCCCTGCACCCTCTGCGCCGTGGCGAGTTGGTTGAGCACCACGCCGATCTCCACCAGGAACAGCCCGTCGAGCAGTTGGTCGCTCACCGCCCGGTACCTGTCCTTCGCCTCCGCGCCGGTGCCGTCCGCGACCCGCCACGCCGCTCCCGCGGCGTCGACATAGGCCGGGCTCTCGTAGTGCGAGGAGTTCTTGAGCGCGTTGAACGGGTATGCACTGACGGTGAGCGTGGACGGAACGTACTGGGCCCACGAATGGAACGTCACCCACAGGGCCGGAATGGTGCCGCCGATCAGCGCCTTGATGAAGGTCGCGCCCTCCTGCGGATCGAGCTCGACCGGGATGCCGATCTCGGCGAGGTTCGCCTGCACGATCTGCGCGGTCGCCTCGTAGAAGGGATTCCCGGCCTGGTAGGTCAGGGGCAGGGTCGGGACCGCGATCCCCGACCCGGCCAGGATGGCCCGCGCCTTGGTCGCGTCCCGGGTGAAGGTCGTGTTCCTCGACTCGTCGTAGGCGGGCGAGCTCTTGGGCCACGGCAGGTTCACCGGGTAGCCGGAGCCGCGGAACACCTCCGAGATCACCCGGTCCCGATCGATCGCGTACGCGATCGCCTGCCGCACCCGGACATCGGCGAGCGCCGGGTGGGTGACGTTCGCACCCACGTACACCTGCAGCTCGGCCCCCTCCAGCGACACCGCCTGGAATCCCGCTGTCTCGCCGAGGGTTTCGGTGTCGCGATAGTTCAGCCCACCCGCAACCGCGACCTGGCCGGACTTGAGCGAGCTGAGCAGCGCCTGCGAGTCGGGGATCACCGAGACCTCCACCCGGTCCAGGAAGGGCCGGTCCGGGATCCAGTAGTGCTCGTTGCGCTCGAACACCAGCGCGCTGTTTGGCGTGCGCGAGACCAACTTGAACGGCCCGGTGCCGATGAAGGCGTCACCGGTGGCGAGCTTGTCGATGGACTCGCTGTCGAGGATCGGCACGGTGTCGAGCAGGTCGAAGACGTTCCCGAGCGGATGCGCCAGCGTCAGCACCAGGCGGTGCGGGTCGCTGGTGTCGAACGCCGTGATCGCGGCCGCGGTGCTGCGCAGCTGAGCGGTCCACTTGGGGTCCGCGTAGGTGCGGAGGGAGAACTCCGCGTCCTTCGAGGTGAACGGGCGACCGCTGTGGAAGGTGACGTCGTCGCGCAGCTCCAGGGTCAGCGACAGCCCGTCGGCGGCGAGCTGCCACGACTTCGCCAGCCGAGGTTGCGGCTCCACGTTGTCGTGCGGATAACGGACGAGGGTGTCGTACGCCAGCCCGATCACGGTGGTGGCGCCGCTGGTGTTGGTCAGGAACGTCGCCGGGATCACGTCCGCGGTGATGCCCGTCTTGAGGGTGCCACCGCGCACCGGTGTGCCGGACGCGCCCGTGGCCGCCCCCGCCCGCTGCTCGTCGACCGCGGAGGAGCAGGCCCCCAGCAGCCCGGTCCCGAAGATGGCGGCGGCGGTCAGACCCGCGCCGCGGAAGAAGGTACGACGATCGACGATCGACCGGTTGACTGAGGAGCTCACTGGGAGACAACCCTTCGAATGGAGGTGAGTGGATCTGAGTAGAGGGTGCTGAGCGAGACCACGCCTGCCGCGAACTCCTGGACGCGGTTGCCGAAGCCGGTGATCCGGATGTCCTTGCGGGCCAGGCTCGACGTGCGCGCGAACGCCTCGGCGACGTGCGGGATTCCGGCGGGGTACTCGGTGAATGCCTGACCGCCGAGGATCACCCGGTCCGGGTTGAACAGGTCACGCAGCATCGCGACGGTGCGGCCGAGCACCCGGGCGCGCTCGACCAGGAGTTCGTGCGCCGGAATGGAACCCGCGGCCGCCGCCCGGTAGACGGCAGCGATGGCGGGCCGTTCATCGGTCTCGGTGAGGATGCCGGCCTCCTTGGCTGCGGCGATGGTGGCGCGGTCGCTGACCGTGGCCTCGAGGCAGCCGCGGGCACCGCAGGCGCACAGCGCCGAGGAACCGGTGGACAGGTGCACGATCGAGCCGGGGCCGGACGAGGGCGTGTGCACCCGGCCGTCGATGGTGACGGCGACTCCGGCCGTCTCGCGGGCGTAGAAGTAGAGGCTGGTCCCGTCCGTTCCGCTGTCACCGGGGCGCTGAGGGGCGAGCAGCAGCTCCGACGCCGCCATCGCCTCGACGTGCGCGGCGACCGACACCGGCAGCCCCAACCCTTCGCCGATGATCGCGCCGACGGGGGCGCCCAGCCAGCCGAGCCGTGGGTGGTCGACCCGGCCCGTGGTCGCGTCCACCCGGCCGCCGAGCGCCACCCCGACCCACAGGGGCCGGCGTCGATGCCATCTGGAGGCGAACAGCTTTGCACTGCGAGAGATTTGGGAGAGCGCCCGGTCTTGTGGGCCTGCCGGTGTCGGAACCTCGACGGAGCCGAGGATCTTTCCCCGGAGGTCACTGGCGACGATCCCGGTCACCACCGCACCGATATGGATACCGATGGTGAGATAGGGCTCGTGGTTGACCTCGAACGGCACCCGGGGTCGACCCACCGCTCCCGACGCGGTGAGATCCGCGCGCTCACGCAGCAGGCCCTCGGCGAGCAGCGCCGAGACCTGGCGGTTCACCGTGGCGGTGGACAGGCCGGTGATCTTCGCCGCGATGTCGCGGGCGATCGGCCCGCGGGCGCAGGCCACCCGGAACACGGCCGCGGCGGGGGCGTCCGCGACGCGCAGTTCCGGCGGCACGATCTGGGCGCGGGTGGGGGTACGGGTGATCGGCCGGGTGAGGACGGCCGCAGACGACAAACTGGTGATGGACACGCGAATTCCTTGCGCTTCGTCCCCGGCGGGGGACAGACCTACACGGCGTGGGCGAGCGCTGACCAGGTCAAACGGCGCGAGACCGACCGCCGTGACGCCCCACAGGGGCGTCCGGGATCAGGCGTCGAGGTACGAGGAAGTGGCAGCGCGGACTAGCGAGAGATACCGCGAGGGGAACAACAGAGTTCCCGCGCCAGGGGCAGGCGTGAGCCCAGTGCGGCGGTCACATAGGTGACCCGCATGGGGTGAGGCCTGCCGGAGTTCATGGCGTCAAGCTAACACCTCGCCGAATTCTCCACCAGCCGAGGGGAAATACCCGTCGGGGCGACGATCCGGAACACGGTTGCGATCAGCATGACGGAAACCCTTGGCCACCGCAGGCATCGCTGGTTGCCTGGCACAGGTACCACAGCGAGTCCCGTCAGACTACGAAAGGCCAATCATGTCAATCGATTTCGAAACCCAAACGACCGCGACGGGAGCCTCCGTCGCAAAGCTCGGCGCCCACATCGGCGCCCGCGTCGACGGCGTCACCCTCGGCGGCGACCTCGATCCGGCGACCGTCTCACTGATCCGGCATGCCCTGCTCGAGCACAAGGTGATCTTCTTCCGCGGCCAGCAGCACCTCGACGAGGACTCCCAGTACGCGTTCGCCCAGCTGCTCGGTGAGCCGACCACCGCGCACCCCACCGTCACCTCCCGCGGTGAGCGGGTGCTGCCGATCGACTCCGAGTACGGCAGCGCCAGCAGCTGGCACACCGACGTCACCTTCGTCGACCGCATCCCGAAGGCCTCGATCCTGCGGGCCGAGGTGTTGCCCTCCTATGGCGGCTCGACCACCTGGGCGTCCACCGTCGCGGCCTACGACACCCTGCCCGAACCGCTCAAGGCCCTGGTGGAGAACCTGTGGGCGACACACACCAATCTCTTCGACTACGCCGCGAGCACCGCCGCGACCGTCGACGGCAAGGGTGAGGAGTACATCCGGGAGTTCCAGTCCACCTACTACGAGACCCAGCACCCGGTCGTGCGCGTGCACCCGGAGACCGGTGAGCGCTCGCTGCTCCTCGGCCACTTCGTCAAGGGCTTCGTCGGCTTCGGGCCCGCCGAGTCGCAGGCGCTGTTCCAGTTGCTGCAGGCGCGCGTCACGAAGCTCGAGAACACCACCCGATGGAACTGGGAGGACGGCGACGTCGCGATCTGGGACAACCGCGCCACCCAGCACTACGCCGTCGGCGATTACGACGGGCAGCGCCGTCGCCTCACCCGGATCACCCTCGCAGGCGATGTCCCGGTCAACACCCACGGCGAGCGCAGCCGCATCGTCACCGGCGACGCCTCGCACTACTCGACCATCGACCAGCCGGTGCGGGTCGCGAGCTGATGACCGTCCCGCCGCACGCCAGGGGCTACGAGGGGTTCGCCGGCCGGATCGGCCGGACCACCGACGACTCCACCCCGTCCTGGGCGCCCGTCCCCTCGGCCGCCCCGGGTTCACCGAATGTCGTCGTCGTGTTGATCGATGACATGGGCTACAGCGACATCGGGCCCTTCGGCTCCGAGATCGACACGCCCAACCTCGATCGCCTCGCCGCCTCGGGCGTGCGGCTGACGAACTACCACACCACCCCGCTGTGCTCACCGTCGCGCGCGGCGCTGCTCACCGGGCTCAATCCGCACCGAGCCGGCTACGGCTTCGTCGCCAATGCCGATCCCGGTTACCCGGGCCTGCGCCTCGAACTGGCCGACGACGTGCTCACCTTGCCCGAGATCCTGCGGGCAAGCGGCTACGCCACCTACGCCGTCGGCAAGTGGCACCTGGTGCGCGACGCCAACCTGCGCCCCGGCGCGAATCGCGATTCCTGGCCGACCCAGCGCGGGTTCGATCGCTACTACGGGTCTCTTGAGGGCCTCAATTCCTTCTACTATCCCAACCAGCTGGTCTCGGACAACTCCGCCGTCGACGTGGACGAGTACCCCGAGAACTATTACCTCACTGACGATCTGACGGACAAGGCGATCGGCTACCTCAAGGACCTGCGCGCCCACGATGCCGACAAGCCGTTCTTCCTCTACTTCGCACATGTGGCCATGCACGGACCACTCCAGGCCAAGCCCGCGGACGTCGCGAAGTACCGCGGCCGCTACGCCGAGGGCTGGGATGCGCTCCGGGAGAGCCGCTTCGCGGCGCAGCTCGCGCAGGGACTGTTCCCTCCGGGGACCGAGCGGGCGCCGCGCAACTCCGAGGCCGGATTCGATGTGCCCAAATGGGACTCGCTGACGCCTGAGCAGCAGCGCCGCTTCGCCCGCTATATGGAGGTGTACGCGGGCATGGTCGACAGCGTCGATCAGAGTGTCGGGCGGGTCCTCGACACCATCGAGCAACTCGGTGAACTCGACAACACCATCGTGGTGTTCACCTCCGACAACGGCGGCACCGCGGAGGGCGGGCCCGAGGGCACCCGGTCTTACTTCTCCCAGTTCGCCCACGTCACCGACCCGGACTGGGTGGGCGACGTGCCGCACGACGAGGAACTGATCGGGACCGCGAAGCTCGGCGTGCACTATCCGCGGGGCTGGGGCCAGGCGTCGAACACCCCGTTCCGCTTCTACAAGGGACAGTCCTTCGCCGGCGGCGTCCGGGTGCCGTTCGTACTGTCGTGGCCAAACGGACTGCGAAAGCAGGACGGCGACACCGGAATCCGCGAGCAGTTCACCTACGTCACCGACCTTGCGCCGACCCTGCTCGGGCTCGTCGGCATCGACCCCCCGACCGTGCGGGGCGGACTACCGGCCAAGGAGTTCGACGGGGTGGATGCCTCCGCGGTGCTGCGAGACGGGACCGTCCCGTCCTCGCACACCGAGCAGTACACCGAGATGACCGGCAACCGCGGCTACTACCGCGACGGCTGGAAACTGCTCGCCCTGCACCCCGGCCCGGACGTGGACGCCCCCCGCTGGCAGCTGTTCGACGTTCGGACCGACCCGACCGAACTCCACGACCTGGCGGACCGGCTGCCGGAGAAGGTCGACGAGTTGGCCGCGGCATGGGACGAGGCGGCCTGGGCGAACACGGTGTTCCCCTTGCTGAGCGGCGGCGCCCTCGCCGTCCGCAGGCCGGCCGAGCAGGCGTTGTCGCGGCCGGTCCGGATCCTGGCGGGCACCCCGCCCCTGGAGCGCTATCGGTCCTCGAAGCTGATCGCCTTCCGCGACTTCGAGATCGCCGCCGAGTTGGGTGGATCCGGATTCGCGCGGGGCGACGAGGGCGTCCTGGTGGCGCACGGCGACCCACAGGGCGGCTACCTGCTGTACATCGAAGACGGGCACCTGGTGTTCGGGCTGAACAGCTACGGCCGGTACACCTCCGTCGACGCCGGTCCGGTGCCCGTGGGCGCCAGCAGGCTCGAGGTCTCCGCGACGGTCGCCCCGCGGCTCCGCTGGGACTTCACCGTCCTGGTCGACGGCGTCGCCGCCGGGGAGCTGCTCGGGCAGGTGCAGCTGGTCGGCATGGCCCCCTGGACCGGCATCTCGGTCGGGGTGGACGCCCACGGCCCGGTGTCCTGGGATCTGCGGCAGCGGCGCGGCCCCTTCCGGTACACCGGCGCACTGCGTGCGGTCACGTACACACCTGGCCCCGTCCAGGTGCCGGGCGGGGCCATCGAGCGGATCGAACGCGAGGCCGAGTACGCCGCCGATTAGGCAGCTCCGCTGCCCGTGCGCGGTTGACGAGTCCAGGGACCCGCCAACCGCGCACGGGCGCCGCAGGCGCCTAGGCTGAGCCCATGACCATCTCGCCTGATGCACAAGTCGCCGTCGTCACGGGAGCGAGCTCCGGAATCGGTGAGGCCACCGCGCGCACGCTCGCCGCGCAGGGGTTTCACGTGGTTGTCGGCGCGCGGCGGATCGACCGCCTCGAGAAGCTGGCCGAGGACATCGGCGGCACCGCGCTCGAACTCGATGTCACCGACGAGGACTCGGTGGACGCCTTCGCCGCGGTGCTGCCGAGGGTCGACGTCCTGGTCAACAACGCGGGCGGCGCCAAGGGCCTGGCCCCGGTCCTCGAGGCGGACCTGGACGACTGGCGGTGGATGTGGGAGACCAACGTCCTCGGCACCCTGAAGATCACCAAGGCCCTGCTGCCGAAGCTGATCGCCTCCGGCGACGGGCTCATCGTCACCATCACCTCGGTCGCCGCGTTCGAGGCCTACGACAACGGATCCGGCTACACCTCGGCCAAGCACGCCCAGGCGGTGCTGCACCGGACGCTGCGCGGCGAGCTGCTCGGCCAGCCCGTGCGGCTCACCGAGATCGCCCCCGGCGCAGTGGAGACCGAGTTCTCCCTGGTGCGCTTCCACGGCGACGAGGACCGCGCCAAGAAGGTCTACGAGGGCATCACGCCCCTGGTCGCCGCGGACGTGGCCGAGGTGATCGGGTTCGTCGCGTCCCGCCCCTCGCACGTGAACCTCGACCAGATCATCATCAAACCGCGCGATCAGGCCGGCCCCGGACGCTTCTCGCGGACCTAGGCGTGCAGCACCGGCTGACCGCGGGCCCGCTGCTCGACGAGCGTGGCCGGCTCGCCGAGGCGGGCTGGTCCACGTCCGAGGTCCGCCGGTACGACCGGGCAGCCGTCGCCGCACCCCGGTTCCGGATCAAGGAGTGGGACTACTACTGCGTGCTCACGCAGGACGTCGGTCTCGCGCTGACGGTCGCGGACAACGGCTACATGGGCCTGCTCGGGGTCTCGTGGCTCGATCTCGGGGCGCGCGCCGAGGTGACCGAGAACGTGATGCTGCCCTTCCCGATGGGCTCGATGGCGTTGCCCGCAAGCGCCGATGCCGGCGACGTGCTGGCCTCACACAAGGGTCTGCGGATCTCGTTCCGGCACACCGAGGGTGGCCGGTTGCTCGCGATCGATCACCCGGGGTTCGACGGCGGGCGCGGGCTGAGCGGTGAGCTCCTGCTGTCCCAGCCCACCATGGATCGGATGGTTGTCGCCACGCCGTTCCGCAAGGCCCCCAAGGCCTTCTACTACAACCAGAAGATCACTTGCCTTCCCGCGAGCGGTGAGGTCGTGGTCGGCGGGCACTCGTTCGCGTTCGACCCCGGGTCGGCGTTCGGCGTGTTCGACTGGGGCCGCGGCGTCTGGACCTACAACAACACCTGGTACTGGGGCTCGGCGTCCGGGCTCGTCGGCGGAAAGCCGTTCGGGTTCAACATCGGTCACGGTTTCGGCGACACCTCCGCGGCCACCGAGAACATGGTGTTCGTCGACGGTCGCGCGCACAAGCTGGACCAGGTGACCTTCCACCTCCCGGCGGGCACGTTCGACGGCGCACCGTGGACCTTCACCAGCAACGACCGCCGGTTCGAGATGACGTTCGAGCCGATCCTCGACCGGGCGGCCAGCACCGATCTCTTGGTCCTGCGCTCCATCCAGCACCAGGTGTTCGGGCGATTCAGTGGTCACGTCGTCCTCGACGACGGCAGCACGATCGAGATCGCGAACCTGCTCGGGTTCGCGGAGGAGGTCCGCAACCGCTGGTGAGCTCAGGCGCCGCGGCCCGGCCCCGGGTCGAGGATCAGCAGGGCGTCCAGCTCCCGGTTCCGGCAGCGGCGGACGAACTCGGCCGCCGAGCCCGGGTCGGCGGCGAAGCGCTCGTGCGTCGGCCCGTCGATCTCGTAGAACTCCTCCGCCTCCGCGACCCCGTTGGCCGCGGGAATGGCCAGGTAGTGGCGCCCGGTGGTCTCCTCGATTCCCAGCGAGAAGCGCAGTTCGAGGCAGATGAACTGGTCCCGGAAGCTCGGCGACGCGACGGCCGTCTCGGTCCGGTCCTGTTCGCGCCGTACCTGTCTCATCGGCCGACGGCCCCTGAGCGCGCGACGCCGACGAGCCGCTGCACCTCGGCGGCGATGTCCTCACCGCGGGCGGGCAGTGCGCTCACGATGTCGGAACCCCGCACGAGGTAGCGCCCGTCGTCGGCGAAGTCCATCCAGTGGAAGCCCTGTCCGTCGCCGGTCGGCCGGTTGTCGTAGGCGGGGCCCGCGAAGACCGTGATCTCGCCCAGCCCCGTGCGCGGGCGCCGGAAGAACTCGTCCCGTTCCTCGTTCCCGCGTGCCCGGCTGGCCGACTGCATGAGGGAGCCGCTCGCAGGCGCCACCGACCGGGGCACCGACACGCCCCGACGCCGACCCGCGGCTACGGCCGGGATCGATTGGGCCACAAATGTTCCCACCTGCGCGACGGGAGCGGATGCCAGCAGGACGTCGGCGCCCGCGTGCAGGTCAGGCCCCGGCAGCTGAACGGCCACGGCCGCGACGGACTGCCCGATACCGGCGTGCATCCTGATCATCGACTCGAGCCCGGCGCCGCGAAACCCGCACAGCTCGATCCGGACCACCGGCTCGGCCAGCGCGACCAACGCCTCGTACAGGCGCTCGTCGAGCATCGGGACGACGCTCTGCGCGGCCGCCCGCCGGTCCGCCCGGAACTCGTCTTCCGTGGCCGCGGTGCCGCGGAACTGGAACGGGTAGGGCAGGCGGTCCCGGCCGAATCGCTCCCACAGAACCGTGAACTCGAGGGCGGTCAGGCGCCACCGACCGTCGCTCATCCGCCGATGACCGGCGGCGCGACCTTCGGGAGCCTGCCCACCAGTTCGTTGCCGTTGTCGACGTTGACGAGGTAGCTGGGCGTCTTGTGCTCGGTGTCGTCATCGCCGTTGGCGCGGGCGCCACCCGGCGCCATGCCGCCGCCCATCGCGCCAGGACGGCCCGCGGCGCCCGCCGTGCCACCGCCGGCTCCACCCGCGCCCGCCGCACCACCGGCCGCGCCCGGCACGCCCATCCCGCCGCCGAGGCCACGCGAGGAGCCACCCAGCCCGCCGGTCGCGCCAAGGCCTCCGCCCGCGCCCGCGCCGTAGGACGCGCCGGACCCGGCACCCGCGCCGAGCCCCGAGCCGGAGCCCGACGCGCCGTGGCCTCCGGATCCGGTGCCGCTGCCGGTACCTGTGCCGGAACCGAGCCCGCTACCGGTCCCGTCGGCACCGCCTGCGGCCGCGGGAGCGGTCCATGCAGAGGACGGATCGGTCTGCGCGAAGGGCGAATTCGAGCCGTCGGTGCCGGAGGCGGCGCCGTCCGGCGACAGCGGGTTCGCGCCCGCGTTCGGGTCGAAGGGGTCGGCTCCTGGCGATCCGGGCGCCGGATCGTTCCCGACTCCCTGCCGCGTCGGGGGGACCGGGGCATCCCCCGGTCCGGTGTAGCCGGAGGGGTTGTAGCCGGACGGTCCCCCGGTGTTCGTTTCGCTGCGCGGCGAGAACGTGCCGTCGCCCTCACGGTCTATCACGTTCTTTGGCTTCGGGAGGATCGGGACGTTGGTGTCGGCCTGCTGCATCACCGGCGTGTATACGGTCTTCATGATCTGGATCGCCTGCTGGCGGGCCTCGTCCTTGCCGTGCACCAGCTGCTTGACCATCCCGACCGAGGGCAGCGCGACGTTGACGAGTGACTCGAGCGCGGAGATGGCCTCCACGGCGGGCATGGTCGCCTTGACCTGCGAGATCCCGGTCGCCGCCTCGGCCACCTTGGTCCCCACCAGCTGGCCCGCCACCGCCAGCTTGTCGGAATCGGCGACATAGGCCGCCGTGGCCGTCACCGCGGCCTCGGCGGCGACGCCCTCCCACTTGCCGTCGATCTCCTTCGAGATGAAGTCCTTGAACTCGGCGAGGCCCTCACCGAGCGAGGATCCGATCTTCGCCCAGCCCTCGGCGCTCGCCCGGATCGGATCCGCACTCATCGCGTCGACGGCGGACTTGATGGCCTCGTGCGACATCGAATCGAAGCTGTCGGGCACCACAGACGGCGGTTCGTAGCCACCACCGAACTCAGCCTTGAGACCGTCCTGCCGGCTGTAGAGCTCGGAGCGCTCGGTGTTGCCGGCCTCCTGCCGATCCTCGACGCGGTCGCGCTCGTCGATGTCGTAGCCGGACACCACATCGATGATCTTGTTTCCGGGGTCGCGCGCCAGATCGCTCAGGTCGTCCAGGGCACCCGTTGCCAGGTCGCCCATCGACCCCTTCAGCTCGTCCAGGCTCGGCAAAATCGACATCTCAGATCCCCCTCGCCGTGCTGAACATCGTGGTCAACGCACCACAGGCCGCGCCAACGGCGACCTGGCTCCCGAACCTCTTCCGCACCGACACTCCCCCACTGGTCCCGACCGATACCGGTCCTCCCTAGATAGACGCAGCACCGCACCCATCCGTTCCATCCGGATCACGACAAACCCGGCGAGGCAGCTCACCCCTCCATAGCTGCCCCGCCGGCCACCGTTCCGAATCCGGCCCGAGGGGTATCAATGCGCCGCAGGCCGCACATTCGCAGCCCGCGTCCACCCCCGTGTGCGCGATACTTCCCACCCGGCCCAGTTCTCACGGCTTACCTGGAATAGACGCACCACGGAGCGAATCGGTTCCGTGGTCTACTGGGAAAATCCGTACCGAAACCCGGCAGCACGGCCAAACTGGTCCGACCACTACTGCGGTATGGCGTTCTACCCCCACCAGTTCCCCGAACTGCCCCAAAATCGGCGACCGCCTGCTCGTGTCAGCACACGTGATCAACCAGCCGCCGCTCAGACGAAATCATGCGGTCCCCCGCGCGAATCTCCGTCTCGTCGGAAGCAATCGAACCTCTCGTCACAATGCATCAGGCTTGGAAAGAGCACGCAGCCTGGATATTGCGGCATCCACTCCGCCGTGGGAATCGAAGAAGTACAGGCATGCATCGTGCTCTGAATTGAAGACCTTCCGGTCATACTTTGATCCGCGTTCGCTGTAGAACACTTCCCACTGACCGGCGGGCGTTTCGGAAACCGAGAAAGAGTCATGGGTCATCCCATTGACCACCACCGGAACACGTATACCGGCCAACTCGAGCGCTTCGATCAATTCAGAACTCTTCACTTACTACCTCTCTCAAGTAACCCGCGTTGATCAGATCCACGATCGAATGAGTTGTGTGGTACTGGATTCCACCACCCGGTTGCGCCATCGCTTCGGCGATCCGGCCCATGAACACCGGAATTGGCCGAACAACCTGATACTGATGATAGCCCTGGTCGAGCGAGGTAAAGGGAAGGCCTCGCTCCGGAAACGGCACGCCCGGCGGCGAAGCGAACCGCCCGTATGGCGACCCAAATCTGTCCATCGTCTCGCCGGGTTGGAGGACGACCGGACGCCTCTCATCGGGTGACTCAAACCCATCGGGGTGGAGGCCGGGATCCGGCCATCCCTCGACCATCGGCGTACCCCACGCGTCTATCCTTGTTCCTGGCGGATGATCCTCATCTCCGGGCCAGTGCGCCTCAAGCCATTGATCCCGGGTTAACAACGAGCCGTATGGATTCCAGTCCTCAGGGATCAATTCCTGAACGTGCGGATCCGACTGCAGTAGTCCCCGGTTCTCGAGGACCAGGTCTTGGAGATCCTGCCGCGAATGAACCGCCTCGATTTCACTCGAATCGATCAAATGCAGCAGGGGATGATTACCGAGGGTGGCTTCTCCGGCCTCGATCACCCCCGCGGGCGGATGTCCCGTGGTCGATTCCAGATAGTCATCTGGGGCGGTGATCTATTGGACTGGAAGTGGATAGCTCTCGAATGCAGGCTCAGGATCTGTGGGGCTTCTACCGTCGAACCCCGCATCTTCCGACAGCGAGTCCAGTCCATCGGACGTGTCGAATGGAGGCTGTCCATGACCGGCCGGCGATGCGGAATGCGGACTTACCTCTGTCGACTGCTGAACGGCGGTGCCCATGTTCAACCCACCCGGCCTCGCCGTGGGCGATGTCGCAGTGGATCCCACCCCGCCGCCCGCCGTCGGTTCCGTGATCCCCATGTTCAATCCGCCGGTGCGCGGGGCCGGCCCCGCCGACGCCGCATCCGCGACCGAACCCGGGCGCGGCGCGGCGTCGGCCGAACTGGGCACCGTGCTCGCGGGCGTCTCCAATGGCGAAAAGCGGGGCGTGTCGACCGACGAGGTGGGACGCGTGGCGGTGTCCCCGTCGCCCGCCGCCCCGACGCCGCCGCCGATCGCGCCCGACGCGAGGTCCTGCCAGGACACACCCTGACCCGACGCCGCCGCGCTGGCCGCTGACCCGGCCGCCCCGGCTATCGTCTCCGTGCCGATCTGCCCGAGCGGTGACCCCGAGCCGAACCGGCTCACCCCGCCGGAGACCGCGCCCTCGACGAAGCCCTCGATCGCACCGGACGCCAGGCTGCCGGTGTCCAGCCGGTCCCGGTTGCCCTGCAGGATCTGTAACGACTGGATTGCGCCGTCCAGCAACACATTCTGCGCCGCGCTCACCGCGGCGTGCTGGATCAGCTTCATGATCAGTTGCCGCACCACCATCCGCACCGCGACCTGGGTGGCGATCTGGGCGGCGGGGATCGCCGCGGTGCTCGCGCCAAGGGTCGGGATGGCCGCCGCGGCGAGCGCCGCAAGCTCGGCCGCCAGCAGCGCCAGCGCCGCGATGATCGTCAGCTTCGCGTACTCGACGTCGGTTGCGGTGGTGTCGCACGATTCGGACAGCTGATCGCACAGCGCGACCAGCGACAGGAACGCCCCGTCGGCACCGTCGAAGTTCTCCCAGTACTGCGCCATGGCCGCGTTGACGTCGCCGAGCACGGCCGCCAGCGCCTTGTCCATCGC
Organism: Rhodococcus sp. PvR044; assembly: GCF_040548995.1. Classification (NCBI taxonomy): domain Bacteria; kingdom Bacillati; phylum Actinomycetota; class Actinomycetes; order Mycobacteriales; family Nocardiaceae; genus Rhodococcus; species Rhodococcus sp. PvR044. Next base: position 24,966 of record NZ_JBEPSX010000006.1, read on the forward strand.
GGCGTCGCCGTCCTGGGCGATCAGTTCCACCGCCGACGAGGCCGAGTCCCAGGCGTCGGCCAACCGGCGCAGGGAGGTCTCGTCGGCCGCCGGCCAGTCCGCCCCCACCGCGATCGAGGCGACGCCACGGAGCCACCCCGGGATCTGGATCCCCATCAGGCCGGTCCGCCGAGGCTGCCCGCGAATCCCCGATCCGAACCGTCGAAGGCGTCCGCGGTCTCGGTGACCGCGCCCGCGATCGCCCGCATCGCCTCGGCGACCTTGAGCAGGCCGTCCACCGCCGAGTCGGCGCCGGGCACGTAGCCCTCGGCGAAGGCCGCACCGGTCTCGTCGGAGCCCCAGCTCGCGCCCTCGGCCTGCAGCGCGCCGGACAGCTGGGTCCGGGTGCGGTCCAGCGCGTCCGCGACCGCCTCGAACCGCGGTGCGGCGGACCGCAGCCCGTCCGGGTCGACCCAGACCGGGCGGCTCACTGGTCGGCCCCGCGCAGGATGGACGCTCCGGGTTCCCACCCGGATTCCTCCGAGTCCCCGTCGGCCACAGCCACCTCCGGCGCCGCCGGCACCAGGTTCCGCAGGCTCGGCGCACCCGGGATCAGGTCGGGCAGGTCGGGGAGGTCGACGTCGGCCTGCTACACCGGCGCCATCAGGTCCTGCACGCGGCGGCGTGCGGTCGCCGCCGCGTCGCGGGCGGTGGCGGCGATGGCCTCCCCCAGCCGGGACGGCGTGGACCTCGCGAACGCCTCCGGTGCGAGGTCGACATCCACGACCGCTCCGGCCGAATCGACGGTGACCGTGGCCAGTCCGTCCGGCGTCCGCGCCTCCACCCGCAGGGCCGCGACCTCGGACTGCGCCCGGGACAACAGGTCCGACCGGCGGTGCAGGTCCTCCAGCATGCCGTCGATCTGAACCCGCAACGCCTCGTTGCGGGCGCGCAATTCCTCGCGCGCACCCGGATCCCGCACCCGTACCCCCACCGAATCACAAGGGCCGCAGCTTCGGCCCGTCATCCTTCTAGACGCGGCGCGGGCCGATTCGGTTCCACCTCGAATCAGACCGCCGCGAGCGCTGTTCGGAGTTTCGCGAGGTCCGGCGCGGGCGTTTCGAGCAGGGGCATGCGGACCGTCGCGTGCGGGATGATGCCCAGTTCGGCCAGCGCCGCCTTGGCCATGATGGCGCCCTGCGAGGTCCGCATCACGGCCTCGGTCAGGCCGAGCAGGGACCGCTGGATGTCCCGGGCGGATTCGAGGTCTTCACTCCGGACGGCTCGGATCAGCTCCGCGTTCCGGTTGGCGACGATGTTGCCCACGACGCTGACCACGCCGCAGGCGCCGATCGACAGGTAGGGCAGGTTGAGTTCGTCGCTGCCGCAGTAGTAGGCCAGCGACGAGCCGGCCATGACGGTCATGGCGTCGAAGAGGTCCTCCTTGGCGTCCTTCACCGCCCGGATCCGCGGGTGCCGGGCGAGCTCGATCAGCGTGTCCGTCGCCAACGAGATACCGGTCCGCGCCGGGACGTCGTAGAGCATCACAGGCAGGTCGGTGGCATCGGCGACCGCCAGGCAGTGGGCCACGACCCCGGCCTGGGTCGGCCGGGAGTAGTACGGACAGACGACGAGCAGGGCGTCGGCGCCTGCGGCCTCGGCCTGCCGCGCCCGCTCGACGCTCGCGGCCGTGTCGTAGGTGCCGACGCCCGCGATCACCCGTGCCCGGCCCCTGGCCCGGTCGGCCACCGCCGACACCAGGTCGACCATCTCGGCCTCGGTCAATGTGGGCACCTCGCCCGCGGTGCCGCCCACGACGATCCCGTCGCACCCGGTGGCCAGGAGGTGGTCGACCAGGCTCGCGACCCCCTTCGCGCTGACTGCGCCGTCGGGCCGCATCGGGGTCACCATCGCGACCAGGTTCGAGCCGAACAACGCCTGGGCAGTCTCACGGGAATCGGTCATGAGGCGATCCTGCCCACCCCATTTCCATCGGTCCAGCGATGCTTTTTTACCAATAATGCGTAGCCTGGCTTCATGATCGATGTCGGGTCTCTCAGCGCGTTGCGATCGGTCGCCGTGCTCGGGACCATCGCCAGCGCGGCGGACGAGCTCGGCTACACCGCCTCGGCCGTCTCCCAGCAGATCAAGCGCCTCGAACGCCAGATCGGTGTCGCGCTGCTTGCGCCCGCCGGGCGCGGGGTCGTCCTGACCCCGGCCGGTCGGGCGCTACTCGACGCCGCCCCCGAGGTCTTCCAGTCCCTGGAACGCTGCGCCGAAGCGGCCCGCTCCGTCGCCGACGGCACCCCCACCGGGGTGTTGCGGGTGGCCGCCTTCTCCACGGCCATCCGCGGACTCCTGGCCCCGCACCTGCCGGACCTGGCAGCCGAGTGGCCCGACCTGCACCTGCAGGTCACCGAGCAGGACCCCGACCAGGCGCTGCACTCGGTCGCGGCGGGCGCAGCGGACCTGGCGATCATCCACGACGCCGACGGGCTCTCGCCCCGGCTGCCGTCATCGCTGACCTACCGGCATCTGCACACCGATCTCGGCGACCTGGTGATGCACCGGAGCCACCCGCTTGCCGCCGACCGGCAACCGCTGACCAGCGCGGACGTCATCGCCCATGCCTGGGTGACCAGTCCACCCGGCACCGTGTGTCACCAGTGGTTCCGACGCCTGGTCGCGGACCAGCCCGGTGAACCAGACGTCCGCCACCTCGTCGACGACTTCGCGACCCAGCTGTCGCTGGTCGCCGCGGGCGAGGTCATCGCCCTGGTTCCCCGCCTCGCCAGGCCCGCACTCGGCGACGACCTCGTCACCCGCGTCCTTCAACCACCGCCCATGCGCGAGGTCTCGGCCGCGTGGCGGCGCAGCGCCGACGCGAGCCCGGCCATCCGAGCCGTAGTCGCCGAGCTGCTCCCAGGCGCCGACGTCAGCTGACCGGAACCGCCGCGCCACCGGCGGGCAGCGCCGACATCTCCTGCCACGCGGCCCAGTCGACCGCCCAGTCGTAGATGTCGCCGTCCGCGGCGGACAGCGGGATCCGGGTCCCGGTGACCTCGACCGGGTCGCCGTACAGCGCGGTGCCGAAGTACTCCTGGGCGTCGCTCAGGGAGAGGTTGATGCAGCCGTTGGTCACGTTGGCCGCGCCCTGCACGCCGGTGGTCTCGGGGTTGGCGTGGATGAACTCGCCGTTGTTGGAGATGCGCACCGCCCACCGCTCGCGGACGTTCTCGTAGAAGGGCGGGTTCGACATGAGGAAGTCCTCGTGCTTCTCGCTGACCACGTGGACGCCGCTGCGGGTCACGTTGCGGTCCTCGTTGCCCTCGCCGTAGCTGACCGGGAGGTCCATCACGGTCGCGCCGTCCCGCACCACCTGCATGCGGTGGCTCGGGGCGTCCGCCTTGACGATCTGGCTGCGGCCGATGGTGAAGTTCAGGCTCAGGTCCTCGGCGCCGTACGCCCCGTCCCCGTAGTCGACGCCGTACAGGTTCGCCGCGAGGTTCACCGTCGTGCCGGGCGCCCAGTAGTTCTGCGGGCGCCAGTGCGCGCGGGACCCGTTGTCGTCGGGCAGCCAGGCCCACGACCCGGGGGTCGGCGGGTTGGTGGTCACGGTCAGCGCCTTCTCCACCGCCGCCTTGTCCTCGACGTGGTCGCTGAACTTGAGGATGATCGGCGCCGCGATGCCGACTTGCTGACCGTCCGCGATGTTCGTGTTGGCGGACGTCGTCGACTGCGGGGTCACCGTGGTGAGCGAACCCTCCACCGGCACGGTCTTGCCGTCGGAGCCGACCGCCCCGCCGGACCAGGTGTAGCGCGCGCCGTAGCCGAGCGGCTCGGAGACGGTGAAGGTGGTCTTGTCCGGGGACAGCACGCCCTGCACGGGCCTGCCCGCCTCGTTGGTGAGCGCGACCCCCTGCAGCGTGCCGCGGGCCGCCGTCACGGAAACCGGCGCCGTCGGGCTGACGTCCTCGGCGCCCGCCGCGGGGACCTGGGTGACCGCCGCGACCGGCCCGCTCGCCGCCACCGGGTTACCGCCCCCGCCGCCGATGGTGCAGCCCGCGAGCACCGCGACCGCCGCGAGCAACACGGCTATCGACGAGAACCCGCGGACCTTGTTCGTCCGAACACGCTGGATTACCACGCAGGCCACGGTACCTGCGCAGATGATGTGGCCCACGTCGCGCCGACCGCTGGACCTGGGAAAGGCCAGGGGAAGGCCTGGTCAGATGGTGCAGCCCACGGTCACCGGCTCCGGTTCGAGCCGGACCCCGAACGCCTCCTGCACCCCGTCCCGCACCTCTCTGGCCAGCGCCAACAGGTCCTCGGTCGACGCGCTCCCCCGGTTCGTCAGGGCCAGCGTGTGCTTGGTGGACAGCCGCGCCGCCGCGTCCGCTCCCGGGTGCCCCTTGGTGAACCCGGCCCGCTCGATCAGCCAGCCGGCCGACAGCTTGGTGCCCGCGTCGCCGGGGAACTGCGGCACCCGCACGTCCTCGCCGAGCCGCCCCGCGATGGCCGTCAGCACCGCGGGCAGCCGATCGTCGGCGAGCACCGGGTTGGTGAAGAAGGAGCCTGCGCTCCAGGTGTCGTGGTCGGCGGGGTCGAGAACCATGCCCTTGCCCGCACGCAGACCGAGGACGACCTCCCTGACCTTCGCCGCCGGACGGCGTTCGCCCTCCTCGGCACCCATGGCGTGCGCCAGCTCCCGGTACCGCAGCGGCTCGCTCAGTCCGTCGGGGCGCAGGTCCAGCTCCAGCGCCAGCGCCAGCGCCGCGTCCGAGTGCTTGAGCACGCTGGTCCGGTAGCCGAGGCCGAGCTCGTCCGGCGTCACCCACCGCACCTCACCGGTCGCGCGGTCCAGCAGCTGCACCCGCCGCAGCAGGGTGCCGACCTCCACGCCGTAGGCCCCGACGTTCTGCACCGGCGTCGCGCCCGCCGACCCGGGGATCCCGGACAGGCACTCGAGGCCGCCGAGGCCCGCCTCGACGGTCCGCGCGACGACGTCGTCCCATACGGCGCCCGCCTCCGCCAACACCGAGTCGGGGCCGAGCCGGATCGCATCGTTGGCCACCCGCACCACGACGGCGTCGACGCCCTCGTCGGCGATCACCAGGTTGGACCCGCCGCCGAGGACGAGCGTGGGGGTGCCCGCCGCGTCGAGCGCGCGCACCACTCCGACGATCGCGTCCGTGTCGCGGCAGGTGAGCATCGCCCGTCCGGGCCCGCCGAGCCGCAGCGTGGTGAACCGCGACAGCGGCACGCCCTCACTCAACTCGGCACCGAACTCCGCCGCGATGTCACTCAATGCCTGCACGGGGTCAAACGGTAGCCTGCCGACATGGCCCGCAGCATTCCGCATTCCGCGTCCTACCCGCAGCCCGTCGACCAGGTGCACCGGGCCCTGACCAGCGAGCGGTACTGGCGCGACCGCCTGGCCGAGGTCGGCGGCGAGGGAGCCGAGCTGGGTCATGTCGTCACCGGCGAGGGCACCATCGACGTGGAGATGGCGCAGGCCATCCCGGCCGAGCACCTGCCCCCGATCGTGTCCAAGATCCGCCCCGGCGACCTGATCATCACCCGGACCGAGACCTGGGGCGCCCTGGACGGCGGGCGCGCCACCGGCACCTTCAGCGCGCGGGTCGACGGGCTGCCCGGCGAGGTCACCGGCACCCTCACCCTTGCCCCCACGGGCACCGGCGCGGCCATCACGCTCGACGGTCGGGTCGAGGTGAAGCTGCCGCTGATCGGCGGCAAGATCGAGGCCGTCATCGCCGAGCAGGTCGTCGAACTCCTCGACGCCGAGCACGGGTTCACCGAGGGCTGGATCGCCGCCAACGGCTGATCCGGATGGGGCAGATGTGACCTGGGTGATACCAATGTAAATTGCGGGGCATGTCACGCCGAATTGAGTTCACCGCCAACTACACCCGCCCCGCCGCCGAGATCCACCGCACGCTCACCGACGAAGGATTCTGGCGCAACCGCGTCGAGCAGGGCGCAGACAAGGGCCTCACCCTCGCGCACCTCACCGCCGGTGAGGGCACCATCGACGTCGCCCTCGCCCAGGACATCGACAAGGCCGCGCTGCCGGGCGTCGTCTCCAAGATCCTCAAGGGCGAACTGTCCATCACCCGTGGCGAGGTGTGGGGCCCGCTGACCGACGGCAAGGCCGAGGGCACCTTCAGCACCACCGCCACCGGCATCCCGATCAACGCCTCGGGCACCGCGACCCTGGTCGACACCGCCGAGGGCTCCACCCTGACCGTCGAGGGCGACGTCGAGGTCAGCGTGCGCCTGATCGGCGGCACCATCGAGGGCCTGGTGACCGAGCAGATCCTCGGCATCCTGGCGAAGGACCAGGAAGTCGTCGAGGAGTGGATCACCGCCAACAGCTGACGCGGGTGTTGTCGGTGCGCCGAGCCCGAGCCGGTACCCTGCGGGTCATGGCTCGACGCATCGACTACTCCGCCCGTTACACCCATCCCGCCGAGAAGGTGTACTCCGCGCTGACGAACCGGGACTACTGGGAAGCGCGGATGGTCGAGCTCCGCAAGTTCTCCGACAATCACGTCGAGAGCTTCGAGGTCGGCGACGACGGCATCGACCTCGTCTTCCACCACATCATTCCGCGGGACACCCTGCCCGACATCGCGCAGACCGTGATGAAGAAGGACATGGTGATCACCCGCAAGGAGCACTACAGCGTCTTCGGCGACGAGGTCACCGGGACCTATTCGGCCTCCATCCCGGCCGGGCCCGGCAGCCTCAGCGGCACCATGGCGCTGTTCGGCACCGACACCGGCTCCACGCTGCGGACCTCCTCCGAGGCGAAGGTGTTCATCCCCTTCGTCGGAGGCAAGCTCGAGCAGCTGATGCTGGTCAACCTCGTCGACCTGTTCCGCACGGAGGCCCAGGTCACCGCGGACTGGCTCGCCGAGCAGTAAAAAAACCGAACCTCGTGTCCCGCCCGAGCGGAACCCGAACGGGTTCCGGCAAACCGGACGGCGTCATCACCCGCGGCACCACCGGCATCAACCGGCTGCGCCGCAGCGACCGCTGGCTGATGCACCGGGCCGCGGTCGCCGACACGCTGCACGCGGCCGGCGACCCGCTGGTCGTCGACCTCGGCTACGGCGCCCGCCCCCACACCACCTTCGAGCTGGCGTCCCGGCTGCGCACCGTCCGCCGCGACATCCGAGTGGTCGGCCTGGAGATCGATCCCGCGCGGGTGGTCGAGGCCCGCGACGGCGTGAGCTTCGCGCGCGGCGGCTTCGAGCTGGCCGGGCTGAACCCCGTGCTCATCCGCGCGTTCAACGTGCTGCGCCAGTACCCGGAGGACGCGGTCGCAGGCGCCTGGGCCAAGCTGCAGTCCGGGCTGGCGCCCGGCGGCTTGCTGATCGACGGCACCTGCGACGAGTTGGGCAGGCGCTGCGCCTGGGTGCTGCTCGACGCGGACCGCCCGCTGTCGCTGACCCTCGCCTGGGACCCGTTCGACATCGAGCGGCCGAGCGACATCGCCGAACGGCTGCCGAAGGCCCTGATCCACCGCAACGTGCCGGGCGAGCCGGTGTACGAGCTACTGCAAGCAGCCGACCTGGCGTGGGCGACGGCGGCCCCACACGCCCCGTTCGGTCCGCGGGTGCGGTGGCGGGCGGCCGCCCAGCTGCTGCGACAGCAGGGCGTGCCGGTGGAGGTCCCACGCCGACGGCTCCGCGACTGCGTACTGACGGTCCCGTGGTCGCTGGTCGCCCCTTCGATCTAGCCTTGTCGTGACCGAAGCACCTGCGAAGGGACCTGTGAGAATGCGTTCGACCCTGCTGTCGCGGAGAGATCTCGACTTCCTGCTCTACGAATGGCTCGACGTCGAGGCGCTGACGGACGACCCCCGCTACCAGGAGCATTCCCGCGACACCTTCGACGCGGTGCTCGATCTCAGCGAGCAGCTGGCCACCCGGCACTTCGCCACCCACAACAAGAAGGGTGACGAGCAGGAGCCGAGCTTCGACGGCACCCGGGTCACCATCATCCCGGAGGCCAAGCAGGCCCTCGACGCGTTCGTGAAGGCGGACCTGATGGGCGCGGGCATGGCGTACGAGGCAGGCGGGCTGCAGCTGCCCGCGACGGTCACCGGAGCCTGCTTCGCCTGGTTCCAGGCCGCGAACGTCGGCACCGCCGCCTACCCGATGCTGACCATCGGGAACGCGAACCTGCTGCTCGCGTACGGCAGCCCGGAGCAGATCGAGACCTACGCCAAGCCGCTCGTCGCGGGCCGCTTCTTCGGCACCATGTGTCTGTCGGAGCCGCAGGCGGGGTCCTCGCTCGGCGACATCGTGACCCGCGCCGAGGCGCAACCCGACGGCAGCTACCGGCTGTTCGGCAACAAGATGTGGATCTCCGGCGGCGAGCACGATCTGGCCGAGAACATCGTCCACCTGGTGCTGGCCAAGATCCCGGGCGCGCCCGAGGGCACCAAGGGCATCTCACTGTTCGTCGTGCCCAAGTTGCTGGTCGAGTCCGACGGCAGCCTCGGCGAACGCAACGACGTGACGCTGGCCGGGCTGAACCACAAGATGGGCTACCGCGGCACCACGAACACCGTGCTGAACTTCGGCGACGGCACCCACACCCCCGGCGGCGCGGCGGGCGCCGTCGGATACCTGGTCGGCGAGCCCGACAAGGGCCTGTCGTACATGTTCCACATGATGAACGAGGCCCGGATCGGGGTCGGCCTCGGCGCGACGGCGCTCGGCTACACCGGCTACCTCAAGTCCGTCGACTACGCCCGGCTGCGCGAGCAGGGCAGGCCGGTCACGGCGAAAGATCCTGCCACCAAGCCGGTCCCGATCATCGAGCACGCCGACGTCAAGCGGATGCTGCTGGCCCAGAAGTCCTATGTGGAGGGCGCGCTGGCGCTGGAGATGTTCTGCATGCGGATGGTCGACGAGCAGCGGATCGCCGAGACCGTCGCCGCCCGTAACCGGATCGGCCTGCTGCTCGACATCCTCACCCCGATCGCCAAGAGCTGGCCGTCGCAGTGGTGCCTCGAGGCGAACAACCTGGCGATCCAGGTGCACGGCGGGTACGGCTACACCCGCGAGTACGACGTGGAACAGCACTACCGCGACAACCGGCTCAACCCCATCCACGAGGGCACCCACGGCATCCAGGGCCTGGATCTGCTGGGCCGCAAGGTCACCCAGCAGGGCGGCATCAGCCTGCGGCTGCTGAGCGAGTCCATCGGGCGCACCATCGCGGACGCCGAGGAGACCGACGGCGAGCTCGCGGAGCTGGCCGAGCAGCTCGGCGAGGTTCTCGGCCGGGTCGGCACGATCACCGCGGGGCTGTTCGCGTCCGGCGACGTCGAAGCGGCCATGGCCAACAGCTCGGTCTATCTGGAGGCGGTCGGGCACGTGGTCGTCGCGTGGATCTGGCTCGAGCAGATGCTCGCCTGCGAGGGCAAGACCGGCGACTTCTACGACGGCAAGCGGCAGGCCGGCCGGTACTTCTTCCGGTACGAGCTGCCCAAGACCGGCCCGCAGCTGGCGCTGCTCGCCTCGCTCGACCGGACCACGCTGGAGATGCGGGACGCCTGGTTCTGATCGACCCGCCGGGTCAGGCCCAGGAGGACAGCGCCCGGCCGACCCGGCGTTCGACCCGGACCGACTGCCCCGCCGCGCCGGCCTCGAGCGCAGGCCGGTCGAGCCTGCCGATGGCCAGCGCGTCGCCGACCACCTCGTCGAGCACCCACTGCGAGACCCCGCTCTCGGCCAGGTCGAGCACCGTCCGCAGCGGGGTGGTGATCAGGAAGGCACCGGTGTGCTCGCAGTCGGCGGGCCCCAGGTCGGCGCGGTGCACCGCGACCCGGTCGGTCCGGACGTGCACGGGCGCGCCTGCGGTCACGTGCAGGAACTGCGGGTGCAGGTGACCGAGGCCGTACAGCTCGGCCGCGCTCTGATGGGAGACGACGGCCCCCTGTAACTGGACGCACCGCCTTGCCACGTCCTCCAGGTCGGTGTGCGGCCACGGCGACAACCGGAACAGGTCCCTGTCGACGCGTTCCCACGCGCCCGCGCCGAGCGCGCGGCCGATCTCCCCCGGCGAAAAGCCGAGCGTGCGCGCCTGTCCGGCGGTGAAATACCCGGCCTGTTCGAGCGCGCACTCGAACAGACCCCGCTCGCGCTCCTCGTGGCGCCGCACGACCCCGTCGTCCATGACGTCACAGTACGTGCGACTGTGGCATGGATCACAGGGAATTCTCGCAGCGCGTTCTCAGATCCCCCACAGACTTCTGGGGAAGAATCCGTGCAATGGCCTCCCCCGCGAACACTTCGTACCGGTCCGCGAACTCCGGACCGAAGCGCAACCGCACCCTGCTGATCGTGCTGATCGTGATCGCCGCGCTGGTCGCGGTCCTGATCTCGGCCGAGCTCTACGTCCGGCACAACGTCAAGCAGTGCATGGCCCAGCAGCTCGAGAGCGAGCTCGGCTCCCAGGTCGACGTCGGGTTGAGCTGGAAGCCGGTGCTGCTGCAGGCGATCGACAAGAACGTCCCGTACATCACGGTCACCAGCGACGACTCCAGCTTCGGCCCCGCCAAGGACATGCACGTCACGGCGAAGGTCAACGACATCGAGCTGACCGACAAGGGCGGCGGCACCATCGGCAGTTCCACCGCAGACGTGGACTGGTCCACCGCCGGCATCCTCGCGACCATCCAGGCCCAGCCCTTCGGCCAGCTGGTCTCCGGCGTGACCGCCGACCCGACCGCGGGCACGCTGTCGTTCCAGGTCATCGGGCTCGCGGAGCTGACCGTCCGGCCGCAGGTGATGGACGGAAAGGTCGACATCGAGACCGTTGAGGCCTCGGTCCTCGGCCTCGGGCTGCCCACCGACCTGGTCAGCGGCATCGTGGACGTGCTCGGCGACAGCCTGCAGACGCTCCCGCTCGGGATGTCGGCGACCTCGCTGACCATCACCGACGGTGGACTGCAGATGTCGATGGCCGGCGGCGCCTACACGATGCCGGAGGCCTCCCCCGAGGCGCAGGCCACGGGCGGCGGCTGCTCCCTGCTGTGATCCGCGCTCGCGGTGGCCGGGTGGCGGTTCGCGCTATCCGGCCGCCGCGAACCCGTCCAGCACGGCCCGGGTTCCGGACAGGCCAAGCCTGGTCGCGCCCGCCTCGATCATCTCCCGCGCGGCGTCCGCGGTCCTGATCCCGCCGCTCGCCTTGACGCCGAGCGTGCCGCCGACGGTGGCCGCCATCAACCGCACCGCGGCCGCGGTGGCACCGCCCGCTGGGTGGAAGCCTGTCGAGGTCTTGACGAAGTTCGCCCCGGCCAGTTCGGCGGCCCGGCAGCATTCGACGATCGCCTCGTCGGACAGCGCAGCGGTCTCCAGGATCACCTTGAGCACGGTGGCGTCGCCGATCCCCTCCCGCACGGTGAGGATGTCCGCGAGCACCGCGTTGTAGTCGCCCGCGACCGCCGCGCCCACATCGATCACCATGTCGATCTCCCTCGCGCCCTGCTCCACCGCGAGCCGCGCCTCCGCCCCCTTGATCAGGGAATGGTGCTTGCCCGACGGGAAGCCGGCCACCGCGGCGACGGCCAGCCCTTCGGCCCGCACCGGCAGCATCGACGGCGACACGCAGATGGCGTACACGCCGAGGTCGCGGGCCTCCGCGATCAGCGCGTCGACATCGGCGGGCGTTGCCTCCGGCTTGAGCAGGGTGTGATCGACCATCTGGGCGACCCGGTCTCGGGTCAGCGGGGCGTCAGGCATACCGAAGAGCTTGGCACAGCGCGGTATCCGAGCGGGGAATCCGGTTGCGGCCGCCACCCGCGGCGGGGCGCCCCTGCCCGCGGGCGAACCTATGGAGGTCGGGCTGGTCGCGAGGTTGCGGGCGTCCGAGGCGTGGCTGCCTGCGCTGTCACTGGTCGCCGAGATCGACGGCGAGATCCGCGGCCACGTCTGCCTGACCAGGGCCACCGTCGCCGGTCGGCCCGCGCTCGCGCTCGGTCCGATCGGGGTGCCGCCCGAACACAAGGGCCACGGGATCGGCGCCGCGCTGATGCACGCCGTCCTCGGGGCGGCGGACGCACTCGACGAACCGCTGGTCGCCCTGCTCGGACACCTCGACTACTACCCGCGGTTCGGGTTCGTGCCCGGGTCGACGCTGGCCGTCGACCCCGGCGTCCCGGACTGGGTCTCGCATTTCCAGATTCGGACACTGTCGGCCTACACCCCGGACCTCGCGGGCGAATTCCGTTACGCGGAACCGTTCTACGAGGAGTGAACGCGCGGTGACACGTTCCATAATGTGAACCGTCGCGGCTACCGTGTCGGTATGAGCGCCGACGAGCTGGCCGCCGTGTTCAACGCAGGCGCGGCCGAGTTCACCTGGCTGACCCCACAGATCTGGGGCCCGGCCGGGCAGGCACTGGCCTTCCAGTTGCGGCTGGGGCCGGGCGACGCGGTCCTCGACGTGTGTTGCGGCGCAGGCGCCTCGGCGCTGCCCGCGGCCGCCGCCGTCGGTCCGGGCGGCCTGGTACACGCCGTCGACCTCGCGGACGACCTGCTGGAGGAGGGCAGGCTGCTGGCGTCCGATCGCGCCCTGCAGAACATCGACTTCGTGCACTCCGACGCCACGGAATGGGAGCCGCCGAGCACGGTCCCCGAGGCCGGCTACGACGCGCTGGCCAGCTCCTACGGGGTGTTCTTCCTCCCACGCATGGACGAGTCGGTGAACCGGCTGGTGAACCTGGTCCGCCCCGGCGGCAAGGTCGGCGTCACGGCCTGGCGCCGCGGCGCCCTCGAGGACTACGCCGGGGCGTATTTCGACGCGGTCGGGCGGCACGTGCCGGGCTTCGACGTCGGTGCCCGCGACAACCGCGATGACCCGCTCAAGAAACTCGATACGACCGACGCGCTGAGCGCCTGGCTCGCCGGTTTCGGCACCTCCGCCGTCGAGATCAACGAGCTGTCCAACTGGCTGCCCGCGACCCCCGAGCTGGCATGGGGACTGGTGCTGGGCAGCGCCCTACGCGGCACCCTGGTCGGCCTCGACCCCGGCACCGTCGAGGCGATCCGGCTCGAGTTCCTGACGCTGCTCACCGAACGCGACATCGAGACCCTCGACCTGGGCACGCTGGTCGCCACGGCAGTCGTCGACCGCTGACCGGTACCTGCGACACTGGGTCCATGAGCTCGCCTACCACCGACGACGACCGCCGTTTCGTGCTCTCGCTCGGCACCCCGGACCGCACCGGCATCGTCGCCCGGATCTCCACGTTCCTCGCCGAGGTCGGCGGATCCATCGTCGAGGCCGCGTACCACGCGGACGCCGACAGTGGCTGGTTCTTCACCCGGCAGGCCGTGAGCGCCTCCTCGATCGACATGAGCATCGACGAGCTCCGCACCGCGTTCGCCGCGGTCGCCGCCGAGCTCGGCCCCGACACCGAGTGGACGCTGCAGGATTCGTCCGAGCGCAAGCGCGTCGTGCTGCTGGTGAGCAAGGAGGCACACTGCCTGCACGACCTGCTCGGTCGCGCCGCGGGCGGCGAGCTACCCGCGGACATCTGCGCGGTCATCGGCAACCACATGGACCTGGCGCCCGTCGTGGAGGCGCACGGGCTCACCTTCCACTACGTGCCGTTCCCGAAGGACCCGGCCGAGCGCGGCCCGGCGTTCAACCGGGTTCGCGACCTGGTCGACGCCCACGACCCCCACGCGGTGGTGCTGGCCCGCTTCATGCAGGTGCTGCCCGCCGACCTGTGCGAGCACTGGGCCGGGCGCGCGCTCAACATCCACCACAGCTTCCTGCCGTCCTTCGTCGGCGCCAGGCCCTACCACCAGGCGTTCGCGCGGGGCGTGAAGCTGATCGGCGCGACCTGCCACTACGTGACAGCCGAGCTGGATGCCGGGCCGATCATCGAGCAGGACGTGATCCGGGTCGACCACGCCGACGAGGTCCGCGACATGGTGCGCCAGGGTCGCGACATCGAGAAGCTGGTGCTCGCCCGTGGCCTGCGCTGGCACCTGGAGGACCGGGTGCTCGTGCACGGCCGCAAGACCGTCGTCTTCAGCTAGGCGCTCCGCGCCCGTGAGTCCTTGTGGTCCCCCTGCGGGCCAGAAGGACTCACAGTCGGGCGAGGCGGCGGATCTCGTCGTTGACCGGGCCGGGGGCCTCGACAGTGCTCATGTGGCCGATCGCGGGCAGCCGGATCAGGCGCTGCAGGTGCCCGGCCTCGTCCAGCACGTCCGAGATCCGCCGCGAGTGCGACTGCGGGGTGAGCCGATCGGCGGTCCCGACCAGCACGGTGGTCGGTACCTGCAGGTTCTCCAGCGCGGCGCGGATGTCGAGCATGCTCAGCGCGGCGCCCCAGCCGCCGCGGGTCCGGCCGTGACAGTCGAGCACGATCCGGGTGCAGAACTCGACCTCCTCGCGCGTGGACCCGGGCGCCATCGCCGCGTACTGGATGACGCGGCGGGTGGCGGGCGTATCCACCCGCACCGAGCTGCGCCAGCCCAGGAGAACCCGGCCCACCGGCGGCGGGATCGTCGGCAGCCGCTGCGAGAGCGGGATCAGCGTGGACTCTGCGACCAGGCTGTCGGTCGCGGTGCTCGCCAGCATCACCGCGCGGGCCTTCGCCCGGACGTGCTCCGGGTACCTACCGGCCCACGACATGATGCTCATGCCACCCATGCTGTGGCCGACCAGGACGGCCTTCTTGTCGCCGGTCACGGTGGCCTCGAGCACCGCGGCCAGGTCGTCGGCCAGCAGGTCGGTGCTGAGCGGGTTGCGACCGAGCTCGGTACGCCCGTGCCCCCGCTGGTCGTAGGTGATGACGCGGAAGTCGTCGGCCAGCGCGTTGATCTGCGGGTACCAGTAGGCGGTCGAGCAGGTCCAGCCGTGGCTGAGCACGATGGGCTGCGCCTCGGGATCGCCGTAGGCCACCACGTGGATCGGGTGCCCGTCCGCCGAGGTGACGGAGATCGTCTCGGGCCGGTGCACGGGATCGCTCAGCGCGGGATTCGGCTCGGCCACAAAGGGTGCGCTCGACCTGGTCCGCCGGGAGAGCACGACCGCGCCCACACCGATGATCGCCGCTCCGGCCGCCGCTCCGACGAGGATCCGTCGCTTCGAACCCCGTGACTGTGCCGTCACCTGTCCACCTCCGTGATGTGCTGTTCGTTGTCGATTGGGAAGCCGCCCTTGCCCTGACGTCACACGATGCCGTGGTCGCGCCGGGTCCCGGCGGCGCTAGATGATGTGTGCCCGGCGCAGCAGGAGCTTCGACGGCCCGCCGATCAACCCGACCTCGCTCAGGAATTCGACGGTCTTCGCGCTGCCCTCGCGGAGCATGTCGTGGTAGTGCTTGTTGGCCTTCGCCGCCGCGCGGGCTCGCTCGGGGTCCAGCCCCGCGGCCTCGTACACCTTGTCGTTGACCAGGCTGGTGACGATGAAGTAGGCGGTCACGCCGAGCATCAACCGGACCCGCGCCCTGGTGAACCAGGAGATGCCGTCGACGCGCCGGACGGTCTCCTCGCGGGCGAACTTGATGTGCCGCGCCTCCTCGAGGACGTGGATCCTGCTCACCGTCCTGGTGAGCGGCTGCACCCGCTCGTCCTTCATGAAGTCGCGCTGCATCATGTCGAGGATCTCCTCGGCGAACAGCGTGCCGCCGTAGGCGAGCGAACCGGAGGCCGTCGCCTTGAAGGCGCGCGCCGACTCTCGGATCCACCGCTTGGGCCGGTAGGACGGGACGCCGAAACGCTGCGCCGACCTGGCGAACATCGTCGAGTGCCTGCACTCGTCGGCGATCTCGGTGAGCGCGAACTGCACGTGCGGCTCGGACGGGTCGTGGCTGTAGATATCGCGCAGCAGCATCTGCATGAGGATCATCTCGAACCAGATTCCGGTGCCTGCGACACTCGCGGCCTCGTGCTTGGTGAGTGTGATCCGCTGGTCCTCGGTCATCGACTCCCAGAGGTCGGTGCCGTAGAGGCTGGACCATTCCGGCGTCATGCCGTAGAGGCCCGCCGGAATGGGCGCCTCCCAGTCGACCTCGATGAGGGGGTCGTAGGACTTCCTGGCCGCCGAGGCCAGTAGTCGGCTCGCCGTGTCCTGCCGCTCCCCCGCCCTGGCCAGGCGGGATCCGGACCTGTTCACGGCCTTGCGTACGTGAAGGATCGACATCGCCACTCCTCGGCATCGGATCCGGTGACACGCGCCGGTATCGACTTACCTCAAGAATGCGTGGCGGGAATGACCGTTGTCAAGGGTTATATGTAACTGATATTCGCAGACAATTTGGGGGTGCGAGCGACGCCCCCAACGCGAGGGGGACCGACTACCAGCGCGGCCCGCGCTGGACCTCGTCCACCCGCGGTCGCACGTCGACCAGGTACACGCAGATCGCCACGACCGCGATCATCCAGAAGAGCATTCCGAAGGGCAGCAGCAGCACCAGCAGCGCGACCAGCAGGATGCCCAGCCAGATCGGCTTGCTCAGCTTGTCGACCGCGGTGAAGGCGTCGGTGCGCTGCCGGATCGCGTGGAAGACCGCGAAAACGCCCGCCGCGATGGCGGCGAGCTGGAGCGCGAGCATGATCAGGCCGGTGAGGCCGTTGACGGTCGGCATGTATCCATCCTACGAGTTCGGCCCCCGCACACCGTGATGCGCGGGGGCCGAACTCGATTCAGCTGTGCGAACCGTCAGCTGGTGGCCTTCTTGGCCGGGGCCTTCTTGGCCGGAGCCTTGGCCGCGGTCGCGGCGGGCTTCGGGGCGGCCGGCTTGGCCGGAGCCTTCTTGGCCGGGGCCTTCTTGACGGGCGCCTTGGTGGCGGCCGTGTCGACCTTGGCCGCGGCCGTCTTGGTGGTGGACTCGGCCTTCTCGCCCGCGCCGACGAAGCGGCTGGCCACGTTCTCGCCAGCCTCGGTCACGGCGTCGCTGACCTCGTCGGCGACGTCGCTGATGCGCTCCGCGGCGCGGCCGGCCAGCTTGGCGGCCTGCTCGCCGACGGCCCGGGTCTGACGGGCAACGGTGCCGAGGGCCTCCTCGGTAAGGGTGGCGGCGTCGCCGAGAACCGACTCGGCGCGCTCGATGCCCTCTTCGACGGCGGGCTGCTTGCGCAGACGCTCGACGGTCTCCTCTCCCCGCTCGGCGAGCGAGGTGTAGATGTCGGATGCGACCTTCAGGTACGCCTCGGCGACCTTGCGCAGCTCCTCGGCGGTGAACTTCTCGCGCAGCTCGGCGAGCTCCTCGGGCAGCTCGGACGGCAGGCCGGCAAGCCGCTCGCGGAGGCTCTCGACACCCTCGGTGAGGTCGCCGGTCAGCTTCTCGAAGCGCTCGCGGGCGGCGTCGACCGTGATGGCCTCCTCGCCGTTGGCGGTGGCACGCGAACGCACCTGGGCGACGACGTCGGCGACGGCCTGGACGACCACGTCGCCCGCGCCGACTGCGGCGTACAACGGGGTCTTCACGCTGTCGAGACCTTTGAGTTCAGTCATTCCTGGTTCTCCTTTTCGGGCTGGGGGTCGAGGCGCGGATTGTTCTCGCGCCGAAACGATTCGTAGATTTCAAGGAGGACCTGCTTCTGTCGCTCCGTGACGGAGGTATCGGAGAGCAGGGCGTCCCGCACCGGACTGGCTGGGCGATCTTCGAGAAATCCAGCCCGCATGTAGAGCACCTCCGCGGACACGCGGAGTCCCTTCGCGATCTGCCCGAGCACCTCTGCCGAGGGCTTGCGCAACCCACGCTCGATCTGACTCAGGTAGGGGTTGCTGACGTTGGTGAGTTGCGAGAGCTGCCGCAACGACACCTGCGCGGCCTCCCGCTGCGACTTGATGAAGCTGCCGATGTCCTGCGCCGCGGAGCTGACCACCCGCGCGGCCACATCACCGGCACTGTCGCCAGTGGGCGTTTCGTCGGCCATCACACTCCCTACCTGGTGGGTGAATCCCACGGTACGGGAGCGTGCTAACTATTGCAAGCACTCTTGTTAGCAGCGGGCTGCGGTCAGGTGAACAACACTTGCGAGACGGTGTGGATGGTCAGCCCGGCGAGCGCACCGACCACGGTGCCGTTGATCCGGATGAACTGCAGATCCCGCCCCACCTGCAGCTCGATCTTGCGGCTGGCCTCCTCCGCGTCCCAGCGCGCCACCGTGTCGGTGATGACGCCGGTGATCTCCTCCGTGTAGTTCGCGGCGATGTAGCGGGTTCCGCTGTCGAGCCAGCCGTCGACCTTGGCTCGCAGTTCGGCATCGTCGCGCAGCCGCTCCCCCAGCCGGATCACGGTGTCGCGGATCTTGGCCCGCAGCGTGCTGTCCGGGTCGTCGACGGACTCGAGGATCATCCGCTTGGCCACCTTCCACGCCGCCTCGGCGGCTCCGGTGACCTCCTTCCGGCCCATGATCTCCGCCTTGACCTTCTCGGCCTTGGCCATGGTCGCCGGGTCGTTCTGCAGGTCGTTCGCGAAGTCGACGAGGAAGCGGTTGGCGGCCAGCCGAACCTCGTGCTCCGGGTTCGAGCGCACCTTCCAGGTGAACTCCACGAGCTCCTTGTAGATCTTCTCGCCGAGCAGCGCGTCGACGAACTTCGGCGACCAGGCCGGACTGTCCCGGTCGATGATCCGGTCGATCGTGTCCTGGCTGCCCAGCGCCCACTGATGGGCCCGCTCCGCGAGCAGGTCGAGCAGCGGCAGCTGTCGGTTCTCCTTGATCAACTCCGCGAGCACCTTGCCGATCGGCGGCCCCCAGGCCGGCTCGGCGAGCCTGCGGACGATCGTGCTGTCGATGATCTGCTGGACGTCCTCGTCGCGGAGCACCGAGACGAACCCGCGCAGGATCGTCGCGGTCTCCGCGGCCACCCGCGTGGCGTGCGCCGGCTCGGCCAGCCAGGTGCCGACCCGCAGCGGGACCTGCGCGGCCTCCACCTTCTGCGACACGACGTCGGGCGCGAGGAAGTTCTGCCCGACGAAGCTGCTCAGGTTCGAGCCGAGCTGGTCCTTCTTCTTCTTGATGATCGCGGTGTGCGGGATCGGCAGCCCGAGCGGATGCCGGAACAGCGCCGTCACGGCGAACCAGTCCGCCAGCGCGCCGACCATGCCCGCCTCGGACGCGGCCCGGACATAGCCGACCCATTCCGGCGCGCCCTTGCTCTCCTGCCAGCGGGCGACCAAATACACCACGGTGGCCAGGACGAGGAACCCCGTGGCGAGGGCCTTCATCCGGCGGAGGTCACGCTTCTTGGCGGCGTCATCGACGGTGAGCAACTGCACCAGGCCCATTGTGCCGAATCTCCGGGCCACGCCGGGTCAATCGTCGGCTCCTGCTCGAACCCCCGCCTAAACTGTGCAGGAGATCAAACCGAACGGATGTGGCGAACCCAGTGCCCAAGAACTCAGTGCCAACAGCACAGGACCCCGAACAGACCGAGACTGCGACCAAGCCCGAGAGATCCGAGGAGGCGGCCAAGCCCGAGAAGCCGGACGGCCGCAAGCGGCGGTGGCGCGAACACAAGATCGCGCGCCGCGAGGAACTGGTCGACGGCACCATCGCGGCTATCCGGGTGCGCGGGCGCGACATCGGCATGGACGAGATCGCATCCGAGATCGGCGTCTCCAAGACCGTCCTGTACCGGTACTTCAACGACAAGAACGACCTGACCAGCGCCACCATGATGCGCTATGTCGAGACGGTGCTCGCGCCGCGGATGTACGCCGCGATCGGCAGCGACATGGACGAGTACGAGCTGGCGCGGATGGCGATCACCGCGTACGTCGAGACCGTCGCCGAAGACCCAGAGGTCTACCTCTACGTGATGGCGAACAGCGCGGGCGGCAACCGCGACGTCGTCGCCGAATCGGAGCGGATGATCGCCGAGCTGCTCTCCGCCGTCCTCGGCGAACGGTTGCGCCTGATGGAGATGGATTCCGGCGGGTCGCTGCCGTGGGCCTACGGGATCGTCGGCGCCGTACAGCTCGCCACCCACTGGTGGATCTCCAACAAGTCGATGACCGCGGAGAACCTGATCGACTACCTGACGATGATGACGTGGGGCGGGATCACCGGGATCGCGGAGGTCGCAGGCTCTCCCGCGCGTTTCAACGCCAATCCGCATCCGCTGCTCCGCGGGGACGCCGCCGAGGGCCTCTGACGGTCTTGTGTTACCTGAGGTAACAGGTATTCTTGCGGGGTGAGCGACTTCAGCGCCGAGACCGGCGAGGACCACGACGAACCGGACGGCTACTCCGGAAGGGCGCTGATCACGGTCGGTTCGCACCCCACCCTCGCGCTCGACGTCCAGCTGGTCGGCCATTTCGAGCCGATCAGCGGTCGCTACCTCTGGCAGGGCCGGGTCCGCCGGCTCGCGGAGTCGATGCGCGACGGCGCGACGGTCGGGCCCGGCGCGGAGCTGGAGATCGAGACCCCCGAGGGCTCGGGCATCGCGACGGTGTCCTCGATCGACCTCTGGGGCAGCCACATGATCGAGGGCCGGTCGGGCAGGCCGTTCGCCGCGATGGAGGGCACCGAAGGCCTGCTCTGACCGTTCCCGCCTGTTCCGCGGCCCGGCCGACCTACACTCTTGCGCCATGGAGCTGCAGACCCGCCAGCTGAGGTACTTCGTCGCCGTCGCAGAGGAGCTGAATTTCACCCGCGCCTCCCAGCGTCTGCACATCGCGCAGCAGGCGCTGAGCGCGCAGATCAAGCAACTGGAGCAGGACCTGGACGTGATCCTGCTGACGCGGACCACCCGCAGCGTGACCTTGACCGCGGCAGGCGCCGCGTTCCTCGAGGATGCGAGCGCGGTGCTGGCGGCCATGGACGCCGCGGCCGAGCGTGCACGCTCGCTGCAGCGCAGCGAGCGTGCACGCCTGGTGTTGGGCTTTCTCGAGGGCGCGGCGCTGATCCTGACCGAGCCGATCCTCTCGGCCTTCCGCACCCGCCATCCCGGCGTCACGGTGGAACTGCGTCAGTTCAACTACGACGACCCCTCGGCCGGCCTCGCCGACCGGTCGGTGGATGTGGCGTTCGTGCGGCGCCCGATCTCCACGGACGGCATCGACTTCGTCCCCCTGTTCAACGAGCCGCTCATGGTGGGGCTCCGCACCGACCATCCACTGGCCGATCGCCCCGCGGTTCGCGCGAGCGAGCTCCTCTCCGAGCCCATGCTCGGGGCGGCCTGCACCGACCCGGTGTGGAACGCATTCTGGGAACTCGATGCGCATCGAAATGGCACACCCGCTCCGCCCGTCTCCCGCTCGACCACGTTGCTGGAGGAATATCAGAAGGTGGCGGCCGGGGTCGGAATCGTGGTGACGGCCGCCGCGGCCCGCTGGGTTCCCTTTCCCGGGGTGGCGCTGGTACCGATCCTCGACGCCGCCCGCAACGAGGTCGCGGTGGCAC
Source organism: Rhodococcus sp. PvR044 (assembly GCF_040548995.1). Taxonomy (NCBI): domain Bacteria; kingdom Bacillati; phylum Actinomycetota; class Actinomycetes; order Mycobacteriales; family Nocardiaceae; genus Rhodococcus; species Rhodococcus sp. PvR044. The sequence continues at coordinate 46,358 of NZ_JBEPSX010000006.1, forward strand.
GCCACCGCGACAACGATTCGGCGCTCGTGTGCTCGTTCATCGACACCGCTCGACGGGTGCGCGACGCCCGCCCCGATCTCGTCGCGAAGCTGAGCGAACCGGATTTCGACGACCGCACGATGCCGACGTTCATCCCGTACTGACAAGCGCAGCTTGTGAATCCGTAGCGAACGGGTGTTTCCGTTCGACTCTCCCCAACCCTAAGGTTCCTTGGACGTCCGAACGTCGCTCGATGAAGGGTAGAGAATGAGCTGGTCACGGGGCCGAGTCCTGATGCGCATCATGACTGCACCGGTGCTCGTTGCCGCCGCCGTGGCGCTGCAGGTACCCGCCCAGGCCGCCGCCACCCCCACGAGCGACTGGACACTGCCCCGGTTGACCGTCACCGACAGCTCCATCACCGACGTCACCGGGCGGACCGTCCTGCTGCGCGGGGCGAACGTCAACCAGCTCAACGACTACGCCGAGAACGACCCCGCGATCCCGGCCACCGCACCTCTCGAACGCGCCGACTTCACCCGGATGGCGACACTCGGCTTCAACGTCGTTCGGCTGACCGTGGCATGGTCCGCCCTCGAACCCACCCCCGGTGCATTCGACATGGCCTACGTGGCCCGGATCCGCGAGGCCGTGAACGACGCCAAGGACCACGGCATCTACACCGTGCTGGACATGCACCAGGACGCATGGGGCAAGGCGGTCGGCACACCCCCGGGCGAGGCCTGCCCCGCACCGCTCAAGCCCGGCATCGGATGGGACGGCGCCCCCGCATGGGCCACCATCACCGACGGCTGGAGCACCTGCACCCTCGGCGGGATCCGCGAGACCTCCCCCGCCGTCGCCCGCTCGTTCCAGAACTTCTACGACGACACCCAGGGGATCCAGGGTCACCTGGTCAACACCTGGGCGCGACTGGCCGCCGAATTCAAGGACGAACCGGCGGTCGTCGGCTACGACCTGCTCAACGAGCCCAACCCCGGCCTGCGGGACCCCATCACCGCCGCCGACCAGATCGGCCGGTACTACCAGCACGCGATCGCGGCGATCCGGCAGGCCGAGCAGGGTGGGTTCGCACACCTGGTGTTCTTCGAACCGAGCGCGATCTGGTCCGCCATCGGTGTCGACGCGCTGCCGCCGCCGCACTATGTGAACGATCCTCTCGTGGTGTTCGCGCCGCACCTGTACAGCGGCTCGATCAACGTGAGCAGCGAGATCCCCTCGATCGAGGAAGGCTTCCGACTCGCGCTCGACGGTGCCGCGCGATACCGGGCACCGCTGTGGACCGGCGAGTGGGGTTGGTTCGGCGCCCCGGACGCCGACGCCGACCAGGTCGATCGATTCGTCGACGCGATGAACAAGCACCGGATCGGCGGGGCCTGGTGGTCCTGGACCCAGGCCTGCGGTGACCCGCATGCGGTCCGCGACGGCAACACCCACAAGCCTCAAGGCAACCTGAACAAGATCGACTGCCCCTCGGGCGAGCAACTCGGTCTGGTCGAGGGCTTCGCCCGCCCACTCTCGCGCGCCTACCCGCGGGCTGCCCCCGGCACCCTCGCGGAGGTGACCGCTACCGGGTTCGCCGGCACCGGCACCGGACGCCTCGAGGCCTGGTACCCCGGCACCGCACGCCCCGACCTCGACACCGCCGGCGTCACCGATCTCGGCCTGACCCAGATCGACGGCGGATGGCGCATGATCGGGAACACCGCGGGGGCTTATCGGGTGACCCAACACTGAATCACGTCGTGCGTATCCGGCAACAGTAACGAGCAGATTTCCCACTCCGATAGAAATCACGGGCCGGAATCCAGCAACGCGGAACAGCAGATTCGCCAATCTGTGAACCGACCCGGGAGAACACTTCATGAATTCCCGACCCGAGCCAGCAAACAATGACCGAACCCTTTATTTACTGAAGGGTACCGAGGTTACCGGCGGTCAACCCGGCCAGGATTTCCCTGACCGCAATAGCGGAAACGATGCACCCCTGAGCTGGATCGATGCTAAGTACAGAGCCTGTCGGCGACGCCATCCCTCATCAAGAAAGTAGCGATCGCGCTCAGTGTCCGTGAGGCCGAACGGACCCCCGGCAACACAGATTGAAACCTCGACTGATTTCGTTTAAGGTTCCGCTCCCGCAACTGCGGTAGACGTGGTAGAAATTGTCGCGGCCGCAACCGCATCCTGGTTGCGGCCGCAGCATTTCAGGAAATCAAGTTCAAGGAGAAAACAATGGGAACCCTCTTCACCGTGCTCGGCGCAATCGGAAGCACCATCTCGATCGCGACCTTCATGCAGTCTCTGAGCTGACGGCTCGGGGCCGGTGCGCTCCCGAGGTGCACCGGCCCCTTTGACCGCCACGCAGGCGGTCGCCTTCAGGTCCTGCCCCGGCACTCCCGGGGCGGGCGCTCCGGTAGATGCGACGCCGGGACAGGCCCTGCGTCGGGCAGAGTACGCGGCCACCACCCTGTCGTGACCGCAACAGCGAGAACTAGGGAGAACATGTCTTCGAACACCGTCCGCCGCATCGCCGCCCTCGCGGCCGCCACCGCCCTCCCCGCCGGCCTGCTCATGGCAGGCGCCGGAGCGGGCGTCGCGAGCGCAGCCGACCCGGCCTGCGTCCAGTCCAGCCACGACACCAAGAACGACTGGAGCACCGTGTGGATCACCCACACGTACGACAAGTCCGTCTCGGCCGCCGAGGTCGCCGCAGGCACCAACGTCACCTACAAGATCGTCGTCGGCACCACCAGCATCGGTAACCCCTACGTCAACACCATCCGCGACTACCCGCCGGCCGGCTTCGGCGCCCCCATCTCGACGAAGGTCACCGCCTACCACTTCGCGCAGGGCCAGGTCACCGAGGACGTCACCCCCGAACCGACAGGCGACGGCGGCTGGCGCGCGAGCAGCACCGGATGGTTCGTCAACTCCGGCAACCCGGTCACCGCCGAGTTCACCTACCGCGTCCCCGACAACACCCCGGCAGGCACGAAGGTCACCAGCGGCGGCATCGACATCAGCGGCACCGTCGGCGTCGGAGTGAGGCGCGAGAACCTCACCGCATGCTTCAACGTGCGGGCCAAGAACCCGGGCGAGGCCGTTCTCGGCAGCGCAGACGGCGCAGGCGTCGGCTCCGCCGAAGGCCAGCTGAGCTCCACCGGCTCGGTCAGCGACGTGCTCGGCGACGCCATCACCCGCGTCATCAACAACGGCAGCTAGTCCCCGTGTGCTCGGCGCCGCGACCGCCGCGGCGCCGAGCAACGAAACCCCCACCCCCACGCTGCGGCCTCGATGGCGACGGTCGCGCACTGGCTACCGAAGGATCACCATGACATCACGAGAGATGACCCGCGGCGTCGCCGCAGGCGCGGCAACGACTCTGGCCATCGGCGCGCTCGCCTTCCTCGGCGCGGGCGTCGCCGGTGCGGCCCCGGCGTCGATCACCTGGGACGACGGCAGCTCCCGTTTCACCAGGACGGTCAGCAACACCTCCCCCGCCGTCGGCGACACCATCACCGTGACAACGAAGTTCGACCGGACCAGCTGGGTCGACGAGTTCATCTACAACGTCAAGGACCGGCATCCGTCCTGCCTGACCTACGTGCCCGGCTCCGCGAAGATGGGCGGCTCCCCGACCAACACGGACGACGTCAATGCCGACGAGGGCAACGGCACCGGCTACGTCCGTTCCTCATGGGGCGTCACCTCCTGGGTGGTCCAGAACCGCCCGGGCTTCCACGCCTCGCCGGAGTACAGCGTCGACTACAAGGTCGGCCCGAACTGCCCCCGCGGCGTCGCCCTGACGACCGGCATGGACTACGGCGGATCCCTCGGCAGCGGCGGCTACGGTCAAAAGGGCCCGTCGCTCAACATGGCCAAGACCGCCACCACCACCACGCTCGGCGCCGTCACCGGCGCCCGCGTCGGCGTGCCGAGCAACCTCACCGCCAACGTCACCGGCGGCGCAGCGGGCGACACCATCGAATTCCGCGACGGCACCGCCCCGATCGGCACTGCCACCCTCGACGGCGCGGGCACCGCGACCCTCGCCTGGACCCCCACCGTCCGCGGCGGACACACCCTCACCGCCAGCTTCCCCGACACCGCATTCGCCACCGCCTCGCAGTCCGCGCCGGTCACCGTGCAGGTCGCCGAGCAGAACGCCACCTCCACGATCGCGCTCGCACCGATCACCGGCGCGCAGGTCGGCCGCGCCTCCACCGTCACCGCCACCGTGAACCCGGCCGCTGCAGGCGGCACCGTCGAACTCCGTGACGGCGCAGCCTCCCTCGCCACGCTGCCGGTCGGTGCCGACGGCAAGGTCACCTACCAGTGGGTGCCCGCCGCGGCAGGCGCGCACACCCTCACGGCCACCTTCTCCGGCCGTGACGGCGTCGTCGGATCCACCACTACCGCATCGGTGAACGTGGCCGAGGCACCCGCCTCCTCCACCGACTCGACCACCACCCTCAACCCGGTCGGCGCCGCCGCCGTCGGCACCGCCACCACCCTCACGGCCAAGATCAACCCCGCCAACGCCGGCGGCACCGTCACCTTCAAGGACGGCGGCACCGTCATCGGCACCGGCACGGTCGGCGCCGACGGCACCGCCACCGCCGCGTGGACCCCGGCCACCGCGGGCCAGCGCACCATCACCGCCGAGTACTCGGGTGCAGGCACCGTCAACGCGTCCTCCGACCAGGAATCTGTGATCGTGGGACCGGGCGACGGCACCGGTGGCCCCGGAACCGGCAGCGGCGCCGGCAGCCTCGGCTCGCTCTTCGGCTCCTGACAACCGATACACCGTGAAGGGGCTGTCCCCGGCCACATCGGCCGGGGACAGCCCCTTTTCACAACCCGGCCACCGGCACGACGAACAGCGTCAGGGCCGGGCCGCGACGGGCCCGCCGATGCCCGAGCGCAGGAAGTCGACGAGCGGCGCCGCCAGATCCTCTGCCGTCGCGGGCCCGTGCAGCGGGAACACCGCGGAGGCGAGCAGGATCGAGCCCATCGCCTCGCCTGCCACCCCGAGGTCAACGGCGCCGGGCAGATCTCCGCTCCGCACCCCGGACGCGAGGAACTCCGCCGCGACGTCGCCGAACTCTCCGAACACCCCGAGCAGCCGGTCGATCAGGACCGGATCGATCGACGGCGCCTCGAACACCACGAAGCGGATCAGTTCCGGCTCCTGCCGCACCAGCTCGTGCAGGCGATCGACGATGTGCCGGTACCGGTCGAAGAACTCGTCGAGGTCCGCCGACCGTCCGAGCGCGTCGTCGACGATCCGCTCCCTGATCAGTTCGAAACCGTGGTCCACGACCGCATCCAGCACGTCACGCTTGCTGGTGAAGTAGTTGTAGAACGTGCCGTGGCCGACGCCGAGCGCGGCCACGATGTCGGCGACACCGCAGTTCGCGTAGCCGTCCGCCACGAACACCTGCGCGGCCGCCTGAACCAGCTCGCGGCGCCGCTCCGCGCTGCGCCCGCCCGCGACCCGGTCGTCGGCACCCACCCCGAGGGTCACCGCGCCTGCCCGTCCATGCCCGGCCGACACAGGCCGAACGACACCAGCGCGACGATCGTGTCGGTGTACCGCGCCCGGTCGGCGGCGCATTGGCCGACGCGCAGCCCGCGCAGGAGACCGGGCCAGGTCAGGGCGATGATCGAATGACCCACCGCGTTCGGGTCGAGATCCTTGCGCAGCCAGCCGCCCAGTATCCCGTGCTCGAGCACCTCCGCGACCAGACCGGCCAACACCTGCTCGCCGCGCATCACCCGCCTGCCGAGCTCGTCCTCGATCGCGCTCGCCTCGACCATCAGGAGCTTGAGGACGTTCGGTGAGTCCTCGACCAGTCCGAACAGCGCGTCCGCGAGGTCCCGAATCCGGGCGATCAGCGATTCCAGTGTCTCCGGCGGCTCGAGCAGCGCGGGCGCGTCGACGACATCGATCAGTTCCCGCAGGCAGCGCTCCATCACCTGATCGAGGATCTCGCGTTTGCTGTCGAAGTACCGGTACACGGTGCCGAGGCCAACCCCTGCGCGCTTGGCCACCTGCGCTGCGGTCGTCGCCTCGTAGCCACGCTCGGCGAATTCCTCGATCGCCGAGGACACGATCTGCTCGCGTCTGGTCTCGGACAACCCCGGCTGCGGTGGCCGTCCGCGCCTGGCTGGCCCCTCCTCGAGCACTGCGACGAGCGGCACCGCATCGCTTGGCGTCGACGGCAAGCCTGGCTCCTTCGGCATCGCGGACTCGGGAACTCACGACAATGCGCCCGCATCGGCGGGCGCATTTCCCGGATCGGTCGGTGACCGATCCATGATCAGGATCTTACCAACCGCCGGGCCTCAGCCGGTGGTCTCGGCGACCTCGACGGCGGTCTCCGCTGTGGTCCCGACCAGCTCGAAATCGGACGGGTCGAGCCTGCGGGTGCGCAACCAGTACTGCCAGGTGAACCCGGGCCAGATGGTGCGGTTGACGCCCTTGGCATCGAGGTACCAGCTGTTGCAGCCACCGTTGGTCCACACGCCCTTGGACAGCTTGGCCTGGATGTCCTCGTTGAATCGATCCTGGACCTCGGGCCGCACCGCGATCGCCTCCGCGGCGCTGCCGTCGACGAGCGCCATCGCCGCCAGCACGTATCGGATCTGCTGCTCGATCATGAACACCACCGAGTTGTGCCCCAGGCCGGTGTTCGGGCCGAGCAGGAGGAAGGCGTTCGGATAGCCCGCCACGGTGATCCCCAGGTGCGTCTGGATGCCGTGCTCGTTCCAGTACGGCACCAGTTCCCGGCCGCCGACGCCCGCGAGGTTCACGCTGTCGAACCCGTCGGTCACGTGGAAGCCGGTCGCGAAGATGATGGCGTCCGCCTCGCGAACGGCGCCGCCCCCGGCCACGATGCCCGACTCGGTGACCCTCTCGATGCCCTCGGTGATGATCTCCACGTTGGGCTTGGCCAGCGCCGGGTAGTAGTCGCTCGACCCGAGGATGCGCTTGCACCCGATCCGGTACTCGGGCGTGAGCTTCCGCCGCAGCACCGGGTCGGCGATGCTGCGCGCGATGTTCTTCTTCGCGATCGTCTCCAGCGGCCGCATCAGATTCGAGTGGCCGTTGAGACCGATCGCCAACGATTCCGACACCCAGTAGATGCCATCGCGGAATGCCCTCCTGACCGGCGGCACCAGGTCGAAGACCCGGCGCAGGCGCGTGCCGATCGAGAGGTTCTTGCGGGGCACCACCCATGCCGGGGTGCGCTGATAGAGCTGCAGTTCGGCCACCGCGTCGACGATCTCGGGCACGAACTGGACGGCGCTGGCGCCCGTGCCGATCACCGCCACCCGCTTGCCGGTGAGGTCGTAGTCGTGGTCCCAGCGGGCGGAGTGGAACGCGACACCGCCGAAGTCCCCCATCCCTGGCAGGTCGGGGACGTTCGGGACGTGCAACGCACCGACACCGGCGACGAGGTACTGCGCGACGTACTCGTCGCCCTCCTCGGTGCGGACGTGCCAGCGGTTCTCGGTCTCGTCCCAGTACCCGCCGTCGACGGTGCGACCGAAGTGGGTCTTGGCACGGAGCCCGTACTTGTCGGCGAGGCCTCGCAGGTAGTCGAAGATCTCCGCCTGCCCGGACCACAGCTCGGACCAGCCGGGGTTCGGCTCGAAGGAGAACGAGTACATGTGCGAGGGCACGTCGCAGGCACAGCCGGGGTAGGTGTTCTCCCGCCAGGTGCCGCCGACCTCATCGGCCTTCTCGAGAATGACGAAGTCAGGGCGGCCGGCCTTCAGCAGCTGGATCGCCATGCCCATCCCGGAAAAACCCGCGCCGATGATGAGCACCCGGGACCGATGCTGCTTCGTCTGCGATGCCATGTCCGACCTCGACTCTCCGGTACCTATCGTCAGGTTAACCTCGCGTGACCGCGCTCACCATCGCGTTGCTGAGCCGAAACGCCGCAGGCGGAGCCGCCCGAACCCGCCACACCCTGACTACAGTCACGACATGGCCAAGCTTCCGAAGGAACCAGTCGGCAACTGGGAGATCCCCGCGGTCGAGGCGCTGCGGGCGACCCCGGACACCCGAGTTGCCGACATCGTCACGAAGGGCACCCCCGGCTTCGTCGGCGACAAGGCGGTGGGCGAGCGACTGCTCGAGGAGCGCGGCGCACGCCTGTCCGCCCTCCAGGAGCTGCTGTACGCCAACGGACGGTCCGGCGACACCCGCTCGGTGCTGCTGGTGCTGCAGGGTATGGACACCGCGGGCAAGGGCGGGATGCTCCGGCACGTGATCGGCCACGTGGACCCGCAGGGTGTCGACCATGCCTCCTTCGGGGTCCCTACCGCCGAGGAAAAGCGCCACGACTACCTGTGGCGCATCCGCAAGGCCCTGCCCCGCAACGGACAGCTCGGTGTCTTCGACCGGTCCCACTACGAGGACGTGCTGGTGGTGCGGGTGCACAACCTGGTGCCGCCGGAGGTGTGGGAGCCGCGCTACGAGGAGATCAACGCGTTCGAGCGGGAACTGGTCGAGTCCGGTACGACGATCGTCAAGGTGGCGATGTTCGTGTCGCTGGACGAGCAGAAGGCTCGCCTGGCCGAACGGCTCGAGCGGCCCGACAAGTACTGGAAGTTCAACCCCGGCGACATCACCGAACGCGGCTTCTGGCCGGAGTATCAGAAGGCGTACCAGGCCATGCTCGACCGGACCTCCACCGAGCACGCGCCGTGGCACGTGGTGCCCTGCGACCGCAAGTGGTACAGCAGACTGGCCGTCACCGAGTTGCTCATCGACGCACTGGAGAATCTCGACCTCGACTGGCCGCCCGCCGATTTCGACATCGACGAGCAGAAGGCCCGGCTCGCCGAGTCCTGAGCGCCGACCCATGGGCGCTCAGGGGAAGTGCGGGGTGTCCCGGCCCAGCTTGTGGTCGTGGTGGATGGTGCCGCCCACCACCACGATGGCCGTCGTGATCACGAGCACCAGCGCAGACCCGGCGACGATTGCCCAGCCAGGGTGACCGGACCCCGCCGCCACGAGGAACATCCCCAGGGTGAGCGCGGTGAGCAGGACGCCGCCGAAGCCGACCCACCCGGCGAAAATGTTCAGACTCATCGCTGACTCCTCTCGGCCGGCGGCGCCCGGCGTCGTCGTCATCGCACGGGCCAGCGGTCGCCGCCGGGCAGCGGGAACCGGGGGGTGTGTTGGTGCACCCGTCGATCGTGGACAACGGCGCTGCTCACGATGCTCGATCCGATCAGCACGCAACCCGCGCAGACCAGGGCCGCCACGATCGCCCAGCCGGTGAAGCCCGACGCCGCGGCGACCACGCTCAGAGCAAACGTGAGGACGGCAACGAGCCCTAGGGCATAACCGATCCATTCGGAGAACAGACTCAACTTCTCGGGGAACCGACGCACCCGCCCCGGGAACTGTCGCAGCTGATCAGAGAACATATTCAGCCTCATGTCGGCGAACAGATTCTGGAACATGCTCACTCCTCCTCGACTCGAGGATCAACCTTTGTGTTCGACGCTACGCCCGGTTCTCGCGCCTCGACAAGGCGTCAGAGGGGCTCAACCGGCTGCGGCATCTGTGTGAACTTGCCGACGATCGCGGCGCAGAACCAGTGCAGGTCCGCCGGTCCGCGGCTGGTGATCAGGTTGCGATCCACCACGACCTTCTCGTTCACGTGGCTGCCGCCCGCGTTGATGATGTCGGTGCGCAGGCTCGGCCAGCTGGTCAGCGTCCGACCTCCGACCACGTCCGCCTCGAGCAACATCCACGGACCGTGTCCGATCGCGCCGACCGGCTTGCCGACGTGCACGAAGTGCCGCACGAACGCGACCGCGTGGTCGTCGACCCGGAGCCGGTCCGGGTTCATCGTGCCGCCGGGCAGGATCAGTCCGTCGAAGTCGTCGACGCTCGCGCGCGAGACCACCAGATCGACCGGGAAGCGGTCCGCCTGCTGCACATCTGCACGAAATGCCTGGATCTCCCCCGGCTCGAGGGAGATCAGCGTGACCGCGGCGCCCGCCTCCTCGACCGCGCGCCGCGGCACGATCAGCTCGTCTTGCTCAACCCCGTCTGTCGCCAGGATCGCCACTCGGTGACCCTCGAGTTGCCTAGACATCGCCCCGACTCCTTCTGCGCTCGCCTGCGGCGCCCGGATCTCCCCGGGCACCCGCCACCGCAGCGAACGCACCCGGGCATGCACCGAGTATGGCGCCCGATCGGGACGACGACCAGGGGTGCTCCTGGCGTCAGCTCACGAGCAGGACACCCACCAGCGCTATCGACGCAACCCAGACGGTCGACAGGCTCGCCAGCACGAAGGGACGGGGGCCGACGTCTCGGATGACCGCAAGGCGCACCCCGGCGCCGAGGGCGAACATCGCGGCGGTGAGCAGCGCCGTCTGCGCCAGCCCCGCCACGGCAAGGACGGATCCGGGCAGCAGCCCGGTCGACCGCAGCCCTACACACGCGATGAAGGCCAGCACGAACAGCGGCACGAGCGGCGGGCGCTTCGCGGCACCGGCGCCACCGGCGGGCCTGCGCCGACTGCGCACGCTCAGGTAGGCCATCACCGGGGCGAGCATGAGCACCCGGGCGAGCTTGACTACGGTGGCGACGGCCAACGCGGCCCCGCCGATCGCTCCTCCGGCGGCGACCACCTGGGCGACCTCGTGGATCGCACCGCCCGCCCACATGCCTGCGGCCTCCTCGCTGAGCCCCATGGCGCTCGACAGGAGCGGGATCGCCGGGATCATCAGGGTGCCGAAGATGACCACGAGGGCGACCGCGGTGAGCAGCTCCTCCTCGCGGGCGTCGATGACGCCGTCCGCGGCCGCGACCGCCGCCGCACCGCAGATGGAGAATCCACAGGCGATCAGGACCCGCTGGGTCCACGACAGCCCGAGCAGCTTGCCCGCGTACATCGTCCCGGCCATGCCGAGGCACACGATCGCCACGACAACCGCGATGACGCCCCAGCCGAGCCCGAGGATGTCGCTGAACATGAGCTGCAGCCCGAGGAGCGCGATGCCCACGCGGAGCAGGCGCTTGGACGAGAAGGCCAGCCCGGGGCGGAACCTGGGCGCGATCGTGAACAGGTTCGCCACGAGCGCCCCCGCCACGATCGCGATCAGCATCGGGCTCACGGTGGGCACGAGCCGCCCCACCCCCATCGCGACCAGCGTGCCGACCACGCTGAGCGCGATGCCGGGAAGGACATCGGTCCGCTCGTTGCCCGGCTGCGCGGGAGGCGTATCCGCGGCTGCCCGATCGCGAACGAGATTCGACCCGCTCAGTTTTCTGCTCATGCATCGACTGTCCGTTACCCGAGCTAAGTACGGTAGCCGGTGATTTACCAACACCTCATATCACAGTGATATGGAGATCCCGTTGGGCATACCATGCGCGTATGACCCGCCGTTGGCCCGAGATGGGCGTCCTCGAACTGCTCGTCGGCGTCGACGACCACGGGAGCCTCAGCGCCGCCAGCCGGATCGCGGGCATCGCGCAGCCGAACGCCAGCCGATCCATGAAGCAACTCGAGCGCCAGTTCGGGATGCCCCTTCTGCAGCGCAAACCGACCGGTTCGACGCTGACGCCCCAGGGGACCGTCATCGCCCACTGGGCACGCCAGGTCCTCGCCGACGCAAGCCAACTGCTCGATGTCGCGGAGGGGATGCGCGCCGAGCGCTCGGCCGAGCTGACCATCGGCGCCAGCATGACCGTGGCCGAGCACCTGATGCCGGGATGGTTGGGCCGGTTCCGGGGTTTGAATCCCGATGTGACAGTCCATCTGCAGGTCCGCAACTCGGCCCAGGTGTTCGACTGTGTCACCGACGGCTCCTGCGATGTCGGTTTCGTCGAATCCCCCTCGGTCCCGTCCTCACTGCACAGCACCACCGTCGCTCGTGACCAGCTGGTGGTGGTCGTTCCGCCCGACCACCCGTGGACCCGCCGACGGCGGCCGCTGACCATCGCCGAACTCGCCGCCACCTCGCTCCTGGTCCGTGAGCCCGGGTCGGGCACCAGGACCACGCTCGACCTGGCCCTCCAGGAGTACGAACGCGCGAAGCCGATCCTCGAACTGGGCAGTGCCGCCGCAATCCGGACGAGCGTGCTCGGCGGGGTCGGACCCGCCGTCCTCAGCACGCTCGCGGTCAAGGATCAGGTGCGGACCGGCGAGCTTCGGGTGATCCACGTCGACGGCCTCGAGCTCGGCCGGACCCTCCGGGCAGTCTGGCGACCACCACGCCAACTCGACGGTCCCGCAGGCGATCTCGTGCGACTCGTGCGAAGGACCGCGCAGCAGCGCGCCGACTGAACCGACCCGGACCGCGTCAGGAGTGAAGCGACGCGGACCGCGTCAGAAGGTCCCGGCGTCGATGACGAATCGGTAGCGCACATCGCTGCGCACCACCCGGTCGTAGGCCTCGTTGATGCGGTCCGCGGGGATCACCTCGATCTCCGCGCCGATCCCGTGCTCGGCACAGAAGTCCAGCATCTCCTGCGTCTCGGCGATCCCACCCACCATCGACCCGGCCAGGCTGCGCCGGTTCGACGCGAGCGAGAATCCGCTGACCCGAATCGGCTTCTCGGGCAGGCCGAGCTCCACCAGCGCCCCGTTGACCGCGAGCGTCGACATGTACAGGTCGATGTCGAGGTTCACCGAGACGGTGTTCAGGATCAGGTCGAACCTCGACCGCAGCGCCTTGAAGGTCGCGGGGTCGCTCGTCGCGTAGTAGTGGTGGGCACCGAAGCGCAACCCGTCGTCCTGCTTGCTCAGCGTCTGACTCAGCACGGTCACCTCCGCACCGAGCGCGGCGGCGATCTTCACCCCGACGTGCCCGAGCCCACCCATGCCGATGATCGCCACCTGCTTGCCGGGACCCGCGCCCCAGTGCCGAAGGGGCGAGTACAGCGTGATGCCCGCGCAGAGCAGCGGCGCCGCGACGTCCAGCGCGAGACCGTCCGGGATGCTGAGCACGAACCCCTCGGTGACCACGATGTGAGTGGAGTACCCACCCATCGTGTACTCGCCGTCGCCGATACGCGAGTTATAGGTCTGTACAACTCGTTTGGTGCAGTACTGCTCGTCCCCGGACGCGCAGGCATCGCATGCGCCACAGGAATCGACAAAGCAGCCGACGCCGACGCGGTCCCCGACCTCGTGCAGGGTGACCTCGGAGCCGACGGCGGCGACGACGCCCGCGATCTCGTGACCCGGCACCACCGGATAGTGGGTGCCGCCCCACTCGTTGCGCGCGGTGTGGATGTCGGAGTGACAGATGCCCGAGTACTTGATCTCGATGAGCACGTCGAGCGGACCCAGGTCCCGGCGCTCGATGCCGACCTTCTCGAGCGGTCCGTCGGCACTGGTCGCGGCGTAGGCGGAAACTGTGAGCATGCGTAAGTTTCTATAGGCCGAGCCGATTCCGCGCAACGCGACCGACCTCGTCGCAGGTCTGGCGGTCACGACTCAGCCGAGCCCAGACCGATCGACCGTGATCCGCCGCAGCAACGAGTCGGCGGCCGATTCGAAGACCTGCGGAAGATCGATGTCGTCGGGGACGGTGGCCCACTGATCGCGGAGACCCTCGTTCAGGGCCAGCAGTTCGAGGATCACCTGGCGGGCATCGACGTCCGGCCGGATCTCCCCCTCCTCGATCCCCCGCTCGACGACGGGTACGAGCATTCGCAGCGAGACGATCAGGTTGCCGCGCAGGCGCTCGCTCGCGGGGTTCGATTCGAGCAACGCCTCCCCGCTGAGAACGGCACGGAAGCGCACCAGTTCGGGACGACGCATGCTGTTGCGAACCGCAACGGTGAACTGATGGAACAGATCCCGCACCGTGCCGGTCGCATCGAAGGCGTCGGCATAGGGATCTTCCCGCAGTGCGATGGCGGCGAGGAAGAGTTCCTTCTTCGTCCCGAAATGGTGGAGCAGTCCGGCATCGCTGACGCCGGCATCGGCCGCTATTCGCGCCAGCGACGAATTCGCGTACCCGAAGCGGGAGAAGTGTTGGACGGCGGCCATCAGGATGCGTTCGTGCCTGTCCTCACCCGGCGCGTATCGGCGGCGCGGGCGAGGCCGACCCCTGGGTGACTCGTCGTCTGGATCTCGGTCCGGCCCCTCGGCTGTCATCACGATCTTTCTGCGAGTGTCGGGCACTGATCGCTCGAGCCTATTCGGTGACCGAGCCACAGGAGACGTTCATGCCGCGTCTTCTCGAAAGTCATCCAGAAGACCTAGTGGCCACTTAGCATTTGCCTCCAAGCGGGGCGGCCCGACGGCCGCGAAGCGCTGAACAGCAGATATGCCGACAAGGAGAAGGAGAGTTCACTGATGACCACTCAGCAGCGATTGCGCCGGCGGATGCCCGCGCGGTCGGCAACCGTGGGGGCACTCTTGCTGGCGCTCGTCGCCGCACCGGTGACGGTGGCACTCGCAGACGAGGCACCACCGGTCGCGGAGTCACCGGGGTCGACCCAGGTACTGGACGGCACTGGTTCCGGCGATATGTGGGCGGTGCCGACCCTGCCGGCCGACCAGCTCACGCTGATCATCGCCTTCAGCTTCGGCAACAGGATGCCGGCGGGGGCGGATCCCGCACGAACCGAGGGTGAGCCGGGGCCGGTCAACGAGGCGCTCGCGGACACGGTCGTCGCGGCGCGCGGCGATCGGGACATCCCGGTCTACGCACAGACCCCGATCGCGGACGTCCTGCGCACCAAGTACGACATGGACGACGTCGTGGCCATCGCGGCCGACGTTCGCCCCGACGGCACGCTCGCGTATCTGTCGACCGATGGGGCCGCGGCGAAGGTCGCCGCCCTGCGCGGCGCGTCACAGGCGACCGACCTCGCCGGCGTGGTGGCGTTCGGAGACCACCAGTGGCGGGCCACCCGAACCGCGGAGGCCAACGGCTTCCGCGCCTATGCGCCGCTGGGGATTTCGATGCCCACCCAGTATGACCCGGAGTCCGGCCAGGTGTGGACGAGGAGCCGCGAGGTCTACCTGCCGACCGACTACGCAGGCAGGATCCCGCTGCTCATCGAGACCGGCAGCGGAGCCGGCCGATAGGCACTATGACCGCTTCCGCGGCCACGATGGGGCGGGTTACACCCGCCCGCCCCATCGGATCACCGAAAACCCGCGTGGACACCTGGCGCTCCCCTAGAATTCACCAGTTGGACAATCGTCCAACTGGGTCGGTGAATCCCTGAGGAGTGACATGCGCAGATTGCTCGCGACAAGCATCGCGGTGCTCGGAACGCTGTTCGCATCAACACCAGCGGTGGCCGCCGCCGACGAAGCCCCGTCGACGCCGATCAGCCAGGTCCGCATCGACGGACGTTCCCTCGTCGACGGGTACGGACGCACGGTCCTGCTGCACGGGGTCAACAACGTCGACAAGGAACCGCCGTACCTCACCCCGGGGGACGGACTGACCCTCACCGCCGCCGACGCCGACCTGCTCGCCCGGCACGGGTTCAACACCGTCCGCCTCGGCGTGTCCTTCGACGGCCTGATGCCCGAGCAGGGCCAAATCGACCCCGCCTACCTCGACCGGATCGCCGACACGGTCGACGTCCTCGGCACCCGCGGCATCCACGTCCTGCTCGACAACCACCAGGACGGACTGAGCCCGGCCTGGGGCGGAAACGGCTTCCCGGAATGGTCCATCAAGGCCAGACCCTTCCCCGGCGAACCGAACCCGGGATTCCCGATGAACTACCTGATGCCCAGCATGAACATCGGCTGGGACGAGGTCTGGACCAACAAGAACGGGGTACTCGACCACCTCGGCACCGCCCTCGCAGCGCTCGCCACCAGGGTGGAGGGGAAACCCGCCGTCCTCGGCATCGAGCTGATGAACGAACCCTGGCCCGGCTCACCGTTCCTGACCTGCTTCCCCGGCGGCTGCCCCGGCTTCGACCGGACCTACCAGGCCGCGATGCAGAAGCTGACCGACCACATCCGAGGCGCGAGCGCGACGGTGCCGGTGTACTGGGAACCCAACGTGACCTGGAACCAGGGCATGCCCAGCTACCTGGGCAGCCCACCGCAGACCCCGGCGATCACCGACCCGAACATCGCCCTCTCCGTGCACGACTACTGCATCCCCAGCCAGATGAGCATCTACGGCGGGGTGCCCGAGAAGGCCAAGCTGGCCTGCCCTGCCCAGCACGAGCTGACCTGGGCCCACATCGATTCGCTGACCTCCCGCACCAACCGGCCGGCCCTGGTGACCGAGTTCGGCGACGTCGACCCGAACACCCTGGCGGCCACGATGTTCCGCGCCGACGAGCGCTTCACCGGCTGGCAGTACTGGCACTACTCATCGATCTTCGGCCCCGGCGGCGGCGCGGATCCGTTCCACGGACAGGTCGGCGACCAGCTGGTGCGCACCTACCCGCAGGCCACCGCAGGCACCCCCGGCACCCTGAAGTTCAACCCGGACGGCGGCGACTTCAAGTACACGTACACGCCGCGGCCGTCGAGCAAGCCGACCGAGATCTACGTCTCCGACCGGCACTACCCCGCCGGCTACGTCACCGAGGTCACCGGCGGCCACACCACCTCCCCCACGGGCGCCCGCACGGTCACCGTCCAGGCAGACGGCACCGGCCCGGTCACCGTCAAGATCCACCGACCCGACTCGGACGGCAACAACCTGCCCGACAAGCCGGGCTTCGGCTCGGGCTCGGCCGGCAGCTCGGGCTCCTGACCGGCCCGCTTCATCACCCGAATGCACGAAGGCCCCGGACCGTGAGGTCCGGGGCCTTCCGCGTGTCCACGCCTATTCGGCCGCGGCGGCCTTCTCGGCGCGGCGGCGCAGGCGGCGCGCGGCCGCCACCAGGTTCCGCAGCGAGGGCTCGAGCTGCCAGTAGTGCCTGGTCTTGAGGCCGCCGTCGGGATTGGCCCACAGTCGGTCCAGCTCCACCGATTCCGAGGCCTCGGTGAGCAGCTCGTCGAGCTCATCGATGTCCGGGATTCGGGCCGAACGGCTCTCGTACACACCGGGTCCCACGCCGTGGGTGAGCTTGCGCTCCTTGATGGCGTCGAGCACCCAGGTGATCGAACGGGTCGCCACGATCGCGGTCACATCGCAGTCCATCCGCTCGATCGCGTCCACCACCGACTTCTGGGTCGTATAGGTCAGGTGGGTGTGGATCTGCGTCTCCGGCTTGGCACCGCCGGTAGCCAGCTTGAACGCGTCGACCGCCCAGTCCAGGTACTCCTTGCGCCCGCCCGCCCGCAGCGGCAGCAGTTCCCGGATCGCCGGCTCGTCGACCTGGATGATCGAGATGCCCGCGGCCTCAAGGTCGGCCACCTCGTCACGGATCGCCAGCGCCAGCTGATCAGCGGTCTCGTGCAGCGGCTGGTCCTGCCGGACGAACGAGCGCGCCAACATGGTGATCGGACCGGTGATCATGCCCTTGACCGGCTTGTCGGTCAGCGACTGCGCGTAGCCGATCCACTCCACGGTCATCGGCCCCCGCCTGCGGACGTCACCGAAGAGGATCGGCGGACGCACGCAACGCGACCCGTACGCCTGCACCCAGCCGTTGTGCGTGGACGCGAATCCGTCCATCAGCTCGGCGAAGTACTGGATCATGTCGTTGCGCTCGTGCTCGCCGTGCACGAAGACGTCGAGGCCGATGTCCTCCTGCAGCCGGATGGTGCTCTCGATCTCGGCCTGGATGCGCTTGACGTAGTCAGCCCACTCCAGCCGTCCCTGACCCAGCTCGTACCGCGCCTGGCGGACGGCATCGGTCTGCGGGAACGAGCCGAGAGTCGTCGCGGGCACCTTCGGCAGGTTCAGCTTCTCCTGCTGAGCCAGCCGACGGACCTCGTACGGAGCCCGGATGCGGTCTTCGGCCTTGATGGCGTAGACCCGTTGGCGCACTTCGTGCTTCTGCTTGAAATGCACTTTCGTCGGCTTCTTGCGCCAGCGCTCCGACGGGCCCTCGGTGAGCGCCTTGGCCAGTGAGACCACCTCGCCGACCTTCTGCTTCGCGAAGGCGAGCCGGTCCGCGACGTCGCCGTCGAGTTCCCACTCGGCCAGCACGTCGTACGGCACGTGCATCAGCGAACAGGACGTCGAGACAACCAGATCCGGGATAACGTCCTTGAGCGAGGACAGGTAGGTGAGCGTGACGAGGTTGTCTGCCCGCCACACGTTTCGGCCGTTCACGACGCCCGCGTAGAGGCGCTTGCGCTTGAGGCCGGGGATCTTCGCCAGTTCGTCGGCCGCGACCTTGCCGTAGACCAGGTCGAGTCCGAGCGCCTCGATCTTCGTGGCGGCCAGGATCGGCAGTGCCTCACCGAGATTCCCGTACGGGCCGGTGACCAGGATCCGCGGGCGCAGCGGCGCGTGGGACAGCGTGGTGTACGCCCGGCCGAGCGCGGCCAGTTCCTCCTGCGTGCGGTCCTGGGTGAAGGCGGGCTCGTCGAGCTGGACGCAGGTCGCCCCGGCCTTGGCGAGCAATTCGAACAGCGCCTCGTACTGCGGCAGCAGCGAATCCAGCAGGTCGAGCACCGAGAAGTCGTCCGCCGCATCGGCGCTCGCCTTCGACAGCAGCAACAGCGAAACGGGGCCAAGGAGCACGGGGCGCAGTTCGATGCCGCGCGCCTTGGCCCGTTCGAACTCGTCCATCAGCGCGTCTGCGCGCAGGGTGAACACTGTGCGCTCGTCGAGCTCGGGCTGACGGTAGTAGTAGTTGGTGTCGATGAACCGCACCAGCTCCAGCGGCGGGAAGTCGGGCCTGCCGCGGGCCATGGTGAAGTAGAAGTCGAGTTCGTTGAGCTCGCCCTCGAGCGGGGCGAACCGGCTGGGCACGGCGCCGAAGAGCAGCGCGTTGTCCAGCACGTGGTCGTAGTAGGAGAAGGTGTTGCCGGGAACCTGCGTCAGGCCGGTCGCGGCCAGCTCGCTCCAGGTCTGCTCCTGGAGCTCCCGGCCGACGGCGATCAGCTCGGCCTGGCTGGACTTGCCGTGCCAATACGCCTCGAGTGCCCGCTTGAGTTCGCGTCGGGGCCCGATCCTGGGGTACCCCAGGACGCTGGAGCCGTAGGTGGCGGCGCTGTTGGACATCGTGTCGACCTCTCCCTCGATGCGCTTCGCGCCCGTGCGCGATCGGTACCCCGGCAGGGGTGAAAATCGCGCACGGGCGCCGAAGGTGCGTACTGGTGAAGCTGGCTAGCTTGCTTTCTTCGTGCTCCGACCGTTCTCGCCGTACTCATAGAAGCCCGCGCCGGACTTCTTGCCGACGAGACCGGCCTCGACCATGCGCAGCAGCAGCGGCGGCGCCGAGTACAGCGGCTCCTTGAACTCCTCGTACATCGAGTCCGCGATCGACTTGACGGTGTCGAGGCCGACCAGGTCCGTCAGGGCCAGCGGGCCCATCGGGTGGTTGCAGCCGAGCACCATCGCGCGGTCCACGTCGTCCTTGGTCGCGAAACCGGACTCGACCATCCGGATCGCCGACAGCAGGTACGGCACGAGCAGCGCGTTGACGACGAAGCCGGAGCGGTCGGCCGAACGGACGACCTGCTTGCCGAGGACCTCGCTGGCGAACTGCTCGGCCCGCTCGGAGACCGCGGCGCTGGTCTTGAGGGTGGTGACCAGCTCGACGAGCGGGAGCACGGGCACCGGGTTGAAGAAGTGCATGCCGATCACGCGCTCGGGCGCCTTGGTCGCGATGCCCAGCTTCATGATCGGGATGGAGGAGGTGTTGGACGCCAGCACCGCGTTCGGGTCGGTGACGACCTGGTCGAGCTCGGCGAAGATCGCACTCTTGACCTTCTCGTCCTCGAGGACGGCCTCCACGACGAGCTGCCGGTCGGCGAAGTCGCCGAGATCGGAGGTGAAGCGCAGCCGCCAGGCGGCCTGCTCCCGCTCGCGCTCGGTGATCTTGCCGCTGCTCACACCGCGGTCCAGCGACCGCAGGATGCGGGCGCGGCCGGCAGCCGCGAGCTCGCGGGTCTGCTCGAACACCAGAACATCGACATGTGCGCGGGCGCACACCTCGGCGATTCCGGCGCCCATGATGCCTGCGCCGATCACGCCGACGCGCTGAATCTTTTCGCTGGTCACGTCAGCTCCTCATCGTCTAGTGGAGTCGTCCGCACCGCGGGGCCCGGGCTGTGGGCCCCGCGGTGGGTGGGACGGGTGGTGCAGGTGAAGCGGGGGTTCCTAGTGGAACTGGCCCTCTTCGGTGGAGCCCTTCAGCGCCGCGGTGGACGTGTTGGGGTCGACCGTGGTGGCGATCTTGTCGAAGTAGCCGGCGCCGACCTCACGCTGGTGCTTGATGGCGGTGAAGCCACGCTCCTCGGCGGCCTTGAACTCGCGCTCCTGCAGGTCGACGAAGGCGGTCATGCCCTCACGGGCGTAGCCGTGGGCCAGGTCGAACATGCCGTAGTTGAGCGAGTGGAAGCCGGCCAGGGTGATGAACTGGAACTTGAAGCCCATCGCGCCGAGCTCCTTCTGGAACTTCGCGATGGTCGCGTCGTCCAGGTGCTGCTTCCAGTTGAAGGACGGGGAGCAGTTGTAGGCCAGCAGCTGGTCCGGGAACTCGCTGCGGACGGCCTCGGAGAACTTCTTGGCGACCTCGAGGTCCGGCACGCCGGTCTCCATCCAGATGAGGTCGGAGTACGGCGCGTAGGCCTTGGCGCGAGCGATGCAGGGCTCGATGCCGTTCTTGATGCCGTAGAAGCCCTCGGCCGTGCGGGTGCCGTCGAGGAACGGGCGGTCACGCTCGTCCACGTCGGAGGTGAGCAGGGTGGCGGCCTCGGCGTCGGTACGCGCGATGACGACGGTGGGGACGTCCGCGACGTCGGCCGCGAGACGCGCCGAGGTCAGGGTGCGGATGTGCTGCTGGGTCGGGATGAGCACCTTGCCACCGAGGTGGCCGCACTTCTTCTCCGACGCGAGCTGGTCCTCCCAGTGCGAGCCGGCGACGCCGGACGCGATCATGGCCTTCTGCAGCTCGTAGACGTTCAGCGCGCCACCGAAGCCGGCCTCGCCGTCCGCGACGATCGGGGCGAGCCAGTTCTCGACGGAGGTGTCGCCCTCGACCTTGGCGATCTCGTCGGCGCGCAGCAGCGCGTTGTTGATGCGACGGACGACCTGCGGCACCGAGTTGGCCGGGTAGAGGCTCTGGTCCGGGTAGGTGTGACCCGAGAGGTTCGCGTCACCGGCGACCTGCCAGCCGGAGAGGTAGATGGCCTTGAGGCCGGCGCGCACCTGCTGCACTGCCTGGTTGCCGGTGAGGGCACCGAGGGAGTTGATGTAGTCCTCGTTGTTCACGAGGTCCCACAGGATCTCCGAGCCACGGCGGGCCAGGGTGGCCTCCTCGACGACGGAGCCCTGGAGCTTGACGACCTGCTCGGCCGTGTAGTTACGGGTGAGTCCCTTCCAGCGGGGATTGGTGTCCCAATCCTGCTGGATCTCAGCTGCGGTCTTCGGGGTGCCGGTGGTCGACATCGAGGCTCCACTCTCTTGTATCTGCTGGTCCGGTACGGATGTACTGCTTCACATCCTTGCCAGGCCCTTCGTATGTACTTAACGAGAGTGGCATACACAAAAACTGCCGTCTACCTGTTGCTAATGCCAATCTTGGCTAGGTTTTCAACCCGGGTTGCTAACTTTGCAAAGTTCATACCGGCCAAGCGAGCGCTTGGCTACCGGCAAGTAGGTTGGCGATCTACCGGCAAGTAGGTTCCGACCTGCGGATTGTTCGAGGCACGCGAACTGCCGCGGTCGCGCCGACATCCCGGCTCCGCGGAGGACCGCGCCGACGCCCGATCACGGTGGACCCGATCCGGCTGTGAGGGCAATCACGTCGCCCGAAGGTCGCCGAACGACTCGTTCCACCGTCGCGACGAGGTCCGCGACGGTGGCCACGCCTCCGGCTAACGTGCCGGCATGAGACTGCGGCTCGGACGCCCCGACATCAACCGGTACGCCGATCGATTCGATCTCACCCCGGCGACCGATGGGCTCGCGGTCACGTTTCTCGGCGTCGCGAGCCTGCTCCTCGACGACGGCTCGTCGGCGATCATGACCGACGGGTTCTTCACCAGGCCGGGCCTACCGAGGGTGTTACTGGGCAGGATCGCCCCCGACCCGGACCGGATCGACGCCGCACTCTCCATGGCGGCCGTCACCCGACTCGACGCGGTCATCCCGGTGCACACCCATTTCGACCACGCGCTGGACTCCGCGGCCGTCGCGGAGCGAACCGGCGGGCTGCTCGTCGGCGGCGAGTCCACCGCCTCGATCGGTCGTGGGCACGGGCTGCGGCCGGATCGCATCGCGGTCGTCGCCGAAGGGGCCTGCCTGCGGCTCGGGGGCTTCGAGGTCGCCATGGTCGCGTCACATCACTGCCCACCCGATCGCTTTCCCGGTGAGATCACCGAGCCGGTCGTTCCGCCGACGCGGGTGTCGGCGTACCGGTGTGGCGAGGCCTGGTCGATCGTCGTCGGCCACCCGGCCTCGGGGAGGTCACTGCTCGTGCAGGGCAGCGCGGGGTACGTGCGCGGCGCGCTGGCAGGCAGGCGGGCCGAGGTGGCCTACCTCGGGGTGGGTCAGCTCGGCATCCAGCCGGAGGAGTACATCGAGGAGTACTGGCGGGAGACCGTCCGCGAGGTCGGCGCCAGGCGCGCAGTGCTGATCCACTGGGACGACTTCTCCCGGCCGCTGTCCGAACCGTTGCGCGCGCTCCCCTACGCGGGCGACGACCTCGACCGCACGATGACGGTGCTCACCAGGCTTGCCGACGCGGACGGCGTGGCGCTGAGCTTCCCGACCGTCTTCGCCCGCGAGAACCCCTGGGCCTGACCGCCGGCCACCGCTCGGTGGTCACCCTTGCGCCGTCACCGCCGCTTCCTGCGTCTCCAGGCTGGCCGACGGGGTGCGGAGGGCGGCCACGGCGCCCGCGTACAGCGAGCCCTTGATCTCGCCGAGCGTGCGCCCGCGGGTGTGCACCAGTCCCTGAGCACGGCCGACCGCCTTGGCGAGCACGTCGTCCCCGGCCGCGAGCTCGTCGACGAGTCCGTGGGCCAGCGCGTCGGTCCCGCCGTATCGGCGACCGCTCGTCAGCGCGGCGTGCACCGCCCGCGCAGGCAGCCGTGCGGTCAGCAATTCGAGGACCCCCGGCGTGTAGCTGATGCCGACCGTGATGCCCGGCAGACAGAAGAACCCGCGGTCACCGCGCATCACCTGATGGTCGTGCGCGGTGGCCAGGATCGCTCCACCGCCGAACGTGTGGCCCGGCATCGCGGCGACGGTCGCCATCGGAAAGGTCAACACCCGCGCGAAGAGCGCGTGCACACGATCCATGTACGAGTTGAGCTGCCCCAGGTTCTGCGCGACCCAGACGGTGTCGAGGCCGGTGGAATAGAACTTCCCGACCCCGGTGGTCACCAGGGCGGCCGGGCCCTGACTCGCCTCGACCTCGTCCAGCAGCGCCTCGGCCTCGTCGAGCCATCGCGGATTGAACGCGTTCTCCTCGTCTCGTTCACCCTCGGTTCCGAGGTAGAGGACGAACACGTCTCCCGAGCGCTCCATGTAAGGCATGGCGAGACGATAGCCCCCGATCGCGGACACCGCCTGACGTCAGACCGTGCTCCGTACCGGCAGAGCCTGCGCGGGCGCCGAAACCCGCATGACACCGACGGCCGTGATGGCCGCACTCGCCGCGGCCGCGAGCCCCGCGGTCACCGCCGGGCCGAGCGGCGCCTGCAGCGCGCCTGCGACCATGAAACCGATCGGCATGCATACATTGGCGAGGGTCGCACCCAGTCCGGCGACGCGTCCGAGCATCGCTTCGGGCACCTGGGTCGCCACGAGGACATCCGCCCAGACGCTGCCCAATCGAATCGCGGCGCCGACGAGGAGCGCCACCCCTGCCATGACCGCAAACGGCGGAAAGAGGCTCAGCGCCACCAGGCCGATGCAGATCGCCCCCTGCGCCAGCAACGCCGACTGCGCTGCGCGAGAGGGAATCCGCCGTCCCAGCAGCCTCGTTGCGACGATGCCGCCGAGCGCGAACAGGGCCATGAGATAACCCTGGGCGCCCGCGAACCATCGATCGCCCGACCCCGCGTTCACGATCAGGAGCCAGGCCGGGACCGGGAGCGCTGTTTGTGCCGCCGACACCAGGATCACGGTCCGCAGCCACTGGCTGTCCCTGATGAATCGGAAACCCGCGCGCGTGTCCTGGACCAGCCCCGCGGGGGCGTCGGTTCGCGTCGGACTCGGAGCGAGCGCACCTGCGGCAGTGGCACCCACCGCAACGGCCGCGACAAGAAGAAATGCCGACACGGTGGGTCCGGTGGCCGAGATGAGCAGAGCCGCGGCCGCGGGCGACACCACCTGCACGGTGAGGCTCAGCGAATGCCAGGTCGCCAGCTGACCGGCCCGATCGTCGCGTGGAACCGAAAGATAGACCGCGGTTGCCGCGGCAGGCTGCGACAGCCCGCTACACACGCCCAGCGCGATCATCACGAGCAGAATGTGCAGCCCGCCTGCGAGCGCGGGAAGTACGGCAATCAGCGCGCAACGACCGGCATAGGTCGAAAGAATGATCGCCCGTTTGTCGAGCCTGTCCGCCAACGTGCCTGCAATGATCCCCGCTCCTAGGATTCCGACGCATCGAGCGCCGAACGCCAACGCAAGGAGCGCCGCATCTCCTCCGGCCGAAACGACCAGCGCCGCCGTTGTCACCACGATGGCGGAATCTGCGACGGGGCCGGCGAGAAGGAAAGCGAACCCCAGCCTGGACCGGAGTTGTCCGCGCATTCACGTGCCTTCCGGGAGGTAAAACCTCATCGAGAATCCTTCGGGGGTGAGGGTTCTGCGCTCGTTCACCTTCAGTTCGGCGCCCGACAGCTGAATTCGCATCGTGGAATTTCGGACGATCTCACCCAACACGGTCGACATCTCCCGCTCCGCGAACTTCGCGCCAACACACCATCGCGGCCCACCGCCGAATGGTATGAACTCGCCGCGCTCCGGCGCGGCGTCGATCCACCGCTCGGGCCTGAAGTCGCCACCGGTCGACGCGAAGGTGGGCGATACCCGGTGGGTGACCCAGCTGGACACCATCACCACGCTGCCCGCCTTCATTTCCCAGTCCCCGAAAGGGATGTCCTCGGCCGCGTCACGGCCCAACATCCACGAGGGCGGCCACAGGCGGAGCGTCTCCGACACCACGCGCGTGAGCGCGCCTGCGCCGCCCTCACCCCGCAGCTGCTCCTGGAGGGCGCTCCGCGCCCCGAGCTCGACCATCCCCCACAGGATGGCCGACGCCGGCACGCCGTGCGCAGCAAGGAGTGTCGAAATAATCATCTGCACAACATCTTTGAGCGGGAGGTCTGCCTGTCGCAGGTCATCACACAATCCGTCCGATCCGGGCGCCAGCGCCAGTTTCGCCACCGCCGATTCGAGAGTGCGCAACGCCCTGCGGACCCGCAGATCGGACGGCCGCCAGCGCAACCATCGGGGGAGGACGAAGGGACTCGCCGTGATCGGGAAGAGCGCGTCGAGAAGTTCTTGTGCGAGAGCAGGAATCTCGTCAGCGTTTCGAGTTCCAAAGCAGTACCGGGTGATAGACGTGGACGTGAGGATCTGCAAGGTGTCGATCAGCTCTCGATCGCCGACCGCCCTGCCCAACCAACTCCCGACGATCGCGTTTGTGTCATGTGCGAGTTCGACCTGGTGGTCCTCGAGACGCTGGCGCGATGCCAACGCCGCGGAGGCCGCCTTGCGTGACTTCATCCACCGCTGCACCGATTCGGATCC
The DNA here is from genome assembly GCF_040548995.1 of Rhodococcus sp. PvR044. Classification (NCBI taxonomy): domain Bacteria; kingdom Bacillati; phylum Actinomycetota; class Actinomycetes; order Mycobacteriales; family Nocardiaceae; genus Rhodococcus; species Rhodococcus sp. PvR044. The sequence continues at coordinate 72,173 of NZ_JBEPSX010000006.1, forward strand.
GAGGTCGCCCGACACCTTGCTTCTGAGAAAATTCTGGGTCGACAAGAACTTGCGATTCGACCCGACGAGTACGTCGTGTACCTCACGATGACCCGACACGAGGAAAGTTCCCGGCCAGAGTTCGACTATCGGACCGAGCGCCGCGGCGTCGAGCAGAAAGGCCAGCCGCCCGCGATCGTACGTCTCCGCCAGCCCGGCTCGCGATGTACCGAGGATTGGTGGCCGTGCCATTCACATCTCCTAATGAAAGTGCGGGCGGTCAAATCGAATTCGACCGCCCGCACTGTTGACCATTGTCAGGACCATTCGTACATGCCCGGCGCTTTTCGCGGCACAAAGCCGACGAGAGCGGCGACGGTGAACTTGATTCGACGCATTTCCTTACCTCCTTTCGTTCTCGAAGTGACATGAACAAGATTGAGCCATCGGCGCGGGGACCAGAAGACACCCAAGGTGTCGGATCTACCCACCCATCACCGGGCTAGTTCGGGCGCCTCGAGGGGTCGTTCGGTGAACTACGCGAGAATGGTCGGCGCTTCACCGCGAGTTCTGAAGGTAGAGAACGGAATCCGCGCACGGCAACGAGCCCGCGCGGCATCGGCGTCCGGGCGGGAGGGTCAGGGAAAGCGGGCGTGGGTGCGACCGAGTGGTCGCCGAGCGGAGGGGCGGACTACGGCGCCCTGTGCCCGAAGGTCAACGCCACGTCCCACGGCGCGACGCCCCAGGACTCGATGGCGGTCACCGCGAAGATCCCCGCGGCCTCGATGGTGTCCTCGGAGGTAGGCGAGGACACCGACGTTCCCGGCCTGCCGTCGTCAGGCACCTCCGGCCAGACCCCGGTGTCCCGCGGCACCGGCGCCGTCTCGATCACCGCCACCCGCTCCCCCTCGTCGTCGACGATCCCGAAGAAGCAGTACGGCTCGGGCGGCGCATCCCAGCCTCCGAGTTCCACCACCCAGTACTCGCCGCGCTCGACGGCGGACGCCGCGGCGGCGGCCAGGAACTGATCGAGGTCGGTCCAGGGGTTGCTCTCGGGGCGGACGGGGTCGCCCAGCCGGAACGCCCGGGTCTGAGCGTCCTCCGCGGATCCTGGGGACCCGTCCTGCACCAGCAGGGTGCCCGCCGCGGCGTCGAGGAGCACCGTCTCACGGAAGCGGTCGTCCGGCACGGAGGTACGAGCGATGAGCCCGCGCCCCAGCAGGTCACTGAGCCCGTCCGGGTCGTCGACGCTCCACAGCCTGGTCCCCTCCTCGGTCCACGTGCGCAGCAGCCCGCCCGAGACGGGGCTGAGCATCGCGGTGGCCAGGCTCGCCCCGACCTCGAGGCCTGCGGGCTGATCGTTCGTCATCGGCCCAGTGTCCCAGCGCGCCGCGTCGCCTCCTGCCCCGCGTGCCCCCTCGCGCGGAGCTAATCCTGCGAACCCATTGTTGCCAACCCCCGACACCCCTCGTAACCTGGAGAAATGGCGAAGACCTATGTCGGCGCGCGACTGCGTCAGCTACGCACCGAGCGGGCCATGAGCCAGGCCGCCCTGGCCCAGACGCTGGAGATCTCGGCGAGCTACCTCAACCAGATCGAGCACGACGTGCGGCCGCTCACCGTGCCCGTGCTGCTGCGGATCACCGAGGTCTTCGGGGTGGACACCACCTTCTTCTCCTCGCAGGACGACACCCGGCTGATCGCCGAGCTGCGGGAGGTCGCGCTCGACCAGGAGATGGGTATCGACTCGGATGCACAGGAGATCGCGGAGATGGTGTCCGCGCACCCGAGCCTGGCCAAGGCCATCGTGAACATGCACCGTCGCTACCGCAACACCACCGCGCAGCTGGCCGCGGCAACCGAGGACCGGTACAGCGACGGCAGCGGTAGCGGGTCGATCACGATGCCGCACGAGGAGGTGCGGGACTACTTCTATCAACGGCAGAACTACCTGCACGAGCTGGACACCGCCGCCGAGGAGCTCACCTCCCGGATGCGTTTCCACCGCGGCGACGTCGCAGGTGAGATCGCCAGGCGGCTCGAGAACGTCCACGACGTGCAGATCGTGCAGCGCATCGACCTCGGCGAGGGTGTGCTGCACCGCTACGACCCCGAGTCCCGCGTGCTGGAGATCTCCCCGCACCTGTCCGGCGGGCAGAAGGTGTTCAAGTTCGCCGCCGAGCTGGCCTACCTCGAGTGCGGGGATCTGCTGAACAAGATGGTCGACGAGGGGAACTTCACCTCGGAGTCGTCCCGATCGCTCGCCATCCTCGGGCTGGCCAACTACTTCGCCGCGGCAACCGTGCTGCCGTACACCCAGTTCCACGACATCGCCGAGGAATTCCGCTACGACATCGAGCGGTTGTCCGCCTTCTTCTCGCAGAGCTACGAGACCATCTGCCACCGGCTCTCCACCCTGCAGCGCCCGAAGCTCCGCGGCGTGCCGTTCTCCTTCGTCCGGGTCGACCGGGCGGGCAACATGTCGAAGCGGCAGTCCGCCACCGGCTTCCATTTCTCCTCCAGCGGCGGCACCTGCCCCCTGTGGAACGTGTACGAGACGTTCGGGTACCCCGGAAAGATCATGACCCAGATCGCGCAGATGCCGGACGGCCGCAGCTACCTGTGGGTGGCGCGGACCGTCGAGCGCAGAGCGGCCCGATACGGCCAGCCGGGCAAGACCTTTGCCATCGGCCTCGGCTGCGAGCTCCGGCACGCGCACCGCACCGTCTACGCGGATGGCCTCGACCTGGACAACCAGGCGGCTGCCACCCCGATCGGCGCCGGCTGCCGGGTGTGCGAGCGAATGAACTGCCCGCAGCGCGCCTTCCCCCCGCTCGGCAAGGAACTCGACATCAACGAGCACCGCAGCTCGGTGTCGCCGTACCTCATCCGCTGACTCCCGGCCAGCCCACCATCTCGACTGCCCACCCTCACCGCCGCCGCCCGCCGAGTGTGCAGTTATCGACGCCGCACTCGGCCGATGCCCCGGAAACTGCACACTCGGCGACGGCCCGAGCCGGCGAAACCGCTGCTCGGGCAGACCTGTTCACCTGCCGGTAATCCGGGACACAAACAAGTCACGCAGTGACATTCAGGCGCAACAACGCGCCCATATCGTCTGCGCTCACACGAATACAGCCCTGTATACGCATCGCGGATACAGGGCGTGTTCGGTGTGCGGCGCGCGCTGTCCGGCGGCCGCCTCCCCGACGAAGGAAAGGCTGTACATGTCCGTTTCTCGTAGGACCACGATCTCCAAGCGCGCCCTCGTTGCCCCGGCGGCCCTGGCCGCGGTCGGCCTGGTGCTCAGCGCGTGCGGCAGCAAGGCGGGCGACGAGACCGCCGCGTCCGGCACCACCGAATCCTGTGTGAACACCTCCGGCGACACCATCAAGGTGGGCTCGCTGAACTCGCTGTCCGGCACCATGGCGATCTCGGAGGTCACCGTCCGTGACTCCATCGCACTCGCCGTCGAGGAGATCAACAACTCCGGTGGCGTGCTGGGCAAGAAGATCGAGATCGTCGCCGAGGACGGCGCCTCCGAGCCGACGGTCTTCGCGGAGAAGGCCGAGAAGCTGATCAGCAGTGACTGTGTCGCAGCGGTTTTCGGCGGCTGGACCTCCTCGAGCCGCAAGGCCATGCTGCCCGTGTTCGAGGACAAGAACTCGCTCCTCTACTACCCCGTCCAGTACGAGGGCCTCGAGGACTCCAAGAACATCTTCTACACCGGCGCCACCACCAACCAGCAGATCATCCCGGCCCTGGACTACCTGAAGGAAAAGGGCGTGAAGTCGCTCTACCTGGTCGGTAGCGACTACGTGTTCCCGCAGACCGCGAACCGCGAGATCAAGGCCTACGCCGCCGCCAACGGCATCGAGATCAAGGGCGAGGACTACACGCCGCTCGGCTCCACCGACTTCTCCACCATCGTCAACAAGGTCCGGTCCGCGGACGCCGACGCCGTGTTCAACACGCTCAACGGCGACTCCAACGTCGCCTTTTTCCGCGAGTACACCAACGCCGGCCTCAAGGCCGCCGACATGCCCGTGGTCTCGGTCTCCATCGCCGAGGAGGAGGTGGCAGGAATCGGTGCGCAGAACATCGCGGGCCAGCTGACCGCCTGGAACTACTACCAGACCATCGACAGCCCGGAGAACAAGAAGTTCGTCGACGCCTACAAGGCCAAGTACGGCGCCACCAAGCCCACCTCGGACCCGATGGAGGCCGCCTACACCTCCGTCTACCTGTGGAAGAACACCGCGGAGAAGGCCAATTCCTTCGCCGTCGAGGACATCCAGAACGCCTCTGACGGAGTCACTTTCAACGCTCCCGAGGGGCTTGTGACGATCGACGGCGACAACCACCACATCACCAAGACCGCCCGCATCGGAGAGATCCGGCCCGACGGCCTCATCTACACCGTCTGGGACTCGGGCAGCCCGATCGAGCCCGACCCGTACCTGACCAGCTACTCCTGGGCCGAGAGCCTGGCCAGCAAGTAGCCGACCCGAGCAGCCGACGACAGAGAGTAGAGAGGACGGGCATTCGACATGGATGTCGTGATCGGACAGTTGTTCACCGGCCTGAGTATCGGGTCGATCCTGCTACTGGCAGCGCTGGGACTGTCACTGACCTTTGGCCAGATGGGCGTCATCAACATGGCCCACGGTGAATTCATCATGGCCGGGTCGTACACCGCCTACGTTGTGCAACAGGTGTTCTCGACGGCGGGGTCGTCCCTGCTGATCTCTCTGCTCGTCGGTTTCTTCGTCGGAGGGGCCATGGGGGTGCTGCTCGAGGTGACCCTCGTGCAGCGGATGTACCACCGCCCGCTCGACACCCTGCTGGTGACGTTCGGCGTTGGCTTGATCCTGCAGCAGCTCGCCCGCGACATCTTCGGGGCACCCGCCGTCAACGTGGTCGCCCCGGAGTGGCTCTCCGGCGGTGTCGACATCCTCGGCGCCGTCGTCCCGAAGACCCGCATCTTCATCCTGGTGCTCGCCGTCGTCTGCGTCGCGGTGCTCTCCGTCGCACTCAAGACCACCCCGATGGGGCGCCGGATCCGGGCCGTCGTACAGAACCGCGACCTCGCCGAGACGAGCGGAATCTCCAGCCGCAGAACCGATATCACCACCTTCTTCATCGGCTCGGGCCTGGCGGGCGTCGCGGGTGTGGCGTTGACCCTGATCGGCTCGACCAGCTCCACGGTCGGCCAGTACTACCTCATCGACGCGTTCCTGGTCGTGGTGGTCGGCGGCCTCGGACAGATCAAGGGCGCGGTGATCGCGGCGTTCGCCCTCGGCATCCTCAACTCCTACATCGAGTACTCGACGACCGCCTCGATCGCGAAGGTCATCCTGTTCGTGATCATCGTCGTCTTCCTCCAGGTGCGCCCGCAGGGCCTGTTCGCCGTGAAGACAAGGAGTCTCGTATGACCGGCATGCTCACCCGCTGGCGGCCGCTCGCCGGATTCGGTCTCGCCGCTCTGGTGCTGTTCGGCCTCGCTCCGGCTGTGCTCAGCGACTTCCGGCTGAATCTGCTCGGCAAGTTCCTCTGCTTCGCCATCGTCGCCGTCGGGATCGGATTGGCCTGGGGCCGAGGCGGAATGCTCACCCTCGGCCAGGGCGTCTTCTTCGGACTCGGCGCCTACATGATGGCCATGCACCTCAAGATCGCGGACGCCGAGCTCAAGGGCAACGACGTGCCCGACTTCATGCAGATCGCGGGGATCAGCGAGCTGCCCGGCTACTGGACGCCGTTCACCTCGCCGTTCGTCACCATCCTCGCGATCCTCGTGGTGCCCGCACTGGTCGCGTTCGTGCTCGGCCTCGGCGTGTTCAAGCGCCGGGTCAAGGGCGCCTACTTCGCCATCCTGTCGCAGGCGCTCGCAGCCGCCTTCGCGATCCTGCTGGTCGGCCAGCAAACGATCGGAGGCAGCAACGGGCTCAACAGGTTCCGTACCTTCTTCGGCTTCAACCTCAACGACCCCGCGAACAAGCGGATGTTGTTCTTCATCGCCGCCGGTGTGCTGCTCCTGGTCGTCGCGCTGACCCGGCAGCTGATGTACAGCCGCTACGGCGAACTGCTGGTCGCGGTCCGGGACCAGGAGGAGCGGGTCCGGTTCCTCGGCTACGACCCGGCGAACATCAAGGTCGTCGCGTACGTGGTCGCGGCCTTCTTCGCCGGCATCGCCGGGGCCCTGTTCGTCCCCATCGTCGGCATCATCTCCCCCGCCGACGTCGGTATCGTCCCCTCGATCGCGTTCCTCATCGGCGTCGCGATCGGCGGCCGCGCCACCCTGCTCGGTCCGGTGCTCGGCGCCATCGGGGTCGCATGGGCGCAGTCCACCCTGTCCGAGAACTTCCCCTCCGGCTGGATCTACGCCCAGGGCTTGCTGTTCATCGTGGTGGTCGGCTTCTTCCCCGCGGGCGTCGCCGGACTGATCGAGCTGATCCGGCGCCGAAAGCCGCGCGCCGACGCCCCCCGTGACGAGACCCCCGATGCCCTTCCCGAACTCGAGGTGGCCCGATGACCAACGCGACAGCTCCCGTGTTCGGCGGCAACGCCGGAATGTCCAGCCAGTACCTCGAGGTCCGGGACCTGCGGGTGACGTTCGACGGGTTCACCGCCGTCGACGGGGTGGACCTGACCCTGATGCAGGGCGACCTGCGCTTCCTCATCGGCCCCAACGGCGCGGGCAAGACCACCCTGGTCGACGCGATCACCGGCCTGGTGCCCGCGACCGGCTCGGTCGCCAAGTCGGGCGTGGAACTGATCGGCAAGAAGGTGCACAAGATCGCCCGGCTCGGCGTCGGCCGAACCTTCCAGACGGCAAGCGTTTTCGAGCAGCTCAGCGTCCTGCAGAACCTTGACATCGCGGCCGGCGCGGGTCGCTCCGCGCTGACCCTGCTCCGTCGCCGCGGCTCCGTCAGCCCGCAGATCGAGGAGGCGCTCGAGATCACCGGCCTCGGCCACCTGCGCGACAAGCCTGCGGGCATCCTCGCGCACGGGCAGAAGCAGTGGCTCGAGATCGGCATGCTGCTGGTGCAGAACGCCGACGTGCTGCTGCTCGACGAACCCGTCGCGGGTATGAGTCACGACGAACGCGAGGAGACCGGAAATCTGCTGCGGCGCATCGGCGGTGAGCGAACGGTTGTCGTCGTCGAGCACGACATGGACTTCATGCGCGCGTTCGCCACCTCCGTCACCGTGCTGCACGCGGGCAAGGTCCTCGCCGAGGGCACGGTGGAGGAGGTCCAGGCCGACCCGAAGGTGCAGCAGGTCTACCTCGGCACCGCCTCCGCCGCCGAGCCCGAGCCCACCGCCACGAAGGAGACCGAGAATGCTTGAGCTGAGGGACGTTCGCGCCGGCTACGGGCGCACCGAGGTCATCCACGGCGTGACCGTCGAGGTGCCGGCCGACGGGGTGGCCGCGGTGATGGGACACAACGGGGCAGGCAAGACCACCCTGCTCCGGTCCGCGGTCGGGCTGCTGAAGATCAACTCGGGCCAGGTGCTGTTCGACGGCGAGGACGTCAGCAAGCTGCGCCCCAGCGCAAGGGTGGCCCGAGGCCTGGCCTATGTCCCGCAGGGACAGCAGTCCTTCGGGCAGCTCACCACCGCGGAGAACCTGCAGGTCGTGGCCGACGGTCGCAAGCGGGGACGGGCGCTGATCGACGAATCACTCGACCTGTTTCCCGCCCTCAAGGGCCTGCTCACGCGGCGGGCCGGGCTGCTCTCCGGCGGCCAGCGCCAGCAGCTCGCGATCGCCCGCGCCCTGATCACCGAGCCCCGGATGCTCATCCTGGACGAACCGACCGAGGGCATCCAGCCGTCCGTGGTCGCCGAGATCGAGAGCACCATCGTCGAGCTCACCGGCCGTGGCGGTCTCGGTGTGCTGCTGGTGGAACAGCACATCGGCTTCGCCCTGCAGGCGGCGCAGAGCTACTACGTGCTCGAATCCGGACGGATCACCTCGACCGGCGAGGGCGGCCGCGGCGTCCGTTCGCCAGGCGCGGAGTCCGCAGTCCGCGCGGCGATGGCCATCTGACCATGGCCGCGAGATCGCGGGCGCGTCAGGAACATTCACACCTGGGAGAGCAGGTGTACCGGGCGCTCCGCGATGACCTGGTCTGTGGGCGGTTCAGCCCGCTCGACCGCCTGGGCGAGGAGCGCCTCGCCGAGCTGTACGGCGTCTCCCGCACCCCCGTGCGGGAGGCACTGGCCAGGTTGCTGTCGGAGGAGCTCGTCGCCCGCGAGGACGGCGGGCTGTTCCCGTACCGGCCGAGGTTCGAGGACCTGCACGGGCTGTACGAGCTCCGGATGACCGTCGAGCTGAGGGGCATCGACCGGGTCATCGAGGACCGCAGGCTCGAACACGCGCAGGACATCCTGCGCGCCGAGCTCGAGCGCTGGATCCGGATGCGGGCGGAACCACCGGCGTCGGGCCCGGACTTCATCGCGAGCGACGAGGCCTTCCACACCGCGCTGCTGCGGGCCTCGGGCAATCCGGCACTGAGCGAGGCGCTCGACTCGGTGCACAGCAAACTGCGCCCGGTGCGCCGGCTGGACCCATGGACCCCCGAACGCGTCCGCGCCACCATCGACTCGCACCTGAAGATCGTGCGCGGCCTGCTCGCCGGGGACCTGGGGCCCGCGGCCGGGGAGCTGCACCTGCACCTGATCCGGTCCAGGGACCTGGTCGTCGAGCGCACCGGCCAGGCGGTGGCCAGCTCCGCGATGGCCCGCGCGATCCGCGAGTAGCCGCCCGCGAGCGTGCACCTACGGTCGCCCGCTCCCGGGCGATGCCCCGACACCTGCACACTCGGCGGGACCGGCCGGACCGCGAATGTCCGCCGCTCGCGGGGACGTCCGGTGTAGCGTTTTACTACCGTTGAGTAAGGACACAGAGGGTGTGGAACGCGATGGCAAGAAGTCTCGAGGAGGGGCTGGCTGGGCGCCGCGTCCTGATCACCGGCGCGGCAAGGAGCATCGGGGCCGCCCTCGCCAAGCGGCTGCACGCCCACGGCGCGAAGGTCGGCCTGCTGGGACTCGAGCGTGAACTGCTCGAGCAGGTGGCGACGGCATGCGGGAACGCGCCGTGGCGCTACTGCGACGTGCGCGACCACACCCAGGTCGACGCGGCCGTCGCCGGGATCGTCGACGAACTGGGCGGGCTCGACGTGGTGATCGCCAACGCCGGTGTGGGGGCGCAGCTGCCGATGCTCGGCGGCGACCCGGCCGTCATGCAGCGCATCGTCGACGTCAACCTGATGGGCACCTACTACACCCTGCGCGCGGCGGGCGAGCATATCGGACACCGCGACGGGTACGCGCTGATCATCACCTCCGGGGCCGTCGGGGCACAGCTCCCCCTGCTCGGGGCGTACAGCGCGACGGCGGCCGCGGCGGAGGCGCTCGGCAACACTCTGCGGGTGGAGATGCGCCACCTCGGTACCCGCGTCGGCGTCGGATATCTGGGTGAGATCGACACCGACATGATCTCGATCGGCTTCGACACGGCCGCCGCGGACAAGATCAAGTGGTCGGGCATGTTCACCGCGATGTCTCCGCTCGAGGTCGCGATCACCGCCTTCGAGAAGGGAATTGCCCGGCGCCGCAAGCGGATCTACGCGCCGGGCTGGGTCGGCGGGCTGCTGCACTGCCGGATGGCGGCGCAGCGGATCGTCGAGCTCCGGCCGCAGCCGCACATGGCGCAGGCGCTGGCCATCGCGCGGACCGAGCACACCAGGTACACCACCGCGCAACCCGAGCTGCCGCTCCGTCTCTCGGACAGCGCCCGGTGAGCGCGCGGATCACCCCGGGCCGGCTGCGCCAGCTCGGGCCGATCAACTGGGTGGTGTGGCGGGTGCTGTCGACGGTCTCGGGCACCCCTGACGCGCAGCTGTTCAGCACGCTCGGCCGCACCAAGGGCACCTTCCGGGGCTGGCTGCACTTCGGCGCGGGACTGATGCCGGGCGGCCGGATCTCCCGGCACGAGACCGAGCTGATCATCTTGCGCGTCGCGCACCTGCGCGGCTGCGACTACGAGATGGACCACCACATCCGGCTGGGCACGCGGGCCGGGGTGACCCCCGAGCTGCTCGACCGGGTGCTGGCCGGGCCGGAGGCACCCGGCTGGAGCAATCGGCAGCGGGCGATGCTGGCGGCGGTCGACACGCTGGTCGCCACGAAGGACCTCGACGACGCGCACTGGTCGGCGCTGGCCGCGCATCTCGACGAGCGCCGGATGATCGAGTTCCTCCTGCTGGTCGGCCAGTACGACATGCTCGCCACCACGATCGGCACGCTGCGCCTGGACCGGGACACCTTCCGCCGGTAGTCCCGCAGTGTTCACACCCGCGTGCCCAGGGCAAGCCCGGACGGCCCCGATGTGACGATGACAACCCGACCAGCCGTTTTCATTGACCGTCGATTGCGGCCGTCGGTAGCGTCCGGCCTCTTGGGCCGAGACGCGAGTCCGTGCCTCCTGACGGCGGGAATTCAGCATGTCCACTGGCACACGGGACCTCGACGACGACGTCGCGGGATCCGCGATCACCGACAACCCGAACCACGAACGGCGCTGGCTGGTGCTGTGCATCGTCGCGCTCGCGCAGCTCACCGTGGTCCTCGACGGCACCATCGTCTCGATCGCGCTGCCCGACGCCCAGGTCGAGCTGGGCATCAGCGACTCCGACCGCCAGTGGGTGGTCACGGCGTACGCGCTCGCGTTCGGCGCGCTGCTGCTGCTCGGCGGCCGCGTCGCCGACTACTGGGGGCGCAAGCGCTCGTTCATGGTCGGCATGGCCGGCTTCGCGATCGCGTCCGCGATCGGCGGCTTCGCCCAGAACGGAATGCAGCTGTTCACCGCCCGCGCCCTGCAGGGCGTGTTCGCGGCGCTGCTCGCCCCTGCCGCGCTGGCCATCCTCACCACCACCTTCATCGGCGAGAAGGAACGTGCCAAGGCCTTCGCCGTGTTCGGCGCGATCTCCGGCGGCGGCGCCGCCATCGGCCTGCTGCTCGGCGGCTTCCTCACCCAGTACGTCGACTGGCGCTGGTGCCTGCTGGTGAACATCCCCGTCGCGATCTTCGCGATCGCCGTCACCGCGCCGATCGTCCGGGAGACCAAGGCGCACGGCGATACCAGCTACGACATCCCCGGCACCGTGCTCATCGCGATCGGCCTCGGCTCCCTGGTCTACGGCTTCACCCAGGCGGAGAAGCACGGCTGGGCCTCCACGCAGACCGTCGGGTTCATCGGGCTCGGGTTGGCCGCGCTTGCGGCCTTCGTGCTGGTCGAGAAGCGCTCGAAGAACCCGTTGTTGCCGCTGTCGGTGCCGTGGCACCGCGACCGCGGCGCCGCGTTCATCGGCTCGATGCTGGTGGGTTCCGCGCTGCTCGGCGGCACCCTGTACCTGACCTTCTACCTCCAGATCGTGCTCGGCTTCAGCCCGGTGGCCGCCGGCTTCGGCTCGCTGCCGATGGCGATCTTCATCGTGATGGCCGCGGGCATCTCGGCCAACCTGAGCACCAAGATCGGGCCGAAGCCGCTGATGATCGCGGGTCCGCTGATCGCGGCGATCGGGCTGACGCTGCTGACGCAGATCGGGGTGGAGACCTCGTACTGGACTCACGTCTTCCCCGGGCTGGCGACCTTCGGGTTCGGCCTGGGCCTGCTGATGGTGCCGATGCAGAACCTGTCGCTGATCGGCGTCAAGGATCACGACGCCGGGGCGGCGAGCGCGCTGGCCAACGCCACCATCCAGATCGGCGGGGCGCTCGGCACCGCGCTGTTCACCACGATCTACGTCTCCGCGAAGTCCGCGTGGAGCGCCGCCAATGCCGCCCCGACCGCGCCCGCGGGCGTACCCGCGAGCGCGATCCCGGCGGACCTGGCCACGGCCGTGCCGCCGACCGCGGAGGAACTGGCGGTGCTGCCGGCCTCGGTGCAGGAGTTCATCGGCTCGCTCAAGGAATACGCGTTCACCGCGGAGGTCTCCGGCTACGCGCAGGTCTTCGGCTGGGCAGCTGCGCTGATCGCGGTGATCACGCCGCTGGTGGTCGTGCTGGTCCGCGCGAAGAAGGGCGATCTGCCCGACGAGGCGCCTGTCGGGATGCACTAGGCGGCTGCGCCGCCTGTGCGCGGTTGACGAGTGCAGGGACTCGTCAACCGCGCACGGGCGCGGAGCGCCTCAGCACCTCGGCGACCGGGGTGGACGAGCGGCCGATCAGCGTCTGCAGGTCGCCGCTGGTGGTGTCCAACGCCCCGGCCTTGATGCCTGCGTCCGAGTTCGCGAGCATCCCCGCGTAGACCGCGGGCAGGCCCGCACTCTCGAGGGCGGCACCGAACTGCTCCTCCGAGAGATCCTGGTAGGCAACGGTCTTGCCCGCCGCCGCGGAGATCTTCGTGGCCAGCTCTGCGAGGGTCAGGCGCTCGTCGCCGCCGAGCTCGTACACCTTGCCTGCCTGGCCGTCCGAGAGCAGCACGACGGCCGCGGCCTCGGCGTAGTCGGCCCGCGCCGCGGCCGCGACCCGGCCGTCGCCCGCGGCTCCGGCCAGCACCCCGCGCTCGATCGTGCCCGGGAGGTCGGTGGTGTAGTTCTCCCAGTACCAGCCGTTGCGGAGGAGGGCGTGCTCGATACCCGAGGCGGCCATGACCTCCTCGGTGGCCTTGTGCTCCTGAGCCAGGGTCAGCGCGCTGTTCGCGGCGTCGAGTACGGAGGTGTAGGCGACGAACGCCACGCCCGCGGTCTTGGCCGCCTCGATGACGTTGGTGTGCTGCGGTAGCCGCTGACCGACCTCGCTGCTCGAGATCAGCAGCAGCTTGTCGACACCGGCAAGCGCGCTCTCGAGAGCCGCCCCGTCCGTGTAGTCGGCCGCACGCACCTGCACGCCCTTCGCGGCGAGGTCGGCGGCCTTGCCCGGGTCGCGGACCACGGCGACCAGGTCGCCCGCGTCGGCTCTGCGCGCCAGCAGGGATTCGACGACGAGGCGGCCGAGGTGTCCGGTGGCGCCGGTGATGGCGATGGTCATGTGCACTCCTGGGTGTCGCGAGTCAGTTGAGTTGACGCTTCAAACAAACCGTCCGCGTCCATCATGCACTTATTTTCCGTAAGTGCAACCGATAGTGTTAGCGCTGCGGTATCGGTGGGTAGTAATCTGGCGTCCATGACCGCCCCCGACCTGCCGCGCCCTGCCGACGCGGACCCGAGCCTGGAATCCGACGTGTTCGCCCGTGGCTGCACCTCGCGCCCGGTTCTCCAGGACATCACCGGACGGTGGGGAACGCTCGCCCTGGCGGCCCTGGCCGAGGGCCCGTTCCGCTTCAGCGCGTTGCGGCGACGCGTGGACGGGGTCAGCGAGCGGATGCTCTCCCAGACGCTGCAGGCGCTCGAGCGGGACGGCCTGGTGCTCCGCGAGGTCCTCGGGACCATTCCCCCGAAGGTCGAGTACAGCCTCACCGACCTCGGCGCCGAGGTCGCGGCGCAGCTGACCAGCCTGATCCACCTGGTCGAAACCCGGATGCCGACGATCACCGAGGCGCAGGCGCACTACGACGCCCGCTGACCCGCTCCGGCCGAAACGACAGAGGGGGCGTCCGGCACACGGCCGGACCCCCCCTCTGGGTCGGAGCTGGGTCAGAAGTTGATCATGTGTCCCGCGAGGCCGTGGATGGCCTCCTGCAGGGCCTCGCTCAGCGTCGGGTGCGTGTGCACGTTGCGCGCGAGCTCGTTGACCGTCAGGTCCCACTTCTGGGCGAGGGTCAGCTCGGGCAGCAGCTCGGACACGTCTGGGCCGATCAGGTGGCCGCCGAGCAGCTCGCCGTACTTGGTGTCGGCGATGAGCTTGACAAAGCCGTTCGGGTCGGCCAGGCCGTGGGCCTTGCCGTTGGCGGTGAACGGGAAGGTCGCGACCTTGATGTCGTACCCCTCCGCCTTGGCCTGCTCCTCGGTGAGACCGAAGCTGGCCACCTGCGGCTGGCAGAACGTGGCGCGCGGCATCATCCGGTAGTCGCCCAGCTCGAGGGTCTCGGCGTTGCCGATCGTCTCGGCCGCGACCACACCCTGCGCCTCGGCGACGTGGGCGAGCTGCAGCTTCGCGGTGACGTCACCGATGGCGTAGATGCCGGGCACGTTGGTGCGCATCCGCTCGTCGATGGCGATGGCGCCGCGGTCGGTGAGCGCGACACCGGTGCTCTCGAGGCCGTAGCCGGTGACGTTCGGCGCGAAGCCGATCGCCTGCAGCACCTTGTCCACGACGACGGTCTCGACCTCGTCGCTGCCGTTCTTGGCCATGGTGACGGTGACGCCCGCCGCGCCGTTGTCGGTGACCGACTGCACGCCGGTCGAGGTCTTGATCTCGATGCCGTACTTCTTGTAGCGCTTCGCGATCTCCTTGGAGACGTCCGCGTCCTCCATCGGCAGTGCGCGGTCGAGGAACTCGACGATCGTCACCTTCACGCCGTAGTTGTGCAGGACGTAGGCGAACTCCATGCCGATCGCGCCCGCGCCGACGATGAGGATCGAGCCGGGCAGCTCGCTGGTGAGGATCTGCTCCTCGTAGGTCACCACGTTCGCGCTGACGGCGGTGCCGGGCAGCATCCGGGTGGTGGTGCCGGTCGCGATGATGACGTTGTCGAACGTGACGGTCTCGGTGGTCCCGTCGGACTTGGCCACCGAGATGGTCTTGGCGTCGGTGAAGGTGCCGCGACCGTCGTACTCGGTGATCTTGTTCTTCTTCATCAGGAAGTGCACGCCCTTGACGCGGCCGTCCGCGACCGAGCGGCTCCGCGTGAAGGCGGCCCCGAAGTCGAAGCTCACATCTCCCGAGATGCCAAAGGTCTTGGCCTCGTTGTGGAAGATGTGGGCGAGTTCCGCGTTGCGGAGCAGCGCCTTGGAGGGGATGCAGCCCACGTTCAGGCAGACACCGCCCCAGTACTTCTCTTCGATGATGGCGGTTTTCAGTCCGAGTTGTGCCGCGCGGATAGCAGCGACGTACCCACCGGGACCGGCCCCGAGAACAACGACGTCATAGTGTGAGGTCACGATTGCCCAGGGTAGACCCGCGACGATTCGCTGTCCCGCCATGGTCTGGTTACCCATCGGTAGCAGGCCGGGAATCCCCCCGAGATCCGCCCTACCTGCGAATTCACTCGGTGCGGTGGCTGGCGACCTGACCCCTCGGGTAAAAATGGAGATGGCCCCGTCCGACGTGGCCAGGTGAACGACGTCCGATTTACCCGAATCGCGTAACGCCCGAGTTCGGTGAACCGACGAATCAACAGTGAAGGTTTCTCGCATGCGTCCTCAGACATCCCGCCGCGGCCGCCTCGTCGCGGCGGCGATCGCGCTCACCGTGTTGCCGATGCTGGTGAGCCCGGCCCTCGCACCCGCGGCGCCGGCCACCGCGCAGTCGGAGTCCGGATCGAAGCTCGAGCGGATCGAGAAGAACTCCGACCGCAAGGTGACCGCATACGTGTACTCGGCGGCGATGGACCAGGTGATCCCGGTCGAGGTGATCACCCCCGCCGACACCAGCGCGCCCCGCCCGAGCCTGTACCTGCTCAACGGCGCGGGCGGCGGCGAGGACCGCGCCACCTGGCAGAAGCAGACCGACGTGATGAGCTTCTTCGCCGACAAGAACGTCAACGTGGTCACCCCGATCGGCGGTGCCTTCAGCTACTACACCGACTGGCAGAAGGACGACCCGAAGCTGGGTCGCAACAAGTGGCAGACCTTCCTGACCAAGGAACTGCCGCCGATCATCGACGACGCCTTCGACACCACCGGCGTCAACTCGATCGCGGGCATCTCGATGGCGGGCACCTCGGTGCTCAACCTCGCGATCGCGGCCCCGCACCTGTACAAGAGCGTCGGCGCCTACAGCGGCTGCGCGGAGACCAGCACCGACGCTGGCAAGTTCTACGTCCGCACGGTCGTCGAGTCCCGCGGCGGCGCCGAGGCCACCAACATGTGGGGCCCGTACGACGGCCCGGGCTGGGCCGAGAACGACCCGGTCGTCAACGCCGAGAAGCTGCGCGGCATCAAGCTGTTCGTCTCCTCGTCGAGCGGCCTGCCCGGCGACCACGACAACCTGGCGAACCCCGCCGTCAACGGCAGGGTCGACACGCTGGCCAACCAGGTGATCGTCGGCGGCATGATCGAGGCCGCGGTCAACCAGTGCACGCACAACCTCCAGGGCAGGCTGGGCCAGCTGGGCATCCCGGCGACCTTCGACTTCCGCCCCGCGGGCACCCACTCCTGGGGTTACTGGCAGGACGACCTGCACGAGTCGTGGCCGATGCTCGCCGAGTCCATCGGCCTGTGACGCCCCGCGCCTGACCGAGAAAGGGCCCCGCACCGTGTGGTGCGGGGCCCTTTTCATGCGCTACGCGGCGCGCAGCTGCGGACTACGCGGGGGTGGGGACGACGCGCTCGATGATCGGCGCGAGGTCGAGGCCGGTGGGCAGGGTGCCGTAGACCGTGCCCCAGTCGCCGGCGAGGCGGGTGGCGAGGAAGGCATCGGCGACCGCCGGATTGCCCGACCGGACCAGCAGCGAGCCCTGCAGCGCCAGTGCCAGCCGGCCGACCACGACGCGGGAGCGGTACTCGAGGTCGGTGAGGTCGGTGAACTGCGCCTTCAGTGCGGCGACGTAGGCGTCGTACCGGGGGTCCGCCCCGGCCGCGGCGTCGAGCTCGTCGAAGAACACCCCGAGGACCTCGGGCTGCTTGGCCAGGGCGCGCAGGGTGTCCAGGGCGGCGACGTTGCCGCTGCCCTCCCAGATCGATCCGAGGGGGGCCTCGCGGTAGAGCCGCGGCATCCCGGACTCCTCGATGAAACCGTTGCCGCCCAGGCATTCCAACGCCTCCGCGGCGTGGCCCGGACCGCGCTTGCAGACGTAGTACTTCGACACGGCCAGGCCGAGGCGGCGCAGCAGTGCGGCACGCTGGTCGCCCCGGAGTGCGGCATCGGTCTGCGAGGCCAGCCACAGCGCGACCGTGGTGGACGCCTCCGCCTCGACGGCGAGGTCGGCGATCACGTTGCGCATCAACGGCTTGTCGATCAGCAGGCCACCGAACGCGCTGCGATGCGCGGCGTGGTGGGCGGCCTGCCCCACCGCCTCGCGCATCAGTGCCGCGGCGCCGAGCGTGCAGTCCAGGCGGGTCATGTTGACCATCTCGATGATGGTCCGCACCCCACGCCCCTCCTCGCCGAGCCGCCACCCGATGGCGTTGTCGTACTCGACCTCGCTGCTGGCGTTGGACCGGTTGCCCAGCTTGTCCTTGAGTCGTTGCAGCGCAATGGTGTTCATGCTGCCGTCCGGCAGCACCCGCGGCAGCACGAAGCAGGTCAGCCCGCCCGGCGCCTGCGCGAGGGTGAGCAGGATGTCCGACATCGGCGCCGAGGTGAACCACTTGTGCCCGACGATCCGGTAGCTGCCGTCCTGATGCGGAGTGGCGGTGGTGGTGTTGGCCCGGACGTCCGAGCCGCCCTGCTTCTCGGTCATCGACATGCCGGCGATCAGACCCCGCTTGAGCGCGGTCGGGGCGACGGACGGGTCGTACTGGTCGTTGGCGAGCAGCGGCTCGAACTCGGATGACAGCTTCTCGTCCGCCCGAAGCGCCGGGACGGCGGCATAGGTCATCGAGATGGGGCAGCCGTGTCCGGCGTCGGTCACCTGCCAGGCGGTGAACTTCGCGGCCCGGATCAGGTGTGCGTTGTCGCGCTTGTCGCGCCACGGTGCGCCGTGCAGACCGAACCCGATCGCGTGCCGCATCAGGTCGTGATAGGCCGGGTCGTAGTCGACCCGGTCGACCCGGTTTCCGTAGCGGTCGTGCGTGCGCAGGATCGGCGGGTGCGCCTCGGCGCGGTCGCCGAGTTCCTTGGCGTACGCGCTGCCCGCGAGGGTGCCGACCTCGTGGACCTCGGCAAGCGCGTCGGCGGCGCCCGCGGCGGTCAGGATCTCGTCGAACAGCGGGTGCCCGGCGGTGTCGTAATCCACCAGCGGCGGAACCTGGTTGGTCACCTCGTGTGTCTTCACAGCTTGCCCCTCACTTCCTCGCGCATGGCCAGTTCGGCGAACTGGGTTCGGTAATCGTCATAGGCCCAACGCAATTCGTCGGCGGGCCAGTTCTCGGGGAGCAGCTCGTCTGGCAGTGCCGGGTCGGTGCGCAGGTGCCGCACGGCCGCGGCCGCGGCCATGAACCGCTCCTGGGACTGCCCCGGCACCGACAGGGCGCCGAGGATGAGCCCGGCCTCGGCAGACCAGGCGTCGAGGTCCCACAGTTGCCCGATCAAGGCGCCGGGATCCTCGGGGACCGCGGCGAACCGGTGCACCTCGTCGAGCCGCGGCAGGTCGTGCCCGGTCAGGTTGGCCGGTCGCATCCACACCCCTTCCCGCAGCTCGGCGTACCGATGCTCGGCGAGGGTGGTGCGCAGCATGCCGCGCGCCCCGGCCTCCCGGCCGGACACCACGACGACCACCATGTCCCAGCGGCCGTCGAACGGGACCCGCCTCGGGTTGACCAGCGCCTCCTGCAGGGCCTGCCGCTCCAGGTGTCTGGCCCCGAGCAGGTACATCGAGTCCTTCGTGACCAGGTCGCCCGCCGCCACCATCCGCGACAGCGCGGCGCGCATGGTCGACGGCGCGACGCCGAACATCTCCCCGGTGCGGGCGATCTCGCGCGCCGACATCCGGGCCGGGCGCATGCCAAGGAGCAGGCTCAGCGCCACCGACCGTGCGGTCATCGGCGGCGTGAGCTCGACGAGCGTGCGGACCGGCATGGGACCTCCTCGCCGCTGTTGCAGAATCACAACAGCTGTCTCAAATGTGTAGCACTCCGAGGGGCGGATGGGAACCCCCGCCGACGCGCGGTCCCCTCCTGCGCGCGGATCCGCACGTCAGGGGTATCAATGAACAATGGCTTCCGACCTGCACGACCCCTACCTCTGGCTCGAAGACGTCACCGCCGAGCCCGCACTGGACTGGGTACGCGAGCGCAACGGCCGCACCACCGGCGAGTTCACCGAGAACGCCGGGTTCGAGGACCTGCAGACGCGGATCCGGGCGGTGTTCGACACCGATGCCCGCATCCCGTACGTCCGGCTCCGCGGCGAATACCTCTACAACTTCTGGCGCGACTCCGAGCACGTTCGCGGCCTCTGGCGACGGACGACGATGGACGAGTACCGCACCGACGCCCCGAACTGGGACCTGCTGGTCGACGTCGACGAGCTCGCCGAACGCGACGGCGAGAACTGGGTGTGGTCCGGCGCGCAGGTGCTGCGCCCCGGCCAGGAGCGCGCACTGATCAGCCTGTCGCGGGGCGGCGCCGACGCCACGGTGACCCGCGAGTTCGATCTGGAACGACGCTGCTTCGTCGAACCGTCCGAAGGCGGCTTCTTCCTGCCCGAGGCCAAGACCGACATCGGCTGGATCGACGTGGACACGGTGTACGTCGGCACCGACCTCGGGCCGGGCACGCTCACCGATTCCGGCTACCCGCGGATCGCCAAGCGCTGGACCCGCGGCACCGACATCGCCGAGGCCGTCACCGTGTTCGAGGGCGAGCAGACCGACGTCGCGGTGTCCGCCTGGTACGACCGCACCCCCGGGTTCGAGCGCAGCTTCGTCGAGCAGTCCATCGACTTCTACAACTCCCGGCGCTTCCAGCTGATGGGCGACGGCACCCTGGTGCGGATCGAGACGCCCGAGGACGCAGGCCTCTCCGTGCATCGGGAATGGCTGCTGATCCGCACCAGGTCCGCCTGGTCCGTCGCCGGGCACGAGCACCCGGCCGGCACCCTGCTGGCCGCCCGGTACGAGGACTATCTCGCCGGATCTCGGGACCTGACGGTGCTTTTCGCGCCCGACGCCCACACCTCGCTCGAGCAGTACGTGTGGACCCGCAACCACCTGCTGCTGGTGACACTGTCCGACGTGCAGACCCAGCTGCGGGTGCGGACACCGGGACCCGCCGGCTGGACGGACGTGCCGCTCGAGGGGGTCTCCGAGCTCACCACCACCGACATCCTGGACGTGGATCCGGTCGAGGGCGACGAGTTCTTCCTCAACTCGAGCGGGTACCTCACGCCCGCGACGCTGCTGCACGGCATGGTCGGCGAGCAGATCGAGGTGCTCAAGCAGTCGCCCTCGTTCTTCGACGCGGATTCGCTCGCGGTCGCCCAGCACTTCGCGGTGTCCGAGGACGGCACCCGGATCCCCTACTTCGTGGTGCGCGGGAAGGACGCCGAACCCGGACCGACGCTGCTGTACGGCTACGGCGGTTTCGAGAACTCGATGACGCCTGCGTACAGCGGCTCGACCGGCCTGGCCTGGCTGGAGCGGGGCGGCACCTATGTGGTCGCCAACATCCGCGGCGGCGGCGAGTACGGGCCCGAGTGGCACACGCAGGCACTGAAGGCCGGGCGGCACAAGGTTTTCGAGGACTTCGCCGCCGTCGCGCGGGACCTCGTCGAACGCGGGATCACCACGCCCGCCCAGCTGGGCGCCCAGGGCGGCAGCAACGGCGGGCTGCTGATGGGTGTGATGCTCACCCGCTACCCGGAACTGTTCGGTGCCATCGTCTGCCAGGTTCCGTTGCTGGACATGCGCCGCTATCACCTGCTGCTGGCGGGCGCGTCCTGGATGGCCGAGTACGGCGACCCCGACGACCCGGCCGAATGGGAGTACATCTCCCGATACTCGCCGTACCAGAACACCGACTCGGAGGCGGCGTATCCGCCGGTCCTGATCGCGACGTCGACGCGTGACGACCGGGTGCATCCCGGCCACGCCAGGAAGATGGCCGCGCGACTCGAGGAGCAGGGGCACCGGACCTGGTACTACGAGAACATCGAGGGCGGGCACGGCGGCGCCTCCGACAACGCCCAGCTGGCGTTCAAGACGGCGCTGACGTTCACGTTCCTCGGGTCACAACTGGGGCTCTGATCGTGCGCTCATGCCGGGGCGTCTGGACAGACTCCGGGGCCTCGATCTCGGCGGCATAGCCGCGGGCGCCGCCCAGCGACACCACCCGGGTCAGCGCCCGCAGGTCGCCCTCGACCCACCGGAACAGTTGGTACACACCGATGAACGCGATGATGCCGCCGATGCACAGCGCGCGGACTGTGGCGTTGACCGTGTTGCCGGGCTCGGCCCCGACGAAGCTGAGCCCGGCGACGCCCACCAGTGGAACCGATGCGGCCACCGCGACGTAACGGGTGGTGATCCGGCCGAGCGCCCGCAGGTCGCGACCGTCGGCGCTGCCGATCTCCCCGTGCGACAACAGGATCGGGTACACACAGCGCACCGCGTAGAAGGTGAGGATGAAGAACGGGTACGCGACGGCCACCGCCCCGCAGACCGCGAGCGAGGCGATCAGGTGCGAATAGGCCTGCGACGGAATACCACCCGCCGCGGCCTGCAGGACGATCGGGTAGCCGACCCCGGCGACCACCCAGAGCACGAAGGCGACCACGACGGCCCGGTGCCCCAGATTCAGGGTCGCGGTGCGCGCCCTGGCCAGGATCTCGGGGGCGTACCGCTGCCCCCGCCGTAGACCGCGCGGGACGATCAGCGCGAGCCGGCACCAGTAGAGGATGAGGAACGCGCCGAGGGGGAAGGCCAGGCCGCCCACGATCAGGTGGACCTGTTCGAGATGGTCCTGGGCCTCCGGCGAGAGCTCGGAGATGATCAGCGCCTTGTTGTAGTAGTAGTTGTAGCCCGCGGCCAGCAGGTTCGGGATGCCGATCGCGGCCAGCAGGATCGGGAGCGACCACCGCGACAGCGTCGACCGCCAGCTCCCTGGACGCGGATCGACGAGGTCGCGGGCGTGTGGATCCAGGCACAGCGCGAACTGGCGTGCCAACTTACGGCCGCTCGACCAGCGGTCGGCGGGATCGAAGGCCAGGGACGTCATCAGCACCCGGCGCAGGGCGGCCGGGCAGTCGGCCGGGAGCCGGGCCCTGGCGTCCGGATCGACCCCGCCGCGCCGGATCGCGAGCACCTCGCCCGGCGACACTTGCGATCCGCCCGCAGGGGCGTCCGCGAACGGGCGGACCCCGGTCAGCAGCTCCCACAGCATCACCCCGAGCGCGTAGATGTCGCTGCGGGTGTCGATCGGCGGCGCGCTCGCGGCCGATTCCGGGGACACCGCGGCCAGCTGCTCCGGCGCCATGTACGCGACAGATCCGCCGACGAAGCCGGACCGGCCGGCCGGGTCGGTGCTGTCGCTGGAGCTGACGTTGAAGTCGGCGAGCTTCGGGACGCCCTCGACGCTCAGCAGCACGTTGGCCGGCTTGATGTCGCGGTGCAGCACGCCGTGGGCGCACGCGTACTCGAGCGCGTCGGCCAGCCGCAGCCCGATCCACGCCACGGTCTCCGGCCACGAGAGCTCCGCGATCTCGGCGCGCACGCTGGACTCGCTCGGCCCGATCTCTCCCTTGCCCGCGAGGACCTTGTCGATCGAATCGAGCAGGAGCTGACCGCTCCGTCGCTCGGGCGGGGTCGCGCGGACGAGTTTGACCACATCCAGCAGCGTGCCACCGGACACGTACTCCATGACCAGCACCCGCAACTGCCGGTCCTCGAACAGCCTCTGGTCGAAGACCCGGACGATGTACGGGTGGTCGAGCTGGGCGAGGGTCTGTGGCTCGCTGCCGACGTTGCGGGAGATCTTCAGCGCCGCGGGGCGCAGCATGGACAGCTGCCGGGCCAGGAACACCCGGGCGAACGCACCGTGCCCGAGCTCCGCGATCAGTTCGAAGTCGTCCAGCTGCTGCCCGACCGCGAACTCGGCGTTCTCGGGCAGGTCGATCGGGACGGGCGCACCGCGGCGTCCCGGCAGATCGTGCTCGCGCAGCCATTCGAACCGGTCGGCCTGCTGCGGGAAGCCGCGCAGGTACTCCTCCGGCTCGACGCTCGCCCCGCTGGCGCGGCGCACCCGATACTCCTCGTACACGAGCTCGGGCGGCAGCGGCTCCGCGAGCAGCTCGGGGAACTCCCGGCAGTAGTCGGCGATTCGTTTCGGCTGGCCACCGCGCAACCACCGGTACTCGAGATCGACCATGATCAGGTCGATCAGCGCCGCACGCCGGATCGCGGCCGCGTTCGGCAGGTAGTCCGACAGGTCGGACGGGGACCGGGTCGACTCCCAGTCGGCGACCAGGCGCCGCACGCCGGTGTCGACGACCAGCCCCGCTTCCGGGCGGGTGCCGGTCGAGTCGGAGACGGCCGAGCTCACGTACACGGCGGTGCCGGGGGCCTCCTCGGTCAGCGGCCCGCTTGCGATCGTCGCGTCACTCGGGGGAACGGGTTCATCCATGGCGGATCGGTTCCGAGCCGACCGCACGGTGCGGGCGGGTCGTGGTGATCACATCCAGGGTATCCCCGCCGAGTGTGCAGCTACGGGTACATCGCCCGGGCGAGACGGACCGTAGGTGCACACTCGGCGGGTCAGGCGCGGTCGTGCAGCCACTCCACGATGCGGCCGACGGTGCTGTCCGGACTGCGGATCCAGCCGTTGTGACCCAGCGGCTCCGGCTGATGCCAGGTGGTGAGGTCCGCTTTCGGCATCTTCGCGACCAGGTTCTTGATCGCCTGCCGCGGTGCCAGGTCGTCGTCCTCCATGGAGATCGACAGCACCGGCAGGGTCAGCCGGCCGATCCGCTCCTCGTAGTCGATGTCGGCTCCGGTCGGCTCGATGGTGCCGGTGCGCGCGAACCTGGACCAGTCCCCGATCAGCACCTTCGACTGCCTGCCGAACCCGCCGACGTCCAACCGGTCCCCCGGCCAGAACCCGGCGACGTTCGCCGTCACCGACATCGCCGCCGTTCCGGCCAGCAGCGCCGCGCCGCGCACCACCCCGTGGCCGCGGTGATACGGCGAACCCGACGCCACCAGGATCAGCCCGCCGAGCTTTCCCCTGGCCCTGGCCGCGTACATCACCCCCAGCTGCCCGCCCATGCTGTGCCCGAGCAGGTACGGGGTGCTGTCCGGGAACCGCTCCCGCACGACCTCGAAGGTGGCCGGATAGTCGACGGACGCCAGTTCCTGATACCCGTAGCTGCTGTCCGCGCCCGGCCGGGGCCTGCTGTCGCCCTGCCCGCGGAGCTCACCGACCGCCGCGTTGAATCCGTGTGCGACCAGCGCCTCGGCGACCGGATCGTAGAACCCGCCCGGCACGCCGAGCCCAGGGAAGATCACCACCACCGGCGCCGCCTCCCGGCCTGCGAACAGCCGTACCGCGATGGTGGTGCCGTCGGGCATCTGAATCGGAATGGTGTCCACGGTTCCCATACTCTCTCGCCGCGGCGCCTGCCGACAGGATTCGGACATCGCAACCGCTGATC
Organism: Rhodococcus sp. PvR044; assembly: GCF_040548995.1. Lineage (NCBI taxonomy): Bacteria > Bacillati > Actinomycetota > Actinomycetes > Mycobacteriales > Nocardiaceae > Rhodococcus > Rhodococcus sp. PvR044. The sequence continues at coordinate 96,506 of NZ_JBEPSX010000006.1, forward strand.
CACTTGTCAGCTGCCCACATTCGGGGTCTGCCATCCCGAGGAGCTCAGCGAGTTCCTCGCGCCGGAGTTCACCCGTGGTGGGACCTCCCGCCGGGCTCGGGCCGGTCAGTCCCCCAAGGAGTCTCGCGCCCGGCAGACGATGCGCGGATCCGGGGTTCCGACCACCTCGTCGTCCCGGTTCTCGTAGTCGAAGCGGCTGAGCACGTGCCGCATCGCGTTGATCCGGGCGCGCTTCTTGTCGTTGCTCTTCACGACGGTCCACGGCGCGATGTCGGTGTCGGTGAACCTGATCATCTGCTCCTTGGCAGCCGTGTACGACTCCCACTTGTCCAGCGACGCAAGGTCCATCGGGGAGAGCTTCCACTGCCGGACCGGGTCCACCTGCCTGATCGCGAACCGGGTGCGCTGCTCGTTCCTGGACACCGAGAACCACAGCTTGGTGAGGCTGATCCCCTCGTCGACGAGCATCTGCTCGAAGAGCGGGGCCTGCCGCAGGAAACGCGCGTGCTGGTCGTCGTTGCAGAAGCCCATCACCCGCTCGACGCCCGCGCGGTTGTACCAGGAGCGGTCGAAGAGGACGAGCTCCCCGGCCGCGGGCAGGTGCTCGACGTATCGCTGGAAGTACCACTGGCCCTGCTCGCGGGCGGAGGGCTTCTCGAGGGCCACCACCCTCGCGCCGCGGGGGTTCAGGTGCTCCGTGAACCGCTTGATGGTGCCGCCCTTGCCGGCCGCGTCCCGACCCTCGAACACGATCACGTGCCTGCGGCCGGTCGCCTTGGACCAGTTCTGCAATTTGAGCAGCTCGATCTGCAGCAGCCTCTTCGCCATCTCGTACTCGGCGCGCTCCATCCGCTCCGCGTACGGGTACCCCTCGCGCCAGGTGTCGACGGCCCGCCCGTCCGCCGCGTTGACCAGGATCGGGTCGTCGTCATCGTCGTCCCGGACCGCGAACGCGGAGGTGTCGGCGAGATCCACTGGGTGGTCGAATTCGGTCATCCGCGGACGGTAACCGCCGCGCTCGTCGGCGCGGTGTCGCCCAGATGAACGCTTGCACCGCATCTCGGCGCGCTCCGCGATTCCACCTGATCCAATAACGGACGCATAACGTCGATGCATCAATCAATTGAGTCGGCAACGAAAGCCCGATCGCGCCCGTCGCCGACGCTCATCCTGGCGACATGACCACCTCGAGTCCGACCCCAACCAAGCTCTGGGTTCCCCGCATCCTGACCGCACTGGTCGCGAACGGTGTCGTGCTGTGGATCGCCGATCTGGTACTCGGCCCGTTCCACATCACCTATCCCCTGTGGTTCATCGTCGGCACGATCCTGTTCACGTTGGCCACGCTGTTCGTCAAGCCGCTCATCACCCGCCTGCTGAGCACCGTGCCGGGCCTGCGCGCCTACACCTGGGTCGTCAACCTGGTCGCGACGTACCTCGTCCTGCTCATCGTGGTGCTGCTGACGAACGACTTCCAGATCCGGGGCTTCTGGACCTGGGTGTGGGCGACGCTGATCATCTGGATCGGCTCGGTGGTCTACGACGAATTCGACGACAAGCTCGAGTCGACCATGAGTTCGGGCCTGCACAGGGCCTCCGGTAACCAGGTCGACTGATCACCTCGTCGGGGGCAGACCCCGCCCCCGACGACAAGACGGCGCCGACCCCGCGTACTCCGCGGGATCGGCGCCGTCACTGTCGCATGAGCTGTCGGGTCTGCTACAGACCGATCGACGCGGCCAGCATCGGCCACGACTTGTGCAGGTCGTCCTGCCAGTAGCCCCACGAGTGGGTGCCGTTCGGCCGGAAGTCGACGACGGCCGGGATGCCGAGCTCACCGAGCCGCTTGGACAGGTTGTTGGTGCAGACCAGGGTCGCGCCCTCGATCACGCCGCCGAGCAGCGCCTGGTTCGCCAGACCGGAGATGCCACCGGTCTCCTCCAGGTTGTCGTGCGCTCCGGGCAGTCCGTTGCCGGAGGAGATGTACAGCTGGGTCCCGCGCAGCTTCTCCGCATTGACGACCGGGTCGTTCGCCACCCAGGCCGCGTCGTTCTTCGCGCCCCACATGTTCTCGACCTTGGCGCCGCCCCGCGACTCGACGACCATCTTGATGTAGGCCCGGCCCATGTCGGTGCTGGTCTCGGCACACCCGCTGTAGGAAGCGACGCTCTTGTAGAGACCCGGGGCTGCGATCGCCAGGTTGAGCACCGAGGTGCCGGTCATGGAGATGGCCGCCATCGAGTTCACACCGTTGGCCTTGAACTCGGAGTCGATCAGCCCCGGCAGTTCCTTGGTCAGGAAGGTCGCCCACTTGTTCCGGCCGAGCTTCGGGTCGTCCTTCTGCCAGTCGGTGTAGTAGCTGAAGGCGCCACCGACCGGGGTCACCACGTTCACGTTCTTGTCCGCGAAGAACGTCGCGACGTCCGTGCGACGCTGCCAGGTGGCGGAATCCTCGCCGCCGCCCGCGCCGTTGAGCAGGTACAGGGTCGGCCGCGGCACGCTGCTGTCCATCGGGCGCTGAACCTTGACCGGGATGGTCTTGCCCATCGAGGCCGAGTACACGTACGCGGTCACCTGACGCCCACTGCCCTCGACCCGCTCGATCTTCGAGCCGGACTGCTCGCCCGAGGGTGCGGCGGTCGCGAGTCCGCCCGCGCCGATCAGGGGAAGGATCATCAGGGCCGCAGCGGCTGCTGCCAGCCGCGCCTTGCGGGCGCCGGATCGACGAAGGTTGCTCATGTGTGCTGCACCTGACTGTCTATGGGCCGAGATCGGTGGGTGTTCGGTACTTCTCTACAGAACGGGGGTCCACGCGCAGGTACGCATGGACCCTCGGCTTGCTGCGGGTGATCTTACGCAGGCACAGCGCCTGCGTTGTCAGCGATCCCGCGCCGACAGTCTCACCCGGAAGGCGTACGACTGTCCCCGGAATCGCAAAACTGACCCCACGGCAGACAGCGGCCGGGCTCCACACGGGAGCCCGGCCGCCATCCAGGGGGATCAGCTGAACTGGCTCAGCAGCTGGTAGAGCTCGAAGAGCGAGATGATGGTGCTGATGGAACCCATGTGATCCTCCAAGAATTGACCTACCGCAGAAACTGCGTGTGACCCCTCGCCACAGGAAACGAACTTAGTGGACCGAGCGTCCGTAACGGTGACCTACGTTGGTCGCTCCGGTGAACACCGTGTTTCCGCAGGTGACCCCGCCCACGAGCGAGGCCCGGGCCACCCTGATCGGGTGACCCGGGCCTCGCCGGGTGGAACTGGTGTGGCTGTGGACTAGAAGTCCATGCCGCCCATGCCGCCGGTCGGATCGCCAACGGGCGCTCCGGCCTTCTCCGGCTTGTCGGCGACAACGGCCTCGGTGGTGAGGAACAGGGCCGCGATCGAGGCTGCGTTCTGCAGCGCCGAGCGGGTGACCTTGACCGGGTCGTTGATGCCGGCTTCGAGCAGGTCGCCGTACTCGTTGGTCGCGGCGTTCAGGCCGTGGCCGGCGGGCAGGTTGCGAACCTTCTCCGCGACGACGCCGGGCTCGAGGCCGGCGTTGAACGCGATCTGCTTGAGCGGGGCCTCGAGGGCGACACGAACGATGTTCGCGCCGGTGGCCTCGTCACCTTCGAGCTTCAGGTCGTCCAGCGCGGGGGCGGACTGCAGCAGGGCCACGCCACCACCGGCAACGATGCCCTCCTCGACGGCGGCCTTGGCGTTGCGCACGGCATCTTCGATGCGGTGCTTGCGCTCCTTGAGCTCGACCTCGGTCGCGGCGCCGGCCTTGATGACGGCGACGCCACCGGCCAGCTTGGCCAGGCGCTCCTGCAGCTTCTCGCGGTCGTAGTCCGAATCCGAGGACTCGATCTCGGCGCGGATCTGGTTGACGCGACCGGCGATGGCGTCGGCGTCGCCTGCACCCTCGACGATGGTGGTCTCGTCCTTGCTGACGACGACCTTGCGGGCGCGGCCGAGCAGCTCGAGTCCGGCGGTCTCCAGGGAGAGGCCGACCTCTTCGCTGATGACCTCGCCACCGGTGAGGATGGCGATGTCGGCGAGCTGCGCCTTGCGACGGTCACCGAAGCCGGGGGCCTTGACGGCGACCGACTTGAAGGTGCCACGGATCTTGTTGACCACCAGGGTGGACAGGGCCTCGCCCTCGACGTCCTCCGCGATGATGACCAGCGGCTTGCCGGACTGGATGACCTTCTCCAGCAGCGGCAGCAGGTCCTTGACCGTGGAGATCTTGGAGCTCACGAGCAGGATGTAGGCGTCCTCGAGGACCGCTTCCTGACGCTCGGCGTCGGTCGCGAAGTACAGCGAGATGAAGCCCTTGTCGAAGCGCATGCCCTCGGTGAGCTCGAGCTGCAGGCCGAAGGTGTTGGACTCCTCGACCGTGATGACGCCTTCCTTGCCGACCTTGTCCATGGCCTCGGCGATGAGCTCACCGATGGACGGGTCGCCAGCCGAGATACCGGCGGTGGCAGCGATCTGCTCCTTGGTCTCGACCTCCTTGGCGGTGTCGAGCAGGCGGGCGGTGACGGCCTCGACGGCCTTCTCGATGCCGCGCTTGAGACCGAGCGGGTTGGCGCCGGCCGCGACGTTGCGGAGGCCCTCACGAACGAGAGCCTGGGCGAGCACGGTGGCGGTGGTGGTTCCGTCGCCGGCGACGTCGTCGGTCTTCTTGGCGACCTCCTTGACCAGCTCTGCGCCGATCTTCTCGTAGGGGTCCTCGAGCTCGATCTCCTTGGCGATGGACACACCATCGTTGGTGATCGTGGGGGCGCCCCACTTCTTCTCCAGGACGACGTTGCGACCCTTGGGTCCCAGCGTCACCTTGACTGCGTCGGCGAGGCTGTTCAGGCCACGCTCGAGGCCGCGACGTGCCTCTTCGTCGAACGCGATGATCTTGGCCATTGCGAAGTGATCCTCCGGATTGGGGTGACACACCAGGCGACCGCTCGTCGGGTCGCCTCATGACGCATTTACGCCTACGGCCAGGCTCGGCGCCCGCGACGGACGACCAGGGGTGTCGATGGGATCCCGATCTCACCGTCCCGACCTGGCACTCGCATGACGCGAGTGCCAAGTGCCTTTTTAGCACTCAGGTGTGGCGAGTGCAAGGTCGGGACGGCTCGGTCAGCGCATCGCGCAGACGGCGCCGGTGTTCAGATTCACGGCGAAGGACAGCGGGCCGACGCACTTGACGCCGGACGCCTCCGCGGTCGCTCCCGAGCCCCAGCCCGCCACCGAGATGGTGGTGTGGCCGTTCGAGGCGTTCGAGTGCGAGATGCCGCCGCCGATGGCGTACGCATGCGCGGCGCCCGCGTCGCGCGAGGAACTGAGCGCGACACCGAAGCCGGTCGCGACGCTGTTCGCGGATCCACCGTTGGCCACGCTCACCGCGGTGCCGCTGTCCATCGCGGTCGCCCCGGCGTTCCCGACGGTCGCGGTGGCGCCGCAGCTCGCGTCACCGATGACCCTGATGTCGTTGGCCGAGGGCGGGGAGACGCAGCCGACCTGCGCGGCGGAGGCGATGCCGGAGCCGGCGACCGCCATGCCTCCCGCGATCGCGATGCCGACCGCCAAACTCGCGCCCGCGCGGGTGATCGAAGGGATGAGGGCGTGGACGCGGGGCATGAGCTGAATCGACACGGAACTCCTCGAAAGCAGAACGAACAGATACCGACGCGACGGTACCGAAGACTTGCCCGACAACGACCGGATCGACATATCTCGATTCGGCACCGGTTTCCTGGGCTCGAGCCGGGTGGCGACGGCCGCGGCCCCGGACGCCTCGATCACATCTCGGCGAGTAGGCCGGGAAGGTCCGCGACCGAGTCGAGCACATGCCCTGGAGCGGCCTCGGCCGCCTCGAGGACGCACTGGCGGAACTTGCCGGTACGGACCAGCACCCCGACGAATCCGGCGCGCTGCGCCGCCAGCACGTCGTTCTGGAGATCGTCGCCGATCATCACCGTCCGCTCGGGCCTGCTCCCCATCAGCCCGGCGGCCGCCAGGAACCCGGCCGGAGAGGGCTTGCCGATGACGGTGATCCGCGCGTTTCCCGCCGCCTCCAGTCCCGGCAGGTAGGCCCCGGTGTCGATGCGGATGCCCTCCGCGGTGGCCCAGGTCAGTCCGCCCTGCATCGCGACCACCGGCACCCCGTCGAGCATCAGCTCCACCACCCGGCTCAGCGCGGCGTGGTCGAACTCGGGCCCGGCCCCGCCGAGGACCACCACCTCCGGCCGCTCGGCGTCGAACTCGATGTCCGTCATGTCCCCGGCGATGTCGCCGTGGTTGATCAGCAGGCAGCGCTCCCCCGGGTGCGTCGAGCGAAGGTGCTCGGCGGTGAGCGCGGCGGCCGTGACGATCTCGTCCGCGTCCACCGCCATGCCGCAGTCGCACAGCGCCGCCGCGATCTCGGCCCGCGTCCTGGAGGTGGTGTTGGTCAGGAAGGCGCGCGCGATCCCGCGCTCGCGCACAGTTACGAGGGCTTCCGCGGCGCCCGCGATCGGCTGCCAGGAGGTGACCAACACCCCGTCGATGTCGAACAGCACGCCCTCGACCGCGGGCACGGTTCACGCCCCCGGCTTCTGCGCGACCACGAAGGTCCGGAGGAAGGGGAAAACGGTCCCGAACGGGCCACGCGGATACACCTGCCGCAGGCGGGACCCGTACTCCGCCTCGAAGTCCGCCGTCTCGGCGGCGGACAGCCGATCGAGGACCGGCCGCAATCCGGTGCCGCGCACCCACTCCAGCACGGGATCGGGCCCCGGCAGCAGGTGTTGATACTCGGTCCGCCAGACCGCGACCCGCAGTCCCGCACCCAGCAGCAGCTCGAGATACTCGGCCGGTTCGGCCACCGGGCCGTCGTGTCGCAGCACCCCGCCGAGTCGGTCGCGCCACGGCGGCGACTCGGCGAGCTCGCGCATCAACCGGTGCGAGGGCGAGCCGAAGTTCGCGGGCACCTGGAAGGCGAGCCAGCCGCCGGGCTCGAGCTCGGCCGCCCACCCCGCGAGCAACTCGCGGTGCGACGGCACCCATTGCAGCAGCGCGTTGCTCACCAGCACGTCGACCCCCGCGGCGGAGAAGTCCTCCGCGCCGCCAAGCGCGAACTCGACGCGTCCGGGGCGGCGGCCACCGAGGGCCTCGGCGATCATCTCCGGCGAGGAGTCGATGCCGAGCACCTCGGCGGTCGGCCACCGCTCGGCCAGCGTCGCGGTCAGCGTGCCCGGCCCACAGCCGAGGTCGACGACCCGGCGGGGGCCGACGGCCCCGACCTGCCCGACCAGATCGAAGAACGGCCTGCGACGCTCCGCCCCGAACAGCGAGTACTGCGCCGGATCCCACTGCATCGCACCCGCGGGCGGCGGCGAGGCCCCTCGGTCCGGATCGGTTCGGCCGGCGCTAATGGACGTGGTCCTGCCAGTCCGCGGGCACCCGGCCCGCCGGGCCCGGCACCGGCTGGTCGACCGGGTGGTGCCGCGGCGGGGCCAGCTCGGGTCCGTCGTACATCTGCTCGGTCTGGAAGTTCCAGAACCAGTCCTCGCCCGGCTCGAAGCTCTGGATGAACGGGTGCCCGGTCGCCGCCGCGTGCGCGGTCGCGTGCTGCCCGGGCGAGGTGTCGCAGCACCCGACGTGCCCGCATTGGGCACATCGGCGCAGGTGCACCCACCAACCTCCGCCCGCGTCGCAGTCGACGCAGCCCGGCCCGCTCGGTGCGACGTCCGGATCGATCCCGGCAATCTCGGTCATCGTGATCCTCCCGTGCGTGCGACGGTTCGGTCCCTGGGGTCGAGTATGCCGCGAAGTCAGCGCGGCGTGCGCCCCTTGGCGGCGAGCGCGTTGAGGACCGCCGCGGCCTGCTCGGCGCCGTCGACGGTGACGGTGAACCGCGAACCGTCACCGCGCGTGATGCGCAGCGCGGGCCCGGGCCGGACGATGAGCCCGGTGCCGTCGGGGCCCACCCGGTAGCCGAAACCGCCGAACCTGTTCAGGATCCCGACGGCGACGACGTCGGCCTCCGCGATCTCGTCGAGCGGGATGCGGGTCGGCCTGCCGGTGATCGGCGTCCGGGCCGTCAGCCCGGTGGCGTCGACCGTGACCCGAACCGGCGCCAGCACCAGGGCCATCAGCGCGGCCGAGACCGCGGCGACCACCAGCACCAGCACGAACGAGCTCGATCCGAAGGCGACCAGCCCGAGCACCACCGCGACGGGGAGCACGCCGACCACGGCGGCCAACCAGGGCGGCATCGCTGCCGACCCGGACCAGGCGACCTTCTCGCTGTCCGCCAGCGCGATGCGTGGCGCGTCCTCGCGGGGCGGTCGCTGCGCGGTGGCGGGTCCCGGCGAGGGCGACGCCGCGTACCCGATCGCGGCCGCGGCCAGGCCCGCCGCCACGGGCAGCACCATCCACCAGCCGCTCAACGAGGCCTCGGCGGCATCCGCCAGGCCGCGCTGCGGTGCGAGCAGCGCGACCGGGAGGGCCGCGACGAAGGCCCCGGTGCCCGACCCCACGGCGGCGCCGACCCGAGCCGACCGCAGGTCCCGCCGGGTCAGCAGGAGCAGCAGCAGGCACAAACCGAGCGCGAACGCGAGGCCGATCAGCGGAGACCACCGCGCGGCGCCCGTCGAGCCGAACCCGTCCGCCGCGCCACCCGGGCCGAAGTGCACGGCCACCGGGTCCGGCAGCTCGGCGAACCACGCCCGGATCAGGGCAACCGCGCCCACCGCGGTGAGCGCGGGCGGCAGCACGGTGGCGGCGAGGGCCCGGAGCCAGCCGACCCTGGGGAATGAGTTCGAGGCGGTCATTGCATCTCCTTTTTGACGAGTGCGGTGAGTTCGGTGGCGCCCATGCCGATCCGACGGGCCTCCGCAACGAGGTCGCGGAGCGCCTCCTGCAGCCGGCCGCGGGTGGTCGCGTCGGCCGTGACCACCGCGCCGCGACCGCGCCGCAGTTCGATCAGGCCCTCGTCGCGCAGCAGCTGGTAGCCCCGCAGCACGGTGTGGACATTGAGATCGAGCGAGGCCGCCAGGTCGCGGGCCACCGGGAGTCGCTCGCCCGGTGCCGCCTCGCCGACGGCGATGGCCCTGCGCACGCTCGAGGCGACCTGTTCGTAGAGCGGTTCCGCCGCGGTCTGGTCGATTCGTATCAGCACGCTTTGATTATATTGTTCTAGTTCCAATAGAACAACTTGGCCAGGCGAGAGTGCACCTACGTGCGCGTTCACCGGGAAGGGGTGGCGGAAACTGCACACTCGCCGCCGGCGCCGTGGGTCAGAACAGACCGCGCTCGATGTCCTCGATCTCGCCGTCGGTCAGCAATCGCTCGAGCTGTTCACCCGGCCACGACTTGGGACGACCCTTCATCCGGGCCGATTCGAGGATCGGGACGGATTCATGTCGTACGTGCTGGAGAACGACTGGGATCTTCACGACGGATCACTCCGGTGTCTGCGTGGTTCAAGTACTGCGTGGATACCAATTTCATCGTCAATCATCCCCCCGGCATTACAGCGAAATCCACCCCTGAGGGGCGCTCATTTGCCGCGCTCGGCCCCCGCCGCGCCCTACGGGAGGGTCCGGCGGCGGCGATATCCTGGAACCAGCTCCTATCACCGGAAGATCCGGAGGTGGCCCGTGCGCGATCGATACGCCGCGCTGGCCCTCGCCCTGCTCCTCGCCGGCTGCGCGAGCGCCACCGACACGAGCTCCCCCGAGACCTCCGCCGCCCGCAGCGTGGTCGCGTCCGCCCCGCCCACCGTCGAGGTGACCGAGCTCCTGACCGGGCTGAACAAACCGTGGGATGTCGCGGTCGCGCCGGACGGCACCCTCCTGACCGGGCAGCGCGGCGGCGGCTTCGTGGCGCGGCGGCCCGACGGCTCGGTCACCAGGCCGACCGCCGACCTTTCCGATCTCTACGTCTCCGGGGAGACCGGCCTGATGGGCATCGCGCTCGATCCCGGGTTCGCGAGCAACCGCCGGGTGTTCACCTGCCAGGGGCACCGGACCGACGGGCCGATCGACGTCCGATTGCTGTCCTGGACCGTGGATCCGGAATGGACCTCGCTGACCAGGACGGGCGTGGTGCTCTCCGGCCTGCCCAGCACGGGCGGGCGGCACGCGGGCTGCCGGATCCTCGCCGCACCCGACGGCAGCCTGTTCGTCGGCACCGGTGACGCCACCATCCCCTCGGCGCCGCAGGACCCGCACTCGCTGGGCGGCAAGGTGCTGCACATCGACACCGACGGATCCCCCGCGGCGGGGAACCCCGATCCGGCCAGCCCCGTCTACACCCTCGGCCACCGCAACGTGCAGGGACTGAGCTTCCGCCCCGGCAGCGGGCAGCTGTACTCGGTGGAGCAGGGAACCCACCGCGACGACGAGGTGAACGCGCTGGTGCCCGCGGGCAACTACGGCTGGCGGCCCGACCTCGAACCCGGCCGGTACATCGAGGCCGTGCCGATGACCGACCCCGACAGGGTCCCCGGCGCGCGCGGGGCGGTGTGGAGCTCGGGCACCCCCACCCTCGCCACGGCCAGCGGATCGTTTCTCCTCGGCCCCGGCTGGGGCGACTGGTCGGGCGCGCTCGCGGTCGGGACGCAGCAGGGCGAGAAGGTCCTGCTACTGGGGCTCACCCCGGACGGTCTCGGCGTCGAGCGGCAGGCCTCTCTGCTCGAAGGTCGGTACGGCCGGATCCGCACGGTCAGCGGACAGCCCGACGGGACGCTGCTGGTCACCACCGACAACGGCCGCGACGACGTGGTGCTCCGGCTGACTCCGCGCCCCTGACCCCGAGCCATGCCAAGATCGGGCCTTGACGAACGCCAGCGATCCGGCAAGATATCCGTAACGGTGCGTAGCACTAATCCTCGTAGAACCGGAGAAAGCCCAGTGACGAACACCCTCGAAGCGAGCATCGAGATCGCCGCTCCCCCCGCCGCGGTGTGGGCCGTGGTCTCGGACCTCAAGCGGATGGGCGAGTGGAGCCCACAGTGCAGGCGGATGCACGTCTTCGGCGAGGTCACCCACGGCACCAAGACGTTCAACCTGAACAAGAAGGGCCTGTTGGTCTGGCCCACCACCTCGAAGGTGGTCCGCTTCGAGCCGAACAAGACGATCGCCTGGCGGGTCGTGGAGAACCACACCATCTGGACCTACGCGCTCGAGGCCACCGATACCGGCACCCGCCTCACCGAGCGTCGCGAGGCGCCGACCGGCACCACCAAGATCTCGTCCTTCCTCATCGACAAGATGATGGGCGGCACCGCCGACTTCGAGATCGACATGGTCGCAGGCATGAACACCACCCTCGCCCGGATCAAGTCGACCGTGGAAACGGCGGCCACCGCACGGGCCTGACCTTCAGCGTTCTTCCCCTAGCAGCGCCGCGACCGCTCGTTGGTCGCGGCGTTTCGCGTTCTCCAGGGCCGTCCGGCCGTCCGAGTCCTCGATCGAGGGGTCGGCGCCCGCCGCGAGCAGCTGCCCGATCACGTCGAGGTAGCGGGCCGATCCGTCGCCGTAGACGACCGCCTCCTGCAGTGCGGTCCAGCCCGGTTCGTTGACGTGATTCACCGGCACGCCCGCCCCGATCAGCATCCGGACCGTCGAGACGTGTCCGTGCTCGGCCGCCGGGATCAGCGCGGTGCCGCCGAACCGGTTGGTGGCGGACACGTCCGCGTCGTCCGCCAACGTCAACGCCAGGATCTCGTCGTACCCCTCGGCCCCGGCGTACAGGAACGCCGAGTCCTCCATGTCGTCCTTCGCGTTCACGTCGGCGCCCGCCGCCACCAGCACCCGGGCCGTGTTCACGGAGTTCGACTTCGCCGCGGCCACCAGCGGGGTCCGGCCGCCCTCCCCGCGGGCCTCCAACGCCGCGCCGCCCTGGAGCGCCGCACGGGCCGCGTCCGCATCATCCGCCCGGACCGCCGCGAACAGCGACCCCTCCAGCTCCGGGGTCGAGGCGGGCCTGATCTCGGGCGACGGCGCGGGCGCGGGTTCCGACGCGGGGACCGGGGTGGTGGCAGGCCGGGCGCCGACCGCCTGCTCCTGGCCGCCGCAGGCGGCACACGCGACCACCGCAGCGGCCAGGACGACGACGGCCGACGCGCGCCTCATGTGGGCGTTCACCGCTACCGCAGCGCTCATGCCTACTGCAACGATCCGGCGATGGCCTCGAGACCGGCCGCGGCACAGGCCTGATCGGCCATGCCGTCCGGGGCCCCGCCAACGCCGATGCCGGCGATGGACGCGTTGCCCGCCTTCACGGAGACGCCGCCCGGCAGGAACAGGGTGCCGTCCAGGTCCGCGACGGTGGCGCCGTCACCCTTGGCGCGACCGGCCAGATCGCTGGTATTGGCACCGAAAGCCGCTGCCGTGTAGCCCTTCTGGCGGGCCGCCTCGACGGTGTGCTGTGCCGCGTTGTCGCCGCGCAGCATCGCCTGCACGTTGCCGTTGCGATCGACCACGGCCACGGTGACGAAGCCGAGCCCGTCTGCCTGGCACTTCGCGAGCGCGGCCTGCGCGGCCGCGCCTGCGGTCCCGACGGTCAACCGGTTCGCGGTCGCCGTGCCCTTCGTGGCCTGGTCGCCCGCGGCAGGCGCCGCGACCGCGGCGGTGGTGACCGGGGCGGCCGACGCCGCCTTCTCGTCGATCCCGCTGCCGCAGGCCGCGGTGGCGAGGACCGCCGCCAGCGGGACGGTGACGGCGAGGGCCTTGGGCAGTCGGCGGGAGAGGTTCATCATGGTTGGCCTTTCGGTGGCGAGGTGACCGACCGTGCGCGTGTCTCACCCCGATGGGGGTACCGATCGCGCACAGTCGGGCTGAACGGATTCCAGCCTCGCCGCCGCGCCAACCCGCCCGCATCGGGCCGATGTCTGCCTCCCGATCAGCCGTCCGGGGACGCGGAGATCATCCGAATGGCCGATCCGGCGGCGGCGCCCGCTCCGTAGGATCGACCCGATGTCCAGTCCTGTCACCGCCCGCGGCGACCAGGTCCCGGCCGACCGGGACTCCCGCGGACCGCTCGACGTCGCGATCCACGTCTCGTTCTACGTGCTGCTGGCGACCTCGACCGCCCGATACCTGACCTATCACGGCGTCAGCGGCCGGTTCGTCATCGTCGCGGCCCTGATCGTCGCGCTGGCCGCGCTCTACGCCGTGACCGTGGCCCTGTCCCGCCGGGCGGGCGTCTGGCAGCCCTGGGTGTGGCCGGTGCTGACCACCTGGGCGGTGCTGGTGTGGCTGGCGCCGAGCTTCGCATGGTGCGCGTTCCCGATGTTCTTCCTCTGCACCCGCGCGTTCTCGAGCAGGACGGCGTACTTGATCGTCGCGGGGCTCGCCGTGGTCACCAGCGTCGCCTTCTTCAACTTCAGCGGCCGCACCGAGTGGGCCGTGCTGATCGGACCGATCTGCACCGGCGCCCTCGTGGTGATCGCGTACGGCCAGATCGAGCGGGACAGCCGGGAACGGGTTCGGCTGCTCGAACAGGTCGCCGAGGCGAAGTCGCGGCTCGCCGAGACCGAACGCGCGGCGGGCGTGCTGTCCGAGCGCGAGCGGCTCGCCCGCGAGATCCACGACACCGTCACCCAGGGCCTGACCAGCAGCCTGCTGCACCTCGAGGCCGCGGACCTGGCCTGGGACCAGCCGCACTCACCCGCGCGCGAGGAGGTACGGACCGCGACCGCGTCGCTGCGCGAGAACCTCGCCGAGACCAGGAACCTGGTGCACTACCTCGCCTCCCCCAATCTCGAGACGCAGAGCCTGGACGCGGCCCTGCTCGGCGCCGCGCGCGGGCACTTCCCTGCGGCTCAGCTGCGGGTGGTCGGCGTGCCGGCCGCGCTGCCTGCCGAGGTCGGCCACGCGCTGCTGCGGATCACCCAGAGCGCGGTGTCGAACGTGTCAAGGCACGCGGACGCGCAGACTCTGGGGGTGACCCTGACCTACCTGCCCGGCGCCGTCGCCCTCGATGTGTTCGACGACGGTCGCGGCTTCGCGGCCGATGCCGTCGGCGACCATTCCACGGCAGGCGGGTTCGGCCTCCGCGCGATGCGGCAACGGGTGCAGGCACTCGGCGGCACGCTCATCGTGGAGAGCGCCCCCGGCGAGGGCACCGTCGTCGCCGCCCAGATCCCCTACGGAGGCGAGCGATGACAGCGACGACCGTGATGCTGGTCGACGACCACCTGGTGGTGCGGGCTGGGCTGCGGGCCCTGCTGGACTCGCAGCCCGACATCGAGGTGATCGGCGAGGCCGATTCCGGCGAGCAGGGCGTGGACATGGCCGCGGCGCTCGCCCCGCGGCTGGTGATGATGGACCTCGCGCTCGGCGCGGGCATCGACGGTGTCGAGGCGATCCGCCGGATCCGCGCCGCCTGCCCCACGCTGCCTGTGTTGGTGTTCACCACCTACGACACCGACGCCGACGTGGTCAGGGCCATCGACGCCGGCGCCATCGGTTATCTGCTCAAGGACTCGGCGCCGCAGGAGATCTTCGCCGCCATCCGTGGGGCGGTCGCGGGCCAGAGCGTGCTGTCGCCCCCGGTGGCATCGCGGTTGCTGCAGCAGATGCGACGCCCCGACGAGGCGCTCACGGCACGCGAGGCCGAACTGCTCACCCTGCTCGCCGAGGGCCTGACCAACAAGGAACTCGGCAAGCGGCTGTTCATCAGCGAGGCCACCGTCAAGACGCACCTCGCGCACATCTACGCCAAGCTCGGGGTGGACACCAGGGCGGCGGCGGTCTCGGTCGCGTTGCGCCGCGACGGGATTCGCTGACGGCCCGCTGTCGGTGGCCCGGCCTACCGTCGTGCTCTCACCCGACGGAAGGCAGACGATGAGCGAAGCGGACCCGATCATGACCGGCATCATGGCCGCGCAGGAACTGGCGAACGGCGGTGATCGGGCGGGCGCCCGCGCGGCGTTCGCGACGTTGTGGGAACGGACCGGGCCCGACGGGGATCCGCTGCACGCCGTCACGATCGCCCACTACATGGCCGACGTGCAGGACGAGCCGGCGGACGAGCTCGACTGGGACCTGCGCGCGCTCGAGGCGGCAGATTCCCTCACCGACGAGCGCGCCCAGCGACACCACTCGTCGCTGCAGGTGGCGGGCTTCTATCCGTCGCTGCACCTGAACCTCGCCGCCGACTACGCCAAGCTGGGCGAGGACGACCGGGCGCGGGCGCACCTCGAGCTCGCGGAGGCGTGCGTCTCCACGCTGTCGGACGACGGCTACGGCGCGACCGTCCGTGGCGGCATCGCCCGGCTGAGGGAACGGCTCTCACAGGCCGGGTGAGACAACCGGCGGCGGGCTCGTTCACCCAGCTCAGCGGCGGCCGGGTCCCCCTTCCTTGCCCGTCTCGGCTAGCCTGTGGGTGCCCGAGCCCGGCCTCGAAGCCGCCCGGGCGCACGTTCTCGCCGGACAGCAAGACGAACAGTAAGAGGAGCCCGTGGCCCGCCGCCCCATCCCGATTGGCACCCCGCAAACCACCGGTATCGCGCACGTCGCGGAACTGGTCCGCAACACGGTTCCGCCGCTGC
Source organism: Rhodococcus sp. PvR044 (assembly GCF_040548995.1). Lineage (NCBI taxonomy): Bacteria > Bacillati > Actinomycetota > Actinomycetes > Mycobacteriales > Nocardiaceae > Rhodococcus > Rhodococcus sp. PvR044. Next base: position 112,038 of record NZ_JBEPSX010000006.1, read on the forward strand.
ATCCGGCCGGGATCCCGTTCGTCGTGGCGCCGCTGACGGTCGCGCTGCTCGGACGCAACCGCAAGTGGGTCCGCCGCGCGGGTCTCGCGGCCGCGGGCGCCAGCGCCGCCTTCTTCCGCCACCCCCACCGGGTGCCGCCGAACCGCGCGAACGTCGTGGTCTCCCCCGCCGACGGCGAGGTCGCCCTCGTCGACACCGCCGTCCCGCCCGCCGAGCTGAACATGGGCGACGCCCCGGTCCCCCGGGTGAGCATCTTCCTGTCCGTGCTGGACGTGCACGTGCAGCGCAGCCCCGTCGCGGGCGAGGTGCTCGCCGTGGTCCACAAGCCGGGCAAGTTCCTCTCCGCCGACCTCGCCGAGGCCAGTGACGCCAACGAGCGCAACTCGATGCTGCTGCGTACCGAGGCCGGTCACGAGATCGCCGTCGTCCAGATCGCCGGACTGTTGGCCCGGCGCATCGTGTGCGACGCCAACGTCGGCGACCGGCTCCCGATCGGCGACACCTACGGCCTGATCCGGTTCGGGTCCCGGGTGGACACCTACTTCCCCAAGGGCACCACCTTGATGGTGGAGCGGGGACAGCGCGCCATCGGCGCCGAGACCGTCCTCGCCCTGCTCCCGTGAACACACCGAAGCGCACCGTCGCCGCGGCGGTGACGGCCAGGAGGACGGCGGCGTCCGGGCTGTTCCTGCTGCCGAGCACCATCACGATCCTGGCGCTGTGCGGCGGCCTGTCCGCGGTCAAGTTCGCCCTCGACGGCAAGCTCGGCATCGCCCTCGCCATGATCGGTGCGGCCGCGGTGCTGGACTCGCTGGACGGCCGGATCGCCCGACTACTCGACGCCACCAGCAAGATCGGCGCCGAGCTCGACTCGCTGTCCGACGCCATCTCGTTCGGCGTCGCCCCGGCGCTGGTGCTGTACGTGACGCTGCTCGACGCGGGCAGCGCCGGCTGGATCATCGCGCTCGTCTACGCGGTGAGCATCGTGCTGCGGCTGGCCCGCTTCAACACCCTTCTCGACGACGACTCGGCGCCCGCCTACGCGAGCGAGTTCTTCGTCGGTGTGCCCGCCCCGGCGGGCGCGCTGATCGCGCTGACCCCCCTCGCGGCCTTCGTGCAGTGGGGCGAGGGCTGGTGGTCGTCCTTCTACGTGGTCGCCATCTGGACCATCCTGTCCGCCGCGCTGATCGTCAGCCGGGTACCCACCCTCGCGATGAAGACCTTCGCCGTGCCGAAGCGGATGGCCGCGGCGCTGCTGGTGGTCGTCGCACTGGTGGCGGCCGCCCTGGTCACCTACCCGTTCGTCCTGATGATCGTGCTGGTCTTCGCCTACCTCGTGCACATCCCGTTCGCGGTTCGCTCCAAGCGGTGGGTCGCCGCGCGCCCCGAGGTGTGGGACGTCAAACCGGCCGAGCGCCGGGCGATCCGGCGGGCGCCGACGGGCGACGGCGGCCGGGTCTCCGCCGCGCGCCTCGGACTGCGACGCCCCCGGTAGCCCGGCCGCGTCGTCGGCGTCACCAACGCCGACGACGCACCCTTTTTCGCCAGATCGCACAGCCGTTGCACCCCCAACCGCTGTGCGATCTCGTCATTTCCGGCGCGAACCTGTCGGTACCTGCGCGGAATCCGGCAGACCCGGCCGCGCACTAGGCTGGTCCACGTGAACTCTCCGGAACTCGCGCTCACCGCCCGGTTGAACACCTCCGCCTCCGACGCCCGCCGCGGCGTGGTGCGACTGCACCCCGAGGCGCTGGCCGCGCTGGGGCTGCGCGAGTGGGACGGCATCGCCGTGATCGGCGCCAGGCGGACCGCCGCCGTGGTCGCGCTGGCGCCCGCCACCACCCCGACGGGCACCGCGCTGCTCGACGACGTCACCCTCTCCAACGCCGGGCTCAAAGAGAATGCGCGCGTGGTGCTCTCACCCGTGACGGTGTACGGCGCCAGGTCCGTCACCGTCACCGGGTCGGCCCTCGCGGCTGCGTCGATCCCCGACACCACGCTGCGACAGGCACTGCTCGGCAAGGTGCTCACCGTCGGCGACACGGTCTCGCTGCTCCCCCGCGACCTCGGGCCCGGCACCAGCACCGCGGGCGCGACGCAATCGCTGGCGCGCACCTTCGGTGTCGCCTGGACCTCGGAACTGCTCACCGTGACGAGTGTCGACCCCACGGGACCGGTGAGCGTGCAACCCAATTCGGCGGTCAGCTGGGGCATCGGTGTCGCGGTACCCGGCGCGGGCGCGGTGCCGTCCGTCGAGACGCCCGCCGCACTGGCCGCCGCACCTGCGCCCGCACCCGTTCCGCTGGCCGACCTGGTCGGCGTCGACGCCCAGGCCGCCAAGCTCAGCGAGTGGCTGAAGCTGGCGCTGGACGAGCCGGAATTGCTGCACACGCTCGGGGCGTCGCCGCATCTCGGCGTGCTCATCACCGGGCCCGGCGGGGTGGGCAAGGCGACGCTGGCGCGGGCTGTTCTCGCCGAGCGCACCGTGATCGCGCTGGACGGCCCGGGGATCGGCGCGCTCGATTCGGCCACCCGGCTGCAGCGGGTGTCGGACGCGGTTGCCCGCCTCACCGGCGCCGCGGCCGGGGAGCCGCACGAGCGCGGGGTGCTGCTCATCACCGACATCGACGCGCTGCTGCCCGCCGAGCCGGAACCGGTCTCCACGCTCATCCTCGACGAGCTGCGGCGCGCGGTGGACACCCCGGGCTGCGCGTTCGTCGCGACCACCGCACATCCCGATTCGCTCGACGACCGGGTCCGCGGCCAGGACCTGTGCGACCGCGAACTCACCGTTGCGCTCCCCGACGGCCGGCTGCGCAGGGCGCTGCTAGAGCTGATGCTGCGCAAGGTCCCCACCACCGACCTCAAGCTCGATGAGATCGCCGCGCGGGCACCGGGTTTCGTCGCCTCCGACCTCGCCGCCCTGGTCCGGGAGGCGGCACTGCGGGCCGCGGCGCGGGCCAGCAGCAGCGGGGAGGACCCGAACCTGATGCAGGAGGACCTGGTCGGCGCCCTCGACGTGATCCGCCCGCTGTCGCGGTCGGGCACCGAGGAGTTGGCGATCGGCAGCGTCACCCTCGACGACGTCGGGGACATGGTCGAGACCAAGCAGGCCCTCACCGAGGCGGTGTTGTGGCCGCTGCAGCACCCGGATTCCTTTGCCCGCCTCGGGGTGGACCCGCCGCGCGGGGTGCTGCTGTACGGCCCGCCCGGGTGTGGCAAGACCTTCGTGGTCCGCGCCCTCGCCAGCTCCGGCCAACTCAGCGTGCACGCGGTCAAGGGCGCCGAGCTGATGGACAAGTGGGTGGGCGCATCGGAGAAGGCGGTGCGTGAGCTGTTCCAGCGGGCCCGCGACTCGGCCCCCTCGCTGATCTTCCTCGACGAGGTGGACGCGCTGGCCCCGCGCCGCGGACAGAGCTCCGACTCCGGCGTCACCGACCGGGTGGTGGCGTCGCTGCTCACCGAACTCGACGGTGTCGAACCGCTGCGCGACGTGGTGGTGCTCGCCGCGACCAACCGGCCGGACCTGATCGACCCGGCGCTGCTGCGCCCCGGCCGGATCGAGCGGCTGGTCTTCGTGCCGCCGCCGGACGCCGAGGCGCGCAAGCAGATCCTGAAGACCGCCGGGAAGTCGATCCCGCTCGAGGCGGACGTCGACCTCGATGCGCTGGCCGAGGATCTCGACGGGTATTCGGCGGCGGACTGCGCGGCGCTGCTGCGGGAGGCGGCGCTGGCCGCCATGCGTCGCAGCGTAGACGCGGCGGACGTGACCGCGGCGGACGTCGCCGCGGCCAGGAAGGCGGTTCGCCCGTCCCTGGACCCCGAGCAGGTGGCACACCTCGCGGCGTACGCCGAGAATCGCTGAGGCTACCGGCCGGGTGGCCACGGGACTAGCATCCGTGAGCATGCCGAGCCGCCGCCCGTTCCGCCCGCTCGCCCGCGCCTGCACCACCCTGCTTCTGCTCGTCGGAGCCTTCGCGATCGCGGCTCCGCACGCCTCGGCCGCACCGCCGCAGGAGTCGGCGACCACCTGGCTGTGCAGGCCCGGCCAGACCGACGACCCGTGTGGCGGACGATCAGGCGCGCCGATCGACTGCTTCTACGTGTATCCCACCGCGTCGCTCCAACAGTCCGTGAACGCGAACCTCGACGCCTCACCCGAGCTGCGCACGGTCGCCCGCACGCAGGCAGAGCCGTTCGGTGAGAAGTGCAACGTGTGGGCTCCGGTGTACCGCCAGGTCACCCTGCGCGCGCTGTTCACCGGGACGGCCGAGGAGCGCAGCGCCGCGCTCGATGTCGCGTACGACGACGTGGAAAGGGCGTGGGACGACTACCTGGCCCATCACAACAACGGCCGCGGGGTGGTGCTGATCGGCCATTCGCAGGGCACCCGGATGCTGCGGATGCTGATCCACAATCGCATCGACGGGAAACCCGTCCAGCCACAGCTGGTCTCGGCACTGCTGCTCGGCGGTGACGTGCTGGTCCGCAAGGGCGCGACCGTGGGCGGCGACTTCGACTCGGTGCCCGCCTGCACCGACCCCGCCCAGACCGGGTGCGTCATCGCCTATTCGGCGTTCTCGCGGACGCCGCCGCCCGACACCCGCTACGGACTCTCGCCGCGTAACGCCGGGACGTCGGGCACCCGCGCGAATCTGCCGTTCGGCCCCGAATACGAGGTGCTGTGCACCAATCCGGCCTCGCTGCACGACAACGCCGAGGCCCCGATCCGCGGCGTCGTCGCCGGGCGCGAGGTGGATGCCTTCCGCGCCCGGTGCACCGGGGGCGACGGACCGCACGTGCTGATGGTCGAGGGCCGAGGCGCCGCCCTGCTGCCCGCACTCCCGACGGAGAACTGGGGTCTGCACCTGCTCGACGCAAACCTCGCGCAGCGGGACCTGGTCGACCTCGTCGGCGCCAAGAGCGCTGCCTACACGCGCTGACGCGCTGCGCGTCGCGATGCACTCGCGGTGGTCCGCGTGGATACTCGAGTGACCGGCGAGCGACACCAACCATGAAGAGAGCGAATGGCACCCATGGAGAATCCGTCTCAGCTGATAGATGCGAGGATCGAAGAGCTCGGTGACTGGCGGGGCGAAATGCTCGCTCACATCCGAACTCTCATCAAGAAGGCCGACCCGGACGTGGTCGAGGAATGGAAGTGGCGCGGAGTCCCGGTCTGGTACCACGCCGGAATGATCTGCACCGGTGAGACATACAAGAATATCGTCAAGGTCACCTTCGCCAAGGGAGCCTCACTGGACGACCCGTCGGGCCTGTTCAACACCGGCCTCGACGGCAACACCAGGCGGGCCATCGACATCCATGAGGGCGACACGATCGACGACAAGGCGTTCATCGCGCTCATTCACGAAGCCGTGGCACTGAACACGGCCTAGGCCGGCGAACACCGGGCATCGGACAGGTGCTCGCGTACCTGTCCGACGCCCGGTGTCGTTGACGGGATCACCCCGCGGAAAAGACGCGCGCTAGATCCAGCGGGCGAGGAGCTGGTTGGCACGCACCGCCAGCGCGGCCTGCAGCAGCGGGCCGAAGCTGACCCGGCCGACCCCGAGGGAGGCGTAGCTCGCCTTCTCGCCGCGCACCGGATCGGCGATCGCGTTGACAGGCAACGGGAGCTCCGAGGTCAGCCGCTGGTACACCTCGTCGCTGTGGAACCCGACCGGGTACAACGAGTCCGCGCCCGCCTCCGCAGCCAGCTTCAGCCGCGCGATCGCGCGCTCGACGCGATCGGACTCGTCGCCGACCTGCTTGATGAACAGGTCGGTACGGGCGTTCACCACGATGTGCACCCCGGCGGCGTCCGCCGCCCGGCGCAGCCCACCGACGAAGTCCGCGTGCTCCTGCGCCTCGCGCAGCCTGCCGCCCTCGCTGTGCACGGTGTCCTCGATGTTGAGCCCGACGGCGCCCACCTCGATCAGCCCGGCGATCAGCCGTTCAGGGGTCTGCCCGTAGCCGGACTCGATGTCGACCGAGACCGGAACGTCGACGGAGGCGGTGATCTGCGCGACGCGGGTCAGCAACTCCTCGAAGCTCATGCCCTCGTTGTCGGGCTTGCCGATCGAGTCCGCCACGGGGTGGCTTCCCACCGTCAGCGCCGCAAACCCGCCCTCTGCGGCCAGGTTTGCCGACCAGGCGTCCCACACCGTAGGCAGGATCACCGGATTGCCGGGCTGATGCAGCTGCAGCAGGGTGGTCGCCTTGTCGTTGATCGAAGTCATGCGCGCTCCTCGCGTCGTAGTCGGTCGTCACGATCCTGGCATGCGGGGACCCCGATCGCCCGGTTGCCGCCGCGGCGGGGCGCGGTCGGTTAGCGTCGAAAAATGCCCGTCGAACCCCGTGAAGTCCTCTCGGCCCTGACCGCCCTGTTCGGCGGGGTGCTGGCCGCGTTCGTACTGACCAATCCCCCGGGCGGCGGCTGGGCGGTCTACACGTCCGATCGCGAACTGAGCCGCTGGGTCTCCAGCCAGCCGACCGGGGTCGCGGTGGGAGCCGTCGTCGCGGTGCTCGCGTACGCGCTGCTGCAGCGCAAGGGATCCCGTCGGATCGCCTGGATCGCGATCGCACTCGCGACGGTCGTCCTGATCGGCGCGCGCCTGGCGGTCCCCGGGATCTGGGGCGTCGACGAGCTGATCGCCCTGCACTACCTCAAGACGGTGGCCGCAGGGGCGATCCTCGGCGCGGCGGTGGCGACGGTGTGGGGGCGGCGGGCCGGGCAGCTCGCGCTGACGCTCGGCGTGCTCGCCACCTTCCTCACCGCCCGCGCCTTCGAGCTGGTGTTCCCGGCGCAGACCACCTCCACCATCGGCGAACCGTCCTGGTGGCTGCTCGGACCGACGCTCGTGCTGGCTGTGGTGGCCGCGGCAGTTGCCGACGGCTCCACCCGGATCCAACGCGCGACCGGGCGCGAACTGCGCCTCGCGGTCACGGCCGCGGCGTCGATCGCGCTGGCCAACCGGGCCCTGCTGTACTGGATCGACCGGCAGGACTACACGTCTCGGGTCAGCTCGTGGATCGTCATCGGGCTCTCCATGGTGTTGGTCCTGGTGCTCACCTGGTTCGCCGCGCAGACGATCGAGGCGGCAGGCGGCCGATTCCTGTTGGCCACGACGGGCGTCGCGGCGGCCTCGATGCCGGTGCTGGTGGATCTCGGGGGGCCGTTCCCCGACGTCGAGCACTGGCAGGCGATCCTCGTCGGCGCGGTCGCGGTCGCGGTCGGCCTGCGCGTGTCGATGACGTGGCGGTCGACGATCGGCGGCCTGTTCGTGGTCGCCCTGATCCCGATGGTCGGCGCGATCTGGCCAGAACTCGGCCAGGACGGCCCAATGCTGCTGGTGCGGCTGGCCGTGCTCGGCGTCGGTGCGGGACTGTCGTTCGGGTCGTCGCTGCCCGGCACGGCGGCCTTCGCCGCGGTCGGGCTGGGGATCCCGTTCGTGTCCATGGTCTTTCACTCAGCGGCAACGGTCGACAGCGGTGAGGTCGCGTACGGCGGTTCGATTGATGGCGCGAATGTGCCCCTCACTGGCGATCCCATGAACAATCCACTCGAGTCCATGCCGGAGATGAGGCGGGAGCCGACATTCACCGGCGGCAGTTTCGTCGACATCTTCGACATCCCGGCCTACGACGACCGGGTCGCGGGTATCGCCCTGCTGATCGCGGTGCTGGCCTGCGCGGTCGGCATCCGTACGCTGGCCCGGCCGACGGCCACCACCGAGCCGGAACCCGCGTGAGCAGGCGCTGGGTCGCCGTCCTCGACACCACCGCAGCGTTTCTCGTTGCCGCTACCGCCGGTTGGGCCCTTGTCGCGCCGGTGGCCGAGCAGTCCGGCATCGCCGGGAGCGAGAGCCAGCTCCGACTGGTTCTGACCAGTCGGCCGCTAGCCGCCACCCTGGGCGTGGTGCTCGCGGTCGCGGTCGCGGGGGCCATGGCACGCCGCGGCTCCCGAGCAGGCGCCTATCTGGTTGCGGTCTCCGGACTCACGGTGCTGGGCCTCGGCGCCCTCGTGAATGTCCATGTACATCAGCTGGAGTCGGGGATAGCGCTGATCTATCTGGCGGGAATCGGCTCCGGGCTGGCGATGGGCGGCGCAGCCGCCGTGGCGGCGGGTACTCGGTATCCGACTGTCGCGCTCGGCGCGGGCGCGTTCGCGGCATTCATGCTCGCCTACCCAGCCGCGCATCCGACGGTGGAGTCCAGTTCATTCGGCTGGACGGCCTACAGCCTCCCCATCAGCGAGGCAGCCATGTTCACCGATCCACCGTGGTGGCTGTTGCTGCCCTCGCTCGGGTGCTGCGTGGCGGGCGCCGTGCTCGCGAGGGGTTCCGCGACAGAGCCTGCGGGCTCGTCGCGAAATCCGCTCTGCGCGGTCGCGATCGTCGTCGTCGCCGGGCTGACGAGCAACGCCGTCCTCGGCGAGCACCGCAGCGACTGGTCCGTCGCGGCTCCGATGCTCGCGCTGCTGCTGGTGGCGATCGTCATCGCCGCGTTTCTGCTCGATGGCCGTGACGGGGTGTTCCTGCTGACCGCCACCGCAGTGCTTGCCGCGTCCGCACCCCTCCTGGTGGCGACCGGCCCCGACCCGATCTGGATCGCGATCCTCCTGACGCTGCTCCTCGCGGGCGCCGCCGTCGGAAGTCGCTGGGCGAAACCGACTCTCGGGCTCGTATTGCTCGCGGTCAACGCCGCGGCCGGGCTGGCCGGACTGAACGACGCCTGGGCAGTCGAGGGGATCCGGTACCTCGCGCTGGCGCCGATCGCCGGCTATGCGCTCGCCTCGGCCGTGCCCCGGCGCGCGGCGTCAATCCCGGTGGGCCTGTCCGTCCTGTTCGTCCCGAGCGCGCTGACCATCGCAGGACAGGGCACGGGCAACTGGCACTGGGACACGCTGTCCGTGTTCGATGATCTTCCGCGTGGGGTATTCGAGCCCACGCCGCCCGACCCCTTCGCGCTCAGCCTCGCGATGACGCTGGTGATCCTCGCCTGCGCCGAGGCCGCCCACCGGCTCCGGCAGCGGGACCAATCCTCCTAGCGGGGGCCATGCCGCGACGACTTCCGCATGTATGACGAGCGAAAGCCGTTGTCGTGCCACCGCATGCTCCCCGCCGATAGCGGGGAGCATGCGGTGAACTCACTCCGTCAGACCTTCATCCAGCCCCTGCGCCGCATCACGACGTACAGGATGGCGCAGATGATCGCCAGCACGCCGACGAAGACGGGCCATCCGTACAGCCACCTGGTTTCAGGCATCCCGCCGAAGTCGCTGAAGTTCGCGGCGTAGATCCCGCCGAACGAGATGGGCACGAGGCCCACCGCGAGCCACCCGGAGACCACCCGCTGACGCCTGGTCTCCACGACCAGGTCCACCGACTTACGGTGCAGCCGAGAGAGCCCCGCCCGGTAGTCGCGGACACCCGCGAGAAAGGCGTGCAGTTCCTCGGTCCTGCGCTGTTCCAGGTCGCGGGCGCTCAGCCCGCGCAGACTGGCCGGGATGTGTTGCGTGGCCATGTGTTTCCTCCCTTCCGTGCTCGACAACCGGCTCACAGCCAGCCCTTGCGGCGCATCCCGAAGTAGGTGGCCAGCGCGCTGGTCGCCAGCACGCAGAGGAAGATCGGCCAGCCGTAGTAGAACTTGAGCTCGGGCATGTGCTCGAAGTTCGAGCCGTACAGCGACCCGAGGGCACCGGGAACCACAGCGACCGCCGTCCACGCGGTCACCCGGCGGGTCTGTTCGGTGACCTTCAGCTGGTCCTGAGTGATCTCGCAGATTTCTTCCATCTCCGAGTTCAGTCCGCGCAACTCAGTGCTGATGTCGCGTAGCAGCCCCACGTTCTCGGCGCTCGGCGCCATCGGGTCGGCGGTCGTCTGCGCGTAGTCGTTGGTCGGCATCGTGCTGCTCATGGGTGAATCCTTCTTTTCTCGGCATGCCGAAGGGCTGCGCGGTGCGCAGCGGGCGCATCGCGCGGGCAGGCCCGGCGCATGCCTCGATGGGAACGTATTTCGCTGGGAGATCAAGCGGTACGGCACGCGTCAAGGCCGCACCTCCCGGCGGTCGAGGGTGAGCGAAAGCCCAGGCACGACCGCGTGGCGGTGTCGAGAAGAGCGTGGTCTAGGAAAAGCAGGGAGGCGCGAGCACCGCGCAACCGATCGGCGAAGGCACAAGGTCCGGAGGATGGGCCTGTACACGCGAGTCGCCACGCCACGGGGCGTCCGACGGTGCCGTCACGCGGCACCGGGGCGTTGCTACCGGGCGTCGAACGGGATCGGTAACGGAACCGGTGACGTCTGCGCCTCGGATCTGAGACCAGGCACGCCTACCACCTCCCGCAAGTTGGGGCACGGGCTCGGCACGCGCCGCAGACAGGTTAAACGAATAGCAAAGCAATGCCAAAATCGACGGCCTGGCCGCCTCACTCAGCCGCGGGCGCGGGCGGTCTTGGCCACCTCGACCTGCTCGTCGGTCAGCGGCGCAAGCGGCAGCGTGTCGCGCGTGGCCCCTTCGGCGCGCATACCGTCGAGCACCAGCGAGAGGTAGCGGCGCCAGGTCTCGGGCGAGACCGCCCGGTTGAAGTCGATGACCGCGTCGAGCATGCAGCTCACCGCGAACAGGTCGTTGACCTGGATCTCGGGGCGCAGCGCACCCGCTTCCTTCGCCCGGTCGACGAGCTGCTGGATCGCAGGCGTGATCCGCTGTCGCGCGCACGCGACCTGCTCGCGGCCCTCGTCGTTGGTGAAGAAGACATCGCCGAGGCCCCTGCTCAGCGACATCCATTCACTGGTGAGCCCGATGAAGTCGACCAGCGCGGCCCAGGGGTCCTCGCGCCGCAACGCCGACTCGGCCGCCTCGGCGATCTGGTCCATGCTCTGCTCGAAGACACCGTCGACCAGTTCCTGCTTGCAGGTGAAGCGCCGATAGACGGTGCCGATCCCGACCTTGGCGTGCCGCGCGACGTCGTCGAGGGTGATGTCGATGCCGCGGCTCGCGAACAGCTCCATCGCGGCGTCGAGGATCTTGCGTCGGTTGCGTTCGGCGTCGGCGCGCAATGGTCGTGCTGCTGGGGCGGTACTCACAATCGTCGATTCTGCCATTCCCGAAATCTGCCATCAGGGGATTTGTCGTAGCGACCAAATTAAGTGGAGACAAGTCCTCCGCTTAGTGCTACCGTTCCCTAAGTGGAGAATACTCCTCCACTTCAACCTCCACCACTCCACGAGGCGAGGCTCGCTCATGACCACGACCACGACCGAACGCCCGCAGACCGGGCCAGGAGATACGACGCGGGAGCACCGACTGCGCTGGCTGATCCTGGCCGTCATCGGCCTGGCCCAGCTGATGGTGGTGCTCGACGCGACCATCGTGAACATCGCCCTGCCCGCGGCGCAGCAGGACCTCGGCTTCTCCGACGCGGACCGGCAGTGGGTCGTCACGGCCTACGCACTCGCCTTCGGCAGCCTGCTGCTGCTCGGCGGCCGACTCAGCGACCTGTTCGGACGCAGGAACACCTTCGTCATCGGCCTCGTCGGCTTCGCGGGCATGTCCGCGCTCGGCGGCGCCGCGGTGAACTTCCCGATGCTGGTGGCCGCGCGCGCAGGTCAGGGCGTCTTCGCTGCCCTGCTCGCGCCCGCCGCACTGTCGCTGCTGGCGACCACCTTCACCAAGCCGGACGAGCGAGCCAAGGCGTTCGGCGTCTTTGGCGCGGTCGCGGGCGCGGGCGGCGCGGTCGGGCTGCTGCTCGGAGGGATCCTCACCGAGTGGACGTCGTGGCGCTGGAGCCTGTACGTCAACCTGATCTTCGCGGCCGTGGCGCTGGTCGGCGCGGTCCTCATGATCGCCCCGCACCGGTCGGACCACCGGCCCAAGCTCGACATCCCGGGCACCATCACCGTCTCGGCCGCACTCTTCGGCATCGTCTACGGGTTCTCGCACGCCGAGTCCCACGGCTGGTCCGACCCGATGACCATCACCTGGCTGGTGGCGGGCGGCCTCCTGCTCGCGGCGTTCGTGGTCATCGAGACTCGCGTCGCCCACCCGCTGCTCCCGCTCCGGATAGTCCTCGACCGCACCCGCGGCGGGTCGTACCTGGCGATGTTCGTCACCGGCTCCGGCATGTTCGCGGTGTTCCTGTTCCTCACCTTCTACATGCAGACGGTGCTGCAGTACACGCCGATCATCACCGGCGTGGCCTTCTTGCCGATGGTCGCAGGCATGGTGACCTCCGCGACCACCGCGACCGCGGTGCTGCTGCCGAGGGTCGGGCCGCGGGTGCTGATCACCACCGGCCTGGTCGTCGCCGCAGTCGGGCTGGCGGTGCTCGCCCAGATCGAGGTCGACAGCTCCTACGTGACGATCATCCTGCCCGGACTGGTGCTGCTCGGCCTCGGCATGGGCATGGTGTTCGCACCCGGCATGCAGGGCGCCATCACGGGCGTCGACCCCGACGACGCGGGCGTCGCCTCCGCGACGGTGAACACCATGCAGCAGGTCGGCGGATCGATCGGCACCGCATTGCTGAGCACCGTTGCCGCGACCGCGGCCACGAGCTTCATGAACGGGCGGGTGCCGTCCCAGGAGAACGCGGCCCTCGCCGCCGTCCAGAGCTACACGACGACCTTCTGGTGGGCCGCAGCGATTTTCGTGGTCGGCGCGGCGATCTCGGCGTTCCTGCTCCCCCGCGGTCTGCTGCCCGCCCCGGCCGAGGGGCAGCCGGCCATGGCGCACTGACCCGGATCGCAGCCACGGGCCGTGCTCGACCGCTACGCTCCGACACGGCCCGTGGCCACCCAGGCGACAAGGAGCACAGATGCCGAAAACCGTTGTGGTCACCGGAGCCAATTCCGGGATCGGCCTCGCGATGGCGCACGAACTGGCGGCCCGCGGGGCCACGGTGTGCCTGGCCTGCCGCAATCAGGCAAAGGCGGAGGCCGCCCGCGAGGAGATCGTGCGCCGGACCCCCGGTGCCGAGGTGGACGTGCTCTCCCTCGACCTGGCCTCGTTCGAGCACATCCACCGATTCGCGACGGACCTCGCCGCGCGCCATGAGCGCGTCGACGCGCTGATCAACAACGCCGGCGCCTCCCCGCTCAAGCAGCAGTTCACCGCCGAGGGTTTCGAGTTGCAGTTCGGCGCGAACTACCTCGGCCCCTTCCTGCTCACCCACCTGCTGTTGCCGCAGCTGCGGCGCGCGGCCGAGCAGACCGGCGACGCGCGAATCGTGCACGTGGCGTCCGTCGCCCACAACATCGGCCGCATCGATCCCGACACGTTCCGCGGCCGCTCGAAGTACCGGCCGTTCCCCGCGTACGCGCAGTCCAAGCTGGCCAACCTGATGTTCAACTACGCCCTCGCCCGGCGACTGCCCAACGGACTGAGCACACATGCCATGCACCCAGGGGGCGTCGACTCCGACATCTACCGGGAACTGCCGCGGCCCGTGCACGCGGCGCTCCGCCCGTTCCTCATCTCCGCCGACCGGGCCGGCCGCCTGGGCACCGAACTGGCGCTCTCCCCCGAATACCGGGACCGCTCGGGCGAATACCTCACCGCGCAGCGACCGAACCCGGTCAGCCGACGGGCCCGCGATGTCGCGGCGCAGGAGGCGCTGTACGCCGAGAGTGCCGTGCTCGCCGGCGTGGAGCCGCTCCCCCGACGCTGATCACACCGAGATGCACTGGGTCCGACGCGAATCGGCTGCGGCGCGCCTTGACCTCAGCCACGGTTGAGATAGCAAGATCTTTCTCATGAAACGCGCACTCGTACTCGGTCCCGGTGGCATCGTCGGTACGGCGTGGCTGGCCGGACTTGCCGTCGGCCTTCGCCGTGCGGGCGTGGACCTGGCCGGTGCCGACCTCATCATCGGCACATCGGCGGGCGCGATCGTCGCCGCGCTGCTCGCCACCGGCCAGGACCCGAACCGCCTTGCCACCCTCACCAGATCCGGGAACGGCGCGGCCGACCCTCGCACGCTGACCGAGGTGCTCGCGACGCTCCAGGATCCCGCCCTGGAGCAGGGCGAGAAGTTGCATCGGGTCGGGCGGATGGCCCTCACCGCCGACGTGCCCTCCGAACAGACCCATCTCGACCGGACCGCAGCCCTGATCGTCGCCCGCGACTGGCCCGAACAGCGCCTCCTGATCACCGCGGTCGACACAGAATCAGGCGAACCCGCGCTCTGGGATCGGCACGGGGATGCGTCGCTGCTGCAGGCCGTCGCATCCAGTTACGCGGTGCCCGGCCTCTACCCGCCCATCACGATCAGCGGCCGCCGCTACATGGACGGCGCCTTCCGCGCCGGATCCGACGCGGACCTGGCGGCCGACGCGGGCACGGTGGTCGTCATCGAGCCGCTGGGTCATCTCTACCCCAGCGGAGCCCCCATCTCGATCGCCCCCGACCGGGCGAGCTTGGACGCTTTCGGCCCCAACCTGCACGACATGTCGGCCTGGGAGACGTGCTTCGAGGCCGGTCTGCGGCAGGCGGTGCCTGCCGCAGACCTCATCGGTGGGCCGTGGAACGGCAACGGCTGAGGAGCCCGCTCACGCAGTCGCCGCTACCCCTGATACTCGGACTCGAGCACCAGGTCCCTGAGCACCCGTTGGTATTCGACGTGGGTGGGGTGCTCCGTTGTCCGCCACCGCCCGCCCTCCTCCGAACGCATGAAGGCCAGGTAGTCGGGGGCGCCGGGGAACCTGACGTTGTCCGCGACCACCCGGCTGCCGGGGTGGAGCCAGCCCTCGTCCACGATGCGGAGCAGGTCCGGCAGGTAGGCGCTCTTGAGGTGGTCGACGAACACGAAATCGACTGTGCCGGTATCGATACCGTATTCATCCCGCAGTCGCCTCACGGTCTCGCCACCGTCTCCGATCGACCCGACCACCGAGGTGATGCGTTCGCCGACCCCCGCGTGCTCGAAGATCCGCCGGGCGATCGCCTCGTTTGCCGGGTTGATCTCGACGGTGCAGATCGTGGCGTTCGGGGGCATCACCCGCGCCATCCGCAGCGCGCTGTACCCGCAGTACGTCCCGAGCTCGAGCAGCAGCGCTGGCCGGGCGCGCCACACCGCCGCGTCCAGGATCTCGCCCTTCTCGTCGCCGACGTTCATCAGGAACTTCCGGGTGTGTGCGAAGTCGTCGATGGCGCGGATCACGTCGTCGAGGTCCCCGCGACGGGCCGTCGCCAGCACGTGCGCGGCCAGCGCCTCCTCCCGCCCGTCACCGACCTGCCCCTCACCCAGCAGGCGCCTGGCACCGAGCGCGAACCGGATCACCGACCACCGCAGAAACGGCACGGGCTTGCCCGCCAGCCGGTTGGCGATCACCGCCGCGCCGACGAAGGCGGCGGCGAACGTCGCAACCACCACCGGTCTCGAGGTCATCTCATCCCCTTCGCCGCTCCCCGCTCAATCGTCGACCCCACGCCGCCACACGGCAACCGCGCACGCCTCAGCCGTTGGTGGCCAGGAAGTGGTCCATGCACCGCTCCGCGACCGCCGTGATCGTCAACGACGGGTTCACCAGCGCGGTGGAACCGGGGATCAGCGAGCCGTCGACGACGTACATGTTGTCGTAGCCGGCGACCCGGCCCTCGTAGTTGCACGCCTGGCCCATCACCATCCCGCCGAGTCCGTGGAAGGTCGCGGCGCTGCCGAATCCGGCGAGCCGCGGGTAGATCGGGATGCCGTTCGCCGGGTACCCGTGCGCCACGTCCGCCCGTTCGTGGAACCGGCCGGCGAACCGACGCCCGCGGGCGTCGACATCGCTGTCGGCCTCGCCGTGCGGGTAGTTCAGTTCGGCCCGGCCAAGCGCGGGGTTGTAGTCGATCGAACCCCGCTCGCTCGTGATCAACTGGATCAGGTTGGTGCTGGTGTTGCCGCCCGCGATCTCCGGGAACGGCGCCGCCTGCCACGACATCGCCACCGTCCCGTCGGGTGTGTCGTCGTCGTAGAGGGCCGCGACGCCCGGGCCTGCCTGCTTGGCGCCGTACTCGCGGTGCGTCAGGGTGCGCGAGATGAGGAAGTCGCCGTTGTTGCCGAAGCCCTTGCCCGCGTGCTCGTTCAGCCTCGGCAGCGCGCCCTTCGCCTTCGCGGTCACCAGCAACGCGCTTGTATAGAACGAGCCGGCCGCCATGAACAGGTAGTCGGCGACCAGGCGTTTGTGCTCGAGGACGAGCCCGTACTCGTCGATACGTTTGACGGTGACCTCGAACCCGCTCTGCCCCTGCACCTCCCGGATCTCGACGACCTCGTGCAGCGGCAGCACCGTGACGTTGCCTGTCGCCTCGGCCCTCGGCAGGTAGTTGTGATCGACGCTGTTCTTCGCCCCGGAGTTGATGCCGTACGGGCCCTCGCCGACGGTCACCGACGGGCGCCGCGTCCCGGCCAGCTCTTCGCGCACCAGGTCCCAGTCGACACAGAAGTCGTGGAAGGACGGCTGACCGCCGTAGTCCGCGACGTCGGCGAGCCACGCCCGCGCGCCCTTGTAGGCGGGGTGGGCGAGCAGATCGGCGGGCAGCGGCGAGGTGCCGAGCGACGCCCGCGCCCGCGGGTAGTACACCCGGTCCAGCTCGCCGTAGTCGATCTGCCGCGGGAAGACCTGCTCGAAGTCGCGCCGTCGCGGCTGCGGGGTGTAGGTGCCGAACACCAACGAACCGCCGCCCACGCCTGCGCCGTAGACCGAGTTGATGCCGTTGCCCCTGACCTCGTCGACGACGCCGACGTAGCGCTGGATCGGCTGCAGCTGGGTCAGCGGGTTGATGTACGGCCGGTCGTGCAGCCAGGACGCGCGGCCGTCCGGCGCGTCCAGGGTGGCGAACGTGTTGCCCGCCGGATCGATCGGCCAGCGCCTGCCGCGCTCGAGGACCGTGGTCTCGATGCCCGCCATGCCCAGCCGCAGGGCGGCCACCGCGCCGCCGAAGCCGCTGCCGACGACGATCGCGGTCTTGCCGCCCGGCGGCGCGGCCTGTGCCGCGGCGGTATGGGTGGCGAGCGGGCCGAACGCCGCGGCGCCCAGGCCGAACGCGGCACCGCGCAGAACGGTACGACGGGACAAGCGAGGCGAGTCCATCTCCGGAATCTAGCCCTCCCGACCGCGGGCGGGAGGGGGAATCGTCAGGCGCCCGCGCCGTCGGCGAAGACGGTGTCGAGCACCCGCCTGCCCCGCGGGCTCAGCCGGTAGCCGACCTCCAGGCTCTCGGTGAGCCCGAGTTCCTTGAGCCGGCGCACCCGGATCTTGAACGGCTGCCGCTCCATCGACATCGCCTCCGCCAGCTCGGTCGAGACCACCGCGGGCCGTTCGCCGATCAGGCGCAGGGTGGCCTCGGTCCAGGCCCCGTTCGCGTCCATCCGCGCCAGCCGCCGCCTCAGCTTCTCCAGTTCGGCCTCCGACAGCTCGGCGTTCTCCCGTAGCGCCTGGCGCGGATCGGCGCCGCCGTAGCGCAGCGCGATCCGGTACAGGATCGGACCGTGCGCCTTCTTGTCGACGAAGGCGAGCATCTTCTCGGCCGACGGGAACCCGGCCGCCTCCGCGTCGGCGTCCGACACCTCCGCGGGCGTGATCTCCTCGACGGCGTCGAACGCGATCACCCCTACCGCAGTCCGCTGGCTCGACCCCGCCCGCACCCGCGCGCGGTCCCACCGCCGGAACGCGAGCGTCACCGCGCCGGACCTGATGCCCTCGAGGTGCGCCGCGGTGAAGATCACGGGTCAGTCCACCAGACCCAGCGCCTGCAGCCGCTCGAACACCAGCCGCGAGCCGGGTGCGGTCTCCGGCATCGCGGCGTACTCGTCGACGGTGAAGTACCCGAGCTCTGCGATCTCGCTCGTCGCGGTCGGCTCATCCGTCAGGTCCGCGAGGAAACACGTCATGTGCAGCCGGGTCCCGGCCGGGTGCCCGAAGGCCTCCGCCTCGAAAACGCCGAGCGTGCTGAGCGTGCCCTCGACGACGCCCGCATCGAGCTCCTCACGAATCTCCCTGTGCAGGGCCTCTTCCGGGGTTTCGCCCGGGTCGATCTTGCCGCCTGCCATGTAGAAGGCCGACTTGCCTGCGGAGCGGGCCTGCAGCATGCGGCGGTCCCGGATGTGGGCGAGGGCGACGGTCCTGATCTCGGCCATGCGGACACGGTAGGCGCTCACGCGCCCGTGCGCACATAGCAAGTCCAGGGACTCGCCAACCGCGCACGGGTCGCGAAGCGGCCAACGGCATCCACTAAACTCGGACATCGAGCCCCGGGTACCTCCGGGGCGTATTGACACCCCGCCGCCGCACACGAACAAACGACGGAGTGCCCATTGCTCGCTGTCCTGCTTGCCCACGCGATCGCCGCCGTCCTGGCGCCGCTTGTGGTGCGAGCGATGGGCCGCAACGCATTCCTCCCGCTCGCCCTGGTGCCGCTGGCGAGCCTCGGCTGGGTGATCAAGAACTGGGGTACGCAGCAGAGCCTGCACATACAGTGGGCGCCCGGGCTGTCGATGGACATCGACATGCGGTTCGACGCCCTCGCCGCGATCATGTCCGCGCTGATCCTCGGGATCGGCAGCCTCGTGCTGGTCTATTGCTCGCGGTATTTCACCGACGACGAGCCCCGCCTCGGCATCTTCGCCGCCGAGATGGTCGCGTTCGCCGGCGCCATGTTCGGCCTGGTCACCAGCGACAACATGCTCATCCTCTACATCTTCTGGGAACTGACCACGGTGCTCTCGTTCCTGTTGGTCGGGCACTACGCGGAGCGGGCGTCGAGCCGCCGGGCCGCCACCCAGGCGCTGCTGGTGACCACCGCGGGCGGCCTCGCGATGCTGGTCGGCTTCCTCATCCTCGGCCAGGTCGGCGGCAGCTACCTGATCTCCGACCTGCTCGCCGACCCGCCCGGCGGCTGGCTCGCTGGCGTCGGTGTGGTGCTGGTCCTCATCGGCGCGCTGTCGAAGTCCGCCATCGTGCCGATGCACTTCTGGCTGCCGGGCGCGATGGCCGCCCCGACACCGGTCAGCGCCTACCTGCACGCGGCGGCGATGGTGAAGGCGGGCATCTACCTCGTCGCTCGGCTCGCGCCCGGGTTCGCCGACTCCGCACCGTGGCGGGTCACCGTGATCACGCTCGGGCTGGCGTCGATGCTGCTCGCGGGCTGGCGGTCGCTGCGGGCCTTCGACCTGAAGCTGATCCTCGCCTTCGGCACCGTCAGCCAGCTCGGCTTCCTCATCACCCTGGTCGGCATCGGCGACCGGAACGCCGCGCTGGCAGGCATCACCATGGTGGTCGCACACGCGATGTTCAAGGCCGCGCTGTTCATGGTGGTCGGCGTCATCGACCACACCACCGGCACCCGAGACATCCGCAAGCTCGCCCACCTGGGCAAGCGCGCCCCCGCGCTGTGCGTCATCGCGGTCCTCGCCGCCGCCAGCATGGCGGGGCTGCCGCCCTTCCTCGGCTTCGTCGGCAAGGAGGGCGCCCTCGAGGCGATCGCCACCACCAACGCGCTGAGCCCGCCCGTGCGGACCCTGGTGCTCGCCACGGTCGTCGCCGGCTCGATCCTGACCGTGACGTACAGCATCCGGTTCATCTGGGGCGCGTTCGGCCGCAAGCAGCTCAAGCGGCCGAGCCCCGCCGTCCAGGGCATGCACGCCGCCGGCCCGCTGTTCCTGTTCGTCCCCGCCCTGCTCGCCGTCGGCGGACTCGCCGCAGGCCTGGCGGCCCCGGTGATGGACCGCCTGCTCAGCCCGTACGCGCAGACGCTGCCCGCCGACGGGAACGCCGACTACCACCTCGCGCTGTGGCACGGTTTCGGCCTGCCGCTGTATCTGACCATCCTGGTGATCGGCTGCGGCGCCGTGCTGTTCGTCGCGCACCGCTGGGTCAGCCGGCTGCGCTTCGAGCATCCGCCGCTCGGCAACGCCGACCGCGTGTACGACGCCACCCTGCGCGCGATGGACACCATCTCGATCAAGCTGACCGGCACCACCCAGCGCGGTTCGCTGCCGCTGACGCAGGCGTCGATCCTCGTCACCCTGGTGCTGCTGCCGACGATCCTGCTGGTGTTGAACACCGACACCGGGGTCAATCTGCGGCTGTGGGAGTCCCCGATCCAGTTCGCGGTCGGGCTGATCATGATCGCCGCCGCACTCGCCGCGACCGTGATGCGCAACCGCCTGGCCAGCGTCATCCTGGTCGGCGTCGGCGGCTACGGCTGCGGCGTCATCTTCGCCCTCGACGGCGCGCCGGACCTGGCCCTGACCCAGTTCCTGGTGGAGACGCTGACCCTGGTGATCTTCGTGCTGGTGCTGCGCAAGCTGCCCGCCGAGACCGACGAGCGGCAGTCGGTCGGCTTCAAGGTGCCGCGCGCCCTGCTCGGCGCCGCGGTCGGCGCCACAGTCACGGCGCTCGGTGCGTACGCGATGAACGCCCGCAACACCGCGCCGATCTCGCTGCAGCTGCCCGAGGCCGCCTACACGATCGGCAACGGCAAGAACGTGGTGAACGTGCTGCTGGTCGACATCCGCGCGTGGGACACCCTCGGCGAGATCTCGGTGCTGCTGGTCGCCGCGACCGGCGTCGCCTCGCTGGTGTTCCGGACCCGTCGGTTCGGCACCGCGCCACGCGTGTCCGACGCGCCGGGGGCCGAGGAAGCCGCGTCGAGCTCGGAGACCACCTGGCTGCGCGGCGGCGACCTGATCGACCCCCGGCACCGGTCGCTGGTCCTGGAGATCACCACCCGGATGATCTTCCCGACGATGATGGTGCTGTCCGTCTACTTCTTCTTCTCCGGCCACAACGCGCCGGGCGGCGGCTTCGCGGGCGGGCTCACCGCGGGCCTGGCGCTGGTGCTCCGGTACCTGGCGGGCGGTCGCTACGAGCTCGGCGAGGCGGTCCCCATCGACGCGGGCAAGATCCTCGGGCTCGGCCTGATGTTCTCCGCGGGCACCGCGATGGCGTCGCTGTTCCTCGGCGCCCCCGCGCTCTCCTCCGCGACCCTGGAGGTCACGCTGCCGCTGCTCGGCCACATCAAGATGGTGACCGCGATCTTCTTCGACCTCGGTGTGTACCTGATCGTGGTCGGACTCGTGCTCGACGTGCTGCGCAGCCTCGGCGCGCGTCTGGACGCAGAGGTCGAGGTGAACGCCTGATGAGCGCGAACTTCGGCATCCTCATCGTGGTCGGCGTGCTGATCGCCTGCGGGGTGTACCTGCTGCTCGAGCGCAGCATCACCAAGATGCTGCTGGGGCTGCTGCTGTTCGGCAACGGCGTGAACCTGCTCATCCTCACCGTCGGCGGGCCCCCGGGCAGCGCGCCCATCGTCGGGCGGACGAACGCGGTGTACGACAACATGGCCGACCCGCTGGCGCAGGCGATGATCCTGACCGCGATCGTGATCACGATGGGCATCGCGGCGTTCGTGATGGCGCTGGCCTACCGGTCGTACAAGATCAACACCAAGGACGCGGTCGAGAACGACCCCGAGGACACCAAGGTGATCCGCCGCCGCAGCCCCGCCGAGGCACCGGATCACGACCGCTCCGACGACCCGATCACCGGCGACTCCACCTTCGGCGGCGACGCCTTCGACGACAAGGGCAATCCGATCCCGCTCGAACAGCTCAAGAACCTCGAGGACCTCGAGTGCTACGAGGACCTGCGGGAGGGCGACTTCGACGAGTTCGACTCGGATGGCGACGAACCGCTCCGAGTTCCTGGCGGTGATCGCGAATGACCCTGTCCCC
Organism: Rhodococcus sp. PvR044; assembly: GCF_040548995.1. Lineage (NCBI taxonomy): Bacteria > Bacillati > Actinomycetota > Actinomycetes > Mycobacteriales > Nocardiaceae > Rhodococcus > Rhodococcus sp. PvR044. The sequence goes on from NZ_JBEPSX010000006.1 coordinate 133,759, forward strand.
CGATCTGATCCACACCCTGATACCGCTGCCCGTGCTGGTGCCCATGCTGGCCGCGGCGGTCACCCTCATCGGCGGCCGCAGACCGCGGTTCCAGCGCGCGGTCACCATGTCCGCGCTCGTGATCGGCCTGGTCGTCGCCTGCCTGCTGCTGTACCTCACCGACCGCGACGGCATCGCCACGCTGCAGGTCGGCGGTTGGGACTCGCCGATCGGCATCACCCTGGTGGTGGACCAGCTGTCGGCGGTGATGCTGGTGGTCTCGAGCATCGTGCTGCTCGCCGTCATGGGATTCGCGGTCGGGCAGGGCATCCACGACGGCACCGAACGCCAGCCGGTGTCGATCTTCCTGCCCACCTACCTGGCGCTGACCGCGGGCATCTCCAACGCGTTCCTTGCGGGCGACCTGTTCAACCTGTACGTCGGGTTCGAGGTGCTTCTCGCCGCGTCGTTCGTACTGCTGACGCTCGGCGCCAGCGCCGACCGGGTGCGCGCGGGCGTGTCCTACGTGATGGTCTCGATGGTGTCCTCGCTGATCTTCCTGGTCGGCATCGCCCTCGCCTACGCCGCCACCGGCACCCTCAACCTGGCCCAGATGGCGACCCGGCTCGACGGCATCCCGGTCGGCACCAGGACCGCGGTCTTCGGCGTGCTGCTGGTCGCGTTCGGCATCAAGGCCGCGGTGTTCCCGCTCTCGACCTGGCTGCCCGACTCGTACCCGACCGCGCCCGCCCCGGTGACGGCTGTGTTCGCGGGCCTGCTCACCAAGGTCGGTGTGTACGCGATCATCCGGGCACACACCCTGCTGTTCCCGCAGGGCGAGCTCGACAACGTGCTGATGATCTGCGGCCTGCTCACCATGCTGGTCGGCATCTTCGGCGCCATCGCGCAGACCGACATCAAACGACTGCTCTCGTTCACCCTGGTCAGCCACATCGGCTACATGGTGTTCGGCATCGCGCTGTCCACCCAGCAGGGCCTGTCCGGCGCCATCTACTACGTCGCCCACCACATCATCGTGCAGACCGCCCTGTTCCTGGTGGTCGGCCTGATCGAGCGGCAGGCCGGGTCGTCCTCGCTGCGCAGGCTCGGCGGGCTGGCCGCGGCCAGCCCGGTGCTGGCGCTGGTGTTCCTGGTGCCCGCGCTGAACCTGGCGGGCATCCCGCCGTTCTCCGGCTTCATCGGGAAGGTCGCCCTGCTGCAGGCGGGCGTCGCGCACCCGAGCGCGTTGTCCTGGGTGCTGGTCGCGGGCGGCACCGTCACGAGCCTGCTCACCTTGTACGTGGTGGCCCGGGTCTGGACGAAGGCATTCTGGCGCTCGCGCGCCGACGCCCCCGAGGGCGACCTCGCCGACGTCAGTCCGTCCGCCCTGATCGACGAGTCCGAGGAGGACATCGCCTTCGACGACCGCGCCGACGTCGGCCGGATGCCGGCCCTGATGCTGATCCCCACGATCGGCGTGGTCGTGGTGGGCCTGGCCCTGACCCTGTTCGCCGGCCAGTTCATCGCGATCACCGACCGCGCGGCCGCGGACCTGCGGGACCGCTCGATCTACATCGACGCCGTCCTCGGACCCGGATACGCCGAGCAGGCGGCCGCGGCGGGGGGTACGCGATGAACCGGGAACGGGTGCTCCGCGTCGGGGTCCTGGTGTGGCTGACCACGGTGTGGATCCTGCTGTGGGGCAACATCAGCGTCGCGAACATCCTCGGCGGCCTGGCCGTCGGGGTGCTGATCATGGTGCTGCTCCCGCTACCCCGGGTACCGGTCGAGGGCCGGATCCACCTGTGGTCGATCGCCAAGCTGGTCGGGCTCTGCATTGTGTACGCGGCGCAGTCGAGCGCGCAGGTGGCCTGGCTGGCGGTTCGTCCCGGTCCGCCCCCGGTGACCGGTGTGTTGCGCGCCCGGTTGGCCATCAAGTCCGATCTGGTGCTGACCCTGTGCATCGACGTGCTCAACCTGATCCCCGGCACCATGGTGCTGGAGGTCGATCAGGTCAAGCGGATGGTGTACGTGCACGTGCTCGACGTGGGCACCGACAAGGCCGTCGACCAGTTCTACCGGACCGTGCGGCAGCTGGAGCGACTGTTCATCGCCTCGTTCGAGCGCGACGAGGAGTGGAAGCCCTCGCCGTGGCACGTGGACAACCCCGTCTTCGACCCCTCCGCGCTCAAGCCCACCGACCGAAAGGATCTGCCGTGACGACAGTGCTCGTGATCGCCGGGGTGATGCTGTCGGTGGCCGCCGTGATGACCTCGTTCCGACTGCTCGACGGTCCGTCCACGCTGGACCGTCTGGTCGCGATGGACACCCTGGTCGCGGTGGCCATCTGCGGGCTCTCGGTGTGGGCCGCCTACAGCCTCGACACCACGCTGGTGCCCGCCATCGTCGCGCTCTCCCTTGTCGGCTTCGTCGGCTCGGTCAGCGTGGCGCGGTTCCGGGTGCGTGACGACCAGTGAACACCGTGCTCGAGGTCGTCGCCGCCGTTCTCATCCTGCTGGGCGCGCTGCTCGCCATGACCGCCGCGATCGGGATCGTGCGCTTCCCGGACACCCTCTCCCGCATGCACGCCGCGACCAAGCCCCAGGTGATCGGCCTGGTGCTGGTGTTGATCGGGGCGGTGATCCGGCTCCGCGGCAACGTCGACATCTGGATGCTGGTGCTGGTCGGGCTGTTCACCCTGCTGACCGCACCGGTCATCGCGCACACAGTAGGTCGGGTGGCCTACCGCGAGCAGCGCAGTCGCGACGGGCTCGGCATCGTCGGGGACCTCGACCGCAAGGACGGGCCGGAGTAGCTCAGTCGCTTGAGCCGCGCGGTGGGTCGAGCCGGACCGTACCGCCGCCCAGGTCGATCCGCATCCGGGTGCCGTCGCCGCTCGACGCGTCGTGCCGCAGCGACTTCTGCGTCCGCTGCTCGTCGACGACGTGCCGGTGCGAGGGCGACAGCAGCGACTGGATCTCCCCGAACGCGCCGGTGACCGCACCACCGTCGACCGGCGGTCTGCGCTTGCGCCAATAGATCCACCCGCGCCGCTCTGCCCACAGCCCGACCTGGTCCAGGGCGACACAGGCGGCCACCAGGGCTGCAATCGCCACCACAGCGTGCATCCGCGTCCCCCCTTCCAGCTCTCGCCCAGGCTACCGACGACCGTTCCCCGCCGGCAGGTCCGTCGCGCCGCCTGCCCGTAGCGCCGAGGCGACCCGCTCGAGCAGTTCATCGGGGTGCCGCAGGACCATCTCCTTCGTGGCCACCACGACATCCCACCCGAGACGACGAATGCTGTTCGTGCGGCGGATGTCCCGCGCGTAGCGGTCCCGTTCCCGGTGGTGGTCACCGTCGTACTCGAGCACCACCCGGTACGTCGGCCACGCCATGTCCACCTGCGCGACGAGTCGGCCGTCCCCGTCGACCAACAGCACCTGGGTCTCGGGCTTCTCGAATCCCGCGCGCACCACCAGCAGTCGGGTCCGCGTCTCCCACGGGGACTCCGCGCCGCCGTCGGCCAGTTCGACGACCCGACGCAACTGCTTGAGCCCCCGGTCTCCGCGATGCCGCTCGATCAGCGCGTGCAGCCCATCGGGGTCGCAACGACCGAGGTTGCAGAGCCCGTCGACCGCCTCGACGGCCCGGTCGAGCGGCAGTCGGCGGCCCAAGTCGTACGCGGTCCGCAGATGTGAGGTCAGCTCGTACCCGTAGACGTCCTCGTGCTCGTCGACGGCCAGCGCACCGTATCCGAACCGCACACCCACCCGACGCCTCGCCGGGCGCGGCAGGATCAGCTCGGGTTCTACCCGCTCGGGGACGTACCGGTACCCGTGCAGCGCGGCGGCCGACCACCCGGACAGCACCCCGTCCGGGAACGCGACGCCCAGCGCCCGCGACCGCTGCGGGTAGTCGACGGGCTGGTCGGACCGCACGTACACCCCGTTCAACACGGGCGTGTAGTCGCGCGAGATCTGCCACGCCGTCATCGTCTGCAGCAGCGTCGCGCGACGGATCGGCCCGGCAGGAAGCTTCGGTACGCGGCCCATCCGCGGGAACCTATCCGCGAGCTAGTTGTTCTCGGGCAGTTTTCGGCACTGACGCCACCAAAACGACTAGCTCGCGGCGCGATTCATGTGTTACGCGACGAGTGCGAGCAGTTCCGGCGACGCCAAGACCGGAACAAAACCGTCGACGAGGACCCGGCGGCAACCATCGAGCTCGATCAGGACGGGTACCGGCGCGGTGTACTCGGGACCCAACAGGGACAGACTGGTTCCCGCGGCCGCACTCGCCGTCGACGTGCAGGGCGGAGCCGGTTCGAGCGCCTCGAAGTACGGGTCGAGACTGTCCCACAGGCTCTCCGCCCCGGCGAACGCGACACCAGCGGCATCGAATCGGTATCGACACACCGAACTCCGCACCGAGTAGTCGCCTGGGACCAGAACGCCCGCTCCAGCCACAGGCAGGGCAGGAACCGTGCCGCACCCCATCAGCTGCTCCACCCCATCGGGCCGCAGCTGGACGCGATGATCGACCCGCCCGACGTTCTCGAGCGCCTCGACCGCCCTCAATCCGCCGATACGCTGAAACTTGCATTCGTCGACCGGATACGACGGCCGGATCGCCCGACCCGCGGCGTCGATCAGCCACAGATCCGGAATGGCCACCATGCTGGCGATCCCGCAGGTGCCCTGGTCGAGGCGGCTTCCCTCGGACGGCGCGTTCAGCTTCGCGATCGCCCCGGAAAAATCTCCCTCCCACCGATGCTCGGCAAAACTGGCCGTCAGATCGGCGTTGATGGTTCGAGCTGAGGTCGGGTCGCAGGTGATGGCCGCCACCGGCTCGAAGTCGTCGGGAACGGTGCCAGGTCGCGGCTGCATCGCCACGAGATCCGGCGGTGTCGTCGCTATCCCATCAAGGTCCACCGGCATCCGGCACGTCGCCGCGCTCACGATCTCCGCAGGCTCCCGGACGGGCGCGGGCCCGTGAATGTATCCACACCCTGCCAACGCAGTGGCCAACGCCAGAAACACCGCACCGCGTCGACTCATCACCGATGCATGGTTCCGCGAACTAGTTGTTCTCGGGTGGTTTTCGGAACAGACGCCACCAGAACGACTAGCTCGCGGCGCGATTCATACGTCAGCGGCCACACGGGTCGGCGGGCGACGTCCCCGACGTTCCCGGCGATCCCGGCACACCTGACGTTCCCGGCACACCTGACGGTCCCGGCGAACCCGACGGCCCTGGGGCACCGGAAGCACCCGGCGTGCCCGACGCTCGCGGCTTGTGTGGCGCCGGCAGGTCGGCCGGGTCGGGCTGCGACGGGTCGGGGTCGCTGACCAACCGCACCGAATAGCTGAGCCCGCCCGCGCGCCAGCTGGCCGGCGCGGTGGTGGGTCCGGGTGCGCCGACCCGCGCACAGGGGTCCACGGGGAGACCGGGCGATTTCAACTCGGAGACATCGCTGCGCTCGGGTGTGGTCGGCGCGACCGGTCCCTGCGTCGACGTGGGGGACGGAGCCGGCGTCACCAGTACGGCCGTGAGACCGGCGAGCAGGACCGCGACGACCGCGGCCGCACCGGCGAGCACCTTTCCCTTGGGAAGTGCCTTCGTCTCCCCCGCCGCCGTCGCCGCGAACGCGGCGGGCACGGACGTCTGCACTTCCGCAGCGCTGATCGCGGCGCCGGTCGCCAGATGCCACCGGCCGGCATACGGGACAACGGCGGCCAGCCCGAGCGCAGCGGCGGCGGAACGGATCACGCTCGTCTCGGACGGCCGGATTCCCAGCACGACGACGGCGACCTTGCCACGCGGGGCACCCGACTGCATGTCCTCCAGCAGCGCGGTGGTGAAGGACACCTCACTGAACGTCCCCGCGGTCACCCGCTGGACGCCTGCCTGCGCCGCACCGGACCGTAGGTCGACCGCGTGGGCGAGCACCTCGCCCGGCCACTCGGCGAGAACGAGAGCGGTACGGGCGCCTGCCAACTCGGGTATCGAGCGAAGGAAGGCCAGCCGGGCCTCGGCCGCACCGACCACCGTGACGGCCGGCACGCCGTCGCTGCCCAGCTTCGCCTTGATCGCCTCCGCCGCAGCCGGGTCCGCGGCGACGATCCCGACCGCCGTCGGGTTCAGTCCGATCCGCCTTGCCCGGTCCACCATCTGCTCGGTGGCCCAGACGGCCTGCCCGACATCGTCTCCGGCGCGGTCCTCGAAGCGGCTGTCCACCGGCCCGAGACCGGGCACGTGGGTGTCGATGAGGACCGCCCGCACGCCCTCCTTGCCGAGCGTCACTCCCACAGACTCCCGCACGCGTCCTCCACCGTTTCCCGTCGACAGTGGCTCGCGGGTAACCGGAAGGGACGCCTGTGGTTGCGGCCCGCCGAATTCCTCACTCAGTCCGTCGAATCGAGGTCACCGTAGCGGACCGACCCCGAGACGTGCAGCCGTACCCCGCCCGCGGCGCGGTTCGGACCCGCCGAGCGGCCTCGTCCGCTAGCTCGCGGCGCGCACCGGAACCGGGTCTGCCTCGACCCGTCCGCCCCACCGACCGAGCGCGGTCCCCGGTGCGGCGAAGAAGCTCGCATAGAACCCGAGCACCACGGCGCCCATGACGCCGAGGATCAGCGGACCGAAGAACAGCGGGTACTCCGCGATCTCGACCGCGAGGTACCGATAGCCGAGCAGCAGCGCCGCGAACGCGACCGCCCCGCCGACCACGAGCCGCACGCGGAACCGGCCCCAGCCCCGCTCGGGATCGCGCAGCGCGGACTCCAGGGTCAGGCACAGCACGACGCCCGCGACCAGGTCGACGCCGTAGTGGTAGCCGAACCCGAGGGTGGCCATCAGCGTGCACACCAGCCAGAAGGTGCCACCCCAGCGCAGCCACCGCGGACCGCTCCGCGAGTGGATGAAGATCGCCAGCGCCCAGGCGGTGTGCAGGCTGGGCATGCAATTGCGCGGCGCCGGGCTGTCGAACGGGATCGCAGCCGGGTCGACGACATTCGGCACCACGGCGGGCCAGTAGTTGCCGAGCTGGGAGCCCGCGCCCGCGGTGCCGAAGGCGAAGTCCGGGCCGACCACGGGGAAGAGCAGGTAGAACAGCGGACCGATCAGCCCGATGAGCAGGAAGGTGCGCACCAGGTAGTGCGACGGCCAGCCGTTGCGGAGCTGATACAGGGCGACGACGATCGCCGCGACCGGCAGCTCGATGTACACCCAGTGCAGAACCCCGTAGCCGACGCTGCCGAGCGAATCGACGACGCCGCCCATCACCCAGGACGGATTGCCCAGCGCCCGGTCGGCGAGCTGCACGTATTCGTCGAGCACCAGCGGGCGGGTCAGCACGGTGATCTGCAGCCAGACATCGCCGACCTTGGTGGCCAGGATCAGCAGCGCGCCGAGCCCGACGCCGCGCAGCGCGCTACGACGCTGGTCGCCGGTCCAGGCCACCGTCGCGTAGAGCCCGATCCCGGTCAGTACGAGGGTGGGGCCGTTCCCGATGGCGACGGGCCCGTCGAACAGCAACCGACCCGCCGCGAACAGCAGGTCGAGGACCACCGCGGCGGCCAGCGCGCGGATCCGCTGCGGGTTCGTGAGCCCCACGAGCGCGAGCGCGAATCCCGCCCACGGCAGCGACATCGACTTGGGAGTGCCGACGAAATCCTTGGCCAGGCTGTGCAGCGGTCCCTCGAAGCCGTAGCGCATCGCGGCCAGTTGCAGCGCGACCAGGGCCGCGACCAGGACCACGCCCGCCGAGATGAGGATGGGGTGCGACCGCAACGAGAGCCGACCGGTCCCTGAGACCGGTGAGTCGTTGATCACCACCGGTCCATAGTAAACGGAGCATGAACGCGGCCTTACGTGTCGAGCTCGTTCACCAAGGAATCGACGACGAGTGTCAGGTCACCGCCGGAGGCCGCGGCGACCTCGCGCTGACGGAGGTAGGACGCGCCGCGCCGCGGGATGTCGGCCACCCGCGCCAGTTCGTCGGCGCAACCGAGCGACCTCGCCACCGGCATCAGCTGTTCCAGCAGATCGTCCAGGTCGTCGGTGACCAGTCGCTCGTTGCTGTCGGCGTCGAGGATGATCTCCGCGTCGAGCCCGTACCGCGCGGCCCGCCACTTGTTCTCCTGCACGTGCCACGGCGGCATCCCCGGCAGCTCCTCGCCCGCGTCGAGCTTGCGGTCGAAATACACCACCAGGCAGTGGATGAGGGCGACGATCGCGCCCAGCTCGGTCCGGGTGGAGACGCCGTCGCAGACGCGCACCTCGATGGTCCCCCACTGCGGTGCGGGCCTGATGTCCCAGTGCAGCCCACCGAGCTTGTCGATGACGCCGGTCTTGATCTGATCGTGGGCGAATCCCTCGAACTGCGACCAGGTTTCGAACTGGAACGGAAGACCGGCCGTCGGCAGCTGCTGAAACATCAATGCCCTGTTGCTGGCGTACCCGGTGTCCACGCCGGTCCACATCGGCGACGAGGCGGAAAGCGCAAGCAGGTGAGGGTACTTCACCAGCAACGCGTTGAGGATCGGGAAGACCCGATCGGCCGAGGAGATCCCGACGTGCACGTGCACACCCCAGATCAGCATCTGACGTCCCCACCACTGGGTGCGCTCGATCATCTCGTCGTAGTGCGGGCTGCGGGTCAGCTGCTGGGTGGACCATTCCGCGAACGGATGGGTGCCCGCGCAGAACAGGTCGACGCCGATCGGGTCGGCGACCCGGCGCACCAGGTGCAGGGTCTCGCTCAGGTCGTCGATCGCCTCGCCGACGGTGTCACAGATCCCGGTGACCAGCTCGACGGTGTTGCGGAGCAGCTCCTTGTGCAGGCGCGGTGACTCACCACCCGCGAGGGAGTGCGCCGCGTCGAAGATCTGTCCCGCGGTGTTCGAGAGATCGCGGGTGGCCTTGTCGACCAGGGCGATCTCCCACTCGACGCCGATTGTCGGCCGGGGCGAACCGGCGAAGTGGACTCCCACACTGGGAATCCAACCACAGCGATCCGGCTGCCGCCGTCACCGGGACCTGCACCGGCGAACACCAGAACGACCCCCCACCGTGGCGGTGAGGGGTCGTTCTGAGCGATCAGTGTCTACTCGATGACGCCGCAGGCGACGCGGCCGCCGGCATCACCGGTGGCCAGCGTGGCCTGGTCCGGCACAGGAGCGTTCTCCGGGAGGGTGTACCGCGTCGGGATGTTGGCGAAGTTGTCCGCGCCGGCATGCACCATGATCGCGGTGCCCTTGCCGTGGTTACGCAGGTCCTCGAGGGTGAAGGCGTCGGTGGTGGTGACCAGCTCCGCGGTGCCGTCCTCGCGCACCTGCAGCGAGGTCAGGTCGCCGCTCGCGGGATGTCCCGTGTGACCCTCCGCCTGGAAATGCCCACCGGCGGAAAGGAAGTCGCCGGGCGCGCCGCCGGACGGCGCCACCGAGTTCGCCTCGCACTTGGCGACCTCGTGGACGTGCAGTCCGTGGAAGCCGGGGGTGAGGTGCTCGGCCTCGACCGAGACCTGGACGAACCCGTCACCCTCGGTGAAGCGGACGGTACCGACCTCGGCACCCTTCGCGTCCTTGAGCTCGACGGAGATCGCGCCCTCTTCGGCCGCCGATCCGTGGCCACCTTCTGCCGCGCCGTGGCCCGGCACGGACGCTCCCGTCCACACCGGAGGGGTGGTACCGGGGACGTCGCTCGGCTCCTGGCCGTTGGAGCACGCGGTGAGGCCAACGGCCGCGATCGCGACCATCGGGGCGACGACGCGCCAGGACACGCGGGCGGGACGGCGTGCATTCTCGGCACCGCCGAGGTGCGAGTCGCGTCGGGTAAGCAGGGCCATCAAACCGCTCCTTCTAGATGGGCTGGCAGTGAACTGATCATAGACGCGCGCGCGGAACGGTTGTCCGCTGGTGCGTCCACCTAGGGCGCGGTGACGATCACGATGACGCCGGGCGACGCGCTCGTGATGCCGGGGAACCGTGGCTCGGCGGACACACCCAGCGTCGCGGCGATCTCCGTCGCGGCCGCCTTCTCCGCAGGCGACGAGGCCGAGTAGTAGACGGTGGTCGAGCTCACCGAGCCGTCGCTGTAGTTGCCGGTCTCGCCGACCGTCCAGCCGTCGGACTCGATGGTCCTGGCGGTCTGCGCGGCCAGGCCGCTGACCGTGCTGTTGTTGAGCACCCGGACCGACACGGCCGACTTGTCCAGCACCGGCGCCGTCGTGGTGGTGGCGGCAGCCGTGGTCGACGTGATCGCGGCGGGCGGCCTGGCCGAGGTGACCGCGGCAGGCGGCTTGGCGGAGGTGACCGAGGCGGCCCCGTTGCCCGCCGCCCGCGCCACGCTCGAAGTGGTCTCGGGCTGCTCCGACTCGGAATCGTTTCCGGACAGCGCCATGGCGCCGATACCGGCAAAGGCGATCGCGAGCGCAATCAGGACCATCGCGAACGCACGCAGCGGCGGTCCGCTCGGTGGCTGCTCAGGAGTGCTCACTCGAATGACCTTAGAGGCCGCGCCGCGTCCGCCGACACCTAGGTGATGTCGAATCCGAGGCGACGTGCGGCTCGCGCCTTCTGTCTACTCGCCCTCAGCCGGCGCAGTCGCTTGACCAACATCGGGTCGGCTGCGAGGGCCTCGGGGCGGTCGACCAGCGCGTTCAGCACCTGGTAATAGCGGGTGGCGGACATGTCGAAGAGTTCCTTGATGGCCTCTTCCTTGGCGCCCGCGTACTTCCACCACTGGCGCTCGAAGGACAGGATGTCGTGGTCGCGGCGGGTCAGTCCGTCCTCGCCGATCGCGTTCGCGTCCTGCGGGTCGGTCTGCTCGGAATTCCGGTTACGCGCCGCTGCCCCGTCCATCTCACTCCCTCAACTTCGAGCTCTCGCCCAACGCCACTGCTCTCGCGTGATGCATCGAAACCAAAGTTCCCCGACGACCCGGCTGGCTTCACGATTACCGGGCAACGAATTACATATCTGTTCTTCCGGGGATTATTCAACCATGATCCGCACGGGCGCGGCCTGGTTGCGGTGCTGGCGCGTCGCGTCCGGGCGCCCCACTATCCTTGCTCAAATGGCAATACTTCCGATCCGGATCGTGGGCGATCCGGTGCTCCATGAGCCCACGCGGCCCGTCACCGAATCGCCGGCGGAAATCGCCGAGCTGATCGCTGACATGTACGAGACGATGGACGTCGCGAACGGCGTCGGTCTGGCGGCGAACCAGGTGGGCGTCCCGATGCGACTGTTCGTCTACGACTGCCCCGACGTCGACGGCGACGGGAACTCGATCCGCCGTCGCGGCGCCGTGGTCAACCCGGTGCTCGAGACCTCGGAGATCCCCGAGACCATGCCGGACCCCGACGACGACGAGGAGGGCTGCCTCTCCGTTCCCGGCGAGCAGTTCCCGACCGGCCGCGCCGACTGGGCCAAGGTGACCGGCACCGAGGCCGACGGTTCGCCGGTGGAGATCGAGGGCACGGGGTTCTTCGCCCGGATGCTCCAGCACGAGGTCGGACACCTCGACGGATTCCTCTACGTCGACGTGCTTATCGGCCGCAACGCCAGGGCCGCGAAGAAGATCATCAAGCGCTCCGGTTGGGGCGTCCCGGGCAAGAGCTGGGTGCCGGGCACGGTCGAGGATCCCTTCGGCCACGATGACTGACATCGTGCTCGGTAGCCGGGTGGTGTTGCGATACGAATTGCCGCCCGGCTACCCGCAGCCCCTGACCGACATCATCGGGGAGTTGGTGTCGCTCACACCGGCCGTCGTGGTCCGCGCCCCGGACGGACGGGTGGTGCAGGTCGTCCCCGACAAGGTCGTCGCGCTCAAGTCGATCGGTGCCCGACCGATCCTGAGCCGGGAGATCCGCGCGCTCGAGCTGGCCGCCGCCGATGGCTGGCCCGGCCTGGAGCAGAGCTGGATCAACGGCTGGCTTGCCCGCTCCGGTGGCGGGTTCACCGGCCGCGCCAACTCGGCGTCTCCCCTCGGGAAGGCCGACCGGATCGGCGACCTCTACAGCGGCGACACCCTCGAGCGCCTGCAGAAGTGGTACGCCGACCGCGATCAGCCGCTGCGGCTGTTGCTGCCGGACCGCCTCGGCAACGCCCCCACCGACTGGGAGACCTCTGACGAGGTGCTGGTGATGGCCGCGGAGATCGCGAACCTCACGCTGCCCGAAGGCGATTCGCTGGTGACCGTGTCCGGCGAGCCGGACGATCAGTGGCTGCCGCTGTACGACCACAACGGGGCAAAGCTGCCGGACTGTGCCCCTGAGGTGCTCGGGTCCGTCCGCGACGGCGAGCTCGGCTTCGGCCGGCTCGGCAGCCCGAGCACCGAACTGCTCGCCATCGCGCGGGCCGCCGTGACCGAGGCGCCCGACGGCCGACGCTGGGTCGGACTGAGCGCGGTGGAGGTGGCGCCCGCCCACCGCAGGCGCGGGCTCGGGATGCTGATCTGCGCGGAGATGATCCGCTGGGGCCGCGACCGGGGCGCGACGCACGCGTACATCCAGGTGGTGGCCGACAACGAGGCGGCGATCGCCCTGTACCGCACGATGGGGATGCTCGACCATCACCGGTACCGCTACGCGGCGGCACCCGGCACCGCCTGGTAGCCGCACGAGCCCGCACGAACGACGGCGCCCTCCGGACCCACAGGGGGGCGCCGTCGTCGTCGCCGCCGTCGCACTAGGCTGCCTCGAATGCGATTGGCGACGTGGAATGTGAACTCGGTCCGGGCCCGCACCGATCGGGTCGTGGACTGGCTGGTGCGTACCGACACCGACGTGCTGGCGATCCAGGAAACCAAGTGCCGTGACGACCAGTTCCCGACGGAACGATTCACCGAGCTCGGCTACGAGGTGGCCCACGTCGGGCTGAGCCAGTGGAACGGCGTCGCGATCATCTCCCGTGTCGGGCTCGAGGACGTGCAGGTCGGCTTCGAGGGGCAGCCGGGCTTCGCCAAGCCCGCGGCGGACAGCCTGGACATCGCGACCCCGGTCGTCGAGGCCAGGGCCATCGGCGCCACCTGTGGCGGGGTCCGGGTGTGGAGCCTGTACGTGCCGAACGGGCGCGAGCTCAGCGACCCGCACTACGAATACAAGCTGGACTGGCTGGCCACCCTGCGCGACGACGCCGCGAAGTGGGTGGCGCAGGACCCGACCGCCCAGATCGCGCTGGTCGGCGACTGGAACGTGGCACCGACCGACGAGGACGTCTGGGACCCGGCGCTGTTCGAGGGCAAGACGCACACCTCGCAGCCCGAACGCGACGCCTTCGACGCCTTCCAGGACGCGGGCTTCGTCGACGTCGCCCGCCCGTTCACCCCCGGCCCCGGCGTCTACACGTACTGGGACTACACGCAGCTCCGGTTCCCGAAGCGTCAGGGCATGCGGATCGACTTCGTCCTCGGCTCCCCCGCGCTGGCCGAACGGGTCTCCGGTGCGTCCATCGACCGCGAGGAGCGCAAGGGCAAGGGCGCCAGCGACCACGCCCCGGTCGTGGTCGAGTTGGACTAGCCGGAGACGCGGCGAGCGCGCAGCAGTTCGGCGGCCAGCCACAGCGCGCCCGCCGCCACGAGCACCCCGTGCGCGACGCGCATCCACGGGCTGCCGAAGAACTGCGGGATGAACAGGGCGAACCCGACCGCGAGCGGGACCCCGCTCCATCGGGCCAGCGCCCCGGACCGCCAGATCCCCACCGCCGCGGTGACCGCGCCCGCGGCGACCAGCAGCAGCCCGATCGTGAACATGGTCAGCTGGGTGCCGCCGCCGCGTACCCCGTCGACCAGGTCGAGCAGCTCCGGCGTCCCGTCCGCGACCGCGCGCCCGCCGATCGCGTGCAAGCCGAAGTCCTCCGCGCCGTAGTAGGGCAGGATCAGGCCGACCCCGACCCAGGTCAGCACGGTCGCCGCGATGCCGGCACGGTCCCCCTCGGTGCCACGGAGGATCTCCCGTAGCGCCTGCACGGCGAGGCCGAGCAGCAGGAAACCGATCATCCCGAAGAAGTGCGCCGCGACCCACGCGCCGGACGCGTAGGCCCGCGCGCCGTCCATGGTGGCCTGGTTCAGGTAGTCCGAGTAGGGCCGGACCGCGGGGTAGAGCAGGAACAGCACCCCCGCCACACCGAACAACGCCGCCGCCGCGATCCGTGCGCGATCGGTGCCCACCCTCTGTGCCGTGTCGATCATGCTTGCCTCCTCGATAACGAGAGCAGCGCTCTCTCTTATGAGCAGTGTTCACCAACATGCCGAAGAAAACAAGAGCAGTGCTCTCAAATTTCGGGCGCTCCTCCGCCCGGTCTACGATTCATCCACCGTGTCCGCCCGGTCCGGGCGTGCTTCGCAGGCGTCGCGCCGCCCCCATCGCTAGGAGTCCACCGTGGAGACCCCGCGCGATCAGCCCGACCGCACCGAGGTCGAATGGTTCGAGGCCGGCGAACGCCGCGCTGCGCCGTGGCGGTCCAACAGCAGTGTCAAACCGCCGAAGAAGGTCGAGACCTTCGGCGACGAGCTCCGCGCCGACGATGCGATGCGGCTCGCGTCCGAGGGCACCGCGATCCTCTGGCGCGGCGACTTCCTCGGCGCCCGGCAACTGCTCGACGCGCTCAAGCGCCGGCTCGACCGGCAGCAGGTCAAGCCCGATCCCGACCTCGCCCTGACCTTTCACCGGCATCGGCAGGCCAGGGCGCACCGCACCCGCATCCTGAGCATGGTCCTGATCGAGCTCAGCGCGGACTTCGGCATCGACCTCCGTCGCGCTCCCGACATCAGGGACGCGTGCCGGGAGGCGTACGGCGAGGCGGCCGAGCCGAGCGTGGCCTCCCTACAGGAACTGCTCGGAGCGGTCGGCGCGCACGAGTGGCGGCGGCGCGGCGTGCTGGTCCCCGCCCTCGGGGCTCGGATCCACCCGCACTACGGCGTGTTCGCCCCCACCAGGAACGAGTACGTCGACCTGGTCGCGGAGGCGCAGTTGCCCACCGCGGGAACGGCATTCGATCTCGGCACAGGGACCGGCGTGCTGGCGGCCGTGCTGGCACGTCGGGGCGTCGGACGGGTGGTGGCCACGGACATCGAACCCCGCGCGGTGGCCTGCGCGACCGACAATCTGCAGCGGCTCGGCCTCGCCGACCGGGTGGAGCTGGTCCGCACCGACGTGTACCCGGCAGGCACGGCCGACCTGGTGGTGTGCAACCCACCGTGGGTCCCCGCCGCCCCGACGTCCTCGATCGAGTTGGGCGTGTTCGACCGCAAGGGGCACATGCTCACCGAGTTCATCCGAGGCCTGCCGGATCATCTCAACCCCGGCGGCGAGGGCTGGCTGGTGCTCTCCGACCTGGCCGAGCGACTCGGCCTGCGCACGCGGGCACAGCTGACGGACCAGTTCGAGCAGGCGGGCCTGACGGTGCTGGGCCGCACCGACACCCGGCCGAGGCACCCGCGCGCGAGCGGCGCCCGCCCCGAGGGACGCGGAACGGAAGGACGCGACCCGTTGGCCGCCGTCCGTACTGCTGAGGTGGTCTCGCTCTGGCGACTCGCGGTCCGCGCGCACTGACGCGCAGACCGGCGATCACCTAGCGGACGAGCTCCCTGACCAGGCCGTCCGCGCAGCCGCCCGCGAAGCCGGTCACCGCACCCGAGGCGGCACCCGCGGCCACCCCGCCGACCAGCCCGGCCGGACCCGCGGCAACGCCCGCGGCAGACGCCGCGGTCACGGCGCCGGACAGTGCTCCCGCGATCGCGGGCTTCACCCCGGACTTCACGCACTCCTCGGCGAAGGCACCGGCCTGGTTGACGACCTCCGTGGCCACCACGACCCCGGCGTCGATCGCGGTGTCCACGACCGCCGACACGACCTTGCCGCCCTCGGCGATGGAGTAGGTGATGCCCTGCACTGCGCCGTCGACCTCAAGGCTCAGCGGAAGGTTCTCCAGGACGCGGCCCGCCTCGTTCACCGCGGCGATGGCGTTCGTCTGGGAGTCCCGGACGAACCGCCCGGACTCGAGCTTGATCTGCGCGGTGCTCGCCTCGACCTGGGTCGCGACGAACTTGGCGAACTCCCGGATGGGGCCGGCCTGCGCGGGCGGCGCGACGGCCACCGAGGCGAGCGCGAACCCCGCGACGCCGAGCGCGACGGCCAGCGAGGCCGTCCCCGCCCTGACATCGGCCGAGATCCCGGCCACTCGAGCCGACCCGCCCTTGGTGCCCTCGGACACGGCAGCAACGATCGTCATTCTTCCCCCAGTTACACGGCGCGTCGATACGCGAAGCGATGAGATGACGCCCGCCACGCGGTGCCGGGGGAAGCCGAAATCTGTTTCGGATCCACGTTTTCCGGCCCCGACCGCGACGGGTCAGGGGAAGCATAGGGTCAGTGCCGCTCTCCGTGTCGGACTACGGCGAATTCGGGGTCGGACTGAAGTCCTCGTCGACGATCAGGTCCAGTTCCTCGGGGTGGGCGCCCAGGTAGCGCTGCACATACGTGCAGACCGGCTGCAACCGCCAGCCGCGTTCCCTCGACAGCGCCAGCACGTCACCGACCAGCACGGCGGCCCAGCCGCGACCGCCGTATTCCTCTTTGACGACCGTGTGCATGAGCGCGACCACCTCCCCGCGGCCGCCCGTGAACTCGGTCGACTCCCCTCCGCCGCGATAGCCGAGGATTCCGATCAGTTCGTCACCGACCCAGAGGTCGAAGCGGGCGTGCGAGGGGTTGTCCACGACGCGCGCGAGCGCCGGGTTCGCAAGGACAGGGGCGGGCGCAGTCACCACCGCTGCCGGGACGGGAGGTCGCTTGAAGATGTGAGACACCTCACCATGGAAGCAGTCCCGCCCCGGCCCGGTCGCCCGATTTGGGGCCGATGGTGCGATTTGTTGCCCAGTCACCATCGAATCGTGGCCGAATCGGCACCCGAAGTTCTCACACGGGGACGATGAGGTCCCGGTACTCGGGGTTGTCGGCGACGAATCGCTGGAGATAGGTGCAAACAGGCCGGATCTTCCAGCCGTAGGCCCGCGCCGCGTCGAGGGACCGGCGCACCATCACCGCGGCGAGCCCCCGGTGACCGAAGTCCTCGACGATCACTGTGTGCATGAACGAGACCACCGGCGTCGCGGCCGAGGACCGCTTCGCGCTCCGTGTGTCCAAGTCGTAATAACCGAGAATGCCGACGAGGTCCCCGTTGAGCCTCAGCTCGAACCGGTTCTGACCTGCATTGTTCGTCACCTCTGCCGTCGGCGATTCCGTGATCATGTGCCCGTCTCCTTGCCCGATCCGTAATCACAATGTGATTTCCGCCACTATAGGCACGCTGGTCGCTCCTGCGCCCCGATTTGCGCCAAGAAATCTCCGCGGCCCGCCCGCGCTCGCCCGCTCACGCGCTTTGCCCTAGGGTCGTGCCCGACAACTACACAACCCACGGGGGCTCGCACCAGCGGGCTGAGAGGACGGCTAGGGCCGTCGACCGTTGAACCTGACCGGGTAATGCCGGCGTAGGGAGAGCACGCATGAGGGACACCTCTGTTTCCGGAACCACCGTCACCACCGGCCCCATCGAGGGCAGCAGCAAGCAGTACCTGACCGTCGACGGCCTGTCCGTGCCGGTCCGCCGGGTCCACCTGACCAACGGCGAACACCTCGACCTGTACGACACCTCCGGCCCGTACACCGACGCGCGGGCAACCATCGACCTCGAGGCCGGTCTCGCGAAGACCCGTGACGACTGGGCCAAGCCCGATCCAGTCGATCTCGGCGGCACCAGCCGCAGCGGCGGACCCAATCTCGCGCGCACCCAGCTGGCCTGGGCCCGGGCCGGGATCATCACCAGGGAGATGCGCTATTGCGCTGCCCGCGAAGGTGTTTCGGCCGAGATCGTACGCGAGGAGGTGGCCGCCGGACGGGCCGTCATCCCCGCGAACCACAAGCATCCCGAGTCCGAACCGATGATCATCGGCAAGCGATTCCTGGTGAAGATCAACGCGAACATCGGGAACTCCGCGGTCACCTCCTCCATCGCCGAGGAGGTCGAGAAGATGGTCTGGGCCACCCGATGGGGCGCGGACAACATCATGGACCTGTCCACCGGCAAGGACATCCACCAGACCCGCGAGTGGATCCTGCGCAACTCGCCCGTGCCGGTGGGCACCGTGCCGATCTACCAGGCACTGGAAAAGGTCAACGGCGACCCGACCGCGCTGACGTGGGAGATTTACCGCGACACCGTGATCGAGCAGTGTGAGCAGGGCGTGGACTACATGACCGTGCACGCCGGGGTGCTGCTGCGGTACGTGCCGCTGACCGCCAAGCGGGTCACCGGGATCGTCTCGCGCGGCGGCTCCATCATGGCGGCCTGGTGCCTGGCCCATCACCGAGAGTCGTTCCTGTACACACACTTCGAGGAACTCTGCGAGATCCTGCGCGAGTACGACGTGACCTTCTCGCTCGGCGACGGGCTGCGCCCCGGGTCCATCGCGGACGCCAACGACGAGGCCCAGTTCGCCGAGCTGCGGACCCTCGGCGAACTGACCAAGATCGCGAAATCCCATGGCGTGCAGGTGATGATCGAGGGCCCTGGCCACGTCCCGATGCACAAGATCGTGGAGAACGTCCGGCTCGAGGAGGAGCTGTGCGAGGAGGCGCCGTTCTACACCCTCGGCCCGCTCGCCACCGACATCGCGCCCGCCTACGACCACATCACCTCGGCGATCGGCGCAGCCATGATCGCGCAGGCTGGTACCGCGATGCTCTGCTACGTGACACCGAAGGAACACCTCGGCCTGCCCAACCGGGACGACGTGAAGGTCGGCGTCATCACGTACAAGATCGCCGCGCACGCCGCCGATCTCGCCAAGCAGCACCCGCGGGCCCAGGAGCGCGACGACGCGCTGTCGAGGGCGCGCTTCGAGTTCCGCTGGCGCGACCAGTTCGCGCTCTCGCTCGACCCGGACACCGCCCGTGAGTACCACGACGAGACCCTGCCTGCCGAGCCGGCGAAGACCGCCCACTTCTGCTCGATGTGCGGGCCGAAGTTCTGCTCCATGCGGATCTCCGCGGACGTGCGCGAGTTCGCCGAGCGCAACGGGCTGCGGACGCAGGAGGATGTCGACCGGATGATCGAGGCGGGCATGGCCGAGAAGTCAGCCGAATTCACGGACAAGGGCAACCAGGTCTACCTGCCCGTCGTTCCGGCCGGTGGATAGGCTCTCACCCGTGAAGTTGCTGCCCCTGACCCCGGACGGACAGACCCCGATCCGCGTCCTCACCATCGCCGGAACCGACTCCGGCGGCGGTGCGGGCATCCAGGCCGACTCCCGCACGATGGCCATGTGCGGAGTGCACGCCTGCGTCGCCGTGGCCGCGGTGACGGTGCAGAACTCGGTCGGGGTCAGCGGCTTTCACGAGATCCCGCCGCAGATCGTCGCCGACCAGGTGCGGTCGGTGGTCGGCGACATCGGGGTCGGGGCGGCCAAGACCGGGATGCTCGCGTCCACCGCGATCATCGAGGCCGTCGCGGAGGTCTGCGGCGAGGTGGGTATCGGGCGCGGGCATGCGGTGCCGCTGGTCGTCGACCCGGTGTGCGCATCCATGCACGGCGACCCCCTGCTGCACGCCGAGGCACTCGACGCGGTCCGGCACACCCTGATCCCGATCGCCTCGCTGGTGACGCCGAACCTCGACGAGGTCCGGCTCATCACCGGGATCGACGTGGTCGACGATGCCTCCGCCCGTGGTGCCGCCGAGGCGCTGCACGGGCTCGGGGCGCAGTGGTCGCTGGTCAAGGGCGGACACCTGCGCACCTCGACCTCGAGCACCGACCTGCTCTTCGACGGCGACGTCTTCCACGAGTTCACCAGCCCGCGGATCGACACCGGGAACGATCACGGCGGCGGGGACACCCTGGCCGCGGCGATCGCGTGCGCGCTCGCGAACGGGTACCCGATGCCCGAGGCCGTCGCGTTCGGCAAGGAGTGGGTGACGCGATGCCTCGCGGCGTCGTACGACCTGGGCGCGGGCCACGGTCCGGTCTCCCCGCTCTGGCGCCTGCACTGACACGTCTGTGCGCGTCGCCCCTCCCGAACCGGGGCGACGCGCACAGCACGCGCACCGTCAGCGCGAATAGTCCCGGAAGGTCATGACGCCCCCGACCAGGACCACCAACACCGCGAGGATGTAGACCGTGACGCGGAACCAAGCCGGCCCGTAGTAACTGACCACCATCGAGGCACCGAGCGCCGCGAGAATCATCACCACCCCGTAAAAGGGTGTGCGTTGCTCCCTGTCAACCATTCATCCAGTGTCCGCCGACGGCGCCACGGGTGGCAATGCCCGACCTCATCGCGCCTGGACGGTGAAGATGCGCAGGCCATCCGGGACCCCGCGCATCGGGGCTGCGAACAGCCCCCGCCGGTAGGGCTTGGCCGCGGCGCGCAGGTCCGCGAGGAACCCAGGCTGGAGCGCCGCCAGCGTGGTCTCGGAGACGATGACGTTGCCGTCCCCGCCGAGTTCCATCATGCGGGCGGCCACGTTCACGTCCACGCCGAGCCAGTCGGACGCCATCTGCCGGGGCGACCCGGTGTGCACACCGATCCGCATCCGCGGCCGGTAGCCCTCGACCTCCACCTCCGCGAGCTGGGCACGGGCGGCGAACATCGCCTCGACGGCGCGGTCCGGCCGGGCGAAGACCGCCATCAGCCCGTCGCCCATCCGTTTGACCACCTGGCCGCCGCGGTCGACGATCGGCGTCTCGACCGCCTTCGCGACCTCCCGCAGCAGCTCGAGGGTCACCTCGTCCCCCGCACCGAGCGACCAGCTCGAGAATCCGATCAGATCGGTGAAGACGATGGTCACCTCGCGGGGGCCGCGACCGCGACCGGTCCGCTCGAGCAGCGCCTGCCACACCTGGAGCGCACCGAGGCTCACCTCGCGGGAGGCACCGGGGCCGTCGTCGAGGAACCGGTCCGCCGCCCTGGCCATCGCCCGCACGCCGCCGGGTCCCGCCGTGGACAGCGGATCGCCGAAGGACGGGTCGCCCGGCAGTGCCCGGCGGATCCTGCGGAACGCGTCGACCACCTGCGGTCGGGTGTTGATCCCGCGGACCCACCGGGCGACGGCCTCGGGCCTGCCGCGGCGCGCAGGCGAGGAGCCCGCGGAGCGCCCAGATGCAGAGCCGGCGGCGTCGCGTTCGCTCGCGTCGTCGGGGTCGCCGCCCGAGGTCGAGGGGTCCTCAGTCACAGGCCAAAGTGTAACTCAGAGTCACAGATACTATCGGGATCATTGTCCGGCACCCTCCCGAGCCTTCGCCCGGTCCGCCCGGGCGGGAACCCCGTCCGGGCCATCGACGGAGTTCGCGTAGGTACCGACGCCGAACGCCACCGCCGCCGCGTTCTGCGCCAGCGCCGCACGGTCCACGTTCGCCAGGGTGTCCTCCGGCGAGTGGTAGCCGGGATCGAAGGTCTCGCCCGCCGTACCGCCCCACTTCACCGCCTGCTCCTCGGACTTGCGGTCGTCCGCCCCGCTGTCAACCCCACCCGACGGAATCCCCATCTCGATGAACGGGCCGTAGTCGGATCGACCGTCGAAATCGGTTCCGTCCGGAGCGATCCCGCGCCAGGCGAGATAGCCAGTGAGGGTTCGCTCGATCGCGTCGGAACCCTGCGGTCCAGGTCCGGCGCCCTCCCGGTCGGAATCGTCGCCGTCGAGGGTGAAGTACCCCGCGTTCCGCGAGCCGAGCATGTCGAAGTTCAGGTACAGCGCGATGTCCTCGCGTTCACCCTCGTCGAGCCCCTCGGCGTACCGCTCCGATCCGACCAGGCCCAGTTCCTCCGCGCCCCACCAGGCGAAGCGCACCGCGTTCGTCACGTTCGGCGCGCTGCCCAGCCGCAGCGCGGTCTCGAGCACAGCGGCCGACCCGGAGCCGTTGTCGTTGATCCCAGGGCCCTTCTCGACGCTGTCCAGGTGCGCGCCGACCAGCACCACGTTCTCCGTCGACCCGGTCGTGGTCTGCGCGATCACGTTTCGGCTCGTGGCGGCCTCGGTGACCGCCTCCAGCTTGAGCGACAGCTCCGGTGCGGCCGCGACCGCCGGACCCTCGGAGCCCGGCACGCTCACCGCGGGGATCCGCGGGTCCGTGTCCTCCCCCAGCGTGCCGCCTGCCAGCGGGCCGTCCTCGTTGTTGAACACGACGACGGCGACGGCGCCGTGATCGGCGGCCATCTGCTCCTTCGCCGAGAAGGGGCAGACCCCGCGCCGGACCACCACGATGGCGCCGGCGGCGTCACGCCCGTCGTAGTCGGTCGCCTCGCAGCCGGGGCTGCCGTCGTCCGGCAGGGCGAGGGTCCGCGCCGTGATCCCCTCAGGCGGCGTCGGCGGCGAGTACTCCAGGGTGCCGGCGGTGAACTGACGGTCACCCGCCCGCAGTTCCACCGGCCCGGCGATGAAGCGGTCCACATCGAACTCGGGGGTGGACACCTCGAAGCCCGCGTCCCGGAGCCGGTCGGCGACGTAGTCGACGCTGGCGTCGTAGCCCGCGGTCCCCGCGGCCCGGTTGCCCCCGTTGTCCGCGGCGATCCGCTCGAGCGCCTCCATGTGCGCGGCGACGGCGTCGCCACCGACGGCGGCCGCCAGCGACTGCCCGTCGACCGGCGGTGCGGGAGGCGACTGCTCCTCGTCCCGTCCGCACCCGGACACCAGCGCGATCCCGGCCAGCATTGCGGCGGTAGATGCTCCGACCCGTGCCCGAATGGACTGTCGCATTTGCCGAGCGTACTGCGCGCGACCGGCGGATCGACCCCAAAACACACGTGCGCGCCCGGTACCCGAAATCGGGTACCGGGCGCGCACGCTCGTGGTGTGGCCGCGGATTCAGGCGTCGCGACGGTTCACGGTGAACAGGGCGAGTCCGAAGATCACCGCGACGAAGGCCGCGAAGTACGCCAGGCTGCCCCACGGTCCCCAGTGGAAATCGACGCCCTGCGGCGCACCGAGGAAGTTGTTCGCGTTCATGAAGGGGAGGAACGGCTTGATGTTCTCGCCGAACCGCCCGAACAGGCCGAACAAGTTCTCGACCAGCAGCGGCCAGAGCAGCAGCAGCGCGATGGCGCCGGCCGACTGCCGGAGCAGGGTACCGACCGCGACGGCGAGCACCACGCACAGGAAGGCGTAGATCGGCACGCCGTAGATCGCCCGCCAGGCCTCGGAGCCGGACAGCTTCAGCGCCGCACCCGCGTCGGATCCCGCCGTCGCCTTGGCGATCGCGTAAGCGCCGAAGGTGAGCAAGAAGGTGAGCAGCGCACCGAAGCCGCCGATCAGGCCGGCCTTGGTGATCAGCACCGAATCGCGCTTCGGCACGGCCTGGAAGGTGGTGCGGATTATGCCGAACCGGTACTCGCTCGTCACCGCGAGGGCCGCGAGGATCATCAGGATCAGCACGCCGAACCCGGACACCCCGCCGACCGCGTCCGCGAGCGTGGGCAGGAAGGGCTCGAAGTCGGGCTTGTCGCCCTTCGCGACCTCGTCCACGAAGGCGTTGTAGCTCGCCTTGGCGCTCAGCCCGATCACCGCGGCCAGGCCGAGGCCGAGCGCGATGATCGCGACGGTGCACCACCACGGCGACCGGGTCGAGGTGAGCTTGATCCGTTCTGCGTTCACGACACCCATCAGAGCGCCCCTCCCATCACTTCGTCGATGCCTGCGGCGTGGTACTGCACGTCGTCCCCCGTCAGTTTCATGAAGGCGTCCTCCAGGGACCCCTGCTGGGCGGCCAACTCGTGCAAGACGATTCCCTGGCCGCCTGCGATCTGGCCGACGACGTCGGTGGTCGCCTCGAGCACGATGAGCGCCCCACCGAGCTCCGAGGTGCCGTCCTCGCGGACCGTGAGCCCCTGTGAGGTCAGCGCGCTCCGAAGCGCATCCAGCTGGGGGCTGCGCACCCGCACAGTCGATTCGGACGACCGGTCGACGAACTGCTTGACGGTCGTATCGGCGATCAGGCGTCCCCGGCCGATCACCACGAGATGCTCGGCGGTGAGCGCCATCTCGGAGAGCAGGTGGCTGGACACCAGCACGGTGCGTCCCTCAGCCGCCAAGCGCTGCATGAACTTTCGGATCCAGACGATGCCCTCGGGGTCGAGCCCGTTGACCGGCTCGTCGAACAGCAGGACCTTCGGGTCACCGAGCAGGGTGGCAGCAAGTCCGAGCCGCTGGGACATGCCGAGCGAGAACCCGCCTGCCTTCTTGCCCGCGACCTCGGTCAGGCCGACCAGCCGCAGCACCTCGTCGACCCGGGACATCGGGATCCCGTTGGATGCCGCCATCCACTGCAGGTGCGCCTTCGCGGACCTGTTGGGGTGCACCCACTTCGCGTCCAGCAGCGCGCCGACGGTCCGGAGCGGCTGCTTCAGGTCGTGGTACCGCTTGCCATCGATCAGCGCGGTTCCCGCGGTCGGCCGGTCGAGGCCGAGGATCATCCGCATCGTCGTGGACTTGCCGGCACCGTTCGGTCCCAGGAATCCGGTCACCATGCCGGGCTGAACCGTGAAGGTCAGGTCTTCGACCGCCTTCGTGGGCCCGAACTCTTTCGTCAAACCCCTCACTTCAATCATGACGTGAAGGATTCCTCAGACAGAGCCCGCGCACATCGCCCGCAGGTCGCGTCCCGTGTCATACCTAGGGATGACCCGACCCTGAGAGGGAGTGGGGGTCGGGGTCAGAGGTCGGGTGAGGACGCCTGCGCCCAGAACCTCTTCGGGATCCGTCCGGCGCGACGGGCCAGGTAACCGGCGGTCACCGCGGACGCCATCGCCGACGCCATCAGCGCCGGATCCTTGGCCCTGGTCACCGCGGTCGCGAGGAGGACGGCGTCACACCCGAGCTCCATGGCCAGCGCCGCGTCGCTCGCGGTGCCGATGCCCGCGTCGAGGATCACCGGGACCCCTGCTGCCGCCACGATCATCTCGATGTTGTGCGGGTTCGAGATGCCGAGGCCGGTCCCGATCGGCGCACCGAGCGGCATCACCGCCGCGCACCCGACGTCCTCGAGCCGCCGGGCCAGCACCGGATCGTCGGTGGTGTACGGCAGCACGATGAATCCGTCGTCGACGAGTTGTTCTGCGGCGGAGACCAATTCGATGGCATCGGGCAGGAGGGTGCGCTCGTCGGCGATGACCTCCAGCTTCACCCAGTCGGTCTCCAGCGCCTCCCGGCCGAGCTGCGCGGTGAGCACCGCCTCGGCGGCGCCCCGGCAGCCGGCCGTATTGGGCAGCGGGGCGATGTCCAGCTTGCGGAGCAGGTCGAGCACCCCTGTGCCGCCCGCCGCATCGACACGGCGCATCGCCACGGTGGTCAGCTCCGTGCCGGACGCGACGAGCGCCTCCTCCAGCACCGCGAGGTTGGCCGCACCCCCGGTGCCCATGATCAGCCGGGAGCCGAAACTGCGGTCGGCGATGGTCAGACGGTCTGCGGCGAGCGGCTCAGCCACCCTGCACCGCCGTCAGGATCTCGATCTCCCAGCCCTTGCCGACCGGGGTATCCCAGGACGCCCGCGGGAACACCGCCCCGTCCACCGCGACCGCGATGCCCTGGCTGGGCAGGCCGAGGTGCTCCAGCAGCTGGGCCACGGTCAGCGGCTCGGACAGCTGATGGTCCTCGCCGTTGACGGTGATCCCGATGTTCACCGGTGTGTTCGTCATCGAGTCCTCACTCATCGTTGAAGGTGAAACGTTCCGGGGAGGCACTCTTGGCCTCCGTCAATGTCGCGCCGTCCAGCTCGGCGACCACCGCGTCCGCGGTCAGCGGGGTCAGCAGCACGCCGTTGCGTCCGTGCCCGGTGGCCAGCACCACCCGGTCCGACACCCGGCCGATGATCGGCAGGTTGTCGGGGCTCATCGGACGAAGTCCGGCGGCGCACTCGTGCAGCTCGTACTCCCCGATGCTCGGCATCAGCGTCTGCGCGTCGGCGATCAGGTCACGGACCCCGGCGACGGTGACCTGGGTGTCCTCCCCCGACTCGTGCTGGGTCGCGCCGACCACCAGGCCGTCGCCGCGCGGCACCAGGTACACCGGGCGCCCGTGCACGCTGCCGCGGATGGTCATGGTCGGGGCGGGTGCCACCCCCGGCCTGCGGTGCAGCCGCAGGATCTCGCCCTTGACCGGACGGACCGGCAGCCCTGCCCACAGCCGCGCGGATGCGGTACCGGCGGCCACCACCACCTGGTCGGCGGCCACGGCGGCGGGGTCGGTGACCGCCTCGGCGACGAACTCCACCCCCGACGCGACACAGGCCGATCGCAGCGCCGCGATCAGCGCGCGGTTGTCGACAGCGGACTCGGTGGCGGCGAGCAGGGCCAGCCGGATGTTCGGGGCGAGCGACGGCTGGGCGGCCCGGATCTGCGCCCGCGAGAGCAGTTCCAGCTCGTAGCCCTGGCCGGCGATCCACTCGGCCACGGTCCGCAGGTCCGCGGCGTCTGCCGCGTCCAGCGCGACGGTGAGCGAGCCATGGGAGGTGAACAACGTCTCGCCGGACAGGGTCTCGAGCTCGGCGCCGAAGCCGGGCCAGCGGGCCAGCGAGGCTGCCCCGACCTGCAGGACCGCATCCTCGCCCGGCCAGCCCTCCGACAGCGGTGCCAGCATCCCGCCCGCCACCCACGACGCTCCCGATGCGGGCGCCGGATCGTGGACGGTGACGCTCCAACCTGCCTGGGCGGCACGCCACGCGATCGACAGACCGATCGCTCCGCCACCGATCACCGCGACGGTTCTGCTCACTACTCCACCTCACTCCCTGCGCCGGCATGATCCGGGTCAGGTATGACGGTCGGGGCTCGCGGCCCCCTCTCAGCCCCGCGTTCGCCGGGACTCCCGTGTCACTTCTCTCTGCGTAGAGACTACCGTTGAGAACGTGCACCCCTCGCATTCCGGCAGGCACCTCACCCCTAGAGAACGCCTCGCCACCGCCCGTCTGTATCTCTGTACCGATGCCCGACGTGACAAGGGCGACCTCGCGAAGTTCGCCGAGGCCGCGCTGTCCGGCGGCGTCGACATCATCCAGCTGCGCGACAAGGGGTCGGCTGGCGAGCGGAAGCTCGGCCCCATGGAGACCCAGGAGGAGCTGGGCGCGCTGGCCGAGCTCGGCGCGGCCGCCCGCAGGCACGGCGCGCTGCTCGCCGTGAACGACCGTGCCGACCTGGCGCTGGCCGCGGGCGCCGACGTCCTGCACCTCGGCCAGGGCGACCTCCCGGTGCACTACGCCCGCCGGATCCTCGGCCCGAACGTGGTGATCGGCCGCTCGACGCACAGCCGCGCGCAGGCACAGCTCGCCTCCATCGAGGACGACGTCGACTACTTCTGCACCGGACCGGTGTGGGCCACCCCGACCAAGCCCGGCCGGACCGCTTCGGGCATCGAGCTGGTCCGCTCGACCGCCGACTCGCACCCGACCCGCCCGTGGTTCGCGATCGGCGGCATCGACGAGAAGCGGCTGCCCGAGATCCTCGAGGCCGGGGCCGAGCGCATCGTGGTGGTGCGGGCGATCACCGAGGCGCGTGACCCCCAGGCGGCGGCCCGTTCACTGGCCGACGCCCTGGCCCGCAACGCCGTCCGCCGCTAGTCGGCACGCGGCGCGGACTCAGTCCAGCCACCCCAGCACGGTCGACGGCGACAGCTGCACGACCGTCTCCGGCAGGCGCTCGCGCAGCCCACGGTCCGCGGTGACCACGGCGGTCAGGTGCTGGTCGACACCACCGAAGGCCGGGTGTCCGACGCCGCCGCCCGCAGCCATCGCCAACTCCGTGCCCGTGCCCGCCAGCAGGGCCAGTTCGTCGTCCCCGCTGCCTGCGGCCACGTGCACGGGCACCCGGGCGTCCACCGCGGTGACGGTGCGCGCCTGACCCTCCAGGACGGCCTCGATCCGCGGCAGCCAGCCGAATCCGCCGTCCGGCAGCTCGATGGTCCTCGGCAGCGTCGCGGCCAGCGCGGCGAGCAGTTCCCCGGTCGCCCCCGCCCGGTCCCGCCACCAGCCGTTCGGCCGCGAACCCAGCACGTTCGCGGTGTCCAGCAGCAGCCGGACCGGTGTGCTCCGCAACTGCGGCCAGCTCGCCGCGAATCCCGGGTGCAGCAGCAGCCCAGACACCTCGTCCTCGGGCACCCAGCGCAGTTCCGTGCTCTCACCGTTCGGCACCGTCGTCAGCGGACCGGCCGCGTCGGCGATCACCGTCGTGTAGCTCCACCCGCTGCTGGCGTTGGCGGTCACCCGTTCCGCACGGACCCGCAGTTCGCAGCCGGGGATGCCGGCCTCCTCCTCGGCCTCGCGGATGGCGGCGTGGACGGTCGACTCGTGGCTGTCGCGGGCACCGCCGGGCAGGGCCCAGGTGCCGCCCTGATGACTCCACTGGGCGCGGTGCTGCAGGAGCACGGTGGGGGTTCCGTCGGCCGTGGGAGCGCGGAGCAGCAGCCCCGCCGCGCCGAATTTGCCCCAATGCCGAATTCCGTCATCGCTCTTGGCCCAGCCGTCCCCGTCACCGCGCATCGACTTCGTTCACCTGCCCCACATCCGGCCACGTCACACCCCACGCGGTCCCTCACGCCTCGTCAACTCGTTCACGACCGAACTTAGGCCAGTCACGCACAACAAAGCTCAGTTACTGCTTATATGCTCCCCCTTGACTGGCATCCGGGCCAGCTGGGAAGGGTGCGTGGTGGCCGTTCGGGAAGCACCGTCGACGGAACCGCTCGGCGATGATCTCGCGCCGCGGTCCGTCGGGTCTGCCGATCCGCAGGGCCGATACGGCCGGCTGTCCGAGTTCCTCAGGACGACCCCCGCCAAGATGCTCGCGCTCGGGACCGCGCTGATCGTGGTGGCACTGGTCGCGGGCACCGTCGCCGCCATCCAGGTCGCGGACCGGCAGCGCACCCTCGACACGCTGCTCAACCAGGTCGAGCCCCAGGCGAACGCCACCCAGAACCTCTACAGCTCCCTCTCGATCGCGGACGCCGCCGCCACCACCGCGTTCATCTTCGGCGGCATCGAACCGGCCGTGGTCCGCGACCGGTACACGCAGTCGATCGGCGAGGCAGCAGCCGACCTGATCGGCGCGTCGAGCGGCATCATCGCGACGAACGCGTCGGGTCAGCGGCTGCTCACCGAGCTGTCCACCGGGCTGCCGGTCTACGCCGGCCTGATCGAGACGGCCCGGTCCTACAACCGCAGCGGCTACCCCGTCGGCACCGCGTACCTGCGCGAGGCCTCGTCCATGATGCAGTCGACCCTGCTCCCGATCGCCGAGGAACTGCACAGCCAGCAGGCGGAGTCCGTCGTGCAGAACCAGGACGAGTTCGCCACCCCGCCCTGGCTGGCGATCGGCCTGCTCCTGCTGTCGCTGATCGCCCTCGTTGTCGGCCTGGTCCTGCTCGCCGGATGGACCCGGCGGATGCTGAACCCGGGACTGATCCTGTCCGCCGTCGCGATCGCGGCGCTGCTCGGGTGGCTGCTGATCGCCGGGCTGATCTCCTCGACCTCCACCGGGCGGGCCCTGGAGCAGGGCGCCCGGCCGCTGATGCAGCTGACCACCGGGCGCATCCTCGCGCAGCAGGCCAGGGCCGACGAGACCCTCGGCCTCGTTCGCCGCGACGTGAAGGGCGGCTATGCGGAGGCGTTCGGCACGCACCTGGCACGCCTCGAAGAGATCCTGGCCGAGTATCCGAATGACGGCCGCGTGAAGGTGGCCACCGATCTGGTCAGCCAGGCCGCCGAGGCCGAGAAGGACTGGTCCGCCGCGCACGAGCGGGTGCAGCGCCTGCTCGACAACGGCGACTGGGCCGGGGCAGCTGCCGTGGTGACCGGACCAGGAGAGGAGGACTCGACGGCACACTTCGCCAGGGCCGACGCCGCGCTCGACGACGCCATCGTGACGACCCGCAGCGAGTTGCGCGCCGATATCGACCGCGCCCACTCGACCCTGTACGGCCTCGGATCCGGTGCGCTCGTGCTCTCTGCCGTGGCCGCGGCCGGTGTCGGGGTCGGCCTGTGGCCACGGCTTCGGGAGTACCAGTGACGAGCCCTGCATCCGGATCGGCCGGGCGGCGCCCGACGCGACCGGGGTGGCGGAACGCCGGGGCTGTCCTGCTCGTCGCCGCGTCCCTGATGACGGCCGGCTGCACGCAGGCCGAGCCGGGCATCGTCGCGGACACCGGCGGCTACACCGAACCTCCTCTGCCCGAGGGGGCCACGATCGCGCCGCCGCCGACGGGGCCCCCGACGAACGGGGCGAACTGTGGGGACCCGACGGCGAGCCTGCGTCCCTTCCCCGGCATCCCGCCCGAACCGCCGCCGCCGAGCGCCTCCCTCGCCGAGATCCAGACCAGGGGCAGGCTCATCGTCGGCCTCGACACCGGCAGCAACCTCTTCAGCTTCCGCGATCCGGCGACTGGCGCCATCGAGGGCTTCGACGCCGACATCGCCCGCGAGCTGGCACGCGACCTGGTCGGCGACCCGAACCGTGTGGAGTTCCGGATCCTGCCCTCCGTCGGCCGCATCCCGGCGCTGATGAACAGCACGGTCGACGCGGTGGTCAAGACGATGACGATCACCTGCGAGCGCCGCGAGAAGGTCGACTTCTCCACGGTGTACTTCGAGGCCAAGCAGCGGGTGCTGGCGGTCAAGGGGTCCGGAATCACCGGCGCCGCCGATCTGGCGGGCAAGCGGGTCTGCGCGGCCGAGGGCACCACCTCCGTCGATCGCATCCAACTGGTGCAACCCGAGGCGACCGTGGTGACGGTCCCGAACTGGGGCGACTGCCTGGTGGTGTTGCAGCAGCGTCAGGTCGACGCGGTGAGCACCGATGACTCGATCCTTGCCGGTCTGGCGGCACAGGACCCGTACCTGGAGATCGTGGGCGAGAGCCTGAGCTCGGAACCGTACGGGATCGGGATCAACAAGTCGGACGCCGACCTGGTGCGGATGGTCAACGGCAGCCTGGAGCGGATGCGCCGGGACGGCACCTGGAATCGGATCTACGATCGATGGCTGAGAGTACTCGGGCCGTCGCCGGGCCCACCGGTCCCGCACTACCTGGACTGAAAGCGGAGACAATGGCTGGAACGCAAGGAGATCCGGGACCGGAGCCGTCGGTCCCGGAGCCGCCGTCCGCGCCGACCGAACGGTCGATGCGGACCCAGGCCTCGATGCCGGAGCCGTCCGTCCGCACCCAGGCCTCCGCACCGGATGTCTCCGGCCGCACCCAGGCCTCCGTACCGGAAGCGTCCGGCCGCACCCAGGCGACCGCACCGGAATCGACCGCGCCCGCCCGCACCACCGGGCGAGGGAGTCGCTCGCAACGGTCGAGGACAAGTGTGCGCCGCCGCCTCGGCGCCGGCCTGGTCGAGGTCCCGCCGGTCACCGCCGTCGAGCCCGCCGACGCGGTGATGGTCGATCCCGTCGTGCCGGAGAAAAAGCGGTTCTGCTGGAAATGTGGAAAGCCGGTCGGCCGCAAGGGCCACTCCGAACCCGCGGCGTCCGCGGGGATCTGCCCCTCCTGCGGCACCATCTTCGACTTCACTCCGCTGCTCGGTCCCGGCGACCTGGTCGGCGGTCAGTACGAGGTGCAGGGTTGCATCGCGCACGGCGGGCTCGGCTGGATCTACCTCGCGATCGACCGCAACGTCAGCGATCGCTGGGTGGTGCTCAAGGGCCTGCTGCACTTCGGGGATGCCGAGGCGCAGGCCGTCGCACTCGCCGAGCGGCAGTTCCTGGCGGAGGTGGCGCACCCGAGCATCGTGAAGATCTACAACTTCGTCGAGCATCCACGGCCCGACGGCAGCCCGATGGGGTACATCGTCATGGAATACGTCGCCGGGCATTCGCTCCGCGACGTACTCAGCACTCACAAACGGCCGGAACGGATTCCGGTCGAACAGGCGATGGCGTACGTGCTCGAGATCCTGCCCGCGCTCGGCTACCTGCATTCGGTTGGCCTGGTCTACAACGACCTCAAGCCAGAGAACATCATGATCACCGACGACCAGCTCAAGCTGATCGACCTCGGCGCGGTCGCGGGCATCGAGGACTACGGCTACCTCTACGGCACTCCCGGGTACCAGGCGCCTGAGATCCTCAGGACCGGTCCGACCATCGCCTCCGACATCTACACGGTCGGCCGGACCCTCGCCGTGCTCAGCCTCCAGATGCCTTCCGCCAAAGGCAAATACCTCGACGGACTGCCCGATCCCGAGCAGGCACCGCTGATCGCCGAGTACGAGTCCTTCCATCGGCTGTTGCTGCGGGCGACCGCCGCCGATCCCGATCACCGGTTCAGCTCCGCGGAGGAGATGGCCAGCCAGCTCACCGGGGTGCTCCGTGAGACCCTGGCCCAGCAGACCAACGAGGAGCGTCCGGGGCTCTCCGAACTCTTCAGCCCGCAGCGGACCACCTTCGGGACCGAGGAAGTGGTACGGCAGACCGATGTCTATGTCGACGGCCGCAAGCACGAGCCGACCATGTCGGGGCGTGACATCACCGCCGCGCTGGCCGTTCCGCTGATCAACCCGTCCGACCCGAGCGCCGCCCTGCTCGCGGCCGCGGTGCACGCCGAGCCGGATCAGACCCTGGACGCCATCCGCCACGCCAGGGCGAACGGGCTCGAGCGAAC
Source organism: Rhodococcus sp. PvR044 (assembly GCF_040548995.1). NCBI lineage: Bacteria > Bacillati > Actinomycetota > Actinomycetes > Mycobacteriales > Nocardiaceae > Rhodococcus > Rhodococcus sp. PvR044. Next base: position 166,375 of record NZ_JBEPSX010000006.1, read on the forward strand.
GGTGGACGGCCGTGCGGGGTTCACCGCCGAGATCGCGCTGGCCGAGGCGAAGGCACACCTCGACCTCGGCGACGCGACCGAGGCGTCTCGGGTGCTCGGTTCGCTCAGCGCGGCAAAGGGATCGAACTGGCGGGTCGACTGGTATGGCGGCATGGCCTCCCTGCTCGGCGCCGAGTACGAGCAGGCGATGAGCCAGTTCGAGTCCGTGCTCGAGGCGCTCCCCGGCGAGATGGCCCCAAAGCTGGCGTTGGCCGCCACCGCGGAACTCATTCTGCAGCACTGGGACACCGATCAACCCGAGCAATGGCGCAGGTTCGCCGAGAAGTACTACCGAACGGTCTGGCGCACGGACCGCAGCATGGTCAGCGCCGCCTTCGGGCTCGCCAGGCAGCTGGCCGACAAGGGCGACATCACCGGCGCGATCGCGGCCCTCGATCAGGTGCCGCCGAGCTCACGGCATTTCAACGTCGCCCGGATGACCTCGGTACTCACGCTGCTCTCGGGCGGGCCGCTCGAGGAGATCCGCGAGACCGCCATCAGGGAGGCCGCGCGCCGGGTGAACGCGTTGCCGCCCAACGAGGGCCGGGCCCTGCAGATGCGCACGCTGGTGCTCGGCACCGCGCTGGACTGGGTGCTGCTCGGCCACGTCGCGAAATCCGAACACGAACCGATCCTCGGTGTCGCGTTCACCGAACGGGGACTGCGCGCGGGCACCGAGGCCGGGCTGCGGGCCCTCGCGCGCAACGCCGAGGACCGCAGACACCGGTACGTACTCGTGGACCTCGCCAACTCGATCCGGCCCAAGAGCCTGATCTGACCGGGCATCGCACGGTCCCCGCCCGATCGGACGGGGACCGTCGCGGTTCTAGCCCTCCGTGACCGGCCGGTAGGTGCACACGTGCACACCAGCCGGGCTGATGGCGGTGGAGACCAGCTCGAGGCTGTTCAGCTTGCCGCCGTCGGGGAAGATCTTCTTCCCGCCGCCGAGCAGTACCGGCATGACCATGAGCCGGAGCTCGTCGACCAGGCCCTCCTGCAGGAGGGTGCGCACCAGGGTGGGGCTGCCCATGACCACCAGGTCGCCGCCCTCGGTCGCGCGCAGCTCCCGGATACGGGCAACGGCCTCGTCGCCGGTGATCCGCGTGGTGTTCTCCCACGTCAGCTCGTCCTCGGCCAGGGAGTCGGACACGACGTATTTCGCGATGGCGTTCATCTTGTCGGCGAACGGGTCACCGGCCCGCTCGGGCCACGCCCCCGCCATCGTCTGCCACGTCCGGCGTCCGAACAGCAGCGCCTCGGCCTTGCTCAACGCATCGTCAAACGCACCGCCGACCACCTCCGGGTCGAAGAACGGGTGCGACCAGCCGCCGTGGGCGAATCCACCGTCGGTGTCCTCCTCGGGTCCACCCGGTGCCTGCACGACGCCGTCCAAGCTGATGAACTCGCTGATAACGATGCGCATGGGACTCGCTCCTCTTCGGTTGTTGTTCGCCTCTGGTGGGCTTTCAGGGATGTAGACCCGCGAGCCGCCCGAAAATCATCGCTGCCCTTGCTCGCCCGCGCCATCCGGGGCGAAGCTCCGCGCGACCCTGGCGATGGCCAACTCCTCGTTTGTCGGCACCACCAGCACCGTGACCCGCGACGAGTCCGTCGAGATCACCCGGGCGGAACGGTCTTTCGCCGCATTGCGCTCGAGGTCGATCTCGATTCCGAGCGACTCGAGACCGGCGAGCGCGTCGGCGCGGACCTCGACCGCGTTCTCGCCCACCCCGGCGGTGAAGGCGATGGTGTCGACCCTGCCCAGGGTGACCAGGTACGCGCCGATGTACTTGCGCAGCCGGTGGATGTAGACGTCGTAGGCGAGCCGGGCCGCCTCGTCGCCGTCGGCGATGAGGCGGCGGAGCTCGCGAAAGTCGTTGACCCCACACAGACCCTTGAGCCCGGACCCGCGATTGAGCAGGTCGTCGATGGCGTCCACGTCCAGGTCCGCGCTGCGCCGCAGGTGCATCACGATGCCCGGATCGATGTCACCGCTGCGGGTGCCCATCACCAGCCCCTCGAGCGGGGTCAGCCCCATCGAGGTGTCCATCGCCCTGCCGCCCGCGATGGCCGAAGCCGAGGCCCCGTTGCCCAGATGCAGCACGATCTGGTTGAGCTCTGTGTTGTCCCGGCCGAGCACCTCCGCCACCCGGCCGGAGACGTACTCGTGCGAGGTGCCGTGGAATCCGTAGCGGCGCACCCCGTGTGCCGCCGCCACCTGGGCGTCGATGGCGTAGGTCCGGGCCTCCGCGGGCAGCGTGTGAAAGAAGGCGGTGTCGAAGACCGCGACGTGCGGGAGGTCGGGGAAAACCCGCATCGCGCTCTCGATGCCGACCACGTTCGCCGGATTGTGCAGCGGGGCAAGGGCGGACAGCCGGGAGATCTCGGCGATCACGTCCGCGGTGATCCGGGTCGGCCGGTAGAACACCTCGCCGCCGTGCACCACGCGGTGACCGACCGCGGCGATGCCCGCTGTCGTCAGATCCATACCCGCCTCCGCGAACATCGCGAAGGCCAGCCGCAGGCCCTCCGCGTGGTCGGCGATCGGACCGCGATGCTCGCTGTCGGTGCCGCCCTGCCGGTGCCCGATGACGCCGTCCGGCTCGCCGATCCGTTCGACGAGTCCCGAGGCGATGGCCTCGCCGCCGTCGGGGTCGATCAACTGGTACTTGATCGAGGACGAGCCCGAATTGATGACCAGCACCGGACCGTTCACCGCTGACCCCCTTCTTCGACGCCCTGCGCCTGGATCGCCGTGATGGCGACCGTGTTGACGATGTCCTGGATCAGCGCGCCGCGGGACAGGTCGTTGACCGGTTTCCTCAGGCCCTGCAGGACCGGGCCGACCGCGACCGCCCCCGCGCTGCGTTGCACCGCCTTGTACGTGTTGTTCCCGGTGTTCAGATCGGGGAACACGAACACCGTGGCCCGCCCGGCCACCTTCGAATCGGGCAGCTTCGTGCTCGCCACCGTCGGCTCGATGGCCGCGTCGTACTGGATCGGTCCATCCACCAACAGGTCCGGCCGCCGTTCGCGGACCAGGACAGTCGCCTCGCGGACCTTGTCCACCTCCGCACCGGAGCCCGAGTCGCCGGTCGAATACGACAGCATCGCGATCAGCGGGTCGATGCCGAACTGGGCCGCGGTCTGCGAGGAGGAGATCGCGATGTCCGCCAGCTGCTCCGAGGTCGGGTCCGGCACGACCGCGCAATCGCCGTAGGCCAGCACCCGGTCGGCCAGGCACATCAGGAAGATGCTCGAGACGGTCGAGACGCCGGGCGCGGTCTTGATGATCTCGAACGACGGCCGGATCGTGTGCGCAGTGGTGTGCGCGGCACCGGAGACCATGCCGTCGGCGATCCCCAACTGCACCATCATCGTTCCGAAGTAGGAGATGTCGGCCATCACCTCGCGGGCGCGTTCGACGGTCATCCCCTTGTGCGCCCGCAGCCGTGCGTACTCCTTCGCGAACTGGTCGGTGTACTCGCAGTTCGTCGGGTCGAGCACCGTGGCCGCACTCAGGTCGACGCCGAGCTCCGCGGCGCGCCTGCGCACCGGGCCCTCCTCCCCGAGGATGGTCAGGTCGGCGACCTTGCGCTGCAACAACCGTCCTGCCGCCCGCAGGATCCGGTCGTCGTCGCCCTCCGGCAGCACGATGTGTTTGCGGTCCGCCCTGGCCCGCTCGATCAACTGGTACTCGAACATCTGCGGGGTCACCACCTCGGGCCTGGCGACCTCGAGACGGGCCAGCAGGTCGGCCGCGTTCACGCGCTGCTCCATCAGGCTCAGCGCGGTGTCCACCTTGCGCTGCGAACCGACCCCGACACGTCCCCTGGCCTGCGCGGCCGCGCTGGCGGTGTCGAATGTCCCGAGGTCGGTGGTGAGGATCGGCAACCGCGGCTTGAGTCCGGCGACGAGCTTCGCAATGGCCGGGTGCGGTGCGATGCCACCGTTCATGATGATCCCGGCGAGCGACGGAAACCCTTCCGCCTCATGGGCATTGACCATCGCGAGCAGCACGTCGGACCGATCGCCCGGGGCGATCACCACCACGCCCTCCGAGAGCCGCTCGAGGATGTGCTCGGCCGTCATCCCGCCGACCATCACGTGCAGTGCCTCGCGCTGCAGCAGCTCGGGATCCCCGCTGTACAGCTCGCCGTCGACCGCGGTCAGCAGCTCACCCATGGTCGGCGCGACCAGCAGCGGGATCTCGGGCAGGGTCCATGCGGGCACCGCCATCGGCTCCAGCGCCGTGGTCACCTCGCCGAGCCGGGCGGGGTCGCAGCGGTTCGCGACGATGCCCACCAGGTGGGCGTGCTGCGCGCGCAGCTCGGCCGCGCAGATCTGGGCCAGCTGCAACACCTCGTCGGGGGTCCGGCCCGACCCGCGGAGCGCGAGCAGCACCGGTGCATCCAGGTTCACCGCGATCCGGGCGTTGTAGCTCAGCTCGCTCGGGCTGGCGACGTCCGTGTAGTCGCTGCCGATGATCACCACGGCGTCGCACTGTTCCGCGACATCGTGGTAACGCGAGACGATCTCGCTGAGCGCCAGCTCCGGATCGGCGTGTACTTGCTCGTAGGTGACGCCGAGGCACTGCTCATAACCGAGATCCGCGGACGTGTGGTCGAGGAGTAACTCCAGGATGTAGTCCGGCTCGTCGGTGGAGCGCGCGATCGGCCGGAACACCCCGACCCGGGCGGCCGAGCCGCTGAGCATCTGCAGCACGCCGAGCGCGATGGTCGATTTCCCGGTATCCCCCTCTGGGGAGGCGATGTAGATGCTCGAGACTGCCGACTCCGCGGATGCCATGGCGTTCACCCTAATGGTGCGGATCGCGGTCCGCCGTCGGCCACAGCCACGGCCGCGGGCACGCCGGACTCGGGTAGTCGACTACGCGTGCCCGGTCCGGAACCCGGTGGCAATGTCGTACTCAGGCCCGATCATGTGATTTGGCCACAGGGGATGAGTATCGATGCGAACTACATCCTGGTCGATGGCGTCCGTGCTCGCAGGCGTGGCCGTCGCAGTGGTGTTTACTCTCACAGCGCCCGGGTTCGAGGCGACTCCTGCGCAGGCGACCGCGCTGCCGGTGCCCACCATCCCCGATTTGCCGGATCCAAGGCGGGGCGGACAGGAATGGCCCCCGCTGCCGCCGCCGACCATTCCCCAGTGGACCCCTGGGCCTGGCCCCAGCATTCCCACATGGACGCCCCCTGTGTCGACGATCCCGAGCCCGCCCCCATGGACGGACACCGAAACGACGGACCCCCCGGTCACCACGGAAGCCCCTTCGAGCACCGGCGGCACCGGGGGCGCCGGCCCGCAGCGCGGTGCCTCGACGCTCACACCCGGCCCGACGGGTGCGCCGGCTGGAGGAACCGCGAACACGACGCAACCGGATCCGCGCCTGACGCTCACGCCCGATCGGGGGTCGCCTACCACCACCGGTCGGCCGATCTCGACCACCGACGAGTACGTCACCCCCGGCTCGGCGGGCTCCCCGCCGGTCGCCGTGATCGCCACGGCCGGGTTGACCTCCGTCGCCGCGGCCGCGGGCGCCGGGGTCGTGGTGCGGGCCCGGCGAGTCCGGCGGTGGCCGACCGAGCACGTGGACACCCAGCCGAAGCCGGCGCCCCCCGTCGTCGCGGTCGAACCGCCGCCGGGGCAGATGCACGGTCATGCCGTGCGCCTCGAACCCCGGGAGGACGCCGGCCACCAGTTCATCGAGGAGAACGGCCGTGACCAGAACTGAGATCGTGACCAGATCGACCCTGCGCGCCACCGTGTTCGGGCAGCAGTCCGACGACGCCCTGACCTCGCGCATGAAGCCCCACCTGCCGCCGACCGGGATGACCCCGGACCGGGTGTCCACCACCCGGGCGGTGCCGCGCTCGGCGCTGCGGCTGATCGACAGCCGCATCCTGTCCACCGCGTTGCGCTTCCTCGATCAGGACCCCTGTCCCCTGCTGCTGGCCGGGCTGAAGAAGTACCGGGCCCTCGCCGAGGCTGCGCGCGTCACCGCGGCCTCGCCCGGTCGCGAGGAGGTGGTGATGCTGGTCGATCCCTACCGCGTCATCTCCGAACACCGGCCGGAGGTCGCGCTGCTCATCGACGGCACCGAGGTCGCCCGGATCGGGTTCGACCTGCGGATCGCCTTCGGCATGTGTGAGACGGCGGTCGCGGTGCGGCTCGGGGCCATCGATTCCGTCGACTGCGAGGCCGGTGCGGTGTCCGTGGATCTGTCCGTTCCCGGCGGCGAGAAGCTGCTGCACGGGGAGGCGGAGTACTCGGTGCGGCGCGAGCTGCGGCCACCGATCGTGATTCCGGTCGATCCGCTGCCTGAACGTCGTCTGTGAGCGACTCAGCCGCGGGCCTCCGGGCGGTCCATGACCCGCAACCAGCTCCCATCCGGCTGACGACGCACCACCTGCACCCGACCGCCGGTGTCGTCCGCGGGCCGGGTGGAGGTCATCGCCAGGTCCCCGCTGCGCACCGTCGGCATCGGCTCCTCGACCTCGAAGTGCGGCCGGTTCGCCAGGAGCTGCTCGATGACGGCACGGATCGCCTCCCGTCCCACGGTCTCGCTGCCCGGCGGGAAGGCCAGCACGGCGTCGGGCTCGTACAGCTCGGCGATCCCGGCGGCGTCGCCGGCATTGGCTCGCTCGACGAACATCCTGGCCAGATCCTCTGGGGTGGTTGCCTTTTCGCGTAGGCTGGTCATCGCGGTCTCCCTCGTTCTCGCTCCGCGCGGAGCTGATGTTCCTGACCACTCCATCCTGCGAGGACCGCGTCGATAAGTCCAAGAACTGGTTTGTCTCGTAGCTAGAATCTCTGGTTATGGAACTTCGCCAACTGGAGTACTTCGTCGCGGTGGTCGAGGAGGCGAATTTCACCCGGGCGGCCGAGCGGGTGCACGTCGCCCAGCCGGGCGTCAGCGCGCAGATCCGCCGGCTCGAACGCGAGCTGGGACAGGAACTGCTGGACCGATCGGGCCGCACCGTCCGGCCGACCGCCGCGGGCGAGGCGGTGCTCCCCCACGCCAGGGCCGCCCTGGCCTCGGTGGCTGGGGCGCGGGCCGCCGTCGACGAGCTGGCCGGACTGATTCGTGGGCACGTCTCGGTCGGGATGGTCACCGCGGGCCCGACGGTCACCGTGGCGGACATGCTGGCCGGCTTCCACGCCGAGCACCCCGGCGTGGGTATCTCGCTCTCGGAGGACACCTCCGAGCGGCTACTCGGCGCGCTGCGCGAGGGCAGGCTCGACGTCGCGCTCGTCGGGCTGGCCGGACCGCCGCCACCGGGGGTGTCCGTTCACGTCCTCGTGGACGAGCCGTTCGTCGCCGCGGCCCCGCCGGGCGACCCACTGGCCGCCCGCGACAGCGTCACACTCGAGGCGCTGTGCGACCGTGAACTGATCGCCCTGCCCCGCGGTACCGGCCTCCGCACCGCCCTCGACAACGCCTGCGCCCGAGCCGGATTCACACCCCGCGTGGCATTCGAGGCGAGCGACCCGAATGTCCTGGCACGGCTGGCGGCGCGCGGGCTCGGGGTGGCCGTCCTGCCGACGACGGTCGCGGACGCGCACGCGGGCGCGCTGCGGGCCGTCACCATCACCCGGCCAGGATTGCGCGGCCGCATCGCGCTCGCCTGGCGCTCGGACGGCCCGGCCAGTTCGGCGGCCGCGGCGCTGGTCGCGCACGCCCGGCTGAGCCTGCCCGCGCGTCAGAACACCGGCGCGCGATCGATGTCCGACACGTCCGCGCCTGCCGCCTCGAGCCGCCGGAAGAGCTGATCGGTCCCGTTGGCGGCCGAGAACTCGAGCTCGCTGTCGCTGATCGGCACCGCCTGCAGCCAGGTGTCGACGCTCTCCTCGGTGTCGACCAGGATCTCCAGGTCCGGCCAGATGAACGGCACCACCAGGAGCAGGTGCTTCATCGACCGCGCCGGGTCCACCTCGCGGATCGCGTTCGGGATGATGCAGTTCGGCGTCAGGTGGAACGAGCCGGATGCCACCGCGAAGGCGCACTGCGCGAGCACGTCGGCCAGCGCGCGGTAGTCGGCGCGCCCGACCGTGACCAGCTCGGTGCGGATCGGCCGGCCGTCATCGGTGGTGACATTCGTCGGGAAGCGGGACATGTCCAGCGTCGCGTACGAGGCGTAACCCGGACCCGGGCAACCGTCCCCGACCGCGATCGACACCTCGTCCGGGGTCTCGCCGTCGGTGTCCGCATCGACCGCAGCCCGGAATCGCAGCACCTGCGGCAACCCGCCGAACACCGCCCCGATCCGGCGTGCTGCTTCCATGACGTCGTCGCTGGCATCCATGACCGGCAAGCCTAGTGCGCCTGCCTACCGGCCCGGCCCGCGCTATCCGAGCTTGCGCAGCCGCGGTGCCAGGTCGCGCTCGAACAGCTCCAGGAACCGGCGCTGGTCGTGGCCGGGGGCGTGGAAGACCAGGTGGTTCAGGCCCGCGTCGGTGTACTGCTTGACCTGCTCGACCGCCTCGTCGGGGTCGGAGGCGACGATCCACCGCTTGGCGACCTGCTCGATCGGCAGGGCGTCCGCGGCCGCCTCCATCTCGATCGGGTCCTCGATGGAGTGCTTCTGCTCGGGCGTCAGCGACAGCGGCGCCCAGAACCGGGTGTTCTCCAGGGCCAGTTCGGGGTCGGTGTCGTAGGAGATCTTGATCTCGATCATCTTGTCGATCTCGGCGACATCGCGCCCGACCTTCTCCGCGCCCTCGGCGACGGCGGGCATCAGCTTCTCGGTGTAGAGGTCCATGCCCTTGCCCGAGGTGCAGATGAAGCCGTCACCCGCGCGGCCCGCGTACCGGGCGACCACCGGGCCGCCTGCCGCGATGTACACGGGGATGCCGCCCTCGGGGACGTCGTAGATCGAGGCGCCGGTGGTGCGGTAGTACTCGCCCTCGAAGTCGGTGCGCTCGCCGGTCCACAGCTGGCGCATCAACTGCACCGACTCGCGCAGCCGCGCGAACCGCTCCTTGAACTCCGGCCACTCGCCCTGGTAGCCCGTGGCGATCTCGTTGAGAGCCTCACCGGTGCCGACGCCGAGCATGATGCGTCCCGGGTACAGGCAGCCCATCGTCGCGAACGCCTGGGCCACGACGGCCGGGTTGTAGCGGAACGTCGGGGTCATCACCGAGGTGCCCAGCTGCAGCGTCGTGGTGCGCTCGCCGACCGCGGTCATCCAGGCGAGGGAGAACGGCGCGTGCCCACCGTTGTGCCGCCACGGCTGGAAATGATCCGACACCGTGGCCGAGTCCATCCCGTGCGCCTCGGCCAGCACGGCGAGTTCCACCAGCTCGCGCGGCCCGAACTGCTCCGCAGAAGCCTTGTACCCGAGCTTGAGAGCCACCGTTCCTCCTAGCGAGTGCTACCCGTCACAACCGAGACTCACTATGCACGGGACATTCTCGGCCCGCCACGGGGGGTCGGGTTCGCCTCGACGCCGCCCGCTCAGAGCGCGCCGATCACGGTCACCACCACGGTGAACCCCGCGACCAGCGACACGGCGACCGCGAACAGCCACAACTCCCTGGCCTCGGGCATCGGCGCTCCGCGCTCGAGCGCGTGCCGGACCTGCAGCCAGCGTCGCATCCCGACCAGCGAGGCCGCGACGGACAGCAGGATCAGCACGAGCCCGAGCAGGGTGCGCACCCACCCTGTGCTGAAGTCGGGCACCAGGTGGACCATGGCGATGCCACCGGCAAGGAACCCGAGCGAGGTCCGCATCCACGCCAGGAACGTCCGCTCGCTCGCCAGGGTGAACCGCTCATCGGGCCGCTCGATTTCCGCCACCGGGTGATCTTCGCACCGGCAGGCGCGCAGGCGTCGAATCCGCGCCGGTTCGCCCCCGGACTGTTGCGCTGTGGGCCACACTGTGCAGTGACCTGTAACACTCCGCGACTGTTCTGTGATCCAAGGTGTCAGAGATCTATTCCCAGGTGCCCCACCGAGGAGGACATTTCCGTGACCCCATCGACAACGAACGGCAGATCCGGGAAGTACCTACGCAGAGCACTCGCCGGGACGGCAGTGGCGGCCTGCCTCGTGACATTGCCCGTCGCACCGGCCCTGGCCCAGCCCGGCAGCTCCGGGAGCGCGGGCAGCTCGGGGAGCGCGGGCAGCTCCGAGTTCGCCCTGCCCGTCCCGAGCCCCGCGGGTCTCATCGCGCTGGCAGCGGCCACCACCCAGACCGGGAAGCCCTACCTCTGGGGCGGCACCGGCCCCAACGCCTGGGACTGCTCTGGCCTGACCCAGTGGGCGTTCCGGCAGGCCGGGGTGCAGCTGCCGCGGGTCAGCCAGCAGCAGGCGTGGGCCGGCAACTCCGTCCCCGCATGGGCGATGGCGCCCGGCGACATCATCACGTTCCGCACCGCGAACGACCACGTCGGCATCTACGCGGGCTTCGGGCAGGTCTTCAATGCCTACGGAGCAGGCGTGCCGATCGGGCTGACCCCGTTGTCCGAACTGCCCCCGATCAACCAGGTCCGCCGATTCTGACGACCGTCCGGACTCGGCGACAAACACGGGAGGGGCGCGCACAGGTCACAATTGACCCGTGACCACCGACGAGCAGACCACCGGCTGGACCTACCTCATGGACATGGACGGCGTCCTCGTCCACGAGGACCACCTGATCCCGGGGGCCGACGAGTTCCTGGCCGAGCTCCAGACGGCAGGCACCCCGTTCGTGGTGCTGACCAACAACTCGATCCGCACTCCCCGCGACCTGCGCGCCCGCCTCGTGCAGACCGGCCTCGACATCCCCGAGGAGGCGATCTGGACCTCGGCGCTGGCCACGGCGACCTTCCTGCGCACCCAGCGCCCGAATGGCAGCGCATATGTGGTCGGCGAGTCCGGGCTCACGACCGCGCTGCACGACATCGGGTACGTGCTCACCGATCGGGATCCGGACTACGTGGTGCTGGGCGAGACCCGCACCTACTCATTCGAGGCGATCACCACCGCGATCCGATTGATCGAGCGCGGCGCTCGGTTCCTCGCCACCAACCCGGACGCGACCGGGCCGTCGCGCGAGGGTTCGCTGCCCGCGACCGGGTCGGTCGCGGCGCTGATCACCAGGGCCACCGGGCGGGAGCCGTACTACGTCGGCAAGCCGAACCCGTTGATGATGCGCTCGGCGCTGCGGGCGATCGGCGCGCACTCCGAACACACCCTGATGATCGGCGACCGGATGGACACCGACGTCGTCTCCGGCCTCGAGGCCGGCCTGCAGACCATCCTCGTGCTCACCGGCATCTCCACCCGCGCATCGGTCGAGATGTTCCCCTACCGGCCGACACGGGTCATCGAGTCGGTGGCCGACCTCGTCGGGCGGACGGCAAACCCCTTCTGACGCCGCTGCTCAGAGCCGTGACCTATCGCGAAGCCGGCTCCCCACCGCGACGAGCACCACTGGAATCCACGCAAAACCGTAGGCGGTCCGCAGTACCTCGTTGTCGCCGACGATCGAGCCCACCGAGACAAGGGCCATCGCCCACAGGGTGGCTGCGGCAACGCTCACCATAGTGAAATCGCGTCGGCGAAGACGCGTTCCGGCCAGGACGCGAGGCGCCAGCGTCCGCACCCCGCCGATCATGTGACCGCAAACGGCGATCGAACGCGGTCTCGAACCCGACTGCTCGTGCAGCCACCGCTGCCAGGCCGCGACCCGGTCAGGCAGCGGGCGGCCGAGTACTTCGGGGAGGACGCATGTCCCGTGCCGACGCGCCCGAGCAAAAGCCAGCTGGGCGCCCGCGCACGACGACACCGCCACCACGACCACCGCATGGACCGTGTGGAGAGCGCCACTCGCCACCAGCATTCCGAGGGTCAGCGGGATGCTGTTTCCCGGCAACACAAGTCCGATCAGGTACCCCGACTCGACTACCAACAACACCCCCACGACCAAGAACAGCAGCGGCGCGGGCGCCAACGTCAGGTTGTCCACGTCGAGCATGCGGCCGAGACCGGTCACCATCGACGGCAGGTCGGGAATGTCCATGGAACCAGCCTGTCCGAGCGCCGCCCCCGAATCTGCCTGGGACGCCCACGAACTCCTGGTATGGATTTCCCTACCAGGGCTCGTGGGCCCGCCCGCCAGACCCCGGTCGTGCGCGGCCCTATGGTGGGATCGAAGCATCGAACCGACCACGAGAGGCAGCGCTGTGACCGCACCCGGTTCGTTGCCTATCCGCCGCAACCCGCTGCGCGCCTGGCTCAGCGTCGACTGGTGGCTGTCCGTGCTCTCAGTGCTGTCCGCCGCGCTCTCCGGAATCGTCGGCCTGCTGTTGATCACCCTCCTCGCCGCCGCCGCACTCACCCTGCCGATGGCCTTGCTCGGGGTCCTCGTGTTCGCCTGCACCATTCCGGCGGTCCGGGGCGCCGACGCGGCCCAACGGGCCGCGGTCCGATTCCTCGGCGGCGGTCGAATCGCCGAGCCCGACCGTCCCGGCGGTCCCACCCGGCGGGCCCGGTTCGTCGCCGCAGCCCGCGACCCGGCACTGTGGCGTTCGCTCGCCTACTGGTTCCTGCGAATCCCACTGGGAGTCCTGCTTCCGATCGTGGTCGCCGCCCTGTTCACCGCACCCCTCACCCTGACACTGGCTCCCGTCGCGTGGCTGCTCACCGACCCTCGGGATTCCGAGCTGCGAGAGTACTTTGTTGGACTGCCGTCGTTGTTGGCCGTCGGCGCTGTCGGCGCTGTCGGCGCGGTATGGCTGATGCTGCTCACCCCGCTGCTCGTGTCCTCCCTTGCACGGGCCGATTGGTGGTGCACCCGAATGCTGCTGGGCGCCTCGATCACCCAGGAACGCATGGCGCAGCTGACCGAATCCCGCGCCAGGGTGATCGATGCCGCCGAGGCGGACCGACGGCGCATCGAGCGCGACCTGCACGACGGCGCACAGCAGCGATTGGTATCGGTGTCGATCTCCCTGGGGCAGGCGCGATCCCGCTTGGCAGCTTCCGAGGACGAGACGCTTCGCACGCTGCTCGACGACGCCCACCGGGAAACGAAGAACGCCATCGGCGAGATCCGGGCGCTGACTCGTGGACTGCATCCGCCGATCCTCACCGACAGGGGACTCGATGCTGCGCTGTCCTCGGTGGCGACGCTGTGTGCGGTTCCCGTTGACATCGACGTCGCCGCGGAGCTGGCCGGAGTGGGAAGACCGTCGGCCGCACTCGAGTCCAACATCTACTTTCTCGTCTCGGAGGCCCTGACCAACGTGAGCAAACACGCCAACGCCACCCGCGCGACCGTCGCCGTCAAACGTGTCGGGTCCGCGATCCGGGTCACCGTCGACGACGACGGCGACGGCGGCGCACGGATCCTGCCCAGCGGCGGACTCGCGGGCCTGGCCGACCGGCTCAGCGGGGTGGACGGCACCCTGCGGGTGGAGAGTCCGGCCGGTGGGCCGACCCGACTCCTCGTGGAGGTCCCGTGCGGGTGATGCTGGCCGATGATTCGGTGTTGCTACGCGAGGGCATCGGCCGTCTCCTCGCCGACAGCGGCGCGACGATCACCGCGAGCGTCGGCGACGCCGAGGCCCTGCTGCGCGCCGTCGGCGACGCCGAGGCGCCACCGGAGGTGTGCGTCGTGGACGTGCGGATGCCGCCGACTTTCCTCGACGAGGGGCTGCGAGCGGCGTTAGTGATCCGCGAGCGGTGGCCGCGGGTCGGGGTCCTGGTGCTCTCGCAGTACGTCGAGGAACGCTATGCGTCCGAGCTCCTCCGTGACCGCATCGACGGTGTCGGCCTATCTGCTGAAGGATCGGGTTGCCGACGTCGCGGACTTCATTGACGCCGTGGAGAGGGTGGCGGCGGGAGGCACCGTCATCGACCCCGATGTGGTTCAACAACTCCTGGCACGCACGCCGCGTAACGACACGCTCGACACACTGACCCCGCGCGAACGCGAGGTGCTCACCGCGATGGCGCAGGGGCAGTCGAACGCCGGAATCGCCGCCACGCTCGTGATCGGGCACGCCGCTGTCGAAAAGCACATCGGCAATATCTTCGGCAAGCTCGGCCTCCACCACGACGCCGCCGACCATCGGCGCGTCCTGGCCGTCCTGCGCTACCTAGGAGCGACATGAACAGGCTCGCGCCCTCCCGCCGGATCGCCGCGTTCGCCTGCGCGACCGCCGTCGCGGTCGGGGCGGGCGGCGCGGCGTCCGCAACGCTTGCATACTTGTTCGGGGTGCCAAGCCAGCATGAGTTCTCCCACACCGCGTCCGGCGATGCCTCCGGCACACTGACGGTCCGAGCACCGGCCGGTGGGGTCGACCTCACCATCTCACCCAGCCCCGATGACCGCCTGCACGTGTCGGCCTCGGGCACCTATCGTGGTGGTCCGCCGGTGGTCACGGTCGGCGAATCCGGTGCCGCGGTGGACATCGTGTGCCCCGAGGGCCAGTTCTGGAGATGCTCGCTCGGCGTCACCGTAGCGGTCCCGTCACGGGCCGACGTGACGGCGGAGGGCGTCGCCGGATCGATCACGATGACGGACCTGCACGGTACCGTGACGGCAACCACCACCACCGGTGACGTCACAATACGGCGACACCACGGTCCCGTCCGAGCGCAGACCGCCGAGGGGGCAGTCGAGATCGGGGCGATTGCGGCACCCGAACTGTCGGCCCGCACCGCCTACGGCAGCATTCGAATCGACGTGGATACCCCACCTGATTCCGTCGATGTGCGAAACACCATCGGCGACATCGAGATCGGGTTACCCGGTGGTGTCGCCTACCACCTGGAGACGACCGTCCGCGACGCAACGGCGGTGACCACCGCCGTTGCCGAGGACCCCGCCAGCCCGCACCTGGTCCGGATCGAGTCCTCAGCCGGGGCAGTGGCGGTGTTCCCCAACGACTAGCGGGGCGCCGCTCAGCCCAGAGCCCGTTCCAGGTCCGACAGCAGGTCGACCGTGTCCTCGAGCCCGACGGACAGCCGGACCACGCCGTCGGTGAGGCCAACGGCCGCACGGCCTTCCGGGCCCATCGCACGGTGCGTGGTGGTGGCCGGGTGGGTGATCAGCGACTTGGCGTCACCGAGGTTGTTCGAGATGTCGATCACCCGCAGCGCGTCGAGCACCTCGAAGGCCCGCTTCTTGGCCTCCCCGTCCGGCGCGTCGAGCTCGAAGGTGACGACCGTGCCGCCGCCGCTCATCTGCCGCTTGGCCAGATCGTGCTGCGGATGCGACTCCAGGTACGGGTACTTCACCCAGCGCACCGACTTGTGGCCCTCGAGGAACCGGGCGATCTGGAGCGCCGAGTCGACCGAGTGCCGCACCCGCACCGGCATCGTCTCGAGCCCCTTGAGCAGCGTCCACGCGTTGAACGGGCTCAGTGCGGGACCGGTGTGCCGCATCAGGTTCTGCACCGGACCCTCGATGTAGTCCTTTGGCCCGAGGATCGCGCCGCCAAGCACCCGGCCCTGGCCGTCGATGTGCTTGGTTCCGGAGTACACCACGATGTCCGCGCCCAGGTCGAGGCTGCGCTGCAGCAGCGGGGTGGCGAAGACGTTGTCCAGCACCACCTTTGCGCCGGCCGCATGCGCGAGCTCCGAGACCCGCGGGACGTCGACGAGCGACTGCATCGGGTTCGACGGGGTCTCGAAGAACACCGCGGTGGTCGGCACCGACAGCGCCTCTTCCCACTGCTCGAGGTCCTCACCGTCGACGAAGACCGTCTCCACGCCCCAGCGCGGCAGGATCTCGTTGCACACCACGAAGCAGGAGCCGAACAGGCTGCGCGCCGCTACCAGCCGGTCGCCCGCGCCGAGCAGCGCGCCGAGCGCCGTGAACACCGCGGACATGCCGCTCGAGGTCGCGAAGCAGGCCTCCGCGCCCTCGATCAGGCGCAGTCGCTCCTCGAACATCTTCACGGTCGGGTTGCCGTACCGGGAGTAGACGAAGTGGTCGACCTCCCCGGTGAACGCCTGCTCGGCCGCTCCCGCCGACTCGTAGACGAAGCCGGAGTTGAGGAACAACGCCTCGGAAGTCTCCTCGAACCCGGTGCGCATGATGCCGCCGCGCACGCCGAGCGTGCCGAGCCCGACATCCGGCGGGAGCTCGCGGTGGAAGGCCCCGCCCTGCGGGATGCCACTCACGACTGCCGCCACGGGAGTCCGAGGGCGCGCCAGCCGGCCGCCCCGCGGTGGCCGTCCGCGTCGATGCCGCCCTCGAAGCCGTCGAGGACGTTGTAGGCCGGCTCGATCCCGGCCGCGGTCGCGGCCTCGGCCGCACCGATGGAGCGCTGGCCGGATCGGCACAGGAAGACCGCAGGTCCGCCGGAGATCCCGGCCTCCTTGAGCTGGTCCACAAAGTTGTCGTTCCTGGACCCGGTGACGCTCACCCACTCGATGAGCACCGGCTGCCTGCCCAGTTCGGTGGTGTCGGGAACACCCACGAACCGCCATTCCGCGTCGGTGCGAACATCGACGAGAACCGCCTCGGGATGCTCGCGCAGCAGGTCCCATGCCTGCTGCGGGGTGATGTCGCCTGCGTAGCTCATGGCATCAGTTTTTCACAGCCCGAGAATCCGTTCACGCTGCGGCGGCACCTTGGCCGCGCGCCCTCGCCGACCGGCACCTGGCAATGATTCCGCTCAGCCTGATCCACAGGGTTGCGCACAGGGCGGCCAGCCCGTAGTGAGGGGGGACACAAGCAACAGTTGTGACCCCCCAACCGGGGGCTGCCTAGCGGTGGGGCGCCGGAGAGCGCAGGATTGACAGTTGCGGTTCGGGGCTCCCGCCTCGAACGACCGGTCGGGGTGTGCTTAGCCTAAGCTGGAAGCCGACCGGCGGGCCCGAGAACGGCCTGACCACTGCTCGAAACCGCTAGCGACTGCTAGCAGGTCGCTCGAAAATGACCGCTAGCGACTGCTAGCAGGTCGCTCGAAAATCACCGACTGTCCGCACATCGAAAAGGTAGTTCGCTCCCGATGACAGAGACCCGTACGGCGTCGACTCCCGCCCACACCCGCCCGCTGCGCGTGGCCATCGTTGGTGCCGGCCCTGCCGGTATCTACGCCGCCGACGCCCTCATGAAGTCCGATACTGCCTCCGGACGCGGCGTGTCGATCGACCTGTTCGAGCGGATGCCCGCACCGTTCGGCCTGATCCGCTACGGCGTCGCCCCCGACCACCCGCGAATCAAGGGCATCATCACCGCCCTGCACAAGGTGCTCGACAAGCCGCAGGTCCGCCTGCTCGGCAACATCGACTACGGCACCGACATCACCCTCGACGACCTGCGCACCTTCTATGACGCGGTCATCTTCTCCACCGGCGCCAACGCCGACCGGGCGCTCAACATCCCGGGCATCGAGCTCGACGGCAGCTACGGCGCCGCCGACTTCGTCTCCTGGTACGACGGCCACCCCGATGTCCCCCGCGCCTGGCCGCTGGAGGCCGAGAAGGTCGCCGTGCTCGGCGTCGGCAACGTCGCCCTCGACATCGCGCGCGTGCTCGCCAAGACCGGCGACGAGCTGCTGCCGACCGAGATCCCGGCGAACGTCTACGAGGGCCTGAAGAACAACAAGGCCGTCGAGGTCCACGTCTTCGGCCGCCGCGGCCCGGCGCAGGCCAAGTTCACGCCGCTGGAGCTGCGCGAGCTCGACCACTCGCCCACCATCGAGGTCATCGTCGACCCCGAGGACATCGACTACGACGAGGGCTCCGAGGCCGCGCGCCGCGGCTCGAAGCAGGTCGACATGGTCGCCAACACCCTGCAGGACTGGGCCATCCGCGACCAGGGCAACCGCCCGCACAAGCTGTTCCTGCACTTCTTCGAGTCGCCCACCGAGGTGCTCGGCGAGGACGGCAAGGTCGTCGGCCTGCGCACCGAGCGCACCGAGCTGGACGGCACCGGCAACGTCCGCGGCACCGGCAAGTTCAACGACTGGGACGTCCAGGCCGTCTACCGCGCCGTCGGCTACCTGTCGCAGAACATCGCGAAGCTGCCGTTCGACGACCAGGCCGGGACTGTCCCCAACGAGGCGGGCCGGGTCATCGGCGAGGACGGCAACCACATCGCGGGCACCTACGTCACCGGCTGGATCAAGCGCGGCCCGGTCGGCCTGATCGGCCACACCAAGGGCGACGCCAACGAAACCATCGCCTGCCTGCTCGAGGACGCCCCCGGCTTCGAGGGCGCAGCGCAGCCCGAGGAGGACGCGGTCGTGACGTTCCTCGAGGGCAAGCAGGTCCCGTTCACCACCTGGGACGGCTGGTACCGCCTCGACGCCCACGAGCGTTCCCTCGGCGAGCCCGAGGGCCGCGAGCGCATCAAGGTCGTCGAGCGCGAGGACATGTTGCGCGCGTCGCAGCAGTAGGCTTCTTCAGATCGAGGTGGCGTTCGGCCCGCTGAGCGGGCCGGACGCCACACTTTTGTCACCGACAAGGCATGCTCTTACAGTGTTTGACGCCCACGTACACATCATCGATCCCCGGTTCCCGCTGGTGGAGAACGACGGCTACCTGCCGGAACCGTTCACCATCGCCGACTATCGCAAGCGGGTCGACGGCTTCGGCGTGGACGGCGGCGCGGTGGTGACCGCGTCGTATCAGGGCACCGACCAGGCCTACCTGGTCGCCGCGCTGCAGGAGCTCGGCCCCGGTTGGGTGGGCGTGACCCAGCTCGCCGAGGACGCCACCGACGAGGACATCGTCGCGCTGGACAAGGCAGGCGTCCGGGCACTGCGCTTCAATCTGCGCCGCAGCGCCACCGACCTCAAACTGCTGGCCACGCAGGCTCAGCGGGCCTGGGACCTGGTGGGCTGGCACGCGGAGTTCTACGTGGACGCGGCGCTGCTGCTGTCCCTGGAGCCGGTGTTCAAGAAGCTGCCCGCCGTGAGCATCGACCATCTCGGCATGTCCACCAGGGGCCTGCCCTACCTGCTCAACCTGGTCGACCGCGGCGTCAAGGTGAAGGCCACCGGCTTCGGCCGGGCCACCATCGACGACGTGGGCGACGCGCTGCGCCGCATCCACGCCGTGAACCCCGAGTCGTTGATGTTCGGCACGGACCTGCCCGGGACCAGGGCCAGGCGGGCCTTCGAGGCCGCGGACCTCGACATCGTCGCGGACGCGGTGGGCGACGACCTCGAGGCGGTCCTCGGCGGCAACGCCCGCGCCTGGTACCGGCTCACCTGACCGGGCGACAAACGGATCGGGCCTCTGCCGCCACTCCTAGGTGGCGGCAGAGGCCCGTTCGCCCCACGGAGAGGCGGGGTGGAGCATGACTACTTCGACGATCCACCCGTCGGGGCGGACGAGCCGTCGAGGATGCCGAAGACGGTGGACAGCGCGCCGAACAGGTCGGACAGATCAGACGAGGACATCGGTGCTCCTTAGCGGTTGCGGGATTGTCGACGCCACGAGACCCAGCGTCCAGATAGTTGTACCCGACGTCCCGGCCGCTTTCAGTGCTCGGAGGGTGAACGCGGGTTGAAACCTTCCCGGTTCCCCTACGCGAAGATCGCTGCGGCCAACCAGATCCCGGCCGCCAGCAGCGCGCCGAGCAGTTCCACCAGGATCGACAGCCCAACGGCCTTCGTCGCGTGCACGGTCGAACGCCATGCATCCGAGTGTGTGCGGTGGCGCTGTACCTCCGCCAGGTAGGTGCCGAGCAGGAAGCCGATCAGCAGGCCGACGACCGGGATCACGAAGAACCCGACGATCCCCAGCAGCGCGCCCGCGACCAGCGACCGCTTGGGCACGCCCGCGTCGCGCATCCGGCGTCCCGGCCAGGTGTACTTGACGACACCCGACACGACCAGCAGCACGGCCGCCGCGGCGAACACCGACCACCCGGTCCCGGTGCCTTCGAGGATCGCCCAGACCGCAATGGCCCCCAGGATCAGCAGCGCACCGGGCAGGATCGGCAGCACGACCCCCACCAGTCCCACCACGATCGCCAACCCGATCAGGACCTCAACACCGACGCTCACGGGCGACACTGTGCCAGACCGCGGACCGGCGCAGGCGCGCACGCCACAATGGCCGGATGGAACTGGGGATCGACACCACGCTGACCCTGCTCGCCGCCGGGCTGATCTTCCTGCTCGCACTCGGTCTCGGCGTGTGGAAGTACCGGCAGATGGCGCTGTCGGAGAACCACCTCGCGCACCCGTACGTGGACATCGCGCACCGGGCGGCACTGCTGTATTCCTTTGCGACCCTGCTGATCGCGGTGTTCGTCGAGCTCAGCGCCTGGCCGACCTGGGTGAACCTGGTGGCCGCGGCCGTGACGGTCTTCTTCTTCGTCGGCGCGATCGCGAGCTATGTCGTGCACGGCGCCAAGCGGGACACCACCAACCAGTTCGAGCATCCGGACCTGGGTCTGCACCTGGCGATGATCGCGCTGATCGCCGGCGAGATGGGCGGTTTCGCGGTACTGCTGGCCGGGTTCGCCCGCGGGCAGCTGCTCGGCTGACCGCTACGCCGGGACCTGGTGCAGCGACAGCACGTTCGCGTGCGGGTCCCGGAACCACGCGATCCTGGTGCCGTCGGGGCCCGTCCAGGCGTCGTGCTCGTCCTGATCCAGGCCCGGGTACCGGCTGAACTCCACCCCCTTGGACCGCAGTTCCTCGACCGCCGCGTCCAGGTCGTCCATCTGCCAGCCGAGTACCGTGTACCCGGTGTCCGCCTTCGACTGCACCAGGGTGATCCGGAGTTCGACCCCGTTCCCACCGTCGACCACCAGCGCAAACGGGGTCCGTTCGGTGAGGGTGAGCCCCAGCGTGTCTACGTAGAACATCGCCGAGACGTCGAGGTCCGTGCTGGGCGCGAACGCCACGAGTCGACCGGGGAAGGCCATGGCCTCACTCTGCTCGGCCGGTCGCGAACAGGCAAGACCCCCGCCCCTACGGGCCCCTCTCGAGCCGATCCGTGACCCGCGGCACACACCCCATTGGCCACGGGTTAACGTCTGTTAATTCACGCAATATCGTGCTCAGAACGAGGAGAATCCGTGTCCGCAGAAGACGTAAGGAAAGGCCCGCTCGCGGGCGTCCGCGTGGTCGAACTGGCAGGCATCGGGCCGGGACCGCACGCCGCGCTGCTGCTCGCCGACCTCGGCGCCGATGTCGTCCGGGTACAGCGCGCCGGGATGATCCCCGGCCCCGACAAGCGTCACGACCAGACCCAGCGCGGCCGCCGGATCGTCGAGGCCAACCTCAAGGACCCGGCCGACATCGAGAAGGTCCTCGGCCTGCTCGAGCGCGCCGACGTCCTGATCGAGGGCTTCCGGCCCGGTGTCACCGAGCGGATGGGGCTCGGCCCCGACGTGGTCCTCGAGCGCAATCCGCGCCTGGTCTACGGCCGGATGACCGGCTGGGGCCAGGAGGGACCGCTCGCGCAGTCCGCAGGCCACGACATCAACTACATCTCCCTGACCGGCGTGTTGCACGCCATCGGCCGCAAGGGCGAGCGCCCGGTGCCGCCGCTGAACATGGTCGGCGACTTCGGCGGCGGCTCCATGTTCCTGGTGTTCGGCATCCTCGCCGCCCTCGTCGAACGGCAGAACTCCGGCAAGGGCCAGGTCGTGGACGCCGCGATGGTCGACGGCACGCTGGCCCTCTCGCACATGATCTGGAGCTTCCGCGGACAGGGGGTGTGGTCGGATGAGCGCGGCGTGAACATGCTCGACACCGGTGCGCCCTACTACGACACCTACGAGACCGCGGACGGCAAGTACATGGCCGTCGGCGCGATCGAGCCGCAGTTCTACGCGGTGCTGCTCCAGGGATTGGAGCTCGATCCCACCGAACTGCCCGGCCAGAACGAGGCGAACGCGTGGCCGGAGCTGCGAAAGGTGTTCACCGAGCGCTTCCTGTCCAAGACCCGCGACGAGTGGACCGCGATCTTCGAGGGCACCGACGCCTGCACCACCCCGGTCCTGACCTTCGCCGAGGCCCCCGACAACGCGCACATCGCGGCCCGCGGTTCGCTCGTCGAGCTCGACAAGGTCACCCAGCACCGCCCGGCGCCGCGGTTCTCGCGGACCGAGACCGGCCTCCCGACCCCGCCGCCGAGCGCGGCCGTCGACGCGGCCGACATCTGGACGTAGCGGGTCGCGATTCGCACGCCACGAGGGCGGGTGGGGTCATCCTGTCGGGAAACCCCGCCCGCCCCTTTTCGGCACCGGAGCCGGATCACGCGGGCGCCGAGAGTGATTCGAAGATCTCCCGGTAATACCGATGCGCCATGAAGTGGCCGCCCGGACGCGTGCGCAGCCGTGCGCCGGGGATCCGCCGGGCCAGCTCCCTCGGCCATGCGCTCGGGACGAGTTCGTCGTCGTCGCCGTACCAGACGTCGACCGGCACTGCGAGGTCCTCGGGACCGAATCCCCACGGCCGCATCCAGGCTCGGTAGTCCTCCACCATCCCCCGGCCGCCGCGCAACGCCGCACCCGTCATGGCGGCGAAGTTCGCGACGGGCTCGCCCAGGATCACCTCGGCGTCCGCCCTGCCGAGTCCCCTGGCCGAGACCCGGGTGAACAGCGTCGGCGCGGACCGTGCCGTCACACCCATCGCCTGGAACACGACCCGCGCCACCGGCGCGGCGCGCTGGGACAGCCGCGTGAACACGCGATCCATCGTGGGCAACCGGTCGAACACGCCGTCCTCGGTCAGCGGTAGTGCCCCCGCGACGATCGCCACCCTGTTCAGTCGCGGGGCCAACGCGAACCCGAGGGCCGCGGCGTACTGTCCGCCCATCGACCACCCCATCGCCGACATCCGGTCGACCTCGAGGTGATCGGCCAGCTCCTCGACGTCACGCGCCCAGTCCAGCGGCGTCCGTCCCGGCAGCGGATCGGAGAGCCCGATGCCGGGACGGTCCGGCGAGACCAACCGGATCCCTGCGTCGTGGGCGACGGCCGACGCGGCCGCCACGTCGAGCCGTCCCGCCAGCCCACCGTGCGCGTTCACGACGACGAATCCGGCCGGGTCACCGTAGTCCGCAAAACCCAACAGACGGCCGTCGCGCAGGCGAATGACGCGATCCTGTGGTCCAACGTGATCTCGGCGCACCGGAGCCTCCGTTGGCGTCAACGCTAGATCCGTCGACGTCAGATCACCAGGGCCGGACGTTCCACCTCCACGCCCCCGGAGAGCGCGCGGTAGGCGGCTGCGATGCCGGTGACCGCGGCCCTGAGCTCCTCCTCGCCGCGGGCGTAGGGCAGCCGGATGTACCGCTCGAACGCGCCCTCGAGCCCGAACCGTGGGCCGGCCGCGAGCAGTACGCCATGGTAGGGCGAGGTGGCGGCGAGCGCGGTCGACATCGGAGCCGGCAGCTGCATCCACAGCGCCATGCCGCCGCTGCCCGGGGTGCACCGCCAGTCCGGCAGATCCGTCGCGACCGCGTCGAGCAATGCGGCGCGCTGGCTGCGGAGCTGTTCGCGACGCTCCGGCAGCACCTCGTCCTCGACCTCGAACATCGACACGGCGGCCAGCTGCTCGACCACCGCGGTGCCCAAGTCGAGGGCGGACCTCGACGCGGCGAGCGCACTGATCAGCGGGGCCTCCGCCCGGATCCAGCCGATCCGCAGCCCGGACCAGAAGGCCTTGGAGGTAGAGCCGATGGTGACGATGTCCGCCCGTCCCGCGCCGCGCGCGAAGGCAGCGACCGGCGTCGGAGTGGGCGCGTCGAGCCCGAGGTCGGCCATCGTCTCGTCGATGATGAGCGTCATCCGGGTGTCCCGGGCGATCGCGGCCAGTTCGGCGCGGCCCTCGTCGTCGAGGCAGAAGCCCGTCGGGTTGTGGAAGTCCGGCACCAGGTACGCGAGTTTGGCCGCGGTCTGCCGTGCGGTGCTGCGGATTCCGTCCAGGTCCCAGCCCCTGGTCTCCTGCCGGACCGCGACCGGTACCGGCCGGGCGCCCATCCTCTTGATCGCCTCGATGGCGTTCGTATAGGTCGGGTGGTCGATGAGCACCCGCTCACCCGGCGCGGCGAGCAGGCCCAGCACCAGGACCAACGCGTGTTGCGCGCCCGCGGTGACCATGATCTGCTCGGGGGCGGTCGGCAGGCCTCGCCTGCAATACCGTTCGGCGATCGCCTGGCGCAACACCGGCAGCCCGACCGGTTCGATGCCGTGCCCGCCCAGGTAGGCGGGCAACGCGTCGAGTCCCTCCGCGTATGCCCTTCGCATCGGCTCGACCGGCGCGGACATCGAGGCGCACGTGAGGTCGATGACCGGGTCCGTGCTCGCGCCTCCGACGGCAGATCCGCCGAACATGGTGCCGCGCAGCAGTTTACCCGTGGCACCGGACTCGGGCAGGGCGACCGTGCTTCGCGACCCCTGCCTACTGATCAGGTATCCCTCGTCGCGGAGCACCGCGTACGCGGAGGTGATGGTGGTCCGGCTCAGTTCGAGCACGCCCGCGAGGTCACGCTCGCTGGGCAGCGCCACCCCCAACGGGATCCGGCCGTCGGCCACCAACATCCGCACGTTGTCCGCCAGCGCGCGGTACGCGGGCCGGGAGACGCGGCGCCGGCCCCCGGACTCGTCGTCCTGCCATTTCCCGAGATCGCGCGCCAACGTGGTCGCTCCGAGCACCCTGATTGCCATGCAGTCCAGTATTCGCAAAGTGGATGTTTATTGCAATACCAGTTGGGCGCAGGATGGGGACATGTTCGCAGCACTGACCCTCACCATCCTGGCCCTCGGCTCCGCAGGCCTGTACGTCGCAGCGCGCCGGTCGAACGGCACGCGAATCTTCCACCTCGACCAGTTCCGTCCCGCCGCACCACTGGCCGGACTGCTGCCGGAGGGTCGCGATGCGGAGCGCGCCCACCGCGACCTGCAGGCCGCGCAGTCCCGACACGAGGCTGTCGTGGCGGGCAAGGGCGCGCCCCACCACTGACCCCCGGATCTACCAGTCCAGTTGACTCCAACTGGACTGGCACTCCGGGTGGATGTCGGCTACCTGACTCATACTGAACCCGTGCGCTCACTCGAATTCGCCCTCTTCGACACCCCGGTCGGCCGGTGCGCGGTGGTGTGGGGAGAGCAGGGGATCGTGGGCTTTCAGTTGCCCGAGGGCTCGGACGAGCTGACCCGTGAGCGGAACGCGCAGCTCTTCCCCGACGCCACCGAGGGGGATCCGGACTCGAGCTCCGCGGCCCGACGCGCGATCGACGGCGTCGTCTCGCTGCTGGCGGGTGAACCCGATCCCCTCACCGACGTGCAGCTCGATCTGCGCGCGGTGCCGCACTTCGACAGCCGGGTCTACGCGGTGACCAGGGCGATCGAGCCGGGGGCGACTCTCACCTACGGGGAGGTCGCCGCCCGGATCGGCAGCCCCGACGCTGCCCAGGCCGTAGGTCAGGCGTTGGGGCGCAACCCGATTCCCATCCTGGTCCCCTGCCACCGGGTGCTCGCCGCCGGTGGGAAGACCGGCGGCTTCTCCGCGCCCGGCGGCGCGGTCACCAAACGCGCGCTGCTGACGATCGAGCGCGCCCCGGGTTTTGACGAGCCAACACTGTTCTGATCGGGGCCATGACCGCCCCGACGCGTGGCCGCCCTACGGCGCGCCGAACATCATCAGGCCGTCCCTGGTGCACTCGGGGAAGTTGTTCTCGCGCGGGTGGCAGTCCCAACCCCTGATGCTCGCGGCCTGCCCCGGCGCCCCGGCGTCGCGATGAACTCCTCCATGACGGTGAACGCCTCACCGCAACCCACCCGGCCCATGGGGGCACTCACCGCGGCACGATCAGCACCTGCCCCGGATAGATCACCGTATCCACACTCGGGAACCCGTTGAGCCGCAGGATCTCCCCGACATTGCCGCCGAACCGAAGCGCCACATCCGACATGCTTCCGCCCGGCTCCACGACGTGCATCTTGGTACCGGGCGGGTACTCGGACGGGATTGCCCGCAGAACAGGTAGTGCACTACCCGCGACTGTGAGGACTATCCACCGAAGAATCATGATCGAGTCAGTTTCGATGTCCGAACCGTCCGGGGGGCCCGCTCAATGATCGTTTCCGCACTGTTCCAGGGGGACGGCGTGCTCGCCGCCATCGCCGCGGGCCTCGACACCATGTCGCGGACCAGGAACGACGCAGGCGACGCGGTGGGGAAGGTCCAGACCGCCCTACTGTCCTGGGACCCGAACAGCCTGCCCGTGCACGGCATCGACAAGGCCTACGGCGGCGAGACCGAGGCGGCCGTGCGCCGGTTCCAGATCAGCGTGCTGAGGACCCCGGCCGCTGCGGCGACGGGAGAACTCGGGCCGCGGGCGGTGCTCGGGCTGGACCAGGTGCAGGCCACCGCCGAGAACCCGCCGACCCGATCGACGGAACGTATCCGGCGCAACGTGTGGCGCCTGAGCACCGGGCGCGGTTGGGACCAGACCCTGCTCGCCTACGCGCAGGCGGTGTGCACAATGCAGGCCCGCCCCGCCGACGACCCCACCAGTTGGGAGTTCCAGGCGAACCTGTACCGCGCCTACCGCGCCACCTTCGCCGATGCGCGCGACAGCCAGGACGGCAACCGTTTCTTCCTCCCGTGGCACCGGATGTACCTGTACTTCTTCGAGCAGATCCTGCGCGCGGCCGTCATCGACAACGGCGGGCCTGCCGATTTCGCACTGCCCTACTGGAATTACGGGAACCCGGAGCCGCAGAGCACGCTCCCCTACCCGTTCCGCGACACGGGGCTGGCCCTCCCGGACGGCTCACCAAATCCGCTGGCACTCGCCGCCCCGCTGCGCAACGCCGACCTCATGGCGGGGGATCCGTTGAGCCCCACCATCACGTCCTCGTTCACCGCGATGTGGCAGCCGTCGTTCGCCGGCGCCATGCGCACCGGGTTCTCCGGGCAGCTGGAGAACATCCCGCACGGCGCGGTGCACGCGGCCATCGGCGGCGATCCGGGTGGGGAGCTCGGCGCGCTGATGAGCAACGCCGACTCCGCGCCCCGCGACCCGATCTTCTGGCTGCACCACGCGAATCTCGACCGGCTGTGGGTGCAGTGGCTCGAGCGCCACGCGAATCCGACCGATGGGGACTGGCTCGACGCCGAGTTCCGGTTCTTCGACGCCGACGGCCGCCCCGTCGACTGCCCGGTCCGCGACGTGCTCGATCACGTCGATCGACTCGGATACCGCTACGACGACCAGGCCCAGCTCCCCGTCCGGCCGCAGAGGGTGGTCCCGGTCGCGCCGAATCCCACTCTGGTCGCGTCGTCTCCTGGACCGACCGAGCTGACCGGACGAACCACCGTCGGGCTCGAGGTCTCGCCGAGCAGCCTCCCAGTGGTCGAGCACGCCCCGGACACCGCGGCTGCGGCCGGCTTCGGCGCGGTGCTGTTGACGGTCGACGGCCTTGCGGCACAACGGAACCCGGGGTGCGTGTACCACGTGTACATGAACCTGCCCGACGCCGAGGTCGACGGTAAGCCCGAACACCACCTCGCCGGGACCTTCTCGCTGTTCGGCGTGGACGCCGACGGGCGACTGGGCTTCACCTTCGACATCACCGCCCTGGTGCAGGCGCTCGCGTCCGCCTACCGGTGGGACCCGGCGGCGCTGACGGTGACGGTTCAGCCGGTGCGGCCCACCACGAAGACACACGCGGGCGCCGTGGAATCCGGTCTCCCCACGAAAACCACTCTGCCGCTACGGATCGGGCGCATCGGCCTGTTCGTCGGCTGATGCGCCCGGGCCGTGGGTCCTACCTGAGGACCTCGCGGCGGACGATGGTCTCGTCCCGGCCGGGGCCGACACCGATGCAGGAGATGTAGGCGCCCGAGAGCTCCTCGAGCCGCAGCACGTAGTTCTGCGCGTTCACCGGCAGCTCCTCGAAGGTGCGGGCGTGCGAGATGTCCTCCCACCAGCCCGGCATCTCCTCGTAGATCGGCTTCGCGTGGTGAACCTCGGTCTGCGACATCGGCATTTCCTCGTATCGCACGCCGTCGATCTCGTAGGCGACACAGATCGGCACGGTGTCCAGGCTGCTCAGCACGTCCAGCTTGGTGAGGAAGTAGTCGGTGATGCCATTGACGCGCGTTGCGTAACGGGCGATCACGGCATCGAACCAGCCGGTGCGCCGCGCACGACCGGTGGTGACGCCGACCTCGCCGCCCTGCTTGGCCAGGTACTCGCCGTGGTTGTCGAACAGCTCGGTCGGGAACGGACCGGAGCCGACACGGGTGGTGTACGCCTTGAGGATGCCGAGGACCGTGGTGATCTTGGTGGGCCCGATACCCGAACCGACCGCCGCACCACCGGAAGTGGGGTTGGACGAGGTCACGTACGGGTAGGTGCCGTGGTCGACGTCGAGCAGCGTGCCCTGCGACCCCTCGAGCAGCACGGTCTCGCCCGCCTCGAGCGCCTGGTTCAGCTGCAGCCGGGTGTCGGCGATCCGGTGCTTGAAGCCCTCGGCCTGGCCGAGCACCTCGTCGACGACCTGCTGCGCGTCGAGCGCCTTGCGGTTGTAGATCTTGACCAGGACCTGGTTCTTGTACTCCAGGGCCGCCTCGACCTTCTGGGTGAGGATCTTCTCGTCGAGGACGTCCGCGACACGCACGCCGACGCGGGCGATCTTGTCCTGGTAGCAGGGCCCGATTCCGCGGCCCGTGGTGCCGATCTTCTTGGCGCCCAAGAAGCGTTCAGTCACCTTGTCGATGGCCACGTGGTACGGCATGATCAGGTGCGCATCGGCCGAGAGCAGCAGCCGACTGGTGTCGACGTTGCGCTCCTCGAGGCCCGCGAGCTCGGTCAGCAGCACGCCCGGGTCGACCACGACGCCGTTGCCGATCACGTTGGTCACGCCGGGGGTCAGGATGCCCGACGGGATCAGGTGCAGCGCGAACTTGTCGCCGTTCGGCAGGACAACGGTGTGACCCGCGTTGTTACCGCCCTGGTAGCGCACCACCCACTGCAGGCGTCCGCCCAGTAGATCGGTAGCTTTGCCCTTGCCCTCGTCGCCCCACTGGGCTCCGATCAGGACGATTGCCGGCATGACGTTGACTCCTACGGTTGACGGGCATCTGTGCATGTCGCAGCGCAGAGGCCAGCCGTCCATGGACAGTGGCCGAAAGGACAGTTTAGTCCAGCCGACCGACGCAGCTGCCAACCACGTCACCAGAACCCGGATTTCGCTGACAATCGACCATGGTGAGGCAAGGCTAATCAATATTGCTGCCCACGCCTGGAAGGGCCCCAGGACGACACCGCCCGCTTCCTTTTCGCCACCGACTCCGGCCATCTCCGGATGGACCGAACAGGGCGCCGACGGACAGATCGTCCGCCACAGCGGCCCCGACGAGTTCGGCGCACTGGCAGGCAAGCTCCTCGTCGGCAACTTCGCAGGCGCCGGCCACCTCGCCTTCGACGACGCCACCGGAGAATTCGTCGACTATCTCCGCGACGACGCCGGTGAGCCGCTGGCCGTCGAGGGCCTGTGGGGCCTGCTGTTCGGGAACGGCGAAAGCCTCGGCGACGCCGACGCGCTGTATTCACCGCTGGCCCCGGGGAGGAAAGGACGGCCTGTTCGGCGCGCTGCGCGCAGCGAACTGAGCCCATGGGCTCGTCCTGTCATATGGCGTGCGGCGCGTGCACCCACGGTGCGGTGCTGACCTCGACCTCGAGCGCGGACGGGCCTGCGGCGGCCCGGATCGAAGAGGTGGGCGGCGCCCAGACGGCACCGTTGAGCTGCATGAAGATCGCCCGGTCCGGATCGCCGCCGAGCAGATAACACAGGTCGGTGTCCGTCCGGAACTCGTCGGTCGCGTGCGGGCCGATCCGCCGCGGGGGTGGCGGCTGCACAGGGCTCGGCGGCCCATTGTCGAGCAGCAGTTCCTCGTTGGTCGTGTTGACCACCCTGACGGTCATGCATGTCATCGGAGTCACCTCGGTTCATCCGTCCCACATGTCTATCGTTCGCGCTGACTCCATCGTGACACTGCCCACCGACATCGGCACCAGTAGTCCACTACCCGCCCGTTCGCGCCGCGATCAGTCCTCCGCGAGCAGCAGGGCGACCGCGCGTTCCGCGACCGCGGCGATCGTCTTCGACGGGTTCCTGCCGATCGCCCGCGGTATCACCGCGCCGTCCATGATGTAGAGCCCGTCCTGCCCGAACACCCGGCACGCGTGATCGACGACCCCCGCCGCGGGCGACGCCGCCATGTTGCATCCGCCCAGCGGGTGCGGCGTCACCAGGGCCCGAAACCGCTTCCAGGTCAGCAACGGGTTGGGCTTGCCCCCGGTCGCCTCGGTCAGCAGCCCGTGCATCTCGGCCATGGCCCCGATCACCGTCTCGGAGCGGTGCGGATTCCAGTCCAGCTTCACCACCCGGCGCCACGGCCGCACCCGGCCACGACCGAGGTAGAAGGAGCCGTCCGCCGCGTCGACCGACTGACCGAACCACGGCATCACCGAGTCGAACGCGCCTGCCTGCGACAGGCGCAGCCACATGCGACGACGCAACGGGGAGCCGACGCCGTCGCGCAGCCGCTGCTCGAAACAGTTCCGCAGCAGGTTCGGGATCCCGCCGTCCTCCACGAAGTACCGCCCGCCCCGCGAACCGTCGAGGAAGTCGATGGCCGAGGTGATCGTGGGACCGGAGGTCGGCGCGACCGACGTGCGGCCGTACCCGGCGGGGGTGAGGAAGTCTCCGTTCGAGCTCCATCCGCGACCGAGGGCACGCGGCAGTTCCCGCACCGTCCGGTACTCGTCGCGCGAGCGCAGCAACAGTTCCGTCGACCCGAGCGACCCGGCGGCGAGGATCACCCGGCGTGCCGTCACCGAGTCGGGCCTGCGACGACCGCCGTCCAGGTGATCGAAATGCACCCGCCAGCCCTCGTCCTCCCGCGAGAGGTACCGCGCCAGGGACAGCGGCGCGATGACGGCACCGGCATCCTCCGCCGCCGCGAGATAGTTCAGGTCGAGGGTGTTCTTCGCCCGCGTGGGACACCCGACGTCGCAGCTGCCGCAGTGCACGCAGGTGCCCTGCTCGCGGCCCTGGGCGTTGGGCGCCGCGACCGACCTCTCGTACTCGGGTGTCTCCGCGGGCGAGGGCGTGAAGCCCGGGTCGAACCGGATCGCCAAGGGCACCTTCTGAAAGCGCTGGCCCTCGCCTATGGCGTCCGCTGCCCGCCGCATCAGCTCGAGCCGGGCGGTGTGCTGACCCGCGGGGATCTCCATCGGGGTCAGCATCTCGGCGACGTCGCGGTAGTACGGCGTCATCTCCCGCGCCGTGATCGCGGCCGGCCAGCCGGAGTCGAACGCCTCCGGCCTGGCGTCGATGCACACGTTCGCGTAGATCAGCGATCCCCCGCCGACCCCCGCGCCCTGCGCGACGACCATCTGATCCAGGAACCGCAGCTCCATCCAGCCGTTGCGCCGATGCGGGGCGCGGGGATCGAACAGCCACGCGTCGCCGGGCCTGCGCGGATAGTCCTCCGGTTCCCATCGCCTGCCCCGTTCGAGCACCAGCACGCTGCGCCCCGCCGCCGCGAGCCGGCACGCCGCGACCGCGCCACCGAACCCGCTGCCCACGACCACCACGTCGTACATCACGGCGAACCGCCCGGCGCGCGCACGGCGGACGGCGTGGGATCGGGCACGGCGCCGTTGGGGATCAGGAACGGCGCCTCGATCAGGTGCGGGCGCAGCGGTTCGACCGGGTCGATGACCCGCTGACAGCCGTCCGGGAGGTCCAGGCTCACCGACCCGGTCCGGCGGAACCGACCCCGCGGTGCCGGGTCGTCGCGGGACTCCACGCCGGGCGCCGCCACCCAGCCGGTCGACGGTGCGCGCAGGCCGATCGGATGGACACGCAGCCCCTGGGCGGAGATGTGGATCCGGAGGAAGGACTTGTAACCCTCGATGCCCTGTGCGGAATAGACCTCCAGCTTGTGCATGCCCAGCACCTTGTGGCTCAGGAACAGGTACAGCCCGAAGAGCGTGCCGCAGTACATGTAGAGCGCGGCCAACGAGATCGGGACGCTGAACCACCAGGCGAGGCCGGCCTTCAGCACCGCCCGCACGAGCAGGAATCCGCCCGCCAGCAGGAGCAGCGCGTGCGCCCCGCCGACCGCGCCCGCGGCGGCCGGGGGCATCCCGGGTGCGCGGCCGCTGACCGCGAACGCCGAGAAGGCGGCGACGATGGCGAGGCACACCGCGGCCGGTCCGAACCCCTGCAGGGTGCCGAGAACGCCGCCCAGGATCCCCTCGTTGCCGCCGCCCGCTCCCAGCAGCATCGCGGCGAACCCGGACAACACCGTGAGCACGGCGGTGAAGAAGACGTTCGAGGCCGGAAAGCCCAACACCCCGCGTCGCAGCCGAACGGACTGTCGCTCCGTCGGGAAGGCCGCCTGCAATCGGGCCGAGCCGACGTAGGAGGGCCCGTCCGACATGGACACGTCCACCGGCGTGCCGATCGTGCCCTGGGTGAAGGCGCCGCCCCCGCCGCACACGATGTAGTGGCGTTCCTGCTCCCCCACCGTGCCGTGGTGGCGCACGTAGTGGTGGTGGTCGCCGCTGAGGACCAACGGCACCTCGATGTCGCGGTCGGGTCTGCGGGCCAGGTCCATGATGACGTCGAGCTTCGTGGCGGTCGCGGAATCCACTCGGCCACCGGGAGTTCCGGCTGCGGCATCGTCGATCCAGGTCGGGTTCGGGACGCAGAGGATCACCCGGTCGCCGGGCTCGAGCTGCTGCGCGCGGGCCCGGAAGTAGTCGTACTGCGGCGGGTCCAGGTCGTCCTCCAGAGCGGTGTCCACGCCCCAGACCCACCACCGGTGCGGCAACCGCAGCGCGTAGTAGCTGCGTCGCTGCTGTGCCTCCCAGGCGCCGAACCAGGTTCTGCCGTCGGGTGATTGACAGAACTGCCGGATGAAGCTGGTGAGGCCGTCGTACCAGTCGTGGTTCCCGGGGATGGCGAAGAGACTGCGCCCCCGCGGGTGCGCGATCCGGGTGCTGCGCATCGGATCGACCAGCCGGTGCTGGTACTCCTGACGCGATCCCGCGGGGTAGACCTGGTCACCACCCAGCAACAGCACCTCGCCCGCGGGCAGCACCGTCTGCCCGGGACCCGCGGTCGGCAGCCCCTCGGTCCGGCAGTCGGCCGGCACCGGCTGCGGTACCGGGGCGCCCGGTTCCGCGACGACCAGTCCGTCCCGGCCGAGCAGCCAGGCGACGGAGGCGGTGGCGTTCCAGCCGTCGCCGGTGTCCGCCATGTAGTCCAGCCAGATCTCTTCCGCGCCCGAGCAATCCGCACAGAATGCCGGTTCGGCCTCGAGCGCGGCCATGATCTCGCGGCGCCCGCTCATCGAACCGATCACGGACGCGGCGACGGCCCGCGCGCCGAGGGCGACGAGCTGCCGGGCCTCGAACCAGCCCACCTTGCGCTGCGGGCTGATCGTGAGCCGCCCGGCGTCCATCCGGTACGGCACCGTCATGCCCGCCGCCGCAGCAGGTAGGTGGAGATCAGTCCGCCCGCGAAGAACGCGGTGAACCGCCCCGAGGCCGCCCACCGGCGCCACATCGACACGCCACCTGTCACGGTCAGCGAACCGAGCAGCGCCGTGAAGGCGGTCAGGCGCAGCCGCAGGATGCCCGCCGCCACCACCGGTCCCTCGCGATCCCCCTCGTGCAGGGTCACCAACAGCGTGGTGGTGGCGGGCCACAGCCGCCACGGACCGGCGACCCGGATCTCCTTGTGGCCCCGGAACCAGTGCCTGACCCCACCGACGTCCACACCCAACTCGTAGACCATGTGGGTCATCCGGGCCTGCTCTGTCGGGGTGAACAGGCCGAAGCGTCCCGAGTCGGACTCGAATCGGCCACCGAGCGACGGGATGTCGACCTCGCCGGACAGCCGCGCCTCGTGGCGCGGGTCGTCGAGAAACGCGCCCAGGTCCTCGATGTGGATGGTCCCGCGCACCACGACACCGAACGCGCCCGGATTGCGATACCCCGACCTCGGGTCGGTCTCACCGAGCGTGATCTGCCCGGTCATCGTCTCCCCGAAGCGGATCCCGGCGACGGGCCGCTCCGACGGCCCGCTCACCGGTCGGCCCTGGCGTCGAAGGCGAGCCGATAGAACCAGTACGCCACCGCCGCCCACTGGACGAACCACAGGACCACCGCGACGGAGCTGAGCGAGTCGGTCTTGTACGCGATGGCCGTCGCGGCCACCCCCGCGACCACCGCGACCCGCGAGGGCCAGCCGAGGCCGCTGAGCCATTCGGTGCCCATCATCAGCAGCCCGGTCAGCAACGCGATCAGCCAGAGCGCGAGGAACCAGCCGTCGGGCAGCGGCCGCGGACCGGTGGCCTCGTCGGAGAGTTCTGCGGCCAGTCCGGCCCCCATGAGCAGCGAGGCGCAGAGCAACAGCAGCAGGTGGCTCCACAGCAGCGAACGCGGCATCGTCAGCCCCTGTTCAGTTCGTCGAGGATGAAGGGGAAGACGTCCCGCGCGGCGTGCCTGCCGAGGAACACGTCGAGGTGCCCGTACCCGTGCATCTGCTGGAACACGTGGCGCCCCGGCGCGATCCGCTCGAAGTAGTCGAAGGTCTTCGCCATTCCCGAGGGCAGGAAGGTGTTGTTCTGGTCGCCGGTCATGAAGGCGAACCGGGCATCGGTCTGCGGCTCCTGCGCGAACAGGTCGCTCGGCAGCACATCCGGGTAGTTGCCCATCGTCACCAGATGGCCTGCGGCGGCGCACTCGGCCATCTGCGCGAAGAAGGTGACCGGGACGAACCCGAACTCGCCCTTGATCCACTCGTGGGTCGCCTCGTCCAGGTTCTCGTGCGACCACAACGTCGGGAAGGCGCTGCCGTAGGTGAAGCTGCTGTGCTTGCACACCGCGTTGTTGCATTCGTGGTGCGTCGCCCGCACCGCCCAGTCGAACACCTTGGGCCAGAACCCGGGTGCGTGCAGACCCCACTGCGGATTGAAGTAGGGCATCACCTTGCCGAAGGTGGCGACGGCGAGTGGCAGCTTCAGGAACGACAGGGAGGTCAGTTGCGGGTGCAACGCCACCGAATTGCTCACCACCGTGGTCACTTCCGGGAGCAGGCCGGAGACGATGGACATCATGAAACTGGTCGAGCCCTGGCAGTGCACCACCGCCTTGAGGGTCTCGGCTCCGGTCCGCTCCAGCACCGTCCGTACCGCGGCGGGGTGGTCGTACACCGCCGCGTCGTCGAGGTGGTATTCGCTAGGGGCGAAGTCGATGCTGGCCCGCCAGTTGAGGATCCAGACGTCGTAGCCGGCGCGGGCGAGGAACTCCGGCAGCGTGTCCTCCGTCGGCGGCGAGAAGATGTCGGCGCGGACACTGGTGCCGCCGATCAACAGCACCGGCCCCTCGCCAGGGACGGTCGACCCCGGCAGCAGGTGTTTGAGGTTGAGCTCGCGCGGCTCATCCTCCGTGGTGTGGAAGGGGACGGTCTCGAACCGGGCCTGTCGCGAGACGGACTGCCCGGGGGCGGGCGTCGCGAAGGCGGCACCGTCGAGACGCGCAGGATCGAGCCTTCTGCGCTGGGATCGCCGCATTGCGGCTCCGTTCATCGGAAGGGGCGGTTGTTGTCCCTTCCATTGTGTCGCCTACGCCCAGGAACGGCGCGCGTAGTGCACTACTTGCTTCCCACCCGGACGGCGTCCGCCAGCGCGGCTCGGTCCGCCACGTTGAGCTTGGTACACGAGCGGTAGATGTGACCCTCGACCGTGCGGACGGAGACCACGAGGCGATCCGCGATGTCCTTGTTGGACAGGCCGAGCGCCACCATCGACGCGACCTCCCGCTCCCGCTCGGTCAGCGGCAGCGGCTTCGCGACCACCGCGAGTGCGGGCGTCGTGGCCCCGCAGAGGTCGGCGAGCCGCTTGGCGTTGGCGGTCGAGGCGAGTTCGGCGCGGCGGTTCCCTGCGCTCGCGTGTGCCGCCGCCGCCTGCGCCGCCGCGTCCGCGGCCGAGAGCAGGGCGCCCGCCTCCTCCACCTTCCCGGCGATGGTGTCCAGCGCCGCCCCGTCGCCGTCCGCCAACGCCCTCGCGTGGGCGGCGGCGGCCCTGATCAGGGCGCTGGGGACCCGCTCGGCGAGCTCCGCCAGGCGCGGTGCGGTGGTGGCATCCCCGAACCGGGTGGCCAGGTACAGGCACACCGCCTCCTGCGCGAGCAGTTCCGACCCGGCCGCGGCGTCGGCGCCTGCCCGGGCATGGGCGATCGCGCGCCGGGTGTCCGACTCGCTGGCCGCGACCCATGCCCTGGTCAGCTCCAGGTCGGACCGGAACACCTCGGTGTTCGCGCCGAACAGGCGCTCGGCGCGCACCAACTCCTCGCGGGCGTCCGCGGCCCGGCCGAGCGCGGCGAGGGACTGGCACAGGAACGCCGCGGACAGGAAGGCCCACGAATAACCGGTTCCCTCGAGAACCGCTGCCGCCTGGCGGAATTCGGTCTCCGCCGCGGCCAATGAGCCCTTGACGAACAGCACCCGGCCCAGCAGCACGCCACCGAGCGAGCGGCCCGGCTGCTGCATCTCAGCGAAGTCGACATAGTGCCGCGCGAGCTCCTCCGCCGCGGTCAGCTCGCCAGACATCGTCTGCGTGTACACCTGGCCGAGCCCGATGGTGAAGCGCAGCAACCCGGTCTCGGACTCCGCCGCCGCCGCCAGCCCGCGCTCGGCGAACGAGGGGACCTCGTCGAACCGGCCGAGGTACGCGGTGGCCAGGGCCCCGCTCGCGCCCGCCCATGCCTTCGCGAGCGGCAGTGCGACGGGCGAGTCGATCACCCCGTAGATGCTCGCCGTCGCCGCCGCGGGTTGCGCTGCGTACACGGCGAACATCGCCTCGAGCGCATCCAGCAGGTTCACCGCCGCCGGATGGGTGAGCCTGGCACGCACCGAGGCCATCACCGAGGCGGCCTCGTCGGGTCTTCCGAGCATCCAGAACAGGTTCGCCGAGCGGGGCAGGCACCACAGCAGCAGGTCGAACTCGCCGAGCGAGCTGGTGTCGATCGGGCCGAGCACGGCCTCGGCCTCGGTGCCGCGGCCCTGCCAGGCCAGCGAATGGGCGAGCGGAAGGGCCGCCGCGAACCCGGCGCCCATCGCCATCGCCCCGCGCGCGAGCCGCTCACCGAGGACCAGTTCACCGAGCGTGAGCGCGTCCCTGGCCGCGGAGATCAGCAGCTCGGCCTCCGGGGGCGAGTCGCTGTCCAGCGCGAGGGCGGCCAACCTGATCCGGTCGCTCACGTGTGCAGGCGGATGATCCGCGATCTGACGCGCCATCTCACCGCGCAGCCGGCGCGCGGCGAGGATGCCGGTGCCTGCGCGCACCACCTCGCCGTACAGCGGGTGCGCGAGCTTCACCGTCAGCCCGGAGTCGTCGCGGCGGCGCACCCGCACCAGGCCCGCGTTCTCCGCCGCCTCGACCGTCTCGGGGGCACTGAGCTTCGAGAGCACCTCGAGCGAGAGGGGCTCCTGAAACGCCAGCAGTTCCAGCACGTGCCGGAGCTCGGGGTCCAGGTGATCGATCCGCGACTCGATCAGCGTGCTCAGGTGTGGGCTGATCACGGTCTCGCCGCGGAGCTGCCACACCCCGGCGACCTCGCGCAGCGTGCCCGCCTCCAGCGCGCCCTCGACGACGTGCCGCAGGAACAGCGGATTGCCCTCCGACATCACGAAGATCCGGTTCGCGCTCGATTCCTCGAGCGGCCCGCCGAGCACCGTCTCGACCAGCGAGACCGCCTCCGCCCGTGTGAACGGGGGCAGCTCCACGCGGGTGAGCAGGTTGTCCTTCCACAGGGCGGTGATCGCGTCCGGCACCGGCTCTCCCGTTCGGACGGTGACCACGAGGGGTGCGATCCGGTTGACGGCGAGCTGGTGCACGAACGTGGCGGACAGCCGGTCGAGCAGGTGTGCGTCGTCGACACCGATCACGATGTCGGCGCTGTCGGCGACGAGATGCTCACGGGCCGCGCGCAACACCGAGGCCGCGTCCATCGGGCTCGACACGCCGACGAGGTGGGCAAACGCCCCGAGCGGAACGGCGCGCGCCGACTCCGTGCCCGCGGCCCAACGGCGTTCGCCTGCGAAGGCACCGACTGCCGCCCTGGCCAGGGTGGTCTTGCCGACCCCGGCGTCCCCGGTGAGCACGGCGCCCCACGGGCCCCGCCGACTGCGCAACGTGGACACCACGGTGCGGAGCTCGTCGTCCCGATTCACCGTGGGCCACGCGAAGACCATTGCGAAATTCTAAGCTCTGGCGCCGGAAACCCCGTTACTCAGCGATGAGAGTGCCGTTACTCCGCTATGAGAACGAACCCGGGCCGATGCGAAGTGCCCCCGTCGTCATCCGCGCCGTCGAT
The DNA here is from genome assembly GCF_040548995.1 of Rhodococcus sp. PvR044. Lineage (NCBI taxonomy): Bacteria > Bacillati > Actinomycetota > Actinomycetes > Mycobacteriales > Nocardiaceae > Rhodococcus > Rhodococcus sp. PvR044. Next base: position 204,758 of record NZ_JBEPSX010000006.1, read on the forward strand.
CGCGGCGACGATCACCCCGACTCCGGTCCGCACCAGCGCCGAGCGGCCTGCCGGCTCCGGTGGGTTCTCGGCCGTGAACTGATCGAGCGGGTGCGTTCCGCCCTCGAGGGTGGCCATGTTGAACCAGGTCACGGTGAGCGTCTCGTCCCACGATTCGGGGCCGGAACCAGGCGGGAGGTCCACCGTGAACCGCAGGGTGTCGGCCCGCGCGACGAGCCGGTCGGTCCTGGCCTTGCCGGTTCGCAGGCCGCGCGGCTGGACCTGGAAGCGCCGGGAGTTCAGTCCGGACGGCGTGCACATCTGCCCGATCCCGAGGTCGAGCAGGTGCCGGGCCGCCTCGAGGTCCGCCGCGCGTCCGGCACCGCCCTCACCGCGCAGCTCGGCAGCCGCCGCGACGAGGCCTGACCTGCAGAACCGGATGGTTCGGGCAAGGGTGTCGGGGTGGTCGCGGGTCGTCGGCATCGTGATCTGCATGGGGATCTCCGGTCGGTTGGTCGGCTGACTTCGACGCTATTGCCGTGATGAGCCGATGACACGAGTAGTGGGGTACTCGTTATGTCCGCGTGCCCGGTTTGGTCGACCGAATGACACCTTCGTATCGTCTGGTTGTACGAATGTGACCTCCGGTCGACCGCCGACCCGAACCGGGAGCAGAACCTTGACCTGTCTCGTGCTCGCCTGCGGTGACGCGCCCATTCCGCCCCGGCTGGCGGAGCTCGCCACGGTCACCGCGCCCGCCGTCCCCACCAAGCCGGACTTCGACGAGCTGCTCCCCCGGCTGGACGAGCTGGGCGAGCGCTCCCCGTCCGCGCCCCGACTCATCGTCGTGGGCGAGGACGCCGCCCTGGCCGCGGCGCTGACCCGGCTGATGCGGAGCGAGCGGCTCTCCGTCGAGCTGGCCTATGTCACCGCGACGAGAACCGCGGCCACCCGGCTGTACCGGCTCCCCACCGGCTCCCCCGCCGCCGACCTGGCCGTGCTGGGGCAGGCCGCGCCGCTGCCACTGGTCCGGGACGATTCGGGCACCGCGCTGGTCGGGCTCGCCTCCATCACCGGACCGGAGGGCGGCGAGCTCGTCGGCGAGACCTACGCGGACTCGACCCGACTGTTCTCCGGAACCGTCCGGTCGGTGCGGGTCGCACCGACCCTGGAGGCTCCCGGCGTCCGGGCCACCGTCGGCCGCGGCTGGGGATTCCTCGGCCCGAGGTGGACCAGCGCGCGCGCCGTACAGACGGGCTCGACGGCCGCGGTCGTCACCCGCGACGGCGTCACGACGCCGCGCTCGCTGAAGCGGTGCAGCTTCTATCGGCATCCGCAGGACTGGTTGCTCGTCCGCTAGTCGCGGTAGCGCGGTTCGGGCGGCGCTGGCGCGGGCCCGAGCACGGACAGCCAGTGGTCGTACAGCTTCGTCCAGGTCCCGTCCGAACGCATCCGCTCGAGCGTCCCGTTGACGAAGCGGACCAGTTCCTCGTCCGCGATGTTGACCCCGACTCCGTACGGCTCGGGTTCCAGGCTGCCCCCGACGATCTCTAGGTACGGGTCCTGTGCCGCGAGACCGGCCAGCTCGGTGTCATCCGCGGTGGCCGCGTCCACCTGCCGTTGTTGCAGTGCGACAAGACAATCCGCCCAGGTTTCGGTGGCGAGGACGGTGGCGGCGGGCTGGATCCGCTGCAGGTTGGCCAGCGAGGTGGTGTTGGGGACGGTGCACACCCGCTTACCCGCGAGGTCCGCGACGCCGCCGATTCCCGACCCCTCGGTCACCAGGATCCGTTGCGCGGCGTTCAGGTAGACGGTCGAGAAGGCGATCCGCTCGGCGCGGTCACAGGTGATCGTCATGGCGTTCACGATGAGGTCCACCGAACCGTCCCGCAGCGCGGGCTCGCGATCGACGGTGTCGCGGACCTGGAACTCGACCTTCGACGGGTCCCCGAAGATGTCGCGGGCGATCTCGCGCGCGACATCGACGTCGAATCCGGCGATCTGACCCGAATCGGGATCACGGTAGCTGAACAGGTTCGTGGACTGGTCGACCGCGACGATGAGCCTGCCGCGTTCGACGATGCGGGCCAGCGGGCCGCCCGGCGGCATCGCCCCCGGCGGCATCGGCGGGCCGGGACGCAGGCTGGCGGTCGCGTCGCAGCTCGTCGGTGCAGGCGCGGCTGAGGGCTCGCCGCTGACCGGTGCGAGGACCTGCGCGCCGCCCGGCAGCGGCGGACCGAACGTGGGGGTTGCCGTCGCGGGCCCTTCGGGGGAACCGGAGGAGCAGCCCGTTGCCGCCAGGAGCACACCCACCGCGAGCACCAGGGCGACGAGGTGCGGCGGGTGTCCCGTTCCTCGTCCCGACATCACACCCCCAGCTGGGCAATGGTCGACGTTCGTACCCGCCATCTTTCCGCTCGGCGGCCCCGAGCGGAAGGAATCCGGCCACACCTCGCCGGCCGCGAGGCGGATGCGGGTGATACTGGGCGCATGACCTTTCCCGGTGCCCCCACTCGGAGGGTCGCGATCCGCCCGAGCCCGGTCTTCTACGGCGTGCTCGCGCTTGCCGTGCTCGGCGGCGTGCTGTCCTGGAACGCCGCGCCCCGCTCGACGCTCGCGCACTTCGGCGTCTTCCTGCTGGTCATCGCGGGTTGGGTGGTGACGGTGTGCCTGCACGAGTTCGGCCACGCCTACACCGCGTGGCGGCACGGCGACGACGAGGTGGAGGCCCGCGGGTACCTCACGCTGAACCCGCTCAAGTACAGCCACCCGCTGCTCTCGATCGGGCTGCCGGTGCTGTTCATCGCTCTCGGCGGCATCGGGCTGCCCGGCGGCGCCGTCTATCTGCGCACCGCGGGCCTGCCTGCCCGGGTGCAGCGGCAGATCTCACTGGCCGGTCCTGCGGTCAATGCTGCCGCGGCGGTGGTGCTGCTGGTGGTCATCCGGTTTTTCGGCCTCGGCAGCGACCACAAGGTCTTCTGGTACGGCCTGAGCTTTCTGGCGTTTCTGCAGGTGATGGCGACGGTGTTGAACCTGCTCCCGATCCCGGGGCTGGACGGGTACGGGGCGCTGGAGCCGTCGCTGTCCCCGCAGACCCGCCGCTCCCTTGACCAGTACAAGGGCCTGGGCATCCTGTTCCTGGTGGCGTTCCTGTTCGTGCCGTCGGTCAACCGGGTGTTCTTCGACGCCATCTACGGGCTGTTCGGCCTGTCCGGGGTGCCTTCGATCTGGGCCGAGTACGGCAACTATCTGATGCGCTTCTGGCTGTAGGCGGCTCCGCCGCCCGTGCGCGGTTTGCGAGTGCAGGAACTCGTCGAGCACTCACGGGCGCCGACGGCGCTCTTCGACATGGCGGCGATACTGCTCGCCGGGGCGGATCCGCAGCCCCTCGAGCGGCATCGCGCGTCCCGACTCGCCGCGCACCTCCACCCGTACCGGCTCACCGGTGTCGTTCTCGACCAGGTCCAGCGGCGCGCCCTTGCCGTCCTGCAGGTACTTGTCGCCCCACTGCATCAGCGCCAGCACCGCGGGCAGCAGATCGCGCCCCATCTCGGTGAGCAGGTACTCGTGCCGGGTGCGCTGCCCGGGCTCGCGGTAGGGGCTGCGCTCGAGCAGCCCGGCCTCTGCGAGCTCGCGCAGCCGCGCCGACGCGACCGCCTCGGTGATCCCGACGCGGGCCGCGAAGTCGTCGAATCGCGTTGTGCCGTAGTAGGCCTCTCGCATGATGAGGATCGCCGACCGGGTGCCGATGACCTCCATCGCCTTGCCGATCGAGCATCGCGTGGCCCGCCAGGCGTCCCGGTCGGCCAGCACACCCTCCAGGTGAATCGCTCCCATGGCGTCATCGTACCCCTGGCTTGCGTAATCCATAGTCAGCTCGTAGCGTGCTGACTATGGAACTCCATAGTCAGCTATCGCGGCCGGTCCGCTCCGGACCTGTCCTCCTCGCGCTCTGCGGCGCGAGCTTCCTGGCAGGCCTCGACCTGTTCGTCGTCAACGTGGCGTTCGACGAGATCGGCGCCGACTTCACGGGCCACTCCCTCGCGGACCTGAGCTGGATCCTCAACGGCTACGCGATCCTCTACGCCGCGCTGCTGATCCCGCTCGGACGCTGGGCGGACAAGGTGGGCAGGCGCCGCGGATTCCTGCTCGGGCTCGGGCTGTTCGTCGCGGCGAGTGCGGCCTGCGCGCTGGCCCCGAACCTGTGGTCGCTCATCGGTTTCCGCGCCGCCCAGGCCATCGGTGCCGCGCTGCTCACCCCGGCCAGCCTCGCCCTGATCCTCACCGTCCTGCCCGCCGAGCGCCGCTCCGCGTCCGTCCGCATCTGGGCCACCGCAGGCGCCATCGCCGCCGCGGCAGGCCCCGTGATCGGCGGCGTCCTGGTCGCCGCATCCTGGCGCTGGGTGTTCCTGATCAACGTCCCGATCGGGATCGCGTTCCTCGTGCTCGCGGCCCGCTCCATCCCCGAGTCCCGCGACCGCGACGCCGACCATCCCGACGTCCTCGCCGCCGCCCTGCTCACCGTGGCGGTCGGGGCGCTCGCTCTCGCGCTGGTCGAGGGGCCCGACTGGGGCTGGTCGAGCGTGGGGGTCCTCGGCGCGCTCGGGGTCTCCCTCGTGTCGGGTGCGGCGTTCTGGATCCGGAACGGCCGCGGCGGCGCACCGATTCTCGACCCCGCCATGCTCCGGGTGCGCAGCTTCGCGTGGTCCAACGCCGCGATGCTGCTCTTCAGCGCCGGGTTCGCCGCCGCGCTGCTGGCGACCATCCTCTGGATGCAGACGGTCTGGGGCTACTCGGCGACGCGCACCGGCATGGCGATCGCGCCGGGCCCGCTGATGGTGCCGGTGTTCGCGATCGTCGCACAGCGGCTCGCCTCCCGGGTCGACGCGGGCCGGATCGCCGCCCTCGGCTGCCTGCTCTGGGGCGGCGGCGCGGTGCTCATGGCGGCGTCCGTCGGACCGGAACCGGCCTACGCGACGCAGATCCTGCCCGGCTGGCTGATCGCGGGCGTCGGTGTCGGCCTGGCGCTGCCGACCATCCTGGCCACCGCCACCGCGGGCCTGCCGCAGGATCGCGCGGCCACCGGCAGCGCCGTGGTCTCCATGCACCGGCAGATCGGCGCGGTCATCGGCATCAGCGCCCTCGTCGCCATCCTGGGCACACCCATCGGATTCGAGTCCACCCGAACGGCTTTCACGCATTCCTGGTGGGCCGTCGCGGCGGTCTCGGCGCTCGCGGCCGCCGCCGCGCTCGGCATCACCGCCCGCACCTCGCCCCCGGAGCGCTCCGCCCCCGCCACCGAGCCCGCGGAGGTATTGCGATGACCACCACCACCACCACCGCGTTCCCGACGAGCTTCGACGAGTCCTGGCGGGGGTTCGGCGGCATCCACGGCGGCCTGGTCGTCGCCGCGCTGCTCCGCGGCGCCGCCCGCGCCCTCGACGCCACCCCGGTCGCGGTCACCGCCCACCTGTACGCCCCGGTCGCCGCGGGACCGTTCACCGTCGACGCGGAGGTGGTCATGGGTGGACGCTCGGCGGGCGTCCGGGCGCGCCTCGGCGACGCCGCGACAGCGGTCGTTCGGCTGGCCCGGTCCCCCGGCACCACCGTGGCCTGGCCACCCGGTCCCGTGTCGCCGCCCGACGTGGACCCGGAAACACTTCCCCCGCTGGAGATCCCGGTCGACTTCGTGCCGTTCTCGCAGTACCTCGACATCCGGCCGATCAACTCGGCGCGGCCGTTCGCGGGCGGCGAGACACCGGAGTTCGACGTCTGGATCCGCCTGACCGCCGACATCGACCTCACCCCACAGGAGACCGCGGCGGTGCTGCTCGACGCCCTGCCGCCCGGGCTGTATGCCACCCGCACCGCGCCCGTCCCGATCCCCACCATCGAGTTCAGCGCCCACTTCCCACCCGGAACGCCACCCTCGCGCTGGTACCGGCTGCGGCACCGCACCGCGTGGGCGACCGACGACCTGTGCGTGGACGAGGCCGAACTCCACACCGAGACAGGTGAACTCGCCGGACAAGCACGCCAGCTCCGCCGAATCCTCGGCGGCGCCACCACGAAGGAGCAGTCATGAGAGACGCCGTCATCGCCGCCGCCGTCCGCACCCCGATCGGCAAGGGCAAGCCGGGGGGCGCCCTGCACGGGATCCACCCGGTGGACCTGCTCGCGCACAGCCTGACCGCGCTCGTCGATCGCACCGGGATCGACCCGGCGCTCGTCGACGACGTGATCGGCGGCTGCGTCACCCAGGTCGACCAGCAGGCCGCCAACATCACCCGTACGGCGCTGCTGGCCGCGGGTTTCCCCGAATCGGTGCCCGGCACCACCGTCGACCGGCAGTGCGGCAGCAGCCAGCAGGCCGTCCACTTCGCCGCGCAGGGCGTCATCTCCGGCGCCTACGACGTGGTGATCGCCTGCGGCGTGGAGTCGATGAGCCGCATCCCCATGGGGTCGAATATCCGCGCGGGCGCCGATCCACGTGGCACCCGGTTCGCCGAGCGCTATCCGGACGGGCTTGTGCCCCAGGGCATCAGCGCCGAACTGATCGCCGCGCGCTGGGGCATCTCGCGGGCCGAGATGGACGAGTTCGCGCTCCGGAGCCATGCGAAGGCGCACCGCGCCACCGTCGGCGGCGCCTTCGCCAAGGAACTCGCCACACTGCCCGAACTCGGCACCGACGAGGCCATCCGCCCCGGCGGCACGCCGGAGTCGCTGGCGGCGCTGCGTCCGGCATTCGCGGACGAGGCGATGGCGACGCGGTTCCCGCAGATCGACTGGGGAGTCACGGCGGGCAACTCGAGCCCGCTCAGCGACGGCAGCGCAGCGGTGCTCATCACCACCAGCGAGACCGCGGCCCGGCTCGGGCTCACCCCGCTGGCGCGGTTGCACAGCTTCGCGGTCGCGGGCGACGACCCGCTGTACATGCTCACCGCGATCATCCCGGCCACCGAGAGGGTGCTGCGGCGGGCCGGGCTCGCGCTGGCGGACATCGACCTGTTCGAGGTGAACGAGGCCTTCGCCTCGGTGGTGCTGGCCTGGGCACAGGAGACCGGCGCCGACCTCGACCGGGTCAACGTGCACGGCGGCGCGCTCGCCCTCGGTCACCCGCTCGGCGCCAGCGGCGCACGGCTGCTCACCACCCTTGTGGGCGCGCTGGAACAACGTGGCGCCCGCTTCGGTCTGCAGACCATGTGCGAGGCTGGCGGCATGGCGAATGCGACGGTGATCGAGCGGCTGGCGTGACATCAACCGAGGTCACGACCCGTCCCGTCACCTTCGGGTGCCGGGACGGCGTCGTGCTGGGCGGGAACCTGTTCGATCCCGCGGTCGCGGCTACGGACGCGCCGATGGTGATCGTCAATTGCGCCACCGGGGTGCTGGCCCGCTACTACCACCGGTACGCGCGGTTCCTGGCCGAGCTGGGCTCGCCGGTGCTCACCTACGACTACCGCGGCATCGGCGAGTCCCGGCCGCCCGGCACGCTGCGCGGCGCCGCGATCCCGTGGCGAGCGTGGGGCGAGCAGGATTTCGACGCGGCGGTCGAGTTCGCGCGGACGCAGGAACCGGACCGTCCGCTGGCCGTGGTCGGGCACAGCATCGGCGGGTTCCTGCCGGGGTTCGCCGCCGGTGCGGTGCACGTGGACCGGATGCTCACCGTCGGCGCCCAGTACGCGTACTGGCGCGACTACGCCCGCCGGAGCCGGGTGGGCCTGCTCGCGAGGTGGCACCTGGCGATGCCGGTGCTCACCGCCGCCTACGGGTACTTCCCCGGCCGCAGGCTCGGCTGGCTCGAGGACCTGCCCGCGGGTGTGGCCCACGAGTGGGCCTTCCGCCGGGCCGCGATGGAGTCCAGCTACCCGCGCGGCGAGCGGGCCGAGGTGCGGCGCCGGTTCGCGGCCGTGCGGGCACCGATCCTGGCGGTGGCCACCACGGACGACGAGTTCGGCACCCCCGCCGCCCTCGAACGGACGCTCGGGTACTACCGGGGCAGCGACCGCGCCCGGGTGGAACTGGACCCGACACTGTTGGGCCACGAGGAGATCGGCCACTTCGGGCTCTTCCACGATCGGCACCGGGACGGGTTCTGGCGTGGCACCGCCGAGTGGCTGCACCGCGGGGTGAACCCGTGGCCGGCGGCCACCGAACGCCGGGCCGAGGCCTGAGTACCCATCGGCGGGAAGGATCCGCCCCGGTTTCCGGGGCGGATCCTTCCCGGGTCGCCGATCAGGGGCGGTCGGTCTCGGATTCGATCTTCGCCCGGATCGCTTCCGCGGCTTCCGAATCCTGGGCCGCCAGCTTCTGGATGTAGTCGACCGCATCGCCGACGGTCCGCAGACCGGCAAGGTCCTCGTCGGGGATCTTCACGCCGTACTTGTCCTCGGTCTGGACCGCGATCTCCACCATGGAGAGCGAGTCGATATCGAGATCGTCGACGAAGGACTTCTCGATCGTCACCTCGGACGGCTCGATTCCGGTGACCTCCTCGATGATCTCGGCGATTCCCGAGACGAGTTCTTCCTGTGTTGCCACTTCCTGGCTCCCTTTCTCACGTGGACCGCTTCGATCGAGCGGTTGATTTCGGGTGGATCAGCGTCGACGGGAATCGGTCACGGGCACACCGTTTCCGGGCCGCGCCTGGTAACGCGGCGTCGTTCCCGGCCGTCGCCGCCGCTCGAGTTCCGGATAGGAGGGATCAAAGATCTCGTAGGTCTCTTCGATCGCCGCGGTGAGCAGCTTCCACACCTGATGTGCGGTCGGGCGCCGACCGGGCCAGCCGTTTCCGAAGAGGTCATCGCCGTCCCTGAGCCCGATCTCACCGAGCGGGAGCGACGTGTGGCTGCCCGCGCATCGCCCGTCCTCCAGGCCCGGGCAGCGCTCGATCAGGTAGCGGCCTCGCCGATCCCAACCGTCCTCGGTCGTCTCGTCGGGCCTGCCCTTCCAGCGTTCCTGTGAGTACACGAGGATCCGCTGGCCGGTTGTCACCTGCAGGTACTCGCGAGCGGCGGTGTCGGCGAGACCGGCCGAGCGGAGGAGTTCGACGTCGATACCGTGGCGGGCCATCCGTTCGTGGCTGACGAGCTGGTCGTCCTCGATGATGAAGTGCTGCCCGGACATGCCCGCGACGTCGACCCACACCCCGAACCTGAGCACCTCGACCTGACCGGCCGCCGACTCGTCGTCGACCTCGGGACCGATCGCCATCGCCCGGATCGACGATTTGCTGACGTCCAGTTCCGCCGCGATCCTGCGGTCGCTCAACCCCTCGGCACGCATGACGGCGATCGCCTCGGCGATCACACTCCGGTACGTCGCATCGGCGATCTCCGCCCGTTCCCGGGCGAGCCGGGCGGCCTCGACGGAGACGCCCACCCGGAACGAATGATGATCTTGCACGGCAGCAGCATGGCACGCAGGCGTCCAAGTGTCCAGCCAATTGGACACTTGGCCATAGCGTCGGACACTACGGCCTGACGGTCGCGGCCAGGTTCATCTGCCCCAGCCACGCGGGCACCTCCCGCGCAACCGAGCTCGGCCCGGAGATGGTGACCCGCCCGGACGTCAACGCCTGCTCCCAGGACCGGTCCCCGCGCCAGACCTCGATCAGGGTGCGCAGGCCGGTGGCGACGGTGACGGTCACCTCGAAGCCAGGGTCGTAGTCGCAGACGTCGGCCTCGTCGCCGGTCACGCAGAGCCACCACCGCCCGGCACGGGCGGCGACGTCGTCGAACTCGAAGGCCACCACGGTGCGACCGCGCGGCCACCGGTCGATCGGCACCGTGCGGCGGATGTCCCACATCAGCAGGTGCGGGTCCAGGTCCTCCTCGCCGAGTTCGCCGATCCAGCGCACGCCCCACGCCCCGAGGGCCTCGACCACGCCGCCGAGCTCCTCACCGCAGGGCGTGAGCGCATAGCTGCTCCGGCCGTCCTCGACGGTCCGGCGGACCACCCCGGCCCGCTCCAGCGTCCGCAGGCGCTTGGACAGCAGCGCGGGCGACATCTTGGGGTTACCCCGCCGCAGGTCGTTGAAGCGGGTGCTGCCGGCCAACAGCTCGCGCACCACGAGCATGGTCCAGCGCTCGTCGAGCAGCTCCATGGCCTTCGCCACCGGGCAGAACTGGCCGTATTCCGACACGGCTTCCTCCTCGGTTTGCCCCCTGACCAGTACACGCCTGGCCCGGCCAGGACGCCAGTACAGATCGTGAACCGCCGGTGGTTCACATCTGGGACTAGAGCTCCCGCCGGGATGGGCCGACGCTGGAAACACCACCACATCCGAGGAGGACTTCATGAGCACACACACCACCGCCGCCCCCGACATCAAGGCCAAGCACCGGGCCATGTGGGCGCTGGGCGACTACCCGTCGGTCGCCGCCGACGTGATCGCGGCCCTCGGCCCGAGCCTGGTCGAGGCCTGCGGCATCAGGGCGGGCGACCGGGTCCTCGACGTCGCGGCCGGTTCCGGCAACGCCTCGATCCCCGCCGCCCGACTCGGCGCCGCCGTCGTCGCCTCGGACCTGACCCCCGAGCTGCTCGAGTCGGGCCGTCGGCAGGCCGAGTCGCTCGGCCTGACGCTGGACTGGCGCGAGGCCGACGCGGAGGCACTGCCGTTCACCGACGACGAGTTCGACGCCGTGATCTCGTGTGTCGGAGTGATGTTCGCACCCCACCACCAGCCGAGCGCCGACGAGCTCGTCCGCGTCCTGCGCCCTGGCGGCACGCTCGGGCTGATCAACTGGACGCCCGAGGGATTCATCGGCCAGATGTTCGCGACCATGAAGCCCTACGCTCCCCCGCCGCCCGCAGGCGCGCAGCCGCCGCCGCTGTGGGGCAGCGAGGAGCACGTGCGCACCCTCCTCGGCGACCGCGTGACAGAGGTCGTGGCGCGCCGCGAGCGGCTGACCGTCGACTGCTTTGACACCGCCGAGCAGTTCCGCGACTTCTTCAAGGCCTGCTACGGCCCGACGATCGCGGTGTACCGGGCGATCGCCGACGACCCCGAGCGCGTCGAGGCCCTGGACCGCGAGCTCGCCGAGCTGGGCCGACGCTTCGACCGCGGCGACGGCACCATGGAATGGGAGTACCTGCTGCTCACCGCCGTCAAGAAGTGAGCGGCTCCGCCGCCCGTGCGCGGTTGACGAGTCCACACACTCGTCAACCGCGCACGGGCGCCGCAGGCGCCTAGAGTTCCGTGACCCAGCCGTGCAGCTCATCGGTGCGCATGGCCGCCGCGTGCCGCTTGCGCAGGGCCTGACCGATCGGTCCCGCGGTGCCGTCGCCGACCACCCGGCCGTCCACCTCGAACACCGGGGCGACGCCCGCGGAGGTGCCGGTGACGAACACCTCGTCCGCGATGTACAGCTCGGTGAGGTCGACGGTGCGCTCGACGACGGGGATGCCGTCCTCGGCCGCGAGAGTGAGCAGGGTCCGACGGTTGATGCCGTCGAGGATGTCGCAGGACACGTCCGGCGTGATCAGGGTGCCGCCGCGGACCAGGAAGATGTTGGCTGCGCTGAGCTCGCAGACGTGGCCGTTCCCATCGAGGAAGATCGCGTCGTCGTAGCCGGCGTCGATGGCGTCCTGCTTGGCCAGCACCGAGTTCACGTACGCCCCGTTGACCTTGGCGCGGGAGGGGATGGCGTCGTCCGGGATCCGGCGCCAGGTGCTGGTCTTGAGCCGCATGCCGTCCTGCGGGACGATCGGCACCGCGTCGTAGACGAACATGCTGACGGTGGTGTGGCAGCCGCGCACCCGGGTGCCGGCGATCGACTCGTCGACGTGCACGGTGGCCCGGACGAACACGTCCTCGGTCGGCGCGTTCGCGGCGACGAGTTCGGTTGCCACCGAGACGAATCGGTCGTAGTCCCACTCGTCGGCGAACCGATCCATCCCGATGATCTTGCAGGACTCGACCATTCGCTGGAAATGGTCACGCAGCCGAAATGCGCTACGCCGGGACCCGTCGACCTGCACCGGGAACACCGTGTACACGCTGAGCCCGTACAGCACAGCCGAGGTGGCGACGCCGAGCGTCGCCTCCGCGACGTCGACGATCCGGTCACCGAAGTACACGCGGGGATGTGGGGTAGCCATGGCACGCCATGCTATCGACCAGGTCGGTACCCCGGAAACCGAATTTCGTGCCGGCCACCTCCCGCGACTTCCGCCCGACTCCCGGCAGACTGTCGGGATGCTCCATTTGCGGATCCTGGCGCCGAGCGACCTGACCGACGAGGCCCTCAGGATCCTCGACGCGGAACCGGCCGTCAGCGGCCTCGCGGTGATGCGCGGCGCCTCGCTGCGCCCGGAGGGCGACGTGGTGTACGCCGACATCGCCAGGGAGGCGGCCAACGACGTGATCGACGAGTTGCGGGCCACCGGGTTGCACCACCGCGGCAGCATCGAGATCGAACCGGTCAACGCGTGGCTCTCCCGCAGCGGATTCGACGCCGAACTGCGCACCCCGGGCAGCAGCGCGGACTCCGTGGTGTGGGCGGAGGTCGCGCAGCGCTCCTACGAGGAGACCGAACTCAACTGGACCTACCTGAGCTTCATGTCCCTGGCGACCCTGCTGGCGGCGATCGCGATCATCACCGACTCACAGATCCTGGTGATCGGGGCGATGGTGCTGGGGCCCGAGTTCGGGGCGATCGCCGCACTCGGGGTCGCGCTGGTGCGGCGCCGGTGGGTGCTGCTCGCGCTCGCGGTCCGCACCCTCGTCGTCGGGTTCGTGGTCGCGATCGCGGTCACGGCGATCCTCGCGGTGGTCGGCAGGGGGCTGGGCTGGGTGACGATCGACGACGTCACCGGTCCGCGGCCCGACACCGCGTTCATCTACAGCCCGGACAAGTGGTCGTTCATCGTGGCGGTGATCGCGGCGGCCGCAGGCGTGCTGTCGCTGACCTCGGCGAAGTCGGCCGGACTGGCCGGCGTGTTCATCTCCGTGACGACGGTGCCCGCCGCGGGAAACGTGGGACTGGCCCTGGCATTCGGCGCCGGTCACGAGATCTGGGGCAGCAGCCTGCAGCTGCTGCTGAACCTGTCCGGCATGGCGATGGCCGGATGGGCGACGCTGACGATTCAACAGGCACTGTGGTCGCGGGTGTCGGTGCGCAGGGCCCGTGCGCTCGACCGGGTCCGCCGGATGCTCTGAGACCTCAGCCGTTCCGTCGGGCCATCTCCGCACCGATCGCGCGCAGGCCCGCGCGCAGCGAAGCCGGCTCCAGCACCTCCACGCCCGCGCCGAGCGCCGTCAGCTGGTGCACCGCAACCTCTTCCGACTCGAGCAGCAGTCCCGCCTCGACCCAGCCGTCTGCGTCCGCCGGGCCCGGGGTCACCCGGGCGGCCTCCGGCCCGATAACGGCGGGCAGCGACCGCCACGCCGCGGGCGCGAGCCGCACCCGGCACGGGTACCGCAGCAGCGACCGGTCGAACTCGGCGGCCGATCGCGCCCACCAGGCCGCCAGGTCGAAGTCGTCCGGTCGTCGGGCGTCCCCGTCGAGGACCACCGCGGCCTCGACCCGCGAGACCCGGAAGGACAGCGCCGCGCCGCGATGCGCGGCGACGAGGTACCAGATGCCCGCCTTCGCCACCAGCCCCAGCGGGTCGAGGGTGCGGGTCACCTCCCGGCCGCCCCTGCGATAGCCGATCCGCACCCGACGGCCGTCGAGCACGGCCCGCGCCACCGTCGCCAGGTGTGGGGCGTTCGCCGCCCGCCCGAACCAGCCGGGGGCGTCCACGTGCAGGCGGCTGCGCCAGAGCTCGGCACCCGCACGCAGCGGAAGCGGCATCGCACCAAGGAGTTTGGCCTCCGCGGCGGCCGTCTGCTCCCCCAGACCCAGGTCCGCAGCCAGACCGGGGACTCCGAGCAGCATGAGCGCGGAGGTCTCGACGCCGGTCATCCCGCTGAGCTTGGACTGCCAGCCGTCGAGGAGCCGGATGCCGCCGCCCGGCCCGCTCTCCGTCCACAGCGGGACGCCCGCGGCCTGCAGTGCCGCGACGTCGCGGTACACGGTGCGCACGGACACCTCCAGCTGCTCGGCCAGCCGCTCGGCGGTGCTACCCGGGCCGCCCTGCAGCCGCAGCATGAGGTCGAGCAACCGACGGGAGCGCACCGGCGAAGCCTATCCCGTAATCACTGACAGAAGATGTCAGTGATTACGGTGCACACTGACCGTCATGACAACCTGGCAGCAGTTCTCCGACGAAGCACCAGCCTTGTCCGAATCCATCGCCGCGCGGCTGCGCGTACACAAGCATCACGTCCTCGCGACGCTGCGGGCCGACGGATCCCCGCGGGTCAGCGGCACCGAGGTGGAGATCTTCCGCAGACTACTGGTTCTCGGGTCGATGCCGGGCGCGATGAAGGTGCGGGACCTGCACCGCGACCCGCGCTTCTCGCTGCACTCCAATCCGGGCCACCACACCATGGAGGGCGGCGACGCGAAGATCTCCGGTCGCGCCCGCGAGCTGTTCGGAGACGAGAAGCAGGCAATCCTCGAGAGCTACGACCAGAACCCCGGCGACGAGGCGCAGATCTTCGAACTCGGCGTCGAGGAGGCGGTCCTGACGACGGTCTCGGAGGACCGGCTGCACGTCGACCTGTGGCGGCCCGGCGCGGGCGTCACGAGGCGCAGCCGGTGAGCGGGCCGGATCTGACCGGAAAGGTGGCGCTGGTCGCGGGTGCCACCCGCGGCGCGGGCCGCGCCATCGCGGTCGAGCTGGCCCGCGCAGGCGCGACCGTCTACGCGACCGGGCGCAGCAGCCGCGAGGCCGGTCGGTCGGAGATCGACCGACCGGAGACCATCGAGGAGACGGGCGATCTCATCGCGGCGACCGGCGGTGACGGTGTCGCGCTGCGGGTCGACCACCTCGACCCGGACCAGGTACGCGCGCTGATCGCCCGCATCGACACCGAGCACGGTCGGCTCGACGTCCTGGTCAACGACATCTTCGGCGGGGACAGATACGCGCAATTCGGCACCAAACTCTGGGAGCACGACCTGGAGGGCGGCCTGCGCATGCTGCGGATGGGCATCGACACCCACGCGATCACCAGCCATGTCGCGTTGCCCCTGCTGATCCGCCGACCCGGCGGCATGGTCGTCGAGATGACCGACGGCACAGCGGAATACAACGTCGCCTACCGGCACCAGGTGGGCTTCTACTACGACCTGATCAAGGCCGCGGTGCAGCGGATGACCACCGCGCAGGCCCACGAACTGGCCCCGCTGGGCGGCGCGGCGGTCGCCGTCACCCCTGGCTGGCTCCGGTCGGAGACGATGCTGGAGATCTTCGGCGTCGCCGAGGACAACTGGCGCGACGCGCTCGACCGGGAACCGCATTTCGCCATCTCCGAGTCGCCGACCTTCGTGGGCCGGGCGGTCGCCGCGCTGGCCGCCGACCCGGATGTCATGGGGTTCAGCGGAACCGTGGTCTCGAGCGGGCAGCTGGCCGAACGGTACGGCTTCACCGACGTGGACGGCTCGCGGCCGGACTGCTGGCGCTATCTCGTCGAGGTGGCTGACAGGGACCTGCCCGCCAACACCGAGGGCTACCGCTAGCCGGCGTCACCAGGTGAGGTTCTCCTGGCAGTGGCTGCCCTCGACGCCCGACTCGATCTGCACGGTCGCGTGGCCGAGCCCGTGCGCGTCGAGCACGACCTTCGCCGCGCCGAGCACCTGCCGCGAATCCGCCTCGCTGGTCAGGTGCACGGTCGCGACGTCCATGCCGGTGGTCAGCGTCCACACGTGCAGGTCGTGCACGTCCGAGACCCCGGACAGGGCGCGCAGATCCGACTCGACGGCGTCGACGTCGACGTGCGCGGGCGAGGCCTGGGTGAGGATGCGCAGCGCGGCGCCCGCGAGCTTGATCGCGCGGGGCACCACCCACAGCGAGATCAGCACGCCCACCACGATGTCGGCGTACGGCCAGTTGAACACCAGCACCACGGCGCCTGCGATGAGGACGCCGACACTGCCGACGGCGTCCGCGAGCACCTCGAGGTAGGCACCGCGGACCGCGAGGGAGCCCTTGGCGTCGGCGCGCAGCATCAGCATCACGACGATATTGGCCGCGAGCCCGGCAGCGGCCGTCAGCATCAGCGGCAGGCCGGGTACCTCGGGGGCGTCGCCGATCCGTCCGATCGCCTCGTACATCACCCACGCCGCGACGGCCAGCAGCAGCACCGCGTTGGCCATCGCGGTGAGCACCTCGGCGCGATGCCAGCCGAAGGTGCGTGCGGCGGCCTTGGACCCCTGCCTGGCGAGCAGCAACGCCACCAGGCCCATCGACATGCCGACGACGTCGGTGAGCATGTGCCCGGCGTCCGCGAGGAGCGCGAGCGAGTTGATGGTCAGGCCGACCGCGACCTCGAGCGCGAGGAACGCGAGCAGGATCCCCAGCGCGATGACCATCCGGCGGATCCGGCCCGCCGACGGCCCCGCGGCGGTCGGCTCACCCCCGTGGCTGTGCCCGTGCCCAACTCCCATGACGCTCCCCTTCGTGTGGTTCGCGTCCATCATATGCATACATTCGCATATGTGGCTACATCGTCGCCGCTACTGCTCCGGCGGATAGTAGGGATGCGCGACCGTCGGCGGCAGGGTCGCGATGGCCGAGATCCGCTTCAGCCCCGCGACCTGCAGCAGGTCCACCGTCAGCGAGCGGATCTGCGCGAACACCACGGTCGCGGACACGCCCGCGTTCTCCACCAGTTCGGCCTTCGCCCCGGACGCCACCGAGCGCAGCACCCGGGCCGCGTCGGCCTGGTCGGGCTTCTCGCCGGGATCGGCCAGCATCATCCGGCGCAGCACCTCCAGCGCCTGCGCGAGCTTCTCCACCTCGTCGACCAACCGCGGATCGAGGATCTCGTCGTCGCGGACCAGCGTCAGCGACCGTCGCGCGAGCACCCGGATGTTGCGCATCGCGTTGTCGATCGGATCGGCGGTGGCGCTCAGCCGCGCGAGACGTTCGCGCGAGTTCCAGTACAGCGGCGATACCCGGCTGATCTCCCGGCCACCGATCAGGTTCGAGCGGAGCCCGTCGATCGCCGACTGGGTGTCGCGGGCCTTCTGCAGCGCCTTGACGATCGGTTCCGGGTCGTTCTCGACCAGCCCGTCCGCCACCAGCTGCAGCACCTCCCCCGCGGTGCCGAGGATCGCGGCGGCGTGCTGCCGCGCCCGCAGCACCGGATGGGTCGGCACGAACGCGACGACGAGGATCCCGACCAGGCCACCGATGAGGGCGTCGATCATCCGGTCGGGACCACCGCCACGTTCGGGCGGGATCAGCGTCGCGACCAGCACCGCGGAGGTGCCGGCCTGCATCGAGATGATCGGCCCGCCGTCGAGGAAGATCGCCGTCGACATGGCCAGCATCACCACCAGCACGATCTGCCAGGCGCCGGTGCCGATCTGGGAGATCAGCAGGTCACCGATCCCGATGCCGACGGTGACGCCCGCGAGCAGCTCCACCGACCGCCGCAGCCGCGCCCCGAGGGACAGGCCCAGCGAGACGACGGCCGCGATCGGCGCGAAGAACGGATTCGGGTGGTGGATCAGGTCATTGGCGATCCACCAGGCGAGTCCGGCGGCGAGCGCGCACTGCAGGACGGGAAACGCCGACCCGCGCAGCCGTTTGACCGAGGCCCTCAGTCGAGCGCGGCCCCGGTCGGCGGTGAAGAATTGAGGGCTAGCCGAGGCCAAGTGCTTCGGCGGCCCTGGGGTCGCAGTCCTCGAGCAGGTCCAGGCAGCGGGCGTGCTCGTCGGATTCGCCGATCGCCTTGGCGGCCTTGGCCAGTACCGCGACGCAGCGCAGGAACCCGCGGTTCGGCTCGTGGCTGTACGGCACAGGACCGAAACCCTTCCAGCCGTTGCGTCGCAGCTGGTCGAGCCCGCGGTGGTAGCCGGTGCGCGCGTACGCGTAGGCGGTGATCGTCTGATCGTCGGCGAGTGCGGCCTCGGCCAGGTAGGCCCACGCGATGGACGCCGTCGGATGGTCGGCCGCAACCTGCTTGGGGTCCGCCTTGTTCAGGAGTTCGGACTCCGCGTCGTCGTCTCCGGGCAGCAGGGTGGGCTGGGGGCCGAGCAGGTCACCGAAAGAGGTCATGCCGACCATTGTGCCCCGACCACCGGTCGCTCGATAGGCTGCCCACAGTCACGAACAGGAATGGCGAACGAGAGGGCGGACGTGTCGGACCCCAAGAACCCGGAACCCAAGGACTCTGCCGCCCAGAGCGCGGAACCCGGCAGCGACCGGGCAGCGACCGGCGCGGACGCGAAGGACACCGGAAACGCCTCGGTGACAACGCCGGAGACGACGGACGCCGAGGCACAGGAGACCCCCGAGGCCGAGACCCCGGCCACCGAACCCGACATCGCCGGCGATGCCGCTGTCGCTGTCGCTGACGAGGCGGAGGCGGCGGACGGGCATGCGGCCGACGACACGCCGGTCACCGACGCGACGGACGACGTCGCACCGGAGTCGGCGGAGCACACCGAGAAGGACGAGGACCCCGCGCCGGTCGAGACCGTGACCGAAGCGAAGTCCGAGCCCGGAACAGAGCCAGAGGCCGAGACGGGGGCCAAGCCCGAGCCCGACGCCGAGGCTGAGGCGGATGCCGAGGCAGACGCAGAGCCTGAGGCGGAGGCTGAGCCCGAGGCGGACGCCGAAGCGAAGTCCGAGCCCGAGCCCGAGGCGGACGCCGAAGCGAAGTCCGAGCCCGAGGCGGACGCCGTGACCCAGGGCGAGGACGCACCGGCCGAGCCCGAGCCCGAGGCGGACGCCGAATCCAAGGCCGAGCCCGAGCCCGAGGCGGACGCCGAATCCAAGGCCGAGGACGTCCACGCACCGGCCGAGCCCGAGCCGACGGACACGGACACCGACGCCGATGAGGACGGATTCGCCGCGGTCACCGTCCCGGTGGAGAGGTCGGGCGCGGCATGGAAGCCGCAGGCTCCGACGGCCGCACCGCGAAAGGTGGTGCCCGCAGGCGCCCCGCCCGCGCCCACCACCGCCCCGCAGTCCGCACCCGCGGCCACCGCCGGGACCCCAGACGACGCCACCGTCGCCCTCCCGAGGGTCACACCGCCGCCCGCCGCCCCCGACGACGCCACCGTCGCCCTCCCGAGGGTCACCCCGCCGCCCGCACGGCCCAACGCCGTGGTGCCCCCGACCCAGGTCTCGCGCCCCAAGGCCGCGCCGGCCAAGGTCGGTCCCGGCCGACCCGCACCGGCGGTCCGGCCGCCCGCGGGTGCCTCTCCCGTCGCCGCGCCGCCGCGCCCGGCACCTCCAGTCGCGGGGCCCGCCAAGATCCCCGCCCCGGAGCCCGCGTCGAGCGGCAAGAAGCGATGGCCGATCGTCGTCACCGTCGGCGTAGTGCTGGCCGCCGCGGCGGGTGGGGCCTACCTGCTCACCTCGACGGTCAGCAGCAACTCGGCGGAGGACCAGGTCAAGACCGCGATCAACACCTTCGTCGACGCGATCGAGGGCGGAGATCTCGCGACCCTGCGGACGATCTCCTGCGGCGACCTGGCGTCGTACTACGCGCAGATCCCCGATGCCGAGTTCGCCGACGTGTACCGGGTGGCGGTCGACCAGCGGTCGATCCCCGTCGTCGAGAGCATCGACACGGTCTCCATCACCGACGACACCGCGATCGCCCAGGCCACCGTCCACACCGGCGCGGCCCCGAACGAGAGCTCGGCGCGCTCGTTCAACCTGCAGCGCGATGGCGACGCGTGGAAGGTCTGCTGACCTAGCCCGGAAATGACGAAAGTGCAGCTACCGGGGCATCGACCGAGAGGCCGAGCCGGTAGCTGCACTTTCGTGCGAGCGACTAGCTGCCGGAGACGGAGCGTCCGGCGGACTTGAGGTCGTTGCAGGCCTCGATGACGCGAGCGGTCATGCCGGCCTCGGCCTTCTTGAGGTAGCTGCGCGGGTCGTAGACCTTCTTGTTGCCGACCTCGCCGTCGATCTTGAGGACGCCGTCGTAGTTGGCGAACAGGTGTCCGGCGATCGGGCGGGTGAACGCGTACTGGGTGTCGGTGTCGACGTTCATCTTCACGACACCGAAGTTCAGCGAGTCCTCGATCTCCGACTTCAGCGAGCCCGAGCCGCCGTGGAAGACGAAGTCGAACGGCTGCGAGCCTGCGGCAAGGCCGAGCTTCGCGGCCGCGACCTTCTGGCCCTCCTCGAGCACGGCGGGCTTGAGCTTGACGTTGCCCGGCTTGTAGACGCCGTGCACGTTGCCGAAGGTGGCGGCCAGCAGGTACTTGCCGTTCTCGCCGACACCGAGCGCGTCGACGGTCTTCTCGAAGTCCTCGCTGGAGGTGTACAGCTTGTCGTTGATCTCGGCCTCGACGCCGTCCTCTTCGCCGCCGACCACGCCGATCTCCACCTCGAGGATGATCTTCGCGGCCGCCGAGAGCTTGAGCAGCTCCTTGGCGATCTCCAGGTTCTCGTCGATCGGGATGGCCGAGCCGTCCCACATGTGCGACTGGAACAGCGGGTTCTGGCCCGCGTTGACGCGCTCCTGCGAGATCGCCAGCAGCGGACGCACGAAGCCGTCGAGCTTGTCCTTGGGGCAGTGGTCGGTGTGCAGCGCGATGGTCACGTCGTACTTCGCGGCGATGACGTGCGCGAACTCGGCCAGCGCGACGGCGCCGGTGACCATGTCCTTGACGCCGAGGCCGGAACCGAACTCCGCGCCGCCGGTCGAGAACTGGATGATGCCGTCACTGCCCGCGTCCGCGAAGCCCTTGATGGCGGCGTTGATGGTCTCGGAAGAGGTGCAGTTGATGGCGGGGAAGGCAAAGGAGTGCTCCTTGGCCCGACCGAGCATCTCGGCGTAGACCTCGGGAGTTGCGATCGGCACGGAACTGACCTCCATTTAAAGAGTCGAGGGGCGCATCCCTTGATGTCAGGGGCGCCGGGGGTACATGCAGTATTGCAAACCCCGCCGCGCGTGCCCGACGACTCCTGACCGTCGCCGCCCACCGGCGACCTCACGATTGCCGCCGGCGCCGCGTGCGTTCACCCGGTTCCGACCGGCCGCGGGGCGCGGGCGGGCGAGCCCGCGCCGATCGCCGGTACTCTGGGCCGCGTGATTGTGCAGGCAGCCTCGGAGTCCGTGACCAACCTAGCCCTGATGCCCCAGTGGATGGACCCGATGTATCTGCTGACGGAGTCGTGGCTCAAGAACCTGGTGCTACCGGCGATCCTCACCATCGTCTTCATCGAGACGGGCCTGCTGTTCCCGCTTCTGCCTGGCGATTCGCTGCTCTTCACCGGTGGCCTGCTCGCCGCACAGCCGAACCCGCCGGTCAACATCTGGGTCCTGATGATCGCGGTGCCTGTCGTGGCGATCCTCGGCGACCAGACCGCGTATTGGATCGGTCGCAAGATCGGCCCCGCGCTGTTCAAGAAGGAAGACTCGCGCTTCTTCAAGAAGGAGTACGTGACCGAGTCGCACGCGTTCTTCGAGAAGCACGGGCCGAAGACCATCATCCTGGCCCGCTTCGTGCCGATCGTGCGCACCTTCACCCCCGTGATCGCGGGCGTCTCGAAGATGAACTACCGCACCTTCCTCGGCTACGACATCGTCGGCGGCATCCTGTGGGGCGGCGGCGTCACGATCCTGGGCTACTTCCTCGGCAATGTCGCCTTCATCCGCGACAACGTCGAGGCCATCTTCCTGCTCATCGTCTTCATCTCGATCCTGCCGGGCATCGCCGCGGTGGCCAAGAAGGTGTTGGCCTCGCGCCGCGAACCGGTCGCAGCGACAGCGCCCGAGGTCCCCGTGACCCAAGACGACCCGACGCCGTAGCCGATGACGCTCGCCGCCGGCAGTTTTGCGCCACTTGAAACCGCCGGGCCGGCGGTGGTGTGGCTGATCGTCCTCGCCTTCGTCTTCCTCGAGTGCGCCGTCATCATCGGCCTGTTCCTGCCCGGTGACTCCCTGTTGATCACAGCGGGCATCGTGCTGGCGGGCCACTCCTCGGGTTCGGCCCACGTGTGGGCGCTGTCCGCGGGTGCCGCCGTCGCCGCCATCGCGGGCAACCAGGTCGGCTACCGGATCGGCCTGCGCACCGGGCACCATCTGGTGGCGCGCCGCGGGGGCCGCTACGTGACGGCCGAGAACCTGCACAAGGTCAACGTCCTGTTGGATCGGCACGGCTTCCTGTCGGTTCTGGTGGCGCGCTGGATTCCGTTCGTCCGGACCCTGTGCCCGCTGGTCGCGGGCGCGGCGGGGATGAACCACCGCATGTACACGGTGGCCAGCAGCCTGGGCGCGCTCGCGTGGGCCCCGGTGCTGCTGCTGATCGGCTACTACGCGGGCGAGTTCCTCCAGCGCGTCCCGTGGCTGATGCCTGCGGTGCTCGCAGTGATGGTGGTGTGCCTGATCGTCGGCACGGTGCTCGGCATCCGGCATTACCGGCAGGAGATGGCAAAACCACCCGTGGACTACGCCGTCGAGTGACCGCGTCCCCACGGCTTGACCTCAATTGAACTTCAGGTTCAAGGATGTCTCTCAGGACCCGAGCCCCAGCGCCCCCCGAGAGACCGGAGATCAGCCATGAGCGTCGTCAGGAACCCCCACGCGCTGCCACGGATCACCCGTCCCGGTGCCGGCATCGTCAAGGCCAGTGCTTGGGACGTCGGCACGCCCGAGCGACAGCGGGCGGCGGTCGACGCGATCGCCGCGGCCTGGGGCAAGCGCGACTGGCCCGACGAGCACCTGCTCTCCTACAGCGTCTACATCGGCAATGACGGCGGGACGCTGTTCCACTACTCACAGTGGGCCGACGAGGAGAGCTACCGGATCTGGCTGACGGGGGCGCGGAGCGACACGGTCGCGGAGATCGACGCCGCGGTGCCCGGCATCGAGCGACTCTGGCTGCACACGTACGAGCTGTACCGAAACAGGGGCGGCTCCGCCGGGGACGCCGGCCGGGTGCCGGGCGCGATCATCGTCGTCGACATCGAGTTCGACGGTCCCGACCCCGTGCGCCAGCGGGCCTGGGTGGACGGCGTCTTCGAGGCGCTGGAGAACGACCCGGAGCCGGCCCCCGGCGGGATCTCCGGACACTTCCACGTCAGCGTCGACGGGACCCGGGTGCTCAACTACGCCGAGTGGGAGAGCGCGCAGGCGCACATCGATGCCCTCGCCGGGGGCGAGGGCATCGGCTCGGCGACGCCCGAGTGGCACCGGGTGCAGAGCTTTCCCGGCGTGACCGGTCTCGGCATGAAGCGGTACACGCCCGCGCTCAGCCTGAGCGGCGGCGTCGCGGGGGCGTGAACCGCCCCGCCTCAGTGCTCGTGGTCGTCGAGTTCCCACGCGGGCAACGGATCCGGGTAGCCGACCCACGCACTCGGGCCCGCGGCCAACTCGCCGTCGGTCAGCAGGGCGGTGTCGAGGATCCGCTTCGGCGCGTGCACGTCCAGGCGGACACCGATGAAGACGAGCTCCTGCCCCGGTGGCACCTCGGCGCTCGACCACAGCTGCGCGGGCTCGATCGTCAGGTTCGGCCCCGCCTGCGACCAGATCGCCGCGACCTCGGGCCTGCTGGCGATCCAGCAGAACCCCTTGCTGCGCAGCAACCCCTTCAGCTCCGCGAGCGCGACCTCGAGGCGCGCGGGATGGAACGGCCGGTCGGCCCGGTAGGTGACGCTGCGGATGCCGTACTCCTCGGTCTCCGGGGTGTGCCCACCGGCCAGCTCGTCGTCCCAGCCGGGAGCCCGGGCGGCGAGCTCGGGGTCGTAGAGGCCGGTCTCGAGGACCTCGTCGAGGTCGACGACGCCTGCCACCGTGCGCAGCAGTCGCGCGGACGGGTTCAGCCTGCGCAGCGTCGCCTCCACCGTCCCGGCACCCTTTTCGCTGACGAGGTCGGTCTTGGTGAGCAGCAGTACATCGGCGAATTCGACCTGGTCGACGAGCAGGTCGGAGATGGTGCGTTCGTCACCGTCCCCGGCGACCTCGCCGCGGTCGGCGAGGCGCTGGCCGCGGGTGAGCTCACCGAGGAAGGTCGACGCATCGACGACGGTGACCATCGTGTCGAGCTGCGCCACCTGGCCGAGGCTGAACCCGTCCTCGAACTCCCAGTCGAAGGTCGCGGCGACCGGCATCGGCTCGGAGATGCCGGTCGACTCGATGATCAGCTGGTCGAACCGACCGTCGCGGGCCAGTGCCCCGACCGCCTCGATGAGGTCCTCGCGCAGCGTGCAGCAGATGCAGCCGTTGGTCAGCTCGACCAGCTTCTCCTCGGTCCGGTCGAGGTGCCCCTGGCCGGCAACCAGGGCGGCGTCGATGTTGATCTCGCTCATGTCGTTGACGATCACCGCGACGCGGCGCCCGTCACGATTGGCGAGCACATGGTTGAGCAGGGTGGTCTTGCCCGCGCCGAGGAATCCGGACAGGACCGTGACGGGCAGTTTCTTTGTCGGGGCTGAAGTCATTCCTTAATGGTAATGGTTACCATTTCCGTCTATGCCACCCGTGTGCGCGTCGCACCCCGATGGGGGTACAAATCACGCACCGCCGCCGGGCCCCGGCGTACCTTCACAGGGCACAGGCACCCCGCAGAACCAGACGAAGGGCGGCGATCATGTCCGAATTCCCTCCGATCGCCGACTACGCATTTCTGTCCGACTGCCAGACGTCCGCCCTGGTCGCCCCCGACGGTTCGGTGGAGTGGCTGTGCATTCCACGACCCGACGCCCCCAGCGTGTTCGGCGCGCTCCTCGACCGGTCCGCGGGGTCCTTCCGGTTCGGCCCGTCGCACGTCCAGACGCCCTCGCAGCGTCGCTACCTTCCTGGATCGATGGTCCTCGAGACGACCTGGTGCCTGCCCACAGGAACCCTGGTGGTGCGCGACGCGCTGGTGATGGGCCCGTGGAACGGCACCACCCGGTCGGACGAGTACCGGCGGCCACCGGCGGACCAGGTCGCTCAGGACATGTTGCTGCGCACCGCGGAATGCATCGAGGGCAGCGTCGAGATCACCGTCAATTGCATGCCGCTCTTCGAGTACGGCAGGTCGACCGGCGCGTGGACCTACTCGGGCGAGGGCTACGAGAGCGCGACCTGCTCCGCAGGCGAACTCACGCTGACGTTGACGAGCAACCTCCGACTCACCTTCGGCTCGGCGCGGGCGGGCACCAGGACCGAACTGTCCGCTGGGGATACCGCTTTCGTCGCGCTCTCCTGGAACGGACTTTCCGTCACGAGCCTCGACCAGGCCACCGGCCTGCTCGACGGGACCGACCGGATGTGGCGCGACTGGATCAGAAAGGGCGACTTTCCCGACCACCGGTGGCGCCCGTATCTCGAGCGCAGCGCGCTCACCCTCAAGGGCCTGACCTACGCCCCCTCGGGCGCCCTGATGGCGGCCGCGACCACGTCACTTCCGGAAACGCCTGGCGGCGAACGGAACTGGGACTATCGCTACACGTGGGTGCGGGACTCTGCGTTCATGCTGCACGCCCTGTTCGAACTCGGCTACGACTGGGTGGCCTTCGAGTATTTCGCGTTCCTGATCGACGCCGCGGCGAGCGGTCCGATGCAGATCATGTACGGCCTCGGCGGCGAACGCGACCTGACCGAGCACACCCTCGACCACCTCTCCGGCTACGACGCCGCCCGTCCGGTCCGGGTCGGCAACGGTGCCTGGAGCCAGCGCCAGCACGACATGTGGGGGATGCTGATCGAGTCGGTCGCGACCCACGTTCGGCACGCCAGCCAGCTCGGCCCTCCCGCCTGGGCCCTGGTCACCCAGCTGGTCGACAGCGCGATCGACGTCTACCGCAAGCCGGACCGGGGCATCTGGGAAGTGCGCGGCGAACCCCGGCACTTCACCGCGTCGAAGGTCATGTGCTGGGTGGCGGCCGACCGCGGCGCATCGATGGCCGCGGATCGCGGGGTGGGCGAGCTCGCTGAGCGATGGCGGCAGGCAGCCGACGAGATCCACGCCGATGTGTGCGCCAACGGCGTCGACGCCCGCGGGGTGTTCGTCCAGCACTACGACACCACCGCCCTCGACGCCTCCACCCTGCTGATCCCGATCATGGGTTTTCTTCCCCCGGAAGATGATCGGGTCCGGGCGACGGTACTGGCGATCGCCGACGAGCTGACCACCGACGGGCTCGTCCTGCGCTATCGGACGGAGGAGACGGACGACGGCCTCTCGGGCGAGGAGGGCACGTTCACGATCTGCTCGTTCTGGCTGGTGTCCGCCCTCGCGATGATCGGCGAGGTCGACCGGGCGCGGATGCTGTGCGAGAAGCTGCTCTCGTTCGCCAGCCCACTGCACCTCTATGCCGAGGAGATCGAGTCCTCCAGCGGCAGACACCTGGGCAACTTCCCGCAGGCCTTCACCCACCTCGCGCTGATCGACGCCGTCACCAGCGTGATCAAGGCCGGGGGCTGACGACGGGACCTAGATCGCTCCCGACGCCACGTACGCGGCCTCCATCAGCATCCAGCCGCCGAGCTGCACCGAGAAATCCCGCTCGGCGATGTCGGACGACCGCACGGTGCCGCCGGTGAAGGTGGCGATCCCGTCGCCGAGACCGGGCAGGTGAGCCGGGGCCGTCCAGTCGCGCCCGAAGAGCGGCAGTCCCTCGACCTGGAGGCGGTTCTCCCACGCGACCTCCGCGGAGTCCAGCACGATCTGCGCCGCGGTCCGGCGCGCTCGCACATCGGCCGCGCGATCGCCCGGTAGCTCGGCGGCGACCAGCGCCAGGTAGCGCGCGAGGATCCCGTTGAAAAGGCCGCCGTCCCCTCCCCCGCCGCCGACGATCAGGCCGTCCTCGGTGAGCCGCTTGTCGATGGCCTCGACCAGCGCGTGCACCCGGTGCCGGTGCCGGGGCGCGCCGAGCCGCACCGCGAGCTCGACCTCGGTGCCGAGCGCCACGCCCTGGCAGTAGCTGTAGATCTCGCGGTCGAGCTCCCCAGGGGAATCCGCGTCGTCGGTCCGGATGCCGTCGAACATCAGGCCCGTGAACGGGTCCCGGAGCTTCTCGTCCATCCAGTCCGCGATGGCCTGCGCCCGCCACAGCCGTCCGGTCCGGGCCAGCATGATCGCCGCGGGACCGTTGGCCGGGGTGTTGTAGAAATTGGACCTCTTGCACCACGGGATGCCGCCGCCCTGGTCAGGGGCCCACGCATCGAAGAGCTGGGATTCCAGGTCCTGGATGGCGTTCCGATAGTCGAGGTGGTGCAGTCGCTGCGCACGCTCGAGTGCGATCCCGAGCCAGGCCATGTCGTCGTAGTAGTTGTTCGTCCATCCGCCGATGTTTCGGACCCGATGTGCCCGAGCAATTTTCGTTATGCGACGGCGACGCTTGGGGGTTGGATCGCGCAACGCCGCATCCACGACGCAGTCGAGGAGGTGCGCCTGCCACCAGTAGTGCCAGCTGAAGAAGAGCCGTTCGCGCCGCACCGGCGGCCAGGCCACCACGCCGAGGGCGGTGCCGGGCAGGGCCCACAACCGGCGCACGTGCCGGGAGACCATCGCTTCCTCGGCGGCGTCGGCTCGCTCGGCCCACTGATGCTGCATAACAAACGATCTTGCCTATATATGTGACGAATCGCTACCAGGCACGCCCCAGGTCGGCGTGCTGGCGAATCCACGCGTGCATCGCGATACCCGCGGCGACCCCCGCGTTGATGCTCCGGGTGGATCCGAACTGGGCGATCGAGACGGTCATCTCCGCCGACCGTTTCGCGTGGTCGGTGACGCCGGGGCCCTCCTGTCCGAACAGCAGGATGCACTCGCGCGGCAGGCTCGCGGTCTCCAGCGGCACCGAGCCCGGCGTATTGTCCACCGCCACCACGGCCAGGTCGCTGCGGGCCGCGTATTCGAACAGCGTCTCCACATCGGGGTGGTGGACGATGTGCTGGTACCGGTCGGTCACCATGGCCCCCCGGCGATTCCAGCGACGCCTGCCGACGATGTGCACCGAGGCCGCGGCGAAGGCGTTGGCCGTGCGGACCACGGTGCCGATGTTCGAGTCGTGCCCGAAGTTCTCGATCGCGACGTGGAACGGATGCCGCCTGCTGTCGATGTCCGCGACGATCGCCTCGCGGGTCCAGTACCGGTACGCGTCCACCACATTGCGCCGGTCACCCAGCGCGAGCAGCTCCGGGTCGTAACGGGGGTCGGTCGGCAGCGGGCCGTCCCGCTCCGTGTCCCATGGCCCCACCCCGTTGGGATGCTCTCCCCACTCGGTCGGGCCGGATTCGTCGTCGGTCATTGCCGTGTCCGCATCTGTCAGAACGTGTCGTTGGAGTCGGTCGCGATCCGGAAGCCGTGCCCGGTGTCGTCCTTGACGCAGGTCACGCCCTTCGCCTCGGATTTGCAGGTGAACCCGAACGAGCTCACCTTGTCCCCCACCGGGAGCACGGAGTCAGCGGCCGAGACGCCGGAGGTGTAGACGGGACCACCCGAGCACAGGAACTCACCCGGTCCGTTGCCCGTCACCCTGATCCCGTTGCCCCAGTTCACCATGCAGTTCTCCGGCCGGGCCGGAATCGGGGTGGTGGCGCCCTGGCAGCCGGCCTCGGTCCGGGTGGGCAGCGAGATGATGCCGCACTCGAAGCCACCCACCGGCGAGCTGAAGTAGACCGCCTCGTTGCGCGCGTACTCGACCGCGGTGGTCGAGGGCGGCGCGCTGGTGGTGGTGGTGGTCGTCGTCGTGGGCGGTGCGGTGGTGGTGGTCGTCGGCGCGAGGGTGGTGGTGGGCGCGGAGGCGGTGGTGGTGGGCACCGCGATACTGGACGGCGGCGCCTGACCGGCCTCGGAGGTGCCGCAGGCGGCCGCTCCGAACACCGCCGCGACCCCGAACACCGCTGCTACAACCCGACCTGAACGCACACGCACACCCTTCCTCGACAGTCGCCACAGAACTCTAGTGGCCGACGCGCCGAGGTCCACGCGGGCAAGGGATCGGGTACCGGGCTCCCCGGCCGGGCGACCCGCTAGCTGTGGCTGATCCGCCGGTTGATCTCCCTGGTCAGCCAGGCCGGGGAGAACCGCGACGCCATCATCATCGCGCCAGCCTGACGACCCACCGGGTAGTGCACCTTCGCCAGCATCCGGTGCGAGCGCCTGGTCGCCTTGACGACGACCTTCGCGACGTCGGTCGCGGTCAGCTTGATGCCGAGCGAGTCGGCGGTGCGCATGTCCAGGTTCCCGGTCATCGCGGTGTTCACGAACAGCGGCCAGACGGCGAGCACCCGAATGCGGTGCCGCCGCCACTCCAGTTCCAGCGCCTCCGTGAGGCCCCGGATGGCGAACTTGGTTGCGCTGTAGGTGGCGAGTTCGGGCTGGCCGTAGATCGCCGAGGCCGAACACAGGTTGACCAGCTGCGAACCGGGCGTCGCCTGCAGGTAGGGGAAGGCGGCCCGGCTGCCGAGCACGACGCCGCCGACGTTGATGTCGACCATCCGCCGATGCTCGGTCAGCGACATCTCCTCGAACCGGCCAGAGGAGAGCACCCCCGCGTTGTTCACCAGGATGTCGAGGCGGTGCGAGGCGACCTCCGCGAACTCGGCGAGCCGCGCATCCCACTGATCGGGGTCGGTGACGTCCAGCACCCCGGTCGAGATCTCGCCGCCACCCGCGCGGATCTCCCGCGCCAGGTCCGCGAGACCGGTCTCGTCGATGTCGAAGGCACCGACGAGGTATCCGGCCCTCGCGAACTCCAACGCGGTCGCCCTGCCGATCCCGGCCGCCGCACCGGTGATGACCACTGTCTGCTTCGCCATGTCGGCCAGGGTAGGCGGTGCGCCTACCCTGGGGGGTGGAGGATCCGATGTTTCACGAGCGCATCGTCCGCACGGTGCTGACCATCACCGTCGGCTACCTGATCGTCCTGGCGATCTGGCTGGGCTGGCTCGTCCAGCACACGCCGCCGGGCACCGTGCCGTACCAGATCGGCGGGCTCCTGGCCGCGTACGGTTCGGCGCTCGGGCTCGGGATGATGTGGGCCGACCGGCCGACCCGGGCGGACCGGAAGCTGGAGCGGCGAGGGCTGGAGGGCTGGGCGAAGATCGAGAGCACGCAGCGGCTCGCCGAGACCGCCGATCACGGACAACTCACCGAGCTGCGGCTCGCGCTCACCGTCCCGGGCGAGGAGTCGTATTCGGGCCGGGTGGTCTACGAGGTGCCCGCGTCGATGCGTGAGCGATTCGTGCCAGGCAGGACGGTGCCGATCCGGGTCGACCCCCACAACCGGGACCGAATCGTGCTCTGCCCCTGATCGGTTCGGGGGTTCGGCGGCCGGGTCCTAGCTGGTGCGGTTCTTCCGCCCGAGCGCGAGCATGCCCTCGACCAGGAGGAACTGCGCGGCCGCGTAGCTCGCCAGGACCACGCCCTCGGCGGCCCGGCGGCCCGACTCCGAGCGCACGAACAGTCGCCGCACCACGATCAGGCCATCCGAGCCGGTGAACAGCAGCCCGCCGAGCCCGAGCCAGCTCCGCCGGTCCGCGTTGGGCAGCGCCATACCCGCGGTGGTGGTGGCGCCGGGGGCCAGCGCCGGGTCGGCCGAGAGCGTGGACGTGGTGGCCAGCGCCGCGCCGTACGCGGTGAGCGGGGTGGAGACCGTGCGAGCCCTGGCCCGCAGCAGCCCGGCCGCACCGAGCCAGCCCAGCTTCCGCGGGACAAGGGAGGGCAGGGTGGGGCGGGCCCCGCGTCGCAGCAACAGCGTCGTGTAGCTGGCCTGCATCACGGCGAACGACGACGCGCCGCGCACCAACCGGGCATCGTTGTCGGGGTCGAT
Organism: Rhodococcus sp. PvR044; assembly: GCF_040548995.1. NCBI lineage: Bacteria > Bacillati > Actinomycetota > Actinomycetes > Mycobacteriales > Nocardiaceae > Rhodococcus > Rhodococcus sp. PvR044. The sequence continues at coordinate 235,526 of NZ_JBEPSX010000006.1, forward strand.
CATGAAGACGTCGCCGACGGTCGCGGCGGCGAGACCGCCGACGAGCAGCGCGGTGTCGGCGGCGTCGGTGTCGGCGCGCTTGCGCAGTACCCGGACCGCGAGGGACGGCGCGATCAGCGGCTTGGCGATCTGCTGCAGCCGTTCGTTCCCGATGACCGCGCCGAGCACGGTGGCTCCGGTCGCGCCGAGGAACACCGCATGCTCGAGCCGCATCTCTACCTCTTTCGGTGACGGTTGACGTGTGGCTCGAGCGTATCGGGTGCTCGAGCGGGGCCGGAGCGCCGGCGGCACCCGGGTGACATCGGGCCGGCGCACGAGCCCGCCCGGCACCGGCGATTCGCCTTGACGGTGATCGCGGGGTCTGTTGCCATGTGATCGAAGGCCTTGATCGCGATCGGATTTCGCCGGTCGGATCGGCTCACAGGGGGGCGTTTCACATATGGCGATCAAGCATGGTGCCCGATCGATGTCGATGCGGCTGGGGATCCTCGGCGTGGCGCTCGCGGGGGTGCTCGCGATATCGGCGGCGCCTGCCACCGCCGCGCCCGACACGGGCTCGGCGGCTCCGGCGCCCCCGTCGGGAACGGTGATCGAGCCCGCGATCGATTGCCGTCCCAGCAGCGTCCGGCCCCGTCCGGTGCTTGTTCTGCCCGGAGCGGACGGCACTACCTCCGAGACGGCGTCCCAGTGGGAGGTCGTCGTCTCGGCGCTGCGGCAACAGGGCGCCTGCACCCTGGTGTTCCAGGGCGGGGTCGTCGACGGCCGACGTTGGGCGGGAGACATGGCCGCCTCCGCCGGCCAGCTGGCGCAGTTCGTCGAGAAGGTCAAGGACACCACCGGGGCACCCCAGGTCGACATCGTCGCCCACTCTGCGGGCTCCGTCGCCGCGAACTACTACGTCAAGGTGCTCGGCGGCGCGCCGGATGTGCACGACATGGTGCTGCTCGCGCCGGAGGCCCGCGGCTGCGACGGCGCAGGCTTCCTGGCCCAGTACGGAATCAAGGACTTGCCGGTCACCCCGGTGCAGGTGCTGGAGGCGCTGCCCTTCCTCGCACCGGCGCTGGCAACGCTGATTCCCGGGATGGCCTCGGCGCTCCAACTGACGCCGGTATCCGACATCTATCGGACTCTCATGGACGGGCCCATCGCCCAACCCGGCGTCGGCTACGCCGTGATGGCGACGAAGAACGATCAGGTCGCGACGCCGCCCGGCACGTGTTCCTTCATCACCGAGCCCGGCGTCACCAACGTCTTCTTCGAAGACGCCTTTCCCGGCGGCCCCGCCGTGGACCACTCGAGCCTTCGATCGAACCCGAACACGGCGAGCTGGATCGTGGATCAGCTCTATCGGTGACGCCGAGCGATGACCGAGTTCCCTCGGCCTGCCCCTATCCTCGAGCGGACGAGCACACGGAGGATCGGCGATCTCAATGACATTCATCAAGATGTGTGGCCTGCGTGACGAGGTCACGGTGGACCGCGCCGTGCAGCTCGGCGTCGACGCCGTTGGCTTCGTCTTCGCGCGGAGCCCACGCCAGGTGACCCCGGAGGTGGCCGCGCAGCTCAGGCAGCGTGTGCCCGAGGGCGTCCTCGCGATCGGGGTGTTCACCGGGATCGGGATCGCCGATATCGTCTCCGCAGCGAGGACCGCGGGAATCGACGTCGTGCAGGTGCACGATCTGCGCTCGGCCGACGAGGTCGCGGCCCTGCACGACGCCGGACTCCGCGTCGTCCGGGCGCTGAACACAGGGAGTTCGGGCGATCCGGCGACCGGTTTCGACGAGGACCTCCTGCTCGTCGACGGTGCCGTCGCCGGGGCGGGCGTCGCCTGGGACTGGCAGGACCGGTCCCTGCTGCCGAGCGGTCGGTGGATCCTCGCCGGCGGGCTCGACCCCGACAACGTCGCGCAAGCGCTGGACGCCAGCGGAGCCTGGGGCGTCGACGTCTCCAGCGGTATCGAGTCGAGCCGCGGCGTCAAGGATCCGGAACTGATGGCTGCCTTCGTGACCGCGGTGCGTGGCCGCGGTTAGCGGCCACTGCTCCTGCCGACCTGCGGCCGATCGGAACTAGACTGGACGGTCAGGGGCATGTGTGTCAGTGCCCACCGAGGCGCGCATTGGGGTGGCCGTGAGCCAACTGGATGGGCCCCGTCTCAGCTATACCGACGACGACGGGATTCATCGCGAACTCGCATTGGTCGAGGACTTGCCCCGGGTCACCGTGGGGCGATCTCCGAAGGCCGATATCGCGTTTGCGTCGGACCACGACGTCGCGCTCCTGCACGCTGCGATCGAGTGGACAGGCACCCACTGGACCATCGTCGACGAGGGGCTCTCCCACACCTGCACGTTCGTCAACGGCGAGCGACTGAGCGGGCGCAGGCGCCTGCAGTCGGGCGACGGCATCGGGATCGGATCCTCGATGCTGACCTTCCACGACACACCTGCGGGTGGTGACCCTGCCCGGATCGCCGACGCCGTGCCCACCCGCGCCGCATTGACGCCCGCCCAGCAGGCGATCGTGGTCGAACTCTGCCGGCCCTTCAAGGGCAACGCCGCGGCCTGCAAGCCTGCCTCCAACCAGCAGATCGCGGAGCGGCTGTTTGTCAGTGTCGAGACGGTGAAGACCCATCTGCGGACGCTGTTCTCGAAGTTCGGCGTCGAGGATCTGCCGCAGAATCGGAAGCGGGCACAGCTCGCCGAACGCGCTCTGCAGAGCGGCGTCGTCACCGACCGTGATCTCTGAGAACCCGCCCCGCGAGGGGACTGCCCGATCGTCGCGCACAGACTGTGCGGTTGGTTTCGGGGCCGTGGTCTGTGGGAACATGTCCTCGGCCGACCCGCTGGCGCTTCGACGCCGGGGTCGCGGCCGGGGGAATGACACATCACACAACGGGGGATTCACAATGAGTATTCGTAGCTTTGCCGTGCGCGCGATCGGCGCTGGCACCGTCGCCGCGGCCGCCGTGGTCGGCCTGACCGGTCCGGCCTCGGCCGCGCCCGCACCGGCACCCATCCTGCACACGTTCTTCACCGGACCACTGCTTCCCGTGCTCGGGCAGAACGCGTTCTGCAACGGCGTCATCGACACCCTCGTCGAGACCGATCCCACTCGTCCGGGGCTCGCCACGGTGGTGCTCACCTCGCGCGGCATGCATGGGGTCGGCCCGGAGTGGGCAGCCAATCCGGTCTGCCGCATCAAGGCAGACATCGTGTGGGGCCTCGGCGTGCTGGCGGGCCAGGCCAAGACCGTCGAACTCAACTTCGGCGAGCGCCCCGGCGAGTCGGTCCGAACCGAGATCAACCCCGGTCCCGGCGTGACCGGACTGACCATCCAGGCCACCTTCATCAATCCCTACGTCAACGAGCTCCGGCCGCAGTACTCGCTGCCGGTCGGGGCGTACGCGATCATTCCCTGATCCGCGGCACCCACTGAACACCCACTGAGCGGGGGTTCGGCGGTCAGGTTTCACGCGAAACCGGCCACCGATCCCCCGTTCAGCACGTGCGGGAAACGCGACGGGCAGGACCGGCGCAGGCCCGCAGCTCCAGGAAGCGCGGTTCGGTGAGCCCGCGGGACCGCGCGCCAGCCAGCACCTCGGCTGCCACGCGCTCCGCCGCACCGGCATCGATCAACGCGATGGCCGACCCGCCGAAGCCCCCGCCGGTCATCCGGGAGCCGAGCGCGCCCGCCGCGAGCGCCGAGTCCACCGCGCAGTCCAGCTCCGGGCAGGACACCTCGTAGTCGTCGCGCAACGAAACGTGCGACGCGGTCAGCAAGGGGCCGAGCTCGCGGTAGCGACCGGAATCCATGAGGGACAACACCTCCCGCACCCGGCCGATCTCCGAGACGACGTGCCGCGCACGGCTCCGCAACACCGGATCGGTCAGCGCCGACACGTCGGTCACCTCACGCAGCGAGGCGCCGAGCGTGGCGGCCGCCTCCTCCACCGAGGCCCGGCGCTGCGCGTACTGGCCGTCGACCAACCGGTGCGGGGCGCGGGTGTCGATCACCAGCAGCGCCAGCCCCTCCCCCACCAGCTCGAACGGCACCGGGGTGACGCCGCCGTCCCGCGAATCGACGAGCAACGCGTGACCGTCCTCGGCGCGCAGCGAGACCGCCTGGTCCATGCCGCCGGTGGGGGCCAGCGCGATGTCGTTCTCCGCCCGCACGCAGCACGCCGCCAGCGCGGCGCGGCCCGCGTCGTCGGTCGGCGCCCCGGACAGGTCCGCCAGGGCGAGCGCGAGCGCGCACTCGAGTGCGGCCGAGCTGGAGAGGCCCGCACCGATCGGGACCGAGGACTCGACCGCCACGTCCGCGCCACCGAAATCGCTGTCCAGCAGCCCGTCTCGCCGCATCGCCCACACCACACCCGCGAGGTACGCCGCCCAGTCCGACGGGTTACCCGGCGCGATCTCGTCGACCCGTCCGGTCCAGGCACCCAGGCCTGACCGGCACCGCAGCATCCCATCGCGCCGACGCCCGACCGCGACCACGGTGCTGTGCGGCAACGCGATCGGCAGCGACAGGCCCTGGGCGTAGTCGACGTGCTCGCCGATGAGGTTCACCCGCCCCGGCGCGGCCCACACGCCCTCCGGGTCGGTGCCGAACTGGCCCCGGAACCGATCGACGACGGACGCGGCCAACGCCGAATCCGACGCGGACTCCACCCATTCGCTCACGGCGCGATCTCCCGAAAGCGCCCCGCGATCCGCTCCGGGGTGGTGTCGCTGACCCAGGCTCCCATCCCCGACTCGGAACCCGCGAGGAACTTCATCCGGTGCGGGGACCGCATCAACGAGAACAGCTGCAGGTGCAGCCTGCCCAGCGCGCGCTGCTCCCCGACCGGCGCCTGATGCCATCCCGCGATGTACGGAAGCCGTTCCACCCCTTCGAAGAACCGATCCAGGCGGCCCAGGATGTCGAGGTAGACGTGCGCCAGCTCGTCCAGCTCGACCGCCTCCAACGCGGCCAGATCGGGGACGTCCCGGTGCGGCGCGAGGTGCAGCTCCACCGGCCACCGCGCGGCGGCGGGCACGTAGGCCGTCCAGTGCTCGCCCTCGAGCACGACCCGGCTGCCCGCGCGCCGCTCCGCCTCCAGCACGTCGCGCAGCAGCGATCGCCCGGTCCGCGCCAGATGCCGCTCGGACTGCCGCAGCAGCGCACCGGTGTTCGCGGGCAGCATCGGGTACGCGTAGATCTGGCCGTGCGGGTGCGCCAACGTCACGCCGATCTCCTCGCCCCGGTTCTCGAAGCAGTAGACCTGCTCGATGCCCGGCAACGCCGACAGCTCCCTGGTCCGGTCGGCCAGCGCGCCGAGCACCGTGCGCACCCGGCCCACCGGCAGCTCCGCGAAGCTGCGGCCGTGGTCGCTGGTGAAGCAGACGACCTCGCAACGGCCGGCTGCGGCCCGCTGCGGCCAGAGGGACTCGCTGTCGACGTGGTCGGTCGGCGGCGCCACCGCGCCGGTCGCCAGGGACGGAAACCTGTTCTCGAAGACGGCGACGTCGTAGTCGTCGGCGGGGATCTCCGTCGGCGTGCGGCCGGGGCCGCTCGGACACAGCGGACACGCGTCGGCCGCGGGCAGGAAGGTCCGATCCATCCGGTGCGCGGCCATCGTCACCCACTCGCCGGAGAGCACGTCGTAACGCATGGTCGACTCCACCCGGATCGGCGACAGGTCACGGGTGTCGTGCAGTTGCCGGGTCGCCGCCCCGCTCACGTACGGCTCGGAGTCGTCGAAGTAGATCAGCTCTCGGCCGTCGGCGAGCGCCGTCGCCGTCCTCCGGATCGTCATCGGATCTCGTCCCCGCCCTTCACCCGTGTTCGCCGCCGCACAGATTGTGCCCCACGCGCCTCACCGGCCTGTTCGACCACAGGGTTCACATACATAGTTTGCCTATGCAATAATATGCACCCATGGCATCCGAACACCCGGCGGAGCGCCACCTGCGCGAGGTCCTCGCGGAGCTGGTGACCAACACGTCGAGATTCACCCGACTCGCCTCCTCGATCGCGACCGACGACCGGCCACGAGCCTGGATGCGGGCGCTCTCACACCTCGACGAGTACGGCGAGCTCCGCATCAGCGAGTTCGCCCGGATCGATCGCTGCTCACAGCCGACGGCCACCGCCCTGCTCAAGCAGATCACCGATGCCGGCCTGGCCCGCAGACACCGCGACCCCGCGGACTCGCGGGCGGTGGTGGTCGAGATGACCGAGGCCGGACGCCGATGGCTCGGCGAGGCCCGCGCCGAGATCGGCACCGCACTCGCCGCCCACCTCGGCGACCTCGAACCCGAACAGATCGAACGACTCTCGCAGAGCCTGGCCGACCTTCGGGCCGCGATCAAGGCGTCTACGCAGCGATGAGAGAACCAGCGACACAGAGGAAGAGCCCGTGACAGTCACCGACACGGCCACAAGCGCCGGCACCGAGAGCAAGAGCATCCTGCAGCAACCGAAGGCGGTCTGGGCGGTCGCGTTCGCGAGCGTCATCGCCTTCATGGGCATCGGCCTTGTGGACCCGATCCTCAAACCGATCGGCGAGCAACTCGACGCGACCCCCTCGCAGGTGTCGCTGCTGTTCACCTCGTACATGCTCGTGACCGGTGTCGCCATGCTGATCACCGGCGTGGTGTCGAGCCGGATCGGCCCGAAGAAGACGCTGCTCTTGGGCCTGGCGATCATCGTGGTGTTCGCCGCGCTGGCCGGGATGTCGGGCACCGTCGGACAGATCGTCGGATTCCGCGCCGGCTGGGGACTGGGCAACGCGTTGTTCATCGCGACCGCGCTGGCGACGATCGTGGGCGCGGCCAGCGGCGGCGTCGCGAAGGCGATCATCCTGTACGAGGCCGCGCTCGGCATCGGCATCGCGGTGGGGCCGTTGGTCGGCGGCGTCCTCGGCAGCGTCAGCTGGCGCGCCCCCTTCTTCGGCGTCGCCGTGTTGATGGCCGTCGCCTTCATCCTGATCGTGGTGATGCTGCCCGCCACGCCCGCACCGAAGTCGGGCCGGACGTCACTGTCCGCCCCGTTCCTCGCGCTGCGGCACCGGGGCCTGCTCACCGTCGCGATCACCTCGCTGCTGTACAACTACGGCTTCTTCACCCTGCTCGCGTACACCCCGTTCCCGCTCGACATGGGCACCTACGCAATCGGTTTCATCTTCTTCGGCTGGGGCCTGATGCTCGCGATCTCGTCGGTGTTCCTGGCGCCGCGGTTGCAGCGGGCGTTCGGCACGCTGCCGATGATGATGCTCGCCCTCGCCCTGTTCGCGGTCGACCTCGCGGTGATGGCGCTGTTCACCGAGAACAAGACCGTCCTGATCGTCTGTGTGGTCCTGGCAGGCCTGTTCCTCGGCGTGAACAACACCCTGATCACCGAGACCGTGATGATCTCCGCGCCGGTCGAGCGCTCCACCGCGTCCGCCGCGTACAGCTTCGTCAGGTTCGTCGGCGGCGCCGCCGCGCCGTGGGTGGCGGGCAAGCTCGGCGAGAGCAACGTGCACCTGCCGTTCTGGGTCGGCGCGCTCTGCACGGCCGCCGCCATCGTGGTGCTGTCCACCGGGCGCAGGGTGCTCGCGCACGTCGACGACCACGACCCGGCCCCGCACAGCGTCGACGAGGCCGCGGCCATCACCGCCGGTTCGGACTAGGCGACGCCGAAAGGGGCCGCCGCCCCGGGCATCGGCACTAACATCGACGGGTACGCGAATCACCACGGAAGCCGAGGTGCACGATGCGTCCACGCCGCCGGTTCCTGTCCGCCGGACTGATCGTCGCGTGTGCGACGCTGACCATGGCCGGGGGTACCCACGCGCCGGTGGACCGGCCCGCCGCCGTCGGAGCAGGCGTGTTCGACGGACCGACGGTTCGGGTCGGCGATGGCACCGCCCACAGCTTCGTCACCCTCGACGCCGCGGGCAATCCGACCGAAGTGGGCATGCGGCTGTCCGAGGGTGCGATGGACGGCCTGCCCGCGACCCACGACGACGTGGCGACCTTCGAACTCGACCTGCCCGACGAGGCCGCGGCGACGGTCTTCGACCACACCACCCTCGACTGGAACGACCACGGTCACGGCCCGAGCGGCATGTTCGACAAGCCGCATTTCGACACGCACTTCTACATGGCCGACAAGGCCGAGGTCGCCGAGATCGATCCGGCGAGTCCGGATTTCGAGGCGAAGGGCTTGCGGCTACCGGACCCGCGCTACCTCCCGCCGGACTACTTCCCGATGCTCGGGCCGAAGCTCGTGCCGCAGGCGTCGCCCGCGATGGGGGTGCACTGGTTCGATGTCGCCGACGGGGTGATCCCGGGCCCCTACCAGTTCACGCTGGCATTCCTCAACGGAACCTGGGACGGCGACTACACCTTCATGGAACCGATGGTGACCCGCGAGTGGCTGCTGACCAAGCCGAACACCGTGCGGAGCATCAAGCAGCCGCAGGCCTATCAGCGCAGCGGCTACTACCCCACCACCGTCGCCGTCACGTTCGACGACACCGCGGACGAGTACGTTATCACGATGGGCGGCATGGTGCTGCGCCAGGCGTCGTGAGGAGGCGCGCTAGAGGCCCAGGTCCTCGAGGCCGAGCAGCGATCGGTACTCCACGCCCTCCGCGGCGATGACGGCGTCGGCTCCGGTCGCGCGGTCCACCACGGTCGCCACGCCGACGACGATCGCGCCTGCCTCGCGCAGCGCGCGCACGGCGGTGAGCGGCGAGTTACCGGTCGTGGTGGTGTCCTCGACGACCAGCACCCGCTTCCCCACCACGTCGGGGCCCTCGATCTGGCGCTGCATGCCGTGCGCCTTGGCCGCCTTGCGCACCACGAAGGCGTCGATCGGCCTGCCCTCGGCGTGCATGACGGCCATGGCCACCGGATCCGCGCCCATGGTCAGGCCCCCGACTGAATCGAAGTCCCAGTCCGCAACGAGCTCGCGCAGCAGCTTCCCGATCAGCGGTGCGGCACGGTGGTGCAGCGTCGCGCGACGCAGGTCCACGTAATAGTCGGCTTCCTTGCCCGAGGACAGGGTCACCTTCCCGTGCACCACAGCCAGCTCGCGTACGAGCCCTGCGAGCTCCGCCTTCTCCGTCATTCGACCGCTCCTCTTCGCGTCCAGTTTTCGACGCCTAGCGTAGTCGGCTAGAGCAGGGCGCCGGGAACGCCCGCATCCCGGCCCGAAGGGGCGACCGTGTCGTCATGGAGGGGCGCAGGCGAAACAACCTCGTCATGGAGGCGAGCCAGCGGCGGGACGTCGTGCAGGGCGTGCGCCTCCGCGGCCACGTCGGGGCCGACCGGCAACTCGACGACCGTCGCCTCGAACAGCGGCATCTGCTGCCCGCCCACCAGCCGCGCGACAAACCCGGCGGGAACCGAGCGCACCAGCCGGTTCACCGCGGTGGCACTGTCGTTGTAGACCCGGGCCGCTCCGATGATCCGCTGCTCGGTCACCTTGAGCTCGAGGGCGGGGCGCTGAATCGCCCAGTCGTGCTTGACATTCGGGTTGCACTCCACCTCGAACATCAGCCGGTGCAACGCGACCGACAGCGCGTTCTCGGAACCGGCCTGCTCGCCGAGGCTCATGCCCTGCTCGCGCAGCGCCACGGCCAGCGACCGAGCACCGACCAAGGGGGCCAGGATCTCGGACGGCATCGCCGCGGCCCGGGCAGCGGCGATCAGCTCAGGCGCCTGATCGCACCGTCGTTTCAGTTCCACATCGAGTAGGCCCCGGCTCGCGGTGAGGTTTCCCTCGAATCGACGCAAGCGTCGAACCACGGACACCACCCACGTCACAAGAAGAACAACAGCAACGACCGCCACAACCGTCACAAGAGTCACAGGCGTGCAATCTACTCACACCCCGGGGCGCGCGCACACCGGGTCCACCCACCGGCCGTACGCCGGGCCTGATTCAGCCGCGCGGGTCCTGGTCGACGTCACCCTCGTGCGGGTACGGACGTCCCGGATCGTGATTTACATTGCGCGCCATCGGGACAACGTTCGGCGGCGCGTAGTCGTCCACGTCCGGCGCCGAGTACGGCGAGCGCTCCCAGTCCGGCAGCTCGCGGGGGGCGGGGGCGGCGACCGGCGGAGCCTCCGGCTCGGAGTCGAGAACAGGGGGCAGCACGTGCAGGATGCCGGAGAGCCGGGCCACCGCGTCGATCGCGGCGTCCCACTCCCGGCCGTTGCTGGTGACCGGCATCGAACCGAGCGTCCACTCCCCCTCGCTCCACAGCATCTGCACATGCGGCGGAACCGACTCCGTGAAGTGCACCATGCGCTGATCGCAGACCCGTCGGGCGATCTCCAGATCGGTGGCGAACACCACCCGCGGCCCGATCGAGCCGAGCAGGTTCATGTCCGCATCCTTCGGCGGCGGCGTCGACCGCAGCCGGAGATCGATGTCGACGTCGGACCCGACGGTGCGCTGGACCGCAACGATCGTCGTCGTCTCCTCGACGTCGAACAGCACGAAGTTCTCACCGCGCCGGATGCCGTGCACCACGTCGACCGCCCCGAGGTACTCCTGCTTGGCCAGCGCGGCCCGGTGCCAACGCGACGGCAGGTGCTCATCCGACTCGTTGTAGGTGTAGCCCTGCGCCTTCGCCCAGATCTGCCGGACGCGACCGAACTGGTCACGCCTGCTGCGATCGATGGACAGGAGCACGATCGCGCCCACGAGCGCGATCGCTGAGAGTCCGAACCAGATAAGCGTCATCGCCAGTCACAATATCGACTGAACGGTCCCCGCGCGGCACTCGGCTCGCACGGGGACCGAAATCATCTGCCGAATGCCGTCAGTTCCCGAAGTTCCCGAGGTCCGGGAGCGTGGTGTTCACGATCACCTTGGCGAGGACGGACCCGTCATCGCCCTTCTCACCCTGGACCACCACGGTGTCGCCGGGCTTGAGGTCGCCGACCTTCGCGCCGCTGAGCGAGATGATCTTGGTGGACCCGTTGGTGACGACCGTGACCGCGGAGCCGCCGATGCCGTCGAGGATCAGCGTGGATCCGTCATTGGAGGTGATCGTCCCCACGGCCGCGCCTGCCGCGCCGATCGCCTCGCCGACACCGCCCGGGATCTGCGACAGGTCCGGGGCGCTGGTGGCGGGAGGTTGGGAGGTCCGCGGCGGTGCGGTGCTGGCCCGGGGCAGGGTGCTCGTCACCGGGGCAGACGCGCTGCTCGGGGAGTCCTTGCCGCCGCCACCGATCAGCATGACGCCGAGGCCGACGACAGCCAGGAGCAGCAGCCCCGCCACGACAAGGGCGACCGCCAGCACGCCCTTGCTGGGCCCCTTCTTCTGGTCACCGTCGAGGTACGGGTCCGCACCGGTCGGCGGTGGCGTCGGCGGCTGATTCGGGTCGTACCCCTGATACGTCGGGTACGCCTGCGTCGCATTCGGCGGCTGATTCGGGTCGTACCCCTGATACGTCGGGTACGCCTGCGTCGCATTCGGCGGCTGGTTCGGGTCGTACCCCTGGTACGTCGGGTACGCCTGCGTCGCATTCGGCGGCTGGTTCGGGTCGTACCCCTGGTACGTCGGGTACGCCTGCGTCGCATTCGGCGGGACCTGACCGTAGGCCTGGTGCGGGTCCGTGGTGTATTCCGGCGTCACCGGCCCGGCCGATCGGTCGAACTGCTGCGTCGGCTGATCGGCGCCGCGGGCCCAGACCTCGGTCGGTTGGTCCGGAGCCGCGCCCTCGGCCGCCGGAGCCCACTCCGCGGTGGGGTCGGGGCCGGCGTCGAACGGCTCGGTACCGTCGCCGGTTCGCTCCTGCGGTGTGCGCGGATCGTCCGTGTTGTTCATGTCTCGGGCCTGCTCTCTGCGCGGGCGATCGTGGGTCCCGCCGCTGGTCAATTCAGTCCGACCCGTCAGGATAGAGGCGGAACCTGAGACCGCGCTGAAGACGACGGTGGTTACCGCATCACATTCCAGGCGATCGGCCTTGACAGCTCGCCGGGGAAGTTGTCCCGCAGGTAGGCCGTCCACTGCGCGACGTGCGCCCGCATCGCTGCTTCGGCCGCGTCAGGGTCGCCCTCGGCGATGGCCGTGAGGATCGCGACATCGTCCGCGAGCACCCTCGACCGCAACCGCTCCGAATAGGCGACCCCGACCCCGGCGCCGACGAAGACCCCGTCCATGGCGTCGACCAGATAGCCGTACAGCGCGTTCCCCGACGCCCACGCGATGGTGTTGTGGAATCGGCGGTTCGCCGCGAGGAACACATCGAGATCGTCGAGATGCTCCTCCATCGCACGAACCGACTCGGTGAGGACCCGACGATGCTCCTCGGTTCGGTGCTCGGCCGCCATCCGCGCCATCAACGGCTCGAGGCCGACGCGCGCCTCCACGATCGTGCCGAAGGGCGACTCCTCGAACTGCAGCAACAGACCGAGGCCGGTCATCAGATGAGAGCCGTCGGGCTTCTGCACCGTCGGGCCCCCGCCCGGTCCGGGCTTGATCGAGAGCGCACCGGACAGCTCGAGATACCGCAGCGACTCGCGGAGCGTGCCCCTGCCGACCTGATACTGCTCGAGCATCACCCGCTCCGGCGGCAACCGGTCACCGGGCCGCAGACCCTCTCGCTCGATGTCCGCAATGATCCGCCTGGCGATGATCATCGCCGTCTTCTGCGGACGATCCGCCCTGTCCATCACCATCGCTCCGCCCCCTGCACAACCAGCACTTCCGTACAACCCCCAGACGCCGAATCCTACAGATGATTCGCAGGATTTGGGGTCAATCTGGACACCTGTCCTGCACTGTACGAGTCTCGCCCAGCCTGACCGCATGGTGTGAGATGAGTCTCATTTCTGCCTCGGTGTGGTCCATTGCATTCAATCGAATGATGCGGATAGTTTCTTGGGCGCAGCGTTCGGAAGCATGGCTCACGATCTGACCAGCCCTCCGGTCCCGTGCACCGCTTCCGACCACCACTGACCACCTCTAGAGGGGAACGAATGAGCGAGATCCGCAAGTCAGGCCTGCGCCGTGGCGCCCGTATGGCAGGCGCAGGCGCCGCCGCGGCACTGGCGATCGGCCTGATGTCGACGGGTGCGGCGCACGCCGACACCTTCGTGCCGCTGCCCGACGGGCAGAAGGCCGGACCGGGAGCGGTCGTCTCCCGCACCGGAGAGAGCGCCCTGATCTCCCCGTCGCTGGCCGCCAACGGCGCCGGCCGCACCGCCTGGGTCTCGGGCACCGTCACCGCGGACGTCACCGGCATCACCAAGGAAGGTGAGGCGGGGCCGTTCAACGGTGCCACCAACGACAAGGGCACCAACAACTCGTCCACGCACGGGGTCTCGCGGATCAGCACCGGCTACATCGTCGGGTGCCAGGTCGACATCACCGGCCTCGGCGGCTCCATCGGCGCAGGCATCGACCTCTCGGGACCGTCGGTCTCGGGTTCACTGACCGTCCCGGTCTCCGCCGGCCAGGTCAAGTTCGTCGGTGTCGCGGGCAAGGACATCAAGAAGAACGGCAAGTACGCCGTCCAGTACCAGGACACCCAGCTCGAGATCCAGAACTGCGGCGGCTTCGCCCAGGCCCGCTCCTACACCGTGGTCGAGATCGTCGGAAACGACTACTCCAAGACCACCCTGTACGGCCAGCCTTTCAGCATCGGATAGCGGCTGCGCCGCCCGTGCGCGTGTTGCACCCCGACTGGGGTACGACACGCGCACAGTCCACGCCTGAACTCGATACCTGAACCCTCAGAGGGGAATTCATGAACGTCAACACCACCGGCCTGCGTCGCGGGCTCAAGATCGCGAGCGCCGGCAGCGTCGCCGCCATCGCCCTCGGCTTCTTCTCCGCGGGCGCGGCGAACGCCGACACCTTTGTCCCGCTTCCCGACGGCTCGATCACCGAGACCCTCGTCGACGGCACCGTCGTCACGGTCAGCCGCACCGGCGAGACCGCCAACATCTCCCCATCGATGGGATCGACCCCGCTGCACCGCAACGTGTGGGTCTCTGGCTCCACCAAGGTGGAACTGTCCGGCGCAGGCGCCGAGGGCGGGCGGATCGAGCCCGGCTACGTGGTGGCCTGCCAGCTGACCCTCGGCGGCAAGGGCGGCGCCGACACCGGAATGTCCTCGAACTGGGACGGCGAGAGCGTCAAGCAGACCGCCAAGAGCGCGGGCAACCTGTCCATCGCCCCCGGCCAGGCCAAGAACGTCAAACTCCTCGACCTGGAGAAGGCCGACGACTTCGGCGGCGAGCTGCACACCGGCGCCAACACCTTCAAGGGCAAGAGCGGCAGCGTCACCTGGGCCGACTCCACCATCGGCGTCGAGGGCTGCGCCGGCTACGCCCAGGCCCGCTCCTACGTGAAGGTCACCGTCAGCACTGCCAGCGTGACCAGCAACGTCACCCTCTGGGGCCAGCCCTTCAGCATCGGCTGATCCCACCCCCAACGCACCCGGTCCACTCGGCCGCGCCCCTCACGCGACCGAGCCCGGGTGGCGCCGAGCTCGACGGCGCCGCGGCTCCTGGCCTGCCCCCCGGTCCATGAGTCGCGGCACCCCGACCCGGCCACAACGCGACTGTGCGCGAGGTTCCTCTTCGAACCTCGCGCACAGTCGTGTGTGTCACACCTCTATCCCAGGACGAGCGAATCGCCGTCGACCGAGACGTTCACCGGCACAGTGTCGCCGTCGTGAATCTCCCCGGCCAGCAACAGCTTCGCGAGCTGGTCGCCGATCGCCTGCTGGATCAACCGGCGCAGCGGCCGCGCCCCGTACAGCGGGTCGTATCCGCGGTGCGCCAACCATTCCTTCGCGGGCCCCGACACCTCCAGGCTCAACCTGCGGGCCGCGAGCCGCTTCGCCAGCTGCCCGAGCTGGATGTCGACGATCGACTCCAGCTGCTGCTCCGAGAGCGGATCGAAGATCACCACGTCGTCGAGCCGGTTGATGAATTCCGGCTTGAACGCGTGCCGCACGGCATCCATCACCTGCTCCCTGGTGCCACCGGCGCCCAGGTTCGAGGTGAGGATCAGAATGGTGTTGCGGAAGTCGACCGTCCGACCCTGACCATCCGTCAGGCGCCCCTCGTCGAGAACCGCCAGCAGGATGTCGAACACGTCCGGGTGCGCCTTCTCGACCTCGTCGAACAGCACCACCGTGTACGGCCGCCTTCGGACCGCCTCGGTGAGCTGACCGCCCTGGTCGTAGCCGACGTACCCCGGAGGAGCACCGACCAGCCGCGCCACCGAGTGCTTCTCGCTGTACTCGGACATGTCGATCCGGACCATCGCCCGCTCGTCGTCGAACAGGAAGTCCGCCAACGCCTTCGCCAGCTCGGTCTTGCCGACGCCGGTCGGGCCGAGGAACAGGAACGAGCCGGTAGGCCGGTTCGGGTCGGCGACCCCGGCCCGCGCGCGACGGACGGCATCGGACACCGCGATCACCGCTTCGTCCTGTCCGACCACCCGCTTGCCCAGCTCCGACTCCATCCGGAGCAGCTTGGCTGTCTCGCCCTCCATCATCCGGCCCGCCGGGATACCGGTCCACGCGGACACGACATCGGCGACGTCGTCGGGCCCGACCTCCTCCTTGAGCATCACGTCACCGTCGCTGGCGCCGCCGGACGCCTCGACCGCGGCCTCGAGCTTGCGCTCCAGTTCCGGGATCCGGCCGTACCGCAGCTCGGCCGCCTTACCCAGATCGCCGTCCCGCTCGGCCCGATCCGACTCGCCGCGAAGCGCTTCGAGCTGTTCCTTGATCTCGCGGACGGAATCGATGGCCTGCTTCTCGTTCTGCCACCTGGTGCTCAGCTGACCCAGCTTCTCGCGGTCGTCGGCGAGTTCCTGACGCAGCTTGACCAGCCGCGCCTTGGACGCCTCGTCGGTCTCCTTCTCGAGCGCCATCTCCTCGATCTCGAGCCGCCGCACCGTGCGCTCGACCTCGTCGATCTCGACGGGCCTGGAGTCGATCTCCATGCGCAGCCGTGACGCCGCCTCGTCTACCAGGTCGATCGCCTTGTCCGGCAGGAACCGGGAGGTGATGTAGCGGTCCGAGAGTGTCGCGGCCGCAACGAGAGCCGAGTCGGTGATACGCACGCCGTGGTGCACCTCGTAGCGCTCCTTGAGGCCGCGCAGGATGCCGACGGTGTCCTCCACCGACGGCTCCCCGACCAGCACCTGCTGGAAGCGGCGCTCCAGGGCGGCGTCCTTCTCGATGTACTTGCGGTACTCCTCGAGGGTCGTGGCGCCGACCATCCGCAGCTCACCGCGGGCGAGCATCGGCTTGATCATGTTGCCTGCGTCCATGGCGGACTCGCCGGTCGCACCCGCGCCGACGATCGTGTGCAGCTCGTCGATGAAGGTGATCACCTGACCAGCCGAGTTCTTGATGTCGTCGAGGACGGCCTTGAGCCGCTCCTCGAACTCGCCGCGGAACTTGGCGCCCGCGACCATCGAACCGAGGTCGAGGGAGACGACGGTCTTGCCGCGCAACGACTCCGGGACGTCGCCCGCCACGATGCGCTGGGCGAGGCCCTCGACGATCGCGGTCTTGCCGACGCCCGGCTCGCCGATGAGCACCGGGTTGTTCTTGGTGCGGCGGCTGAGAACCTGTACGACGCGTCGGATCTCGGTGTCCCGGCCGATCACCGGGTCGAGCTTGCCTGCGCGCGCGGCCTCGGTGAGGTCGGTGCTGTACTTCTCCAGCGCCTGATAGGTGCCCTCGGGGTCGGGGCTGGTCACGCGCGCGCTACCACGCACGGCGGTGAAGGCCTCGCGCAGCGCCTGCGGGGTGGCCCCGTGGCCGACAAGGAGTTTCGCGACGTCGGAGTCCCCGGAGGCCAACCCGACCAGGACGTGCTCGGTGGAGACGTACTCGTCGTCGAGCTCGGTGGCCAGGTGCTGGGCGGCGGTGAGCGCGGCGAGCGCCTCGCGGCCGAGCTGAGGCGTGGTGGTCGCGCCGGTCGTCTGTGGCAACCGGTCCACCATCGCCTGGGCCTCGCGGTGCACGGCGGTCGGGTCGACGCCCACCGCCTTGAGCAGCGGGGCGGCGATGCCGTCGGTCTGGTCGAGCAGCGCGGCGAGCAGGTGCGCCGGACGGATGTCCGGGTTGCCCGCGGCGGAAGCAGACTGCAAAGCGGCGGTCAGTGCCGCCTGAGTCTTGGTGGTCGGAGAAAACGAGTCCACTGGTCACCCCTTCGGAAGACGTCGGTCGTTGCCGTCGAGCCTATGCAGGGCCACTCGGCGTTGTCACATGTTCCAACGCTCGGAAGGTTGAGTCTGTTCCGCTCAAGTTTGAGAATCTTGGGGCTGATGTGGTGGCGCTGGTCACAGCCCGAGGCCGACGCGGTACCGCTCGAGCCGCTCCACCAGCTCCGCCGGGTGCGCGAGCGCGGGCAGGTGGCCGCCGTCCATCTCGTCGGGTGTGATCCCCAGCCGATCCCGCACCACCCGGCGCTGGAACTCCGCGGGGAACATGCGGTCCTGGCGGCACAGCAGGAACCGCGTCGGCACGTCCGGCCACGCCGGTAGCGGCCAGGGCGCGAGGAACGGCGTCTCGGACTGTTCCCGCGCCCCGTCCGCCATCACGACCGGGATCAGCTCCGGCGGCACGTCGTGCAGAAAGACCGTGACCGGATCGAACTCGGCGTCGGGGTCACGACCGTCCGCCACGTCCTGCGCGCGGCGGGCGGCCCTCTGCCCGGTGTTCGCCCACCAGTCGCCCGGCGCCTCCCCCGGAACCGGGACCATCGCCGCGACCAGCACCATCAGCGACACCGGTACCCGCTCGCACACCAGCGGCGCGGTGAACCCGGCCATCGACTGGGCCACCAGGATCAGCCCGGTGCGGTCGCCGATCGCGTCGACCACCACATCGGTGTACTCCGCGAGCCCGGCCGAATCGTCGTCACACGGCAGGTCCGGCGTCACCACGTCGTGCTCGGCAGCGCGCAGCAGCGGCGCCACGAACTGCCAGTACGACGAGTCGGATCCGGCTCCGGGGATCAGGACGTAGGTGGCCATGGGCCGACGCTACGCCCGCGATCGCCGCTATACCGCGCGCGCCGCGCCCTCCCAGTAGCGCGCCCGCAGTGCTTTCTTGTCCAGCTTGCCCAGCGGGGTCAGCGGGAGCGCGTCGACGAAGTCGATCGTCTTGGGCGCGTGCACCGCACCCTTCGCGGCCTTCACCCGCTCGACCAGCTCGGCGACCTCCACCGTCGCGCCCTCGCGCAGCACCACGCAGGCCTTCACGGCCTCGCCCCACTTCTCGTCCGGCACACCGACAACGGCGACCGAGGCGACCGCGGGATGACCGGAGATGACGTCCTCGATCTCCCGGGGGAAGACGTTGAAGCCGCCGGTGATGATCATGTCCTTCTTGCGGTCGACGATGTACAGGAATCCGTCCTTGTCCGCGCGGGCGACGTCACCGGTGTGCAGCCAGCCGCCGCGCAGCGCCTCGGCGGTCTCCGCCGGCTTCTTCCAGTAGCCCTGCATCACCAGCGGGCCGCGCACGCAGATCTCGCCGAGTTCGCCGCGGGGCACCTCGTTCAGGTCGTCATCGAGCAGGCGCACGTCCAGCCACGGCACCGGACGCCCACAGGAGGCCAGCCGCTCGAGGTTGGCGGGGTCGTGCTCCTCCTTGCGCATCACGGTGATGGTCATGCCGCACTCGGACTGACCGAAGTACTGGAAGAAGATCGGGCCCAGCTTCTCGATGCCCTCGACCAGGCGCGTGGGCGACATGGCCGCCGCGCCGTAGTACAGCGTCTGCAGGCTGGAGAGGTCCCGCTTGGCCAGGTCCGGGTGGTCGAGCAGCATGTAGATCATCGTCGGCACGAGCATCGTCACGGTGATCTTGTGCTTCTCGATCGCCTCGAGGACGGCACCCGGCTCGAAGGCGGGCAGCACCACCAGCGCGCCGCCGCGCATCAGCGTCGGCACGAAGAACGCCATGCCCGCATGCGAGAGCGGGGTGCAGGCGAGGAATCGCATCTCGTCCGGCCACTGCCACTCGGCCATCTGGATCTGCGGCAGCGTCACGCCCGACTGGAACGTGTTGATCACGCCCTTCGGCTTGCCGGTGGTGCCGCCGGTGTAGACGATGCTGCTCGGGTCGGAACCGGACACCTTCGCTGCGACCAGTGGCCCGGCGGTGAAATCCCCCGCCAGCGCCAGCAGGTCGACGCCGACCTCGGACGGGCCGAGCGAGAAGAAGTTCTTCAGCGACGGCACCGAGGCCTTGAGCTCCGCCGCGCGCGCCTCGAACGCGGTGGGATCGAAGATCAGCGTCTCGATCTCGGAATCCTCGAGGATGTAGCGGTGATCGTCGAGCGATCCCATCGGCGCCAGCGCGGTGTTGCGGCAGCCGAGGATCATCGTGGACCCGACGCTGATGAGCACCTCGGGACGGTTCTTCGAGAGCATCGCGACCGTGGAGCCAGTGCCGATGCCGAGGGACTGCAGCGCCTGCACGAAGCAGCTGATCTGGTCGCGCATCTGCCCACCGGTGAGCACCACATCCCCGAGGTAGAGCGCGGGGCGGTCCGCGTTGCGCTCCAGCGCGGTGATCAGCAGGTCCGCGGTGTACTGCGGGCGGTGCAGGTCGGCGAGCTCATCGGTGGTCATTTTTTCTCCGCTCTGACTGGGGGTCACGGCTGGCGGGCCGCGGCCGTGCACGTGGCACGCCTCACATTAGAACGCAAACTGACACATGTTCTAGTGGCAATTGCATTTGTGCAGGTGCCAAACCCGTCGCGATACCCTCTGGTCATGCAGAACACGGGTGTCGAACAGCAGGTGTGGACCGCGACAGTGGTGGAGCACCATCGGCTGCGAACCGATCTCGCGGTCGTCCGGCTGGAGGGCGAGTTCGTCCCGTTCACCGCGGGGCAGTCGGTCTCGGTGACCGTGCCGCAGAACCCGCGGGTCTCGCGGCGGTACTCCCCCGCCCTCCCGCCCTCGCTCGACGGCAAGCTCGAGTTCCACGTCCGGACGGTGCCCGCCGGCTGGATCAGCGGCGCGATCGTCGGCGACACCGCCCCCGGCGACCAGTGGCAGATCAGCGAACCGAGCGGACGCCTGTCGGTCGACGATTCCGGCCGGGACGTCGTGATGGTCGCGGGCGGCACCGGACTCGCCCCGTTCCGCTCGATCATCCTGGAGCTCGCGCGGCGACCGAGGCCGCCGCGGGTGTACCTGTTCATCGGCGGCCGTCATCCCCGCGACCTCTACGGCTCGGACATGCTGTGGATCCTGGCCCAGCAGCTGGACTGGCTGACCGTGGTTCCGGTCGTGGAGTCCGTGCAGGACCCCGAGTGGGCCGACGAGTGGTACGACCGGACCCGCGTCGACATCGGCTTCGGCCCCGACGACATCATCGCGGGCACGCTCGCCGAGGTCGTCAGCTCGTACGGCGCCTACACCGACCACCAGGTGCTGGTCTGCGGCTCCCCCGCCATGGTGCGGTTCACCCTGCGCTCGCTCATCGACAGCGGAACCCCCGCGGGCGCGATCCAGTTCGAATAGGCGCTCCGCGCCCGTGCGCGGTTGACGAGTCCACACACTCGTCAACCGCGCACGGGCGGCGGAGCCGCCTAGCGCCTGGTGCTGCCTGCGTCGACAGGCAGGGACACCGAGGTGATGTAGCGCGCCTCGTCGGACGCCAGGAAGAGCGCGGCATTCGCGACGTCCACCGGTTCGATCCACGGGATCGCGAGCATGTTCATCGTCGCGGCCGACTCCGCGAACTCCTCGCGCGTCGGCGGCCGGTCGAGATCGGGGCGGAACTTCGCGCGCACCGCGTCGTTCTGGATCATCGGGGTGTCCACGTTGGTGGGGTGCACGGTATTGACCCGAACCCGGTGCGGCGCCAATTCCTTTGCCATCGAACGCATCAGCCCGACGACGCCGTGCTTGGCGGCGGTGTAGTGGGCGACACCGACCAGGCCGCGCAGCCCGGCGATCGAGCTGGTGAGGATCATCGACCCGCCACCCCGCTCGATCAGGTGCGGCGCCGCCACCGCGCACGTCTGCCACACCCCGGTCAGGTTGACGTCGAGCATGGTCTTCCAGGTCTGCTCGTCGAGATCGAGCGCCGGGGCCGAGGAGGTGATCCCCGCGGTGGCGCAGACGATGTCGAGGCCGCTGAACGCCGCGACGCCGGCGTCCACCGCGGACGACAGCGCCGCCCGATCGCGCACGTCCACCTCGAAAGTCTCTATCCGCCCGCCCGTTTCGCGCACGAGTGCCGCGGTCTCGGCGAGGTCCGCCGCGCTCGACGGCGGCGTGACTACCGTGTCGACCGGCCCGCACAGGTCGACGGCGATCACGTCGGCGCCCTCCTGCGCGAACCGCAGTGCCTGCGCCCGGCCGATGCCGCGGGCCGCGCCGGTCACCAGCGCGACCTTGCCCGCCACCCGTCCGCTCGGAGTAGTCCCCGCTCGCGTCATCGTCACACCTTCTGTGTCAGGCCGGCGTCGACCACCAGCTCGGTTCCGGTGATGTACCGGGCTTCGTCGGATACCAGGAAGAGCAGGGCGTTGCTGACGTCGGCGGATTCCACCCACGGCACCGGCAGCAGATGGTTGCGCGCCAGCACCTCCATCACGTCCTCCGCGGTGGGGTCCGCCAGGTCGGGCCGTAGCCGGGCGAAGGTGGCGGGGTTCAGCGTCATCGCGGTACCGACCGCGCCGGGCAGCAGGGCGTTGACGCGAATCGACCTCGGCCCCAACTCGTTTGCGAGGGTCCGCATCAACCCGATCACCGCGTGCTTGCTCGCCGAGTAGTGGGCGGCGCCCGCGACGGCCTTCATGCCCGCGGTCGAGCTGACGATGACGACCGACCCGCCGCCGGCGCCGATCGACGGGGCCGCGGCCTTCACCGTGTGCCAGACGCCGGTCAGGTTGATGTCCAGGGAGCGCTGCCACACCGGGGCGTCGATGGTCCACGCCGGGCCCGGGTTGTCGCAGACGCCCGCATTGGCGACGACGACATCGAGCCGGCCCAGCTCGGCCACGCCCGCGTCCACGCCCGCCTGCACCGCGGCGAGGTCGCGGACGTCCGCTGCCCCGACCGCCGCACGCCGCCCCGCCTCGCCCACCAGCCGGGCGGTCTCGGCCAGGTCGGCCGCCGCGCCGGGAAGGTCGAGCGCGATGATGTCCGCGCCCTCCTCGGCGAGACGGACCGCATGGCTGCGCCCCATTCCGTTACCGGCGCCGGTGATGAGCGCGACCTTGCCCGCCATACGAGACATCGGTGTCTCCTTCCACGTCTGCAGCCGACGCTAAGGGGCACTCCTCAGGGCCGACACAAGCTCTCCCGCGCAGCGGGAGGTCCGCACGAACTCCGCCTGTCGCGGTGGGCGTCCGGGGCAGTATTCGATCGACCCGACGATTGGAGACCCACATGGCGATCATCGATCCGACCCGCACCTGGGAGATGCTGCAGAGCCGACTGGCCGACACGACCAACCCGCGACATCGCGTGGTGCTCGGTGCCGTTCTGGAGCACATGCAGGCCGAGGAGGAGCCCGACCTCGACCGGTTGATGGGCACCCTCACCCCGGACCCCGCCTACCACTTCTGGAACGCCGGAAAGGACGTCGGCCCCAAGGGAACGGACGCCGTTCGGACGTACTACAGCTGGTTCATCGGGACCCAGACGAACGTGCTCGAGTTCGCGCTCGACCGGCTGGTCGTGGACGACCACTGCGTGGTCACCGAGGGATTCCTCAAGCAGATCTACCCCGGCGCGTATGCCGCATCCGTCGGCATCGAGGTCGACGACGAGAGCGCCGACTACCTGGTGGTGAACCGACAGCTGATCCTGTGGCCGGTGGACGCCGACGGGCTCATCGGCGGCGAGGACTCCTACCAATCCGGCCCGGTGAGCGTCACGAAGATCGCGTTCGAGGACCTGCCGCGCAAGTACGTGGACATGGTCCACGTCTCCACCTGAGACCACAACGACGACCTGAAAGACACACCGTGCACACCGCTTTCATCCGCGTGAAGGTAGCCCCGGCCGCGGCCGACCGCGCGGCGCTCGCCATGCTCGCACTCGTCGAGCCGACGCTCGCCGAGCCCGGCTGCGTCACCTACGAGCTCTGGGAGTCCAACCACGCGTCCGCACTCGCCTGATCCGCCACGCTCTGATCCGCCACCCACTGTTCACCCCGGCGTTGTCGACCGGCACGCCCGACCATGCCAACCTCGAAGACATGTACAGCCAAGTTATCGAGAAGAGGGCAATCGACGCGTCGGTCGTCGACGGCGACCTGCGTCTGACGGTCGACGGCAAGGTGGTCGAGGTTGCCGCGGTGTGGCTCCGCGACGCGTGCACGGACCCCGCCAGCCGCGACGCCGTGAGCGGTCAGCGACTGTTCAACATCGTCGACCTGCCCGCCGAACTCCGGGTCCGCGACGCCCGGATCCGCGGCGACCGCGTCGAGGTCGAGTTCGCCCCCGACGGCCACCGGTCGACCTTCGAGCTCGACGCGCTGATCGCAGCGGACGCGCCTGCGCCGCTGGCCGATTCGCGTACCGAGCAGGGCAAGCGGCTGTGGCGTACGGCCGCCGAGGTGTCGCCGCTGCGGTCCCACGACTGGGCCGGCTATCTCGCAGAGCCGACGCCGGCACTGCGCGAGGTGGTGGGATGCGGATTCGCGCTGCTGCGCGGGGTGCCGACCGAGCCAGGTCAGGTCACCAAGGTGGCCGAGACGTTCGGCTTCGTCCGGGAAACCAACTACGGCAGGCTCTTCGACGTGCGGGTCGAGGAGAACGCGGTGAACCTCGCCTTCACCGGCCTCGCGATCAGCCCCCACACCGACAATCCGTACCGCGACCCGGTGCCGACGCTCCAGCTCCTGCACTGCCTGCACAACGCCTCGGTCGGCGGCGAGTCAGGCCTTGTCGACGGCTTCGCGGCCGCGGCAACCCTGCGCCAGCGCGACCCCCGCGCCTTCGAGATCCTCACCGGCACCGCGGTGACGTACCGCTTCGACTCCCCCGACGCCCACCTGAGCGCGGTCACGCCCCTGATCTCCCTCGACCAGTCCGGCCGCATCCGCGAGATTCGTTTCAACAACCGCTCGATGGCGGTGCCGCGCCTACGTCCCGACCTCGCGCGCGAGTTCTATCGCGCCTACCGCGCCTTCGCCGAGCTGTTGTACGCACCCGAGGCCCGGCTCGATTTCCACCTCGGCGCCGGCGACTGCCTGATCTTCGACAACACCCGACTGCTGCACGCGCGCACCGCCTTTGCCGCCAACGGTGACCGACACCTCCAGGGCACCTACGCGGACCTGGACGGACTGCTGAGCACCATCGAGACCTACCGGGAGATCCGATGACCCACGCCTACGATGCCCTGACCGCGCTGTTCGACGGAGAGGGCGGGCAGGAGTACCTCGGCGAGCAGGTGTCCATGGCCCAGCACATGCTCCAGACCGGGCGGGCCGCACGCGCGGCGGGCGCCCCCACCGAGCTGGTGGTAGCCGCGGTGCTGCACGACGTCGGCCATTTCTCAGGCGCGATCAGCGGCCGAGAACTCATGTCGGGCAACGACAACCACCACGACGCCGTCGCAGCCGAGTGGCTGACCACCTGGTTCGACGATGCGGTGACCGAGCCGGTGAGGCTGCATGTCGCGGCCAAGCGCTACCTGTGCGCCACCGACCCCACCTACTACGACAAGCTCTCCGACGCCTCGAAGTTCACCATGGCGGTGCAGGGCGGGGTGATGGACGAGGCGGAGGTCGCGGCGTTCGCCGCCGAGCCCTACGCCGAGGAAGCCTGCCTGCTACGCCGGTTCGACGACCTGGGCAAGGACCCCGACGCGCCCGCGGTCACCCTCGCGGACTTCCGCGTCGACATCGACGCACTGGACCGAACCCTCAGCGGGAACTGACCCGGCTGGTCGCCCCGGCGGCCAGCGAGTTGCGGACCACGAACGCGACGGCCTCGCCTGCGTACAGGTCGATCGAGCATTCGAGGACCTCGCCGACAGGGTCGGTGGTCCGCCGGACCGTCCGCAGCAGCGGCGCTCCGGGAGCGAGGCCGAGCAGCTCGGCCTCCCGGGGTCTCGCCGCGACGGCGTCGATGGCGTGCTCGGCGTCGGCGAAGACGATGCCGTGGTCCGCCAGGCGGTCGGTGATCGACTCGGCGTCCAGGTCGATCGCGGCGATCAGCGGCGCGAGCGACTCCGGGTAGTAGGTGCTCTCCAGCATCGTCGGCGCCGCCCCCAACAGCCGAACGCGTTCGACGTGAAAGACGTTGGCGCCCTCGGCGACTCCGAGCTTGTCCGCGACCGCCCCGGACGCCGGCACCGCGGCAGCGCCCAGCGTCCGGCTGCTCGGCGTCTCGCCGAGGCCCCGCGCCCACCGGGAGAAGCTGACCAGCTCGGTCATCGACTGCACCTTCGGGCCGCTCCGGACCTGCCGCCGTGCACCCCGTCGCGAGGACACCACCCCGGTGGAGCGCAGGAACGCGAAGGCCTGGCGGATGGTCCCACGGGAGACGCCATACCGCGCCGTCAGCTCGTTCTCCGACGGCATCGTGGCCCCGCCTGCGAAGTCACCGCGTTCGATCGCGGTCTGGATGTCCGCGGCAATCGACCGGTAGAGCGGCAGATCGCTTGCTCCCGCACTCATCTCACCACCGTACCGACCCGGCGGCTCACGCCAGCAGCACCGGGCGCTCGAGCAGGGACACGTGCACTCGGGTGCCGGGCGTCAGTGCCCCACCGCGATGGCTGGCGACGTCGGCGAGCAACTCCGCCCCGTCCGGCCGTGCCAGCCGCAGCCTCGTCGACGCTCCGTAGAAGGTCGCTGCCGAGACGACTGTGTCGCCCTCGGTGGCCTCGTGCACCAGCACCGCCTCGGGACGCGCCAGTACGGTCACCGGGCCCGGCCCGGGCCACGCTCCGTCACAGACCAGGGTCTGCTCGCCCACGCGGACGGTGCCACGGTCAACGGCGACCGCCGGGATGTGGTTCATCGTGCCGACGAACTCGGCGACGAAGGGCGTCGCCGGACGGCGGTACACCTCGCTCGGGGGCGCACACTGCTCGAGCCGGCCTGCCCGCATCACCGCAACCCGATCCGCGACGGCGAGGGCCTCCTCCTGATCGTGGGTGACCAGCAGGGTGGTCACGCCCAGGTCCAGCTGGATCCGGCGGATCTCCTCCCGCAGCTGGTACCGGACCTTGGCGTCGAGCGCCGAGAGCGGCTCGTCGAGCAACAGGACGCGGGGGGCGATCGCCAGCGCCCGCGCCAACGCCACCCGCTGCTGCTGTCCGCCGGAGAGCTGATGCGGGAACTTGGCGACGTGGTCGGCGAGGCCGACCAGGTCGAGCAGCTCCCGCGCCCGGGCCAGCCGCCCGCCGCCCCGGCGTCCGCCGCCGCGGCCGCGCAACCCGAGGCCGAACGCCACGTTGTCCTGGGCAGTCATGGTGGGGAAGAGGCTGTAGGACTGGAAGACCATCCCCATGTCGCGGCGGTTGGCAGGCAGGCCCGCCGCGTCGCTACCGCCGACCAGCACCTGCCCGCTGTCCGGCTGGTCGAAACCGGCGAGGATCCGCAGAGCGGTGGTCTTGCCGCAACCGGACGGCCCGAGCAGCGCCACCAGTTCGCCCGGGGCGACGTCGAGGTCCAGCCCGTCCAGTGCGTTCACGGCGCCGAAGGTGCGCCGGACGCCGACGAAGCTGACGGCCGTGCCGCCGCCGTTGACGGTGGCGCGAGGCGGGGTCTCGTTTCGGACGCTCGGATTCGTCATGGCTTTGCCTTTCGTGTTCGGCCCGCGACCGCCACCACGATCAGCAGCAGCGCCCAGGTGACTGCCAGGCTGAGCAGGGCCAAGGCGACCTGCAGCTGGCCGTCGGTGGCGCCGGACTGGGCGAGCCACACCGGGAAGGTCGGGAAGATCAGGATTTTCGCGATCGTGTACTCGCCCATCACCAACGCGAAGGCGAGGAAGCCCGCGTTGAGCAGCGACGTCCGCAGGGCCGGGAGCACGACGCGCCACAGCACCGTCGGCCAGCGCGCCCCCAGGTTCAGCGCCGCCTCGACCAGGACGGTCACCTTCGAGCCACGCAGCCCGGCATCGAGGCTGCGGTAGGTGAACGGCAGGGCGATCACCACGTACATCAGCGCGAGCACCAGGGGCAGGGACTTGTCCTGCAATGCGGTGAACACGGCAGAGACCTCGACGAACTCGCTGCCGTTGCCCCAGCCGAGCACACCACGGACGCCGACGACGAGGGCCACCGGCGGAATCACCAGCGGCAGCAGCGAGAACACCTCGACGTAGGGCCGCGCCCGCGGCAGCCGCAGGTGCACCAGCAGCATCGTCGGCACCATCAGCGCCAAAGTGATTGCCACCGAGATCAATCCGAGCAGCAGCGAACTCGTCATCGCGTCCACGAAGCCGGTCGCCGTGAAGATGCGGGTGTACGCCGCCAGACTCGGACCGTCGGCGCCGTCCACAGTGAACCAGAACGCCACCAGGACCGGACCGAGGAAGTACAGGCCCGCCAGCCCGAGGACCACCCCGCGCCAGAAACGCACCGGCGGCCCGTCCCGGCGCACGCGGCCCCGAGACTGCGGCGGGGCGGCGGTGGGCGCCGGCGCCCCAGCAGTTGGTGTCACCGTGCTCGGTGCCACCGGCGCGCCGATCACTGCAACCATCGCGAACTCCTCCGCTGCATCAGTTGGTAGAGCAGGGTCAGCGGGACCACCACCACGATCATGGACAGGGCAAGAGCCGCCCCCAGGTTCTCCTGCCCGGCAAGGACATTTCCGGACAGCGCGCCGTCGATCCGCAGCGGCGTGATCGCCAGCGTGCCGTTGGTGAGCGCCTCAGCGGTCGCGTACGACGAGAAGGCGGTGCAGAAGAGCAGCGCGATGCTGCCGAGGAAATGCGGCAGCAGGGCCGGGCCCGCGACGTGACGCCAGTATTGCCAGCCACGCGCACCGAGCCCCTCGGCCGCCTCCCGCCACTCGGGGCGAAGGCCCTCGATCGCCGGGGTGATGACCAGCACCATGAGCGGGATCAGGAAGTACAGGTACACGAACTGCACCCCGCCCCGCGAGTACAGGTCCAACCCCAGGTCGTCGCGAAGCGAGAGTCCCAGGCGCTCCTGCACGAAGACGGTGAGCACGCCGGCGTTACCGATCGCCGCGACGAAGAGGAACGCCAGCGGCAGCCCACCGAAGTTCGCGAGCACCGCGGCACTGGTGGAGACCAGTTTCTGCAGCAGCCCGCCCCGGCTGGTGGCCACCGCGTACGCGAGCACCATCCCGAGCACGGCAGCGATCACCGCACACACCAGCGACATCGTCGCGCTGTTCCACAACGCGTCCAGGTAGGCGCCGCCGAGCGCGGCGGACATGTTCGCGACGCCGAAAGTGCTGGCGCCGCCCTCGCCGCGCACCCGGAACGCCGAGTACGCGATGACCGCGGTGGGCAGCAGGAAGAAGACGCTCACGTAGCCGAAGAACGGCACCAGACCGAACCAGCTCCACGGCAGGCGCGCGCGGCGCGCGGCAGTCCCGGATCGCACTACTGGACCGTGCTCGCCCACGTCTGCGTCAAGGTGTTCTTCGCCGCGGTTGCCTGTGCATCCGTGGGGAATTCGGCCTTGACGTTCACCGCGGGCAGGTGCTCGGCGAGCGCCGGGTCGACGGTTCCCGCGGCCTGCATGGCCGGCAGGCGCGCCGGGCGCGCGTAACCCGCGAGGTAGCCGTTCTGGCCCTCGTCGCTGTAGAGGTACTCCTGCCACAGACGCGCGGCGGCCGGGTGCGGTGCGGTCGCACTGATCGCCTGCGCGTAGTACGAGCCGATCGTCGCGTCATTGGAGACGGCGACGCTCCAGCGCACCCCGGCGTTCGCGAGGTCCTTGGTCTTCGCCGCGTTCAGGTAGTCCCAGTCGACGACGATGGGGGTCTCGCCGGACTGGATCGTGGCCGCGGTCGCCTTCACGGGGACATAGTTTCCGCTGGCCTTGAGCTTGCCGAAGTAGTCGATCCCAGGCGCGATGTTGTCGACCGAACCCCCGTTGGCCAGGGCCGCGGACCAGACGGACATCAGGGCGGAGTTGCTCTTGAGGGGATCCCCGGTCAGCGCGACCTTGCCCCGGTACTCGGGCTTGGCCAGGTCCGCGAACGAAGCCGGGCACACTGCCACCTTCGCGGCGTCGCAGCCGATCGAGATGTATCCGCCGTAGTCCGCGTACCAGGTGCCGTCGGGCGACTTCTGCGTCTCGGGGATGCCGTCCCAGGTCGCCACCCGGTACGGCGCGTAGAGCCCCTCTTCGGCACCGCTGATGGCGAACGCGGTGCCGACGTCGACCGCGTCGGGCGCGCGGTCCTGCCCCTTGAGGGACTTGATCGCGTTGACCTCGTCGGCGCTGCTGGCCTCCGGGTTGTCGACGGTGACCGGGATGCCGTACTTGGCGCCGAAGTTGTCGATGAGATCGCCGTAGCCTGCCCAGTCGCGGGGCAGAGCAATGAGATTCAGCGATCCTTCCGCCTTGGCGGCGGCGATCAGCGCTTCCATCCCGCCGACGTCGGCGACCGACGTGGCGGTGGCCGCGGCGGCGGGTGACGCGGTCGCATCAGCCTTCTTGGTGCAGGCGGCCGAGCCGAGGACCACGGCCCCCGCGACGAGAATGATGCCCGCGTTGCGAATCGATGTTCTGCGCACGTGTCCGACTCCAGGGTGAGAGTGCCCATCCGCTGCGGCCGGTTGGCCGAGCAGGTCAGACTCTGCGTGCACAAGTTGTATAGCCAAGAGACCGATCGGGGCGGCCAGGTGAACACAACCTGAATGCCTGGTTGTGACCCGGCCCGCGGTCCGGGAATGCCTCCGCCGCCACAACGTTGACGGCGGTCCCGGAGGAGTCCCCATGCCCCGAGACCGTCGACAACATCCTCACCCTGCTGTCCAGGAGACCGGCCCTAGCCGCCGACCCGCCCGAAGTACGCGTCCCGCAGGACCGCGAGGTCGTCGATGTCACCGGCGTCGGCGTCCATCACCACCCGTCCGATGTCGAGCACGGTGACGTGGTCGGCCACGCTCATCGCCGCCTCGACCGCCTGCTCGACGAGCAGCACCGCGAGCCCGGCCTCCTTGAGCACGCTCACCCGTTCCATCACCTCGTTGACGATCACCGGGGCCAGGCCGCCTGACGGCTCGTCGAGGAGCAGCAGCGTCGGCTCGGCCATCAGCGCCTGCCCGATGGCCAGCATCTGTTGCTGGCCACCCGACATCGAGCCCGCGAGCAGGCCGCGCTTCTCGCCGAGGATCGGGAACAGGTCATAGATCCGCGCGACCTCCTGCTTGAGCGCGGACCGCCGCATCTTGCGGACGTAGCCGCCGAGGATGAGGTTCTGCTCGACGGTCTGGCGGTGGAAGACCCGCTTGCCCTCCTGGACGTAGGCGATCCCACGTCGGACCCGCTGGTGGGCCGGGACCTTGGAGATGTCCTGCCCGTCGAACTCGACGGAGCCCGCCGAGATCTTGTTCAGCCCGGAGATGGCGCGCAGGGTGCTGGTCTTGCCCGCACCGTTGCGACCGAGCAGGGCCGTCACCTTGCCTGGCCAGACGTCGAGCGAGACGTCCCAGACCACCCGCAGGTCGCCGTATCCGGACTCCAGGTTCCGCACGCTCAGTAGCGGTGTCGTGGCGCCTGCGGTCATGACTTCACCTCCGTGGACAGTGCGGCCTCTTCGTCGGCGATGGTGCGGGCACCGGTCTCCTCGACGCTGACGCCGAGGTACTCGCTGAGCACCCGCGGGTTCTGCTCGATCTCGGCGGGGCTGCCGTCCGCGATGACGGCTCCCTGGGCGAGCACCACGATGCGGTTGGCGAGCTCGAGGACGAGCCGGAAGTTGTGCTCCACCAACACCACCGTGGCGCCGGCGTCGCGCAGGTCGCGGATCAGGTCCGCGAGCCGCTCGACCTCGTTCTCGTCCAGGCCGGAGGCGACCTCGTCGAGCAGCAGCACCCGGGGCTCGGCGACCACGGACCGCGCGACCTCGAGGAGCCTGCGCATGCCAAGGGGCAGCGCGGTGGCCGTCTCGTCGCGCAGGTGTGACATCCCGACCATCTCGAGGGCGCGCTGCGCCTCGGCGAGGTCGGCGGCGCGCACCCTGCGGTAGCTGGGCAGCCGCAGCACGGTGGCGACCATCGACACCCGATCGGTGCTGTACCGCCCCGAGGCCACCGCCTCCAGCACGGTGATGTGCTCCGGGATGTTCGGGGTCTGGAAGGTCCGGGCGACACCGACCCGGGCGACACGGTCCGGGGACAGGCCCTGGACCTCGTTGTCCCCGATCAGGATCCGGCCGGAGTCTGGCTTGTAGAACCCGCAGATCATGTTCAGCATGGTGGTCTTGCCCGAACCGTTCGGCCCGATCAGCGCGGTCACCCCACCGGGACGGTGTGGTCAGGCACCCGCCTCGATGAGCTCGAATCCCTTGTACCCGGCGGCCGCGACGTCGGCGATGATCTCGCCGTAGGCGCCGAAGCCGCCGACGAACGGCATGAACACCCGCGGCTTACCGGGGATGTTGGCGCCGAGGTACCACGAGTTCGCCGTGGTCATGAGTGTGGACGCGGCCCGATCGGTGCACTCGCGTCCCCACGCGGTGACCGCATCGGCGGTCGCCTCGACGGCGACGGCGCCGTGGGTGTCGAGGTGCTCGATCAGGTCAGCGACCCAGTTCACGTGCAGCTCCGAGTGCAGCACCATGTTCGCGAGCACCGACGGGCTGCCCGGCCCGGTCAGGTTGAACAGGTTGGGGAACCCGTCCGTGCCGAGGCCGAGGTAGGTCCGCGGGCCCTCCGCCCACGCCTGGTTCAACGTCCGGCCGTCGCGGCCGACGATGTTCACCTTCTCGAGCGAACCGGTCATCGCATCGAACCCGGTGGCCAGCACGAGGGCGTCCAGCTCGTAGCGCTCGCCGGTCGTGTTGACGCCGGTCGCGTCGATGCGGGCGATCGGGGTGGCCTTGAGGTTCACCAGGTTCACGTTGGCGCGGTTGTAGGTCTGGTAGTAGTTGGCGTCGGTGCAGATCCGCTTGGTGCCGATCGCGTGGTCCTTCGGGATCAGCAGCTCCGCGACCTCGGGGTCGTCGATGACCGCGCGCACCTTGCCCTCCCAGAACTCCCTGGCGGTGGCGTTGGCGTCGGCATCGAGCACCTGGTCCGGGAACGTCTTGCTGAACAGCACCCCGCCGAGCTGCCAGCGCTTCTCGTAGGCCTCGCGCCGCTCCTCCTCCGAGACCTCGAGGGCGTTGCTGGGGTGCGCCTGGTGCGGGGAGCCGCCGCCGCTGAGGAACGAGAGCCTGCGTCGCTCGGCGTAGCCCGCCTTCTGCGCGCGCCTGGTCTCCTCGTCGAGCGGCACGTTGCCCGCGGGCACGCTGTAGTTCGCGCTGCGCTGGAACACGTGCAGCTGCTCGGCCTGCTCCGCGATGAACGGGATCGTCTGGATGCCGGAGGATCCCGTCCCGATCACGCCGACCCGCTTGCCCGTGAAGTCGACGCCCTCGTGCGGCCAGTGCGCGGTGTGATAGACCCCGCCCTGGAACTCGTCGAGGCCCTCGATGGCGGGGATGTTCGCATTGGACAGCGGGCCGACCGCGAAGATGACGAACCGGGCGGAGATCGTCTCGCCCGCATCCGTGCTGACCTGCCAGCGCAGCGTCTGCTCGTCGAGCACCGTGTCGGTCACCCTGGTGCCGAAGGTGATGTCGCGGCGCAGGTCGAAGCGGTCCGCGACGTGGTTGACGTAGCGCAGGATCTCCGGCTGGGTGGCGTACTTCTCGCTCCAGTCCCAATCCTGCTGCAGTTCTTCGGAGAACGAGTACGAGTAGTCGACGCTCTCGACGTCGCAGCGCGCGCCGGGGTACCTGTTCCAGTACCAGACGCCACCGACCCCGTCGCCCGCCTCGAACACCCGCACCGTGAGCCCTGCTCCTCGGAGCCGATGGAGCGCGTAGAGCCCGGCAAAGCCGGCGCCGACGACGACCACGTCGACGTCGGCTGCTGTGTCGGCCTGAGGGGAAGCGGTCCCTGCGGACGAAGCTGACTGGGCGTTCACGGTGACTGCCTTTCGCTGGAGACTCTCTCTCCAGCGACGCTATTGCGGCGGCGTCATCGTGGCCTACCGCCTCTCCCGCTGACCGGGCGGTGCGATGCCCTGACCCGGATCAGTACAGGGGGTCGTGCCGCATGTTCTCGACCGGGACACCCTTGGCCTGCAGCCGGAACTTCGCAGTCTGGATCGTGGAGGCGGACCCGACGATCTGGATGTCGTGGTTCGACCAGTCACCGAAATCGGCGGCGACGGCGCTGACCTTGCCGGTGATCCGCTTGTACATCCCGGCGGGCGGGGACGGGATCGGGTCGAGGTGGAACCAGGGGTTGGTGTCCTCCTCGGAGACCGGGATGACGGTCAGCCACGGGTTGGTCAGCGACAGCTGCCACAGGGTCTCGATGTCGTACAGGTCGCACGGGTAGTTGCCGCCCACGAACACGTGCACGTTCGGGTTGTTCGCGCGCATCGCCATCTCCATCAGCTGCGCGCGCAGCGGGGCGATGCCCGTTCCCGACCCGATCATCAGCATGTCCCGGTTCTGGGTGCGGTCCACGCCGAGCGCGCCGAGCGGGGAACCCATCACCCAGGTGTCGCCGAGGTTGGTCTGGCCGACCATCGCCGGGCTCACCCAGCCGCCGGAGACGCGCCGGACATGGAACTCGATCTGCCCCTCGGGGTTCGCCGGGATGGCGGGCGAGAGGTAGCGCCACATGCGGGGACGGCCGGGGACGGTCACGCTCACGTACTGGCCGGCGCCGTACTCCATCGGCCGGTCCAGCTGCAGCCGGACCACCGCGACATCCTGGAGCACCTGCTTGTGCTCGACGACGGTGCCGGTCCAGGTCGCGGGGCCGGTCTCGGCGTTCGCGGCCTCCATCATCACCGAGGCGATCAGGGCGATGGCCTCGCGCCAGGCGTTGTCGACCTCGTCGGTCCACATCTCGTTGCCCGCGAAGTTCTTGAGCGCGAAGATCAGCGCGTTGCCGACGGCGGTGTAGTGCGCGTCGACCACGCCGTACTTGCGGTGATCGCGGCCGAGCTGAGCGAGGAACAGGAGAACCGGCTCAGGGTCGTCGAGCTGGTCGATGACGTAGGCGATCGCGTGGACCAGCCGCTCTCGCTGGGCCTCCATGGCGGCGGGGAAGAACTCGCGGACGTCGGGGTTGTTCGCGAACAACACGGAGTAGAACGACTGCGTCAGCCGAGCCGGTCCGTCGTCGATTGCCGCCACGGCCTTGAAGGTCGTTCGGACAAGCGAAATAGCCGTTGAATCCACTGCAGAGTCCCCGTTCCGCATACAAACGCGGCCTGCGGTGTCCTCTGCAGGTCGCGTGGCCCCTCCGGCTGGTTGCCGTTGGGTTTGGGGAAGTCTAGCGAGGAATCGCCACATCCGAAACACGTACTAGTAGAACGTCCGTTCAACTCGCAGACTGACGGTTCTCACACTAGGGTCTTCGTCGATGTGAGGCCGCCGCGGGGGCGGCAGAATGGAGTTCCGTCACCGTGGTCATAGCCTCCGGAGAGGAAGGGCTCCGCGACATTTCGGCCGCGAGCGCCCGGACGTCGACAACCGAGGACCTGGAGCGGCGGCTGCGCGAGTGCACCGAGTTCTTCGCGCAACCGGAGCTGGCGCACCTGCCCGCGGAACGGCACACCGCGGCACTCGACGAGTTCGCGCTCACCGGGCGCTACGAGCACACCGCCGAGGAACTCCTGATCGGGGCGAAGCTCGCCTGGCGGAACCACGCGCGCTGTGTGGGGCGCAATCACTGGCGCACCCTCAAGCTGATCGACGCCCGCCACGCGGTGACCGCGGCGGAACTGGCCGAGGCGTGCTGGGAACACCTGCGGGTCGCCACCAACGGCGGCGCGCTGCAGTCGGTGATCACCATCGGCCCGCGACCGCTCCCGGACGGCCGGGAGTTCCGCATCCTCAGCCCCCAGCTCATCCGCTACGCGGGGTACCGCAACGAGGACGGCAGCATCACCGGCGACCCGTGGCACGTCGCACTCACCGAACAGGTGACGAAGATGGGCTGGAAGGGCGAGGGCACCCGGTTCGACGTGCTGCCGTTGCTGATCTCGGTCCCCGACGAGCCGCTGCAGTGGTTCGAGGTGCCCGAGGACCTGGTTCTCGAGGTCCCGCTCGAGCACCCGAACTACAAGTGGTTCGCCAAGCTGGGCCTCAAGTGGCACGCGGTGCCCGCGGTGTCCGACATGGACCTGGAGATCGGCGGGCTCACCTACCCCTGCGCGCCGTTCAACGGCTGGTACGTGAGCACCGAGGTCGGTGCCCGCAACTTCAGCGACGAGGACCGGTACGACATGCTGCCGACCATCGCCAAGAAGCTGCGGCTCGACATGAGCTCGGACCGCACGCTATGGAAGGACCGGGCGCTGGTCGAGCTGAACCGGGCGGTCATCCACAGCTACCGGGAGGCGGGGGTGATCATGGTCGACCACCACACGGTGGCCAAGCAGTTCCTCGACTTCGTCGGCCGTGAGGAGAAGGCCGGGCGCACCTGCCCGACGGACTGGTCGTGGATCAACCCACCGATGTCCGCGGCATTGACGCCGACCTTCCACCGGCTCTACGACGACCCCGATCTCGATGTCCGGCCGAACTTCGTCAGCAGGACACCGGCTTCCGGCTGCCCGATCTGATCCATCAGGACGAGGGGACCGTCGCCACCACACGGGTGCCCTCCCCCGGCGCCGACGTCAGCTCCAGGGTCCCGCCCAGGTTCTCGATCCGGAGGAACTGCGAGGCCAGCCCGATGTGCCCCTCGGCGACCCGCGCGGGCAGGTCGTCCGGGTCGAAGCCGACACCGTCGTCGGCCACCTCGAGGGTGATGGCCGTGGCGGTGCGGGCCAGCAGCACCTCGACCCGGCGCGCGTGCGCATGCTTGTCGACGTTGCCGAGCGCCTCCCTTGCCACCCGGTAGAGCTGCGACTGACAGTCCGGCCTGCCCACCTCCTCCAGCCGCACCCGCATCTCGTAGCCGCCGCGGCGGCCATGCCCGTCGGCCAGCTCACGCAGCGCCGCCGTCAGGCCCAGCTGCTCGAGCACCTGCGGGTGCAGCGTGGTGACCGTCGAACGGAGCTGGGTGGCGGTCTCGCGCAGCGCGGCCTCCGCGGCCACCAGTGCGGGGTCCCGGTCGCGCTCGATCGCCTCCTCGAGGTCCATCCGGGCGGCGAGGACGTTCTGCAGCGGGCCGTCGTGCAGGTGCTCGGCCAGTCGCCTGCGCTCGCGCTCCTCCGCCCCCATCGACTCGGCGACCAGGCGTCGGCGCACGTCCAGCAGCGAGATCACGGTCCCCGAGCGGCGCATAAGGACGAAGGACAGCGCGGTGGTCGCGGCGGTGAGCCACAACAGGAAACCGAAGTACAGGAACACCACTCCCGGCAGGTCGACGAGGTCGTCTCGGACCGCGTAGAAGATCCACACCAACAGGTAGCCGACGGCCGTGCAGGTGCCGAGGGAGGCGGTCAGCGCGGGCCGGTACTGGAACGCCACCGCCACCGGCAGCAGGAAGAACACCGGTAGCAGCGAGGAGGTCGCGCCGCCGGACGCCAGGCAGAGCGCGAGCAGCGCCGCGATGTCGACGCCGGTGGACGCCCAGCCCGCCCACGGCCGCACCTGCCTGCGCAGCACCACCGCGAGCCACACCGCCGCCGCGACGGCGTACCCCAGCAGGACCAGCCGGAACAGCGTCGGCATCCAGTGCTCGATGCGGACGACCGGACCCAGCAGCGCGATCAGCGCGATCAGCGGGAGCCGAAGGACGGCGGTGACCCGCACGGCCTCCGTCGCGTACCGCTCGACGACACGGTCCCGATCACGGCCCGCCACGTCACTCCAGCAATCCCCGGCGCATGGCCTCGGCCACCGCCGCCGCGCGATCGCTCACCCCCAGCTTCTCGTACAGCCGCTGCACGTGGGTCTTCACCGTGGACGGCGCCAGGAACAGCTCCCCCGCGATTGCCGGGATCGTCAACCCGCGGGCGATGGCCGCCAGCACCTCCCGCTCGCGGGCGCTCAGCGCCGGACCGGTGGGCTCGGCGTGCCGCCGGACCTCGCCGAGCAGGCCCGCGGCCAGGCCGGCGGGGAGCACGTCGCGACCCTTCGCGCAGTCGAGGACCGCGGCCACGATCTCGGCCCGCGTCGACTCCTTCGGCAGGAACCCGGCCGCGCCCTCCTGCACCGCGTGGTACACGATCGCGGACTCGTCGTGCGCGGAGAGCAGCAACACCCGGGTGCCCAGTTCGTCGCGGCGCACGGCGGCCGCGACCTGACTCCCGTCGAGCTGCGGCATCCGGTAGTCGACCAGCGCGACCTGCGGTCGATGCTCCCTGATCAACGCCAGCGCGGCGGCCCCGTCGTCGGCCTCCCCCACCACCTCGACGGCGCCGCTCCCGACGAGCGCCCGGACGACGCCGTCACGAAAGAGCGGATGATCGTCGGCGACCACGACGCGTACCTTCTCGACCATCGCTCACCACGACCCGAGACCGGCCATGGCTCACTGTCTCACGAGGCTCCGACCGCGATCTGGCAATTCGCCGGATACCGGCGCAGCGGCCGGGCCAAAGGCCTGTCGCCTGAGTCGCCGACCATATTGAAGGTTTTGCGTCACTGTCCTGCCAATATCACTGGAAAGCTTCAACGGACAGTTCAACGATACGGTTGAGTGTCATGAATGTGGCCGACGAGAAACTGACGATAGAACTCAGCATGGCTGAACTGCGCGAGATCACGCGCTTTGCCGTGACCTGCGCGGAGCCCGCCTTGGCCATCTTCGAACGTGAACACCCTGACGATCGGCGCCCACGTGCAGCGATCGACGCTGCGCAGACGTTCGTGGAGGGAGCCAAGCGGACCAAGGCGATCCGGGACAACGCGTGGGCGGCAAACCGGGCCTATCAAGAGACACGTGATGCAGGACAGGCTGCGGCGAGCGCTGCTGCGCGGGCTGCCGTTGCCGCGGCCAGTGCGGCGTTCCTGCATCCGCTGGCAAAAGCGACTCAGGTCTTGCACATCCTCGGACCGGCCGCCCACGCGGCTCGAGCCTTTGAGCTCGATGCATGCGACGACCACAGCGTCGGCGCCGAATACATCGAGAAGGCAGAAGATCTGGCAAGCCCCGTCGTGGTGAGCGTCCTGACGCGTTACCCGAACGCCCCGAGCGGTCGCGGCCGTGTCGGAGCGCTAGTACGGGACCTGGACGCATCATTGCGACGACTGGCGACCGATCGCTAACCAATCGTCGCCATCAAACGGAGCCCGGCCCTGCATCGTTCAACGCCGCCGAACCGATCGCCCTGCGCTCGACTGCGCGACAGGGCGGATCAGCGCTCGTGCCTGGGCTTCCAGACGACCAGTGCGTTGTTGCGCGGGATCGGCACCAGGTCCCGCCGATAGCTGGCGTGCACCTGGGCGATCTCGGCGGCCATCTCGGTGACCCGCCGTTGCAGCGCCTCCACCTGATTGGTCAGCTCGATGATCCGCTTGATGCCCGCCAGGTTGACGCCCTCGTCCTGGGAAAGCCGCTGCACCTCGCGCAGCAGTGCCACGTCCCGGGGCGAGTAGCGGCGACCCCCACCGGTGGTGCGGTGCGGGGTCACCAGGCCGAGCCGGTCGTAGGTCCGCAGCGTCTGGGCGTGCATGCCCGCCAGTTCCGCGGCCACCGAGATCACGAAGACCTGGGCGTCCGGGTCCGCGGGCACGTCAGACCGGCTGTGGCCTGGTCCCCGGGGCGCGGTCATCACGCACCCGCCCAGCCCGCACGCGGATCGAATCCGCTGGCCTTCTCGGCCGACAGATAGGTCTGCAGCGCCTCGGTGGCGGTCTCGTCGAGATCCTGCGGCACCGCGACCTTGACGGTCACGAGCAGATCGCCCGCACCGCCGCTGCGCTTGGGCACCCCGCGACCGCGCACCCGGAGGATCCGGCCGTCCACGGTGCCGGCCGGGATCTTGACACCGA
Organism: Rhodococcus sp. PvR044; assembly: GCF_040548995.1. NCBI lineage: Bacteria > Bacillati > Actinomycetota > Actinomycetes > Mycobacteriales > Nocardiaceae > Rhodococcus > Rhodococcus sp. PvR044. Next base: position 274,585 of record NZ_JBEPSX010000006.1, read on the forward strand.
CCCGGCCCTCGAGGGTGGGTACGGAAACGGTGGTGCCGAGCACCAGTTCGCCGTAGCTGACCGGCACGGTGACGGTCAGGTCGTCGCCGTTGCGGCCGAACACCTTGTCCGCCTTGACGTGCACGGTGACGTACAGGTCGCCCGACGGCGCGCCGCGCAGGCCCGCTTCGCCCTGCCCGGCCAGCCTGATCCGCTGCCCGTCGCTCACGCCCTTCGGGATCCGGACGGTGAGGTTGCGGGTGCGGTTCTGCACTCCGGTGCCGTGGCAGTCGGTGCACGGGTCGTCGATGATCGAGCCGGTGCCGCGGCAGTCGTCACACGGCTCGCTGAACCCGAACGCGCCCTGGTTCCTGCTGACGATTCCGGAACCGTTGCAGCGCGGGCACACCCGCGGGCTGGTGCCCGGCTTCGCACCGCTGCCGTGGCAGGTGATGCAGGACGCCGGACTGGTCAGCCGCAGCGGCACCGTGACGCCCGTCGCGGCCTCGCGGAACGGCAGGGTGGTCTCGGCCTCCACGTCGCTGCCCCGCTGCGGGCGGGTGCCCGCACCGGTCCGCGTGCCGCCACCTCGACCGCCGCCGAACAGGCCGCCGAAGATGTCGCCGATGCCGCCGTCACCGCCGGAGGTGTAACTGGTGCCACCGCCGAACAGGTCACCGATGTTGAACTCGCCGCCCCCGAATCCGCCGCCCGCCGTGCTGTACTCGGCGCCGGGGCGGAAACCACCGCGACCGAAGCCGCCGCTGGCGAACAGCCGGCGGGCCTCGTCGTACTCCTTGCGCTTGGCGGCATCCGAGAGCACGGCGTTCGCCTCGCTCACGGCCTTGAACCGCTCCTCGGCCGCCGTGTCCCCGGGGTTGGCGTCGGGGTGCAGATCCCGCGCCAGCTTCCGGTAGGCCTTCTTGATCTCGTCTGCCGAAGCATCAGAGGAGACGCCCAGCTCCTTGTAGAAGTCCTTCTCGATCCACTCCCGCTCACTCACCGGGCGTCTCCTCCTCTCGTTGCTTCCTGTGTAACTACTCCGGGGCCCCGTCCGGCGCAGGCGCGCCGTCCGTGACCGTCACCATCGCCGTCCGCAGGATCCGGTCGCCGAGGCGGTAGCCCTTGCGAAGGACCGTCCCGAGCACCGGATGGTCGCCGTCGCCCTCGACCTGCACGGCCTCGTGCAGCTCCGGGGAGAAGGCGTCGCCCTCGTCGCCGAACGCCGCGAGACCGAGACCCTCCAGCACCCCGGCGAGCTTGTCGGACAGCGCCTTCAGCGGGCCGGACTCCAGGTCACCGTGCGCGCGGGCCCGGTCGAGGTCGTCCACCACATCGAGGAACTTTCCGACCACCGAGGCCCGCTCCGCCGCGACCGCCTGGTCGATGCGGACGAGCGAATTCCGGCGGATGTTCGCGATCTCCGCCTTCGCGTAGCCCAGTTCGGTGCTGGCCTTCTCGAGCTCCGAGGTCAGCGTGAGCAGCTCGTCCACGGTGTCCTCGGTGTCGGCCGCGGCCCCGGCCGCCGCATCAGCGGCGGCCAGGGTCTCGGTGTCGACTACTGGTTCGCGGTCGGCGTCCCGTTCGGTCACTTCTTGTCCTGATCGGAGGGCTCGTCCACGACCTCGGCGTCGACGACATCGTCGCCCTGGCTCGGGGCGGCGCCGTCGGCGCCTGCCGCGGACTCATCGGCCTGCGCCTTGTAGATCGCCTCGCCCAGGGCCTGGGACTCGGTGGCGAGCTTCTCCACGGCGGACTTCACCGCGGAGATGTCGGTGCCGGCAAGGGCGGTGTTGGCCTCCGCGATGGCGGCCTCGACCTTCTCCTTGACGTCCGCGGGCACCTTGTCCTCGTTGTCCTTGATGAACTTCTCGGTCTGGTGCACCAGCGACTCGGCCTGGTTGCGGACCTCGGCCTCCTCGCGGCGGGCCTTGTCCTCCTCGGCGTGCGCCTCGGCGTCCTTGACCATCCGCTCGATCTCCTCCTTGGACAGGCCGGAGCCGTCCTGGATCTTGATCGTGTTCTCCTTGCCGGTGCCCTTGTCCTTCGCGGTCACGTGCACGATGCCGTTGGCATCGATGTCGAAGGTGACCTCGATCTGCGGCACGCCGCGAGGGGCCGGCGGGATGCCCGCGAGCTCGAAGGATCCCAGGAGCTTGTTGTGCGAGGCGATCTCGCGCTCACCCTGGAACACCTGGATCTGCACCGACGGCTGGTTGTCGTCCGCCGTGGTGAAGGTCTCCGAGCGCTTGGTCGGGATGGTGGTGTTGCGCTCGATGAGCTTGGTCATCACGCCACCCTTGGTCTCGATGCCGAGGGAGAGCGGGGTGACGTCGAGGAGCAGCACGTCCTTGACCTCGCCCTTGAGCACGCCGGCCTGCAGGGCTGCGCCGATGGCGACGACCTCGTCCGGGTTCACGCCCTTGTTGGGCTCGCGGCCACCGGTCAGCTCGCGGACCAGGTCCGAGACCGCGGGCATACGGGTGGAACCACCGACGAGCACGACGTTGTCGATGTCCTTGACCGAGATACCGCTGTCCTTGATCACGGCCTGGAACGGCGCACGGGTGCGGTCGAGCAGGTCGGAGGTGATCTTCTGGAACTCGGCGCGGGTCAGCTGCTCATCGAGGAACAGCGGGTTCTTGTCCGCGTCCACGGTGATGTACGGCAGGTTGATCGAGGTGCTCTGCGAGGAGGACAGCTCGATCTTCGCCTTCTCGGCGGCCTCGCGCAGACGCTGCAGGGCCATCTTGTCCTTGGTCAGGTCGATGCCGCTGGACGCCTTGAACTTGTCGACGAGCCAGGAGACGATGCGCTCGTCCCAGTCGTCGCCACCGAGGTGGTTGTCGCCGGAGGTCGCGCGGACCTCGACGACGCCGTCGCCGATCTCGAGCAGGGACACGTCGAAGGTGCCGCCGCCGAGGTCGAAGACCAGGATGGTCTGTTCCTTCTCGCCCTTGTCCAGGCCGTACGCCAGCGCGGCCGCGGTGGGCTCGTTGACGATGCGGAGCACGTTGAGGCCGGCGATCTGGCCGGCTTCCTTGGTGGCCTGACGCTGCGCGTCCTCGAAGTACGCGGGCACGGTGATGACGGCGTCGGTGATCTCCTCACCGAGGTACGCCTCGGCGTCGCGCTTCAGCTTCATGAGCGTGCGCGCGCTGATCTCCTGCGACGTGTACTTCTTGCCGTCGATCTCGACGTTCCAGTCGGTGCCGACGTGGCGCTTGACCGAGCGGATGGTGCGGTCGACGTTCGTGACCGCCTGGTTCTTTGCGGGCTGGCCGACCAGCACCTCACCGTTCTTGGCGAAGGCGACGATCGACGGGGTGGTGCGCGAGCCCTCGGAGTTGGCGACCACTACGGGCTCGCCGCCTTCGAGCACAGACACGACCGAGTTGGTGGTCCCGAGGTCGATTCCGACCGCACGAGCCATAGTGTTCCTCCTACTTGTCGCAGCACCCCCGGCGACGTTAGGCGCCGGGGCTGGTTGTGCTGGCATTTCTTGGCCATCTCACCCTAAGTGAGTGCTACACGCTCAAGTTTGCAACCCATCGGCGTGGGAGTCAAGCTCGAACTTGAGTCTGGTTCACTCAAGGCTGTCGAAGTGGTCAACGGGGGCGGTTCGCGTTTTGTTCCCTGGCGCACGAACTTTCTCCGGCGAGTTCCCGTCCCGTGTGGTGATGGTGCGGCGAGGGGTCCGGTCATAGCGTTGGAGGTGTCCTGCGAGCCTCGGCCGCACCCCCAACCACACGAACGGTCTGCCGTCATGTCCACCAACCGAATCACCGCGGCCATCCGCACCGCCGCCGTCGCCGCACTGATCGCCCTGCCCGCGCTCGGGCTCGGGGGCGCCGCCGTCGCACACCCCGGTCCGCACCCGCCCGCCGCCGATCCGATCGTCGGATCCGAGGGCGGAGGATGCTCGGAGAATCGGGTCGGCGTCGACGGGGACACCGGCGAACAGCTCTCCTGCCGGCGCGGTCCCGACGGCGCGGGCGCCTGGTCGGGTACCAACGGGCGGATCGTCGGCGTCCACGAATTCGGATCGCCGTGCGACCCCGCGCTCGACGAGAGATCGCAGACGCCGGAGGGCAGGGAGATCATGTGCACGCCCGCCGATCACCAGTGGCAGTACGACGCCTAGTCCGGGATCCGCGGGGAACCCCTAGCCGGACGCCTACGATCCAGGCATGGACAACGCAGGCGAGCAGGAGTTCGGAGTCCCGCCCCAGGCCGCACCGCCGCAGCCGCCGCACCGCCCGCAGCCACCGCGCCCGGAGTTTGCCGCCACCCCGCTGCGCCCCGCGCCCACCGACGCCCCGCCGCGCGCTCTCACCGTCGCCCGGTCCGCCTGGATCGGCTCGTTCGCCGTCCTGATCGGCATCGGTGCCGCCACCGCGCTCGAGCTGACCGCGGTCCGCGACGCGCTGGAGTCCGCACTGTCCGCCGAACGGCCGCGCACCGCCCACCGCGACATCGCCGACACCGTCTCGGTCACCCTGCTGGGCTGCGCGTCGGCCGCCGCGCTGCTGCTGGTCGCCGGACTGATCTGTCTGCACCTGCTCGGTGGGCGTCGCAGCGCCGCCCGAATCGCCCTCGCCCTGGTCGGCGTCGTCTCCGTCGCCGCGGCCATCGTGTTCTTGTCGCTCATGGTCGACGCGGGCGAGGCCTCCGGCGGCGTGCTGGAGTGGGCCCCACTCGTCTACGCCGGACTCGTGACCATCGGCGTCGCAGCGCTTTTCGCGCCCGGTATGAGTCGCTGGTTGCGGCACTGACCGCCGCGACCCGCGGCCGGACGCCTAGCCCGAGAGCTCGGCGAGCACGCCCTCCGCGCTGCGCGCGCCGATCCCGCAGGCGCGCGCGGTGAACTGATCCAGCAGCGGATGTTCGGCCCAGGTCCGCCACTTGCGCACCGCCGCAAGGGCCGCGGCCCGCTCCGCGGCGACGCCGTCGTCGGGGTGGAGCCCGAGCCGCTCGCTGCGCCCGATGCCGAACCCGCCGACCAGCCGCTGCAGCTGCGCGACATCATCGTCGGACAGGTTCGGCCGGGTCGAGCGCAATCGCCCGAGCAGCCGCAACTCCTGGAAGCCGTGCACATCGGCGAGCAGTCGTTGCGCCGCGGCGAGGATCGGCGCGGACTCGGCGCGGGGGTGGGCCGAGAGCACGCGGGTGAGCGCGAGCAGGGCCGAGTGTGTCTTGAGCTGATCCGCGCGCTGACCGAACTGCACGTCGATCACCTGCCGCAGCTCGTGGAGGCCACTACGCTCGACGAGCTGCGTTGCGAGACTGGGCGAATCGGGCGTGCCGAGCTTGATCAGCGTGACCGCCAGCCGGATTCCGAACAACCCGAAACGGTGCGCCAACTGGGCGCGGGTGTGCGCGTCCACCGGCAGCGGGCTGTCCGGGCGGGAGAACCGGTCCGCGGACAGCATCGCCAGCTGCAGGTCCTCGGGCGGAACCTCGGCCAGCGCGCGGAAGGCCTCGTACTCGCGCTGCCGTAGCGTGCGCGCGCCGAGCGCGAGCAGCCCGGCGACCGGGACCACCGCCTGACACAGCCCCGTCAGCTCCAGCTCGGTGGCGAAGCGGGACGCGACCTCCTTGGCCGACATCATCGCGTCGAGGCGGCCCGCGCCCACCTCGTCCGCGCGCGAGACCACCCCGACCACCCCGAGGGGTCCGGACTCGCCGCCGACGTGCGAGCCGATCTGACCGAGGAATGCGACGTCGGTGGCGGCGAGGGTGCGCAGCAGGTACACCACGGCATCCGCGCCCGAGGCCGAGTCCTCCGGGGTCAGCATCTCCAGTGTGCGGGCGGAGACGTCGCGCGAGAGCGAGGACGTGCCGGGGGTGTCGATGATGGTGGTGTTGGTGAGCGCCCGCGCCGGCCACTCCACGTCCAGCCGGTCCACCTCCGCGGCCGTCATCGCGCCGAGGTCGAAGGTGAGGCTGCTGCCCTCTCGCCGCTGGACGGGCACGTTGAAGGACTGGTCGCCGTGGTGCCACGCGGTGACCGTCGGCGTCGGGCCCTGCCGGTACCAGGTGACGACACGGGTGCACTCCGTGGCGTCGGTCGGTGCGATGTCCTGTCCCACAAGCGCATTGAGCAGCGTCGACTTACCGGCCTTCAACGACCCGGCGAGCGCGACCCGGAGCGGCTGATCGATCCGCTCGGCGCACTCGTCGAGTTGCCTGCGTACCGTGGGATCGCCCGCATACACCTCACGTGCCGCACCGATCAGTGCCCGCGCCTGCGCCAGCGCGCCCGCGCTCACCGTTCGATCTCCACCGGGAGCATCTGTGCCGCAAGCTCCTTGAGCTCGCTCAGCGCGCGCATGTCCCGCTCGATCTGGGCGGCGCGCTGGGTACGTTCGGTGGTGGCCAGGTTCGCGGCCTCCTGCGCGGCGCGCAGCGAGTCGTTGAGTGAGCGCAGGGTCTGCTCGGCGATGGCGGTGAAGTGGTCGCGCAGCAGTCGCTGGATCAGCCGCAGCCGATCCTTCGACTCCTTGTTCACCTGGAAGCTGACGTCGTCGACGAACCGCCGGATCGCGACCTTCGCCTCGCTGCGGCGCTTGAGGATCCGCTGCTCGCGATCCTCCCGATAGGCCTTGGTGCCCAGCACCAGCCCGGCGCCCACGGAGATCGGGTTCACCAGGGCCATCCCCATCAGCGTGGTGATCAGCCCGAACATCAGCACGCCGCCGTACGAGCCGCGCATGCCGACGAGCATCTTCTGGGTGATGCCGATGCTCCCCGATTCGAGGTCGGCGAGGGAGCTGACGGGCTCGAGGACCCCGCCCAGGTCGGCGACGTCGAGGTGCGGCAGGTCCACCGACCCGGACTCCGCGAAGTGCCCGGCCACCACCTCGGCCAGCCAGATCGCGCGGTCGTGCGCCCAGACGAAGTTGTCGCCGATCGAGGTCGCGACCTGTTGCTCGAGCCACTCGCCGAGCTCCGCCCAGTCCTTGCCGGGGTCGCCCTCGTCCACGGACTCCTCGGCCTGGCGGGTGACGCGGCGCAGCCGGTCCCGCAGGTCGTGGTCGATGTCGGCGGCCAGGTCGGTGACGCCGTCGGACAGGGTCTGCTGCCACAGCGAGGTGCGCTTGTGCAGCTCCTCGGCCGCGACCTTGGCCTTCTGCAGCTCCGCAACGGCCGCAGCGCCTTTGGCCGGGTCACGAAGCGCGGCGAGCTCGCTGCCGAGCGCGAGGGTCAGGTGTTCGGTGACCGAGTGCACGTCCAGCGCCACCGCGCGGCGGGTGGTGAGGTCTCCCCTTGCCACCACCTGCTCGCGCAGGAACGCGTAGAGGTCGGTGAACCCCGACTCGACGTTCAGCTCCTCGTCCTGCAGTCGCACCGCGTGCGAGCGCAGCGCCGACGACACCGGGATCAACGGCACGCTGAGCCCGGCGCGGCCGAGGTGCCCGCGGTCCGCCTCGACGATCTCCCGCCAGTGCGGGTACAGATCGGTCTTGCTGATCAGGCAGGCCACGGCCGGGCACAGGCCGAGGACCTGCCGAAGGAACGCGACCTCCGGTTCGGTGAACTCCTGACTGGCATCCGAGAGCACCAGGACCGCGTCGGCAGCGGGAAGTAGGCCGAGAGTGCTTGCCGCGTGTGGGTTTCCGTGCCCGCCGACGCCTGGGGTGTCCACCAGCACCAGCCCGTCGGCGAGCAGCGGGCTCGGCACGTTCACCTCGACCCGCAGCACCTCGCGTCCGCCGGCCAGCGGCGTCGACGGCGTGACGGCGCTCAGTTCCTCCAGCGGCACCGCCACCCTGACGGCGTCGGCTCCCGGCTCGGCGAGGACCAACTCCGCGCTCGCCGTCTGCGCGTTCTGCACGACCGTGGGCACCGCGGTGGTCTCGTCGTCGCCGACCGTGCACACGGTCAGGCCGAGCAGCGAGTTCACCAACTGGCTCTTGCCCTGCTTGAGCGGGCCGACCACGACAATCCGCATCCGCGGATCCAGCACCCTGGTCTTGGCCAGCTCAAGGCGGTCCACCAGATCGGCTCGCCCGGCGGTCCGGGCGATGACCCCGGTCCGCTCGAGCAGCGCCACCATGTCCGCGGCCGTTGCCTGTCCCGCGGCGGTGCGTTCGACTGCCGAAGCAGCTGCGTTGTCCATGAACCCGACCCACAATCCAATCTGCGCCGCGGGCGCCCGAACGGGCGCTCGCGGCGAGCGATTTCACTGTATCCAGCACGGAGCCGGCCCCACACGCAATAACGCGTACGGGGCCGGCTCCGTTACAGATCGATCAGGGCAGCAGCGGATCCGCGTGCGCGGCCGCCTCGCCGCCGATCTCGGCGGCGCCGGTCGCATCCGCGTCTCCGAAGAGCCCGCCGCCGATGCCGCCGAGCCCATCGCCGAACAGGCCGCCGTCCGCCTCGTGGGTCGTGGTGACCTCACTGCCGAAGGCGTTCGAGGCGTCCAGCGACGACCACGCGTTCCCGGTGGCCGCGGTGGCACCGCCGAGGCCGGAGCTGATCCCGCCGACCAGGTCGGAGGTGCCGCCGAGCTCGCCGCCCGCCGACGTCGCGCCGCCAACGCCCGCCCCGATGCCTGCATCGACCGCACCGGTGACCGCGCCGCCGAGGTCCGCGACGGCGTCCAGGCCGGTCGTCAGGTCCGTGGCCGCTCCCGCGGCACCCGAGAGGGCGCCACCGAGCTCCGCACCGGTGTTCGCGACCCCCGACAGTGCGCCGCCCAGGTCTGCGCCAGCGCTCGCCGCACCCGACAGGGCTCCACCCAGCTCCGCGCCCGCGTTGGCCGCACCGTCCAGTGCGCCGGTCAGGCCGCCGCCGAGCTCCGCACCCGCGTTGGCCGCGCCATCGAGCGCACCGGTCAGGCCGCCGCCGAGCTCAGCACCCGCGTTCGCGGCGCCATCGAGCGCACCGGTCAGGCCGCCACCCAGCTCCGCACCCGCGTTCGCCGCACCCGACAACGCGCCGCCCAGGTCCGCGCCCGCGTTCGCGGCACCGTCCAGCGCGCCGGTCAGGCTGCCGCCGAGGCCGGCACCCGCACCGAACAGGCCACCGAGACCGCCGGCCAGGCCGCTGGTCAGGCCCGCACCGAGGCCCGCGACCGCGTCCAGTCCGCCGCCGAGGCCCGCTGCCGCATTGAGGCCGGCGTCGAGGTCCGCGCCGACACCGAGGTCGAGGCCGACGCCCGCGCCGAGGAGGCCGTCGAGAGTGCCGCCCAGATCGAGGGCGCCGCCCGCACCGAGAAGTCCGTCGACCGCGCCGCCCAGGTCGAGGCCGCCACCGAGCGCACCCCCGAGGGCACCGCCGAGGTCGAGGTCTCCGCCGAGCGCGCCGCCCGCCCCGAGGGCACCCTCGAGGGCCGTGCCCAGCCCGCCTGCGAGGCCGCCGTCGAGATCGAGGGCGGTGCCGAGCACCGTGCCGAGCGCGCCGCCGAGGTCGATCTCACCGGTGCCACCCGCCGCGCCACCGAGCGCCGCCTCGAGTTCCCCACCGAGATCGCCGCCCGCACCGAGCGCCGCGCCGAGCACCCCGCCCAGCGAAGCCCCCAGGTCCGTGCCGATCTCCCCGCCCGCACCGAGCACGCCCTCGAGCGCGGTGCTGAGCGATCCGCCGAGGCCACCCTCCGCACCGAGGTCGAGGCCGCCCGCGGCGCCGAGCGCCGCGTCCAGCGCCGCACCGAGCCCGGCAGTGAGGCCGCCGTCCACCCCGAGCGCACCGCCGAGCGCACCGGCCAGCGTGGCGCCGAGGTCCCCGCCGATCTCCCCGCCCGCACCGAGGACGCCGCCCAGATCCAGGCCCGCACCCGCACCGACCAGGGCGCCGAGCGTGCCACCCAGCGCGCCACCGAGGTCGGCGGCGACATCGCCGCCCGCTCCGAGCGCCCCGCCCAGCGCCGCGCTCAGCGTGGCGCCGAGGTCGCCGCCCAGGTCCAGGCCACCACCGAGGCCGCCGCCCAGGTCCAGCACCCCGTCGAGCGCACCGGTCAGACCGGAGGTCAGGCCGCCACCGAGACCGAGCACACCGTCGAGGTCAAGGCCACCGCCCGCACCCAGCACCGCATCGAGCGCGCCCGTCAGACCGGAGGTCAGGCCGCCACCGAGACCGAGCAGGCCGTCGAGGTCAAGGCCGCCGCCGGCACCGAGCGCCGCGTCGAGCGCACCGGTCAGACCGGAGGTCAGTTCGCCGCCGAGGCCGAGTGCGCCGCCGAGGGTGCCGCCCAGCGCGGTGCCGAGATCGAGGCCGCCCTCGAGCGCGGTGGACAAGGCGCCACCGAGTGCACCCTCCGCACCGAACGCGGCACCGAGCACCCCACCGAGCGCGAGACCCAGGTCGGCGCCGAGGTCGCCACCGACCCCGAGGGCACCGCCCAGCACCGCGCCGAGATCGAGCGCCCCGCCCAGGTCCAGGTCGGTCACCCCGCTCAACGCGGCGTTCAGCGCGCCGCCGAGCTCGGCCACCAGGTCTCCGCCGACTCCGAGCGCGCCACCCAGCGCACCGCTGAGCGCACCGCCAAGGCCCAGGTCCGCGTTCACGTCCACGGCGCCGCCCAGGCCGAGCGATGCCTCGAGGGCCGCACCGATGGCCGCACCGAGATCGGCGCCGATCTGTCCGCCGATCTGCAGAGCAGCCCCCAGCGCCGCGCTCAGAGCCGCGCTCAGATCGGCTCCCAGGTCGATGTCGCCACCGAGACCGAGTCCGCCACCGAGCCCCAGACCCGCGCCTGCGCCTGCCGCGAGGCCGCCACCCAGACCGAGGCCACCTCCCAGTCCGAGGCCACCACCGAGGCCGCCACCGAGTGCACCGCCGACGGCCGTGTCGAGCCCCGCGTTCACGATGCTCGTCAACTCACCTGCGGCGCCGGCGAACAGACCCGACTCGGCGACCAACGGGGCCACTGCGGAGATGTCCGCGGCGCACACGCCGCCCAGCCCGGCGGCGGCCAACGCCGCGTCCGGGTTCTGGCAGTACAGCGCCCTCGCCTCGTCATCACGCAGGAGGCTGAGGATGAAGTCGAGAAGAGCGTTGGTGGTCATGTCGATCTCCTGAGGTCTGGTCGAACGGATCGCGATAGACGACGCGAAACGATTGCCCTCAACGCTAGGTACGCGGACACCCCGCCCCAACGGGGTGAACTCCCCTGCCTCGCGGAGCGCGTGGGGGGTGGGGCCGATAGGGGATCCCCGCCCGATAGGGGATACCTCCCCCATCTGCGCGTTTGTCTTCGAATCGGTAACGCTTCACGCGCGTGACCCGACACAGTGGGCAACAGCGGGGGCCACATTCGGCCCCCACCCCCGGCTCAGAACCCGGGAAATCGTCACCCGCCCCTGGCTCCGGCCAACGGGAGAATTGTCAGCCACTCCGGCGGCGGAAGCCGCGGGGCGAGCACGGGAGAACACTTCGATGACTGTTGGACTCGGACTCACCGTCGGCGCCGTGAACTCGGTGGCGGTCACCGCCCTCGAGCACGACGCGGACGCGCAGGGACCGTCGATCACGGCGAGTTCGACCCTGGCGCTCGGCGGGGACGCCCCCGCGGTTCTCGGCGTGCCCAGCAGGCACGAGGGGGACGTTCCACGTGGAACCGTCATCTCCGGTTTCGCCACCCGCGTCGGCGACCCCGTCGCGCTCGTCGCCGACGACGGCTCGACCCACACCGGCGAGGACCTCGTCGTCACCGCGATGCAGTGCCTGATCGAGGCGTCCTCTGCCGAACTCGCCGAGTTCCCCGCCGTGGCGGCGGCGTATCCGGCGGTCTGGCCGGGCCACACGGTGGACGCGCTGCGCTCCGCGCTCGACCGCGCCGGCCTGGGCGGGGTCACGCTCGTCCCCGAGCCCGAGGCCGCGGTCACATGGCTGCAGCGCAACGGATCCCGCGACTACGCAGGCACCTCCGACGACCTCGTGCTCGTCTACGACCTCGGCGGCACCAGCCTCGACGTGACGCTCGTTCACGCAGGCGACACTCCTCGGATCATCGGGAAGCCGATGCGGTCCGAGGACTTCGGCGGATCCGAGTTCGACCACCTCACGCTGCGGTACGTGCTCGACGGTGTCGTGGGCGAGGCAGGCGAACTGGACCCCTTCGACCCCGACACCATGAACGCCCTCGCCCAACTGCGGGCCCGCTGCTGCGCAGCCAAGGAGGCACTGTCCTCGGACACCGAGACGGTCATCGGGATCGACCTGCCCGGCGTGCACAGCGACGTCCGACTGGTGCGTGCGGAGCTGGAGGACCTGATCCGGGAGCCGCTGGCGGACTCGGTCGAACTGGTCCGGGAGACGCTGCGCAACGCGGGCGTCGACCTGTCCGACGTGGGTCAGGTCCTGCTCGTCGGTGGCAGCTCGGCGATGCCGCTGGTCGCCGAGTTGCTCTCCGCCGAACTGCGGCTGCCCGTCGTCGCCGACGCCCATCCCGAGCGAACCGCGGCACAGGGCGCCGCGCTCCTCGCCGCCGCGGAGGGCGCCCACACGGTGCCGCTCGCGGTGGTTCCGGCCGCCGCGGCCGCCGCGACCACCGTCGTGGAGGTCGCGCCGGTGCCGCCCGCGTCGGCGGGTCCGCGTCCCGGCGTCCGGCCCGCCTCCAGGGGCGCATCGCTCTCCACCCCCAAGAAGGCCGCGATCGTCGCCGCCGCGGCCGCCGCGATCGCCATCCTGGCCGCAGGCGGACTCTCGCTCGGTACCGGCGCGCTGACGCCGTCCAACGCGGACACCAGCCGGGGTGCCACGACCAGCGGCCACAGCGTCACCACCACGGTCGCACCGGACGGCACCGTGCTGCCCGTCGTCGACGGCGTGGTCAGCCCGACCACCGGGGACTCCCCCGTCCGTCTTGACCCCACCGGCGCGCCCATCCGATCCGACGCCGGTTCGACCGCGCGGCAGGTCTCCGCCAATTCGGGCGGCGCCGCGGCACCCGCCCCGGCACCCGGCTCCCCCGCCGCCGCACCCGCACCCGCCCCGGCGCCTGCACCGGGACCCGTTGGCGGCGGGACACCCCCGCCCCCACCTGCGCCTCCTGCGGGCGGCGGGTACACGCCCCCGCCCGCGCCCCCGCAGGGTGACGGCGGCGGCCAGATCGCGAACGACTTCGTCGACGGCGTCGGCGGCGCCGCCACCGGTGTCGGAAACGGCGTCGGCGGCGTGGTGGAGGGTGTCGGTAACGGCGTCGGCGGCGTGCTCGGCGGTCTGGGCGGCGTCGTCGGCGGCGTCGGCCAGGGCGTCGGCGGGTTGCTCGGCGGCGGGCAGTAGGAACCGTGACCGTGCTGACCTCCGAACCAACCGGCACCGCTGCGGCCACCCTCGCCGGAATGCCCGGGGCACAGGCGTTCCTCGCCGCCGCGCGAACGGGCACCCCGCACATGCTGATCCGCGGAACTGCTGGCAGTGGCAAATCGACCCTGCTCGCCACGATCCGAGACGAGCTGCGTGCCAACGGGACCGCCGTCGCCTCGACGGCGGTCGCGGACGTCGAACCCGGCGGCGCGCTGGTCGTCGACGACGCCCATCGGCTGCCCGACGCCGCGGTCGACGCGCTGACCCTGGCCGCGCACCGCCCGGACATCACCGTGATCGTCGCCACCGAACCGCGGCCGCACAGCCGCGCCCTGCGCTCGCTCGGCGATGCGCTCGGCTCACTGCCCCTCGACCCGATGACTGCGCGGGACATCGTCGTCCGCGCGGAATCGACACTGGGCGTGCGACTTCCTATCGGTCTCGCCGCCGCGATCCTGCGGATCACCGGGGGCGGCGTGCAGAGCGTCGACGCGACGCTCGGCGCCCTGTCCCGCCTCGACCCCACCGAGCCGCGCACCCAGCCCGCTCTGGAACGGGCCCTCGACGCAGCGACGGCCGCACACCTGCGCCCCCGGCTCGCGGAGCTCGACGCGGACCTGTTGTGCACCCTGGCGATCGCCGCGATCGGCTCGGGGCCCGATCCCGTCGAACTCGTCCGGGTGCTGTCCGTCGACCCGACCGTGGCCCAGGACCTGATCGACCGGGCGCGCGGCACCGGACTGGTCACCCACACCCTCCTGCCCGTCGCCCGCGAACCGCTGGCCGCCGCGCTCGGAGCGCAGCGGCTGGCCCGGCTGCACGCCGACTCGCTGCGCGCGAAGCTGGCGGACGGCGCCCTCGATCTCCCCGCGGCCCGCGCCTACGGCGAGGCGGGCGTGACGGATCCGGAGCTGGCCGAGTTCCTCTGCAGCGCCGCCGAACACGCCGAGCCGCCGCTGGCCGCGAGCCTGTACGCGGAGGCCGTCCGCGCGGGCGCCGATCGGAACACCCTCGCCCTGCGCTGGTCCGAGGCGGCGGCGCTGAGCGCAGACTTGGACACCGCGGTCGGGCTCACCGACGGCCTGCTCGAACGGGCTGCAGACCTGACCGACACCGAACTCGCTGCGGCCGTTCGGATCGCGGCGAGCGTCGCCGCGCAGCAGGGCATGCTCGGCCGCAGCGCAGATCTCTACGAATGGCTCGGCCCGGCCCGCGTCGGCTCCGACGCACCCATCGCGGCCACGGTGCTGCTGGCCGCGGGACGGCCGGAGCGGGCCGAGGCGATGACGGACCGCCAGGCGGGCTCGCCCCCGACGTCGACGTCCGCGGGCGCAGCGCTGCTCGCGCAGGGCCTGCGACAGTCGATCGACGGCCGGGTTGCGATCGCGGTCAACTCGCTGACCCGTGGGCTGTCCCTGTCCGCCAACGGTTCCCGACCCCGGTTGCTACCCGACAGCGGTGCCGCCATCACCGCACTGGCGGGCATCGCGTGCGGCGAACTCGCGGGGGCACAGGCCGTGCTGCAGCGGGCACTGGACACCGAGCCTCGCGAGAGCATCACCCGTCAGCGGCACGAGTTGCTGCTGACCTGGATCGCCATGATCCGCGGCGACCTGGATGCCGCGACGGCCCGGCTCGATGCGATGCCGACGGACACCGAGCCCACCCCGCGCGACGCGCTGTTCATCGCGGCGCTGCGGGTCGGACTGGCCCGTCGCGTCGGTGACATCGGCGCCCTCACCCACTCGTGGGAGCGGGCACACGGCGTCATCGCAGAGCACTCGGCCGATCTCTTCAGCCTGCTCCCGCTCGGCGAACTGTGGCTGGGCGCGGCCAGACTGCGGGACACCGACCGACTCGCGCACCTCATCGAGCAGGCCAACGAACTGCTCACCCGGCTCGGCGAACCCACGCTGTGGGGCTCGCCCCTGCACTGGTACGGCGTGCAGGCCGCGATCCTGGCCGAGAGCCCGTCGGAACTGCTGCCGCACGCCAACGCCCTCGGTGTCGCGGCCGAGACCAGCCCGTACGCGGCGGGCCTCGCGGCCGCGGGCCGCGCCTGGCTTCGGGTGCTGCAGGGTGAGATCGACGCGACCGTGGTGGAACAGTCCGCGCGCACCCTGGACCGCATCGGGTTGCCATGGGACGGTGCCCGTCTCGCCAGCGAGGCCGCGCTCCGCGCCTCCGACACCAGGACCGCGACCACGCTGCTGCAGGTCGCGCGCTCCCTGCGACCCGCCGCGTCGTCGACGCCCGGCACGGTCGCGGGGACCGAGCGCGAACTCAGCGCGGGCCTGACCGACCGCGAGGCCGAGGTGGCGAACCTGTTGGTGATGGGCCTGACCTACCGGGACATCGGTGCCCGGCTGTTCATCTCGGCGAAAACCGTCGAGCACCACGTCGCCCGGATCCGCCGTCGCCTCGACGCCACCTCCCGCGCGGACATGCTGTCGATGCTGCGCGCGATGGGTCACGGCACGGAGAGCTGAGCACCGAGCCCGGGTCACGACCCCGACACAACCGGTGTCGTACCCACCTGTGACACCTATGATCACGACCTGACCTCTTCGCGTCAGACCCCGATCTGGGAGGGACCATGTCACCGGACCAGCACGTCACGCCCGCGCCGAGCCGGCCGCCCGCGAGCCTTCCCGGCGCAGACGCGGTTTTCGTGGCGATCGGCGCCGCGGTCACGGCGGCCGAGGTGGTGGGCGCGACGGCCCGTTTCGCCCTCGGCACCCTGCGCCGGGTGCCCGGATTGGCCCGGCGCCTCGACGCCACGACGGACGCGCTGCGGGCGCGCGGCGAGGAGGTCGCGCGGACCGCCGCCCCGACCGTCCAGGACCTGCTTCGCCTCGTGATCAGGGAGGTCGTCGCGGCGGCCCTGCTCGAGATCGATCTCACCCGCCTCGTGCGCGAGAACGTCGACTTGAACCTGATCGCCGAGTCCCTCGATCTCGACCAGATCGCCGCCACCATCGACGTCGACCGCATCGCGGCCCGGCTCGACGTGGACGCCGTGATCGGCAGGCTCGACCTGGACGGCATCGTCGACTCCGTCGACCTCAACAGGCAGATCGCGCGGGTGGACCTCGACGAGGTGGCGCGCCGGATCGACATCGACGCGATCATCGCCCGGATGGACCTCGTCGGCCTCGCCAACGACATCATCGAGGGCGTCGACCTGCCGGAGATCATCCGGGAGTCGACGGGTTCGCTGTCCTCCGAGGCGGTTCGCGGGGTCCGGAGCCAGGGCATGCAGGCCGACGACGCAGTCGCCGGCTTCGTGGGCAAGCTGTTCGGCCGCGGCCCCGGCCCGGACGACGAGGTGCCCATCGGCGGCGGCCGCCCCGGGGACCCGGCGCCGTGACCGAGCACCTCGATCAACCTCCGCACCGGCCTGCCGGGATCATCACCCGCGCGATCGCCGCCGTGATCGACCTCGGGGTGGTCCTCGCGATCATCGGCGTGACCTACCTGGGCCTGGCCCTGGTGCGATTGCTTTACTCCCCGCAGAACTTCCGGTTCCCCGAGCCGGCTTTTCTGGCCTCGGCGACCGTCACCCTCACCGTGTCGGTCGTGTACCTGACCGGCTGCTGGGTCACGACCGGACGCACCGTCGGCGCGGTGGCGATGGGGCTGCGGGTCGTCACCGCCAAGGGCCGGCTGCTCCGGTTGCCCCGCGCCGCCGTGCGGGCCGTGCTCTGCGTCCTGTTCGCCGTCGGCCTGCTGTGGGCGGCCGTCGACCCCCGGCGACGGTCGTTGCAGGACATCGTCCTGCGGACCCGGGTCGTCTACGACTGGCGGAAGGAATCGAGCGAGCTCATCGGCTGAGCGGTGAGCCCTCGCGTCGTCGGGCTCAGCCGCCTGCCCCGGGTTCGAGCACCATCACCGGGATCCGCCGGTCGGTGGCGCGTTCTTTGTAGGCGGCACGGCTGGGATAGACCTCCAGGTCCATGCGCCACAGTCGCTCCCGCTCCTCCCCCTCCGCCTCGTAGGCGACCACCTGCCGGGGCTCACCGCCCGCGACGGTGACCGTGGCCTCGGGATGCTTGCGCAGATTGAAGTACCAGGCCGGGTTCGAATGCTGTCCGTAGTTCGAGGCGATCACCACGATCCGGTCCCCATCCGGCATCCCCACCAGGGGGACGGTGCGGTTCGCCCCGCTCTTCGCCCCCGTGGTGGTGAGCATGACCAGCGGCAGTCCGGTGAGGAGGGTCGTCAAGGTGTTGCGCCCCTTGGTCAACCGGTAGACGGGGCCGTCGACGTGGTGGAGCGTGCGGGCGAAGAACCACGCCATCGGTTTGGTCCCGGCGAGGTCGCGCATCGCCCGGTACAGCGGGTTGACGTCGCGGTACCTCGACGACCCCGACATCGGTCAGCGTCCCAGCACGACGGCGGCCTCCGCCGTCAACGACGAAAAGGTCAGCGTCTCTTCCAGGTACAGCGTCACCGACTCGGCGGTGTGGCTGTCGTACCCGATCGACAGGTCCGTCCCCAGGGTGAGCTGGTTGTCGCCGCCGCGGGTGGACAGCACGTAGCCGCCCGCCACCGCCGGGGCCCAGATGATGTCGCCGACGAGGTCCTTGAGGTGATGGAACACCGGGTGGCCCTCGTCCCTGGTCTCGCTCACCGCGGTGTAGGTATCCGCGTCGAGCACCAGGGAATACGGTCCCTCCACGCCTGCCAGTCGCAGCGCCGACAGCGCGGAGGCGACGGCGTCGGGGACCAGCAGCGGGTCCTCGGGCAGCGACAGCGGCGGGTTGCTGCTCGACGGCCCCAGGCCCACGATGCCGGCCTCCTCGAAGCCGGCGAAGACGGTGCGGTCCTCGGCGAACGCGATCGCCTTGGCCGCGTCCTTGACCGGCTGCCAGTCGGAGTCCAGCGACCCGCGGGCCACGTCGTCGATCTCCGCGCGGCTGAGCGTGAACGGGAAGCGCAGCTCGACGAGCGGGTGCACCTCGCGGAGCTGTGCCCGAATCCTGCTGTCCGATGCGGTGATCGAGCGCACCCGGCCGAGGTTGTGCGCAGAATAGGAGTACCCGAACGGCCCGGCCACGTCGACAACCCGGCGCCCGGCGACGTGACGCTTGAAGGTGCGTGCGGCCTCTTCACCGATCTGCTCCCACGCGGCCTCGGTCACCGGCGCGAGGTTCCTGTGCAGATTGCTCGAATCAGTCATTGAGACACTCCTTTGAGATCACCGATTTTCAGGGACAGGTCGCGCGGCGCAACCTCTTCCGGCTCCGCTTCCTCGACGTCCGGCACGGGGATGTCGGCCAGCGCCTCCAACAGGTCCTGGCTCGGCGCGAAGAACAGGGTCCCCGTCGCCGCCCGGGAGAAATCCAGGATCCGGTCGTGGTTGCCGGGCGGATCGCCGAGGAACATGTGCCGCAGCATCAGCTCCGTGACGGCGGGGTCCTTCGCGTAACCGATGAAGTAGGTACCGAACTCGCCCGCGGAGAGGGAACCGAACGGCATGTTGTCGCGCAGGATCTCGTGCTCGGTCCCGTCGTCGTCGACGATGGTGTTGAGCGCGACGTGCGAGTTGCTCGGCAGGGCCGCGTCGTCGAGTTCGACGTTCTCGAGCTTCGTCCGCCCGATCACCCGCTCCTGCTCCTCGGTGCTCAGCTCGGCCCATGCGGCCATGTCGTGCAGGTACTTCTGGACGATCACGTAGCTGCCGCCCGTGAAAGCGGGGTCCTCCGCCCCGATCAGGGCCGCCGCGCCCGCGCCCGCACCGGTCGGGTTCTCGGTCCCGTCGACGAAGCCGAGCAGGTCGCGGGCGTCGAAGTAGCGGAACCCGTGCACCTCGTCCGCGACGGTCGCCGCGTCGCCGAGCGCCGCCAGGATCAGGCGCCCCAGCTCGAAACACAGGTCCGCGCGGGAAGCCTTGATGTGGAACAGCACGTCCCCCGGGGTGGCAGGCGCGCTGTGCACCTCGCCTCGCAGCGGGACGAAGGGATGCAGCCCGGCCGGTGTGGCGCCCGGCCCCACCCGATCCCAGAACTCCGAACCGAAACCCACCACGCAGGACAGGGACCCGGCGAGTTCCCGGAATCCCACCGCCCGGACCAGCGACCCGACGTCCGACGCCACATCGCGGAGGGTGACCGCGTCCTCGGCGCCGGGGCCTGCCGTCATCACCAGGAAGAGGGCCGCCGCGCTGAGCGGCTCCAGGACCGGCTGCGGCACCGGTGGTGATTCGGGATCGGTCATATTTCTCCCAGTACCTCGCGCAGGGCCAAGGATCACCACCCCGCTTGCGTCGATGCTCTCCGGATCGAGCGTAGGCGAATAGATAGGCTGTCGCCCGAGATCGCGCGTCGGTCCGGCAGCGCGACGCGCGAACCCCCGGCGAGCGCGACAGCAATGAGATGGGGGAGAGACATGGCCGCGGGGCTTGGGCTGGGGGTCGGCGGCACCAACGCCGTTGCGGTCCTCCACACCACCGAAAGTCCTCGTACCGGCGCCGAGCCTGCCACCATCGCTCGTCGCGCGACGTTGCAGTTGACGGCGGCGGGCGAGGCGATACTCGGCTCACCCGTCGATGCGCCCGACGTCATCTCCGGGTTCGCCGCGCACGCAGGCGATCCGGCCGGACTCGTGATCGGTGACGGCTCCGCATACCTGGCCGAGGACCTGGTCGCCACCGCCATGCACAGCCTCGTGCACGAGGCGGCCGAGGCATTCCCCGGCCTGTCCGAACAGCCCGAGATCATCGCCACCCACCCCGCACGCTGGTCCGACGCGACCACGCAGTCGATGCGGGAGGCCCTCGCCCACGTCGGGCTGGCCGGGGTCACGCTGGTCCCCGAGCCGGTGGCCGCGGTGACCTGGCTCGAGGCGGCGCACGGCACGCTTGGCGACGCGATCGTCGCGGTCTTCGACCTCGGCGGCGCCGGGCTCGACATCTCCCTGGTACGCACGGGCACGGATGCCGGGCTCCTCCGGCCGTCGACCTTCACCACCCGCTTCGGTGGCGACACCTTCGACCAGGCGATCCTCGAGCACGTACTGGGCTCGGCCGCCGGCGACCTCGGGCAGGTCGACCTGAGCGATCCGGCCACCAGGGCCGAGCTGTCGGTGCTGCGACGCCGGTGCGCCGAGGCCAGGGAAGCACTGTCCACGGCGACCGAGACTCAGCTCGCCGTGGAGCTCGCGGGCGCCACCGCCACCGTCACCCTGCTGCGCAGCGAGCTCGAGGAGCTGCTGGAATCGTCGATCACCGGGTCGCTCGACCTCGTGGAGCAGACCATCGGCGCCCATGACCTGGCGCTGTCGGACGTGTGCGCGCTGCTGCTGACCGGCGGCGGATCCGCGATGCCGCTGGTGTCGCGACTGGCCGAGGCGACCGTCGGCCTGCCGACCGTGCTGCCGCCCCGGCCGGGATACACGGGCGCGCACGGCGCCGCGATCATCGCGGCGGGCGGTACGGCGGGCGGCGCCATCACCACGGCGGTCGCCGCGGCCACCGTCGCGGCGGTCCGCACCGACATCGATGGCGACGCCGACACCGTGATCATGCCCGCGGTCTCGGTCGCGGGCCCACCGACCGCGTTCACCGAGGCCGGCCCCGGCCGTCCGGTGCTCCCCGTCCTGCTGGACCCGGATCCGGTGCCGCTCGCCCCTGCCGCGGCGACACCGACGGCCGCGGCGCCCCGCTTCCGGTTCCAACGCACCACGGCGATCACGGCGGCGGCCGGCGTGATCCTCGCCGTCGCGCTGGTCGGTCTGGTGGTGAGCCTGCGCTCCACCGATGCCCCCGCGACCGCGGTCCCCGTCATCGCCCCGTCCGCGACGCCCAAGGTCACCGTCTCGCTTCGGCCGACCACCACGACAACCAAGGCGCCCGCGTCCACAACGGCCAGGAGCAGCAAGACATCGAGCCCCGCCTCGACCGCGCCCACCACCACCGTCGCCCCGACGACCCAGGCCCCGCCGCCCGTCGTCACGACGCCGCCCGCCCAGCCGAGCCCCTCTCACCGGCCGACCACGACCACCCCGAAGACGACCACGACAACCAAGCCCACCACGACGACCGAGGCGACCACCACAACGACCACGACCACCCCGAAGGCGACGACCACCACGACCACCCCCGCCGACGGAGCGGCCGTCGCCTGACACACCGGGCGCGAATTGCCTACGGTCACCCCATGACCAACACCCGTGCCACCACGCGTCTGGCGCTCGCCGCCGCCGGTGTCACCGTGGTCCTGTGGGCCTCCGCCTTCGTCTCGATCCGCAGCGCCGGGGCCGCCTACTCCCCCGGCGCGCTCGCCCTCGGTCGGCTGCTTTCCGGGGCTCTCGTCCTCGGTGCGGTCCTGCTGATCCGGCGGGAGGGGTTGCCGTCGCGGGCGGCCTGGAGGGGGATCGTGGTGTCCGGCCTCCTGTGGTTCGGCGTCTACATGGTGGCGCTCAACTGGGGTGAGCGGGAGGTCGACGCGGGTACGGCCGCGATGATCGTGAACATCGGGCCCATCCTGATCGCCCTGCTCGGCGCCCGGTTCCTCGGCGAGACTCTGCCGCCCCGGCTGATCGCGGGCATGACGGTGTCCTTCGCAGGCGCGATCGCCGTCGGGCTGTCGATGTCCGGCGAAGGGCACTCCTCGGTCCTCGGCGTCCTGCTCTGCCTGTTGGCGGCCGTTGCGTATGCGGGCGGCGTCGTCGCACAGAAGCCCGCCCTGTCGCACGGCAGCGCGCTGCAGATCACGACCTTCGGGTGCCTCGTCGGCGCGGTGGCGTGTCTGCCGTTTGCCGGGCAGCTCGTCCACGAGGCGAGCCGGGCACCGCTCTCCGCGACGCTGAACATGGTGTACCTCGGGGTGTTCCCGACCGCCCTGGCCTTCACGACCTGGGCCTACGCCCTGGCCCGTACGACGGCGGGCCGCATGGGCGCGACGACCTACGCCGTGCCCGCTCTGGTCGTCGCCATGGCCTGGGTGTTCCTCGGCGAGCTGCCGGGGCTGCTCACGCTCGCGGGCGGGGCGCTGTGCCTGGCGGGCGTGGCCGTCTCGCGCTCCCGGCCGAAGCCCTCGAAGGCTCCGGCCGAGAGCGTCGAGACGGCATAGATGCGTTCGCCAACCGGTCTATCAGGCACACGGGCGGCAAAGCCACACTTGCCCTAAGGTGGAGCGCTGATACATCCGCGCTCTCGACGAAGGGTCTTCATGCGTCTCCCGCTGGCGTTCCGCGCCGCAATCCTCGCCTCGGCCACCCTGCTCCCGTTCTCCGCTATTGCACAGGCCGAACCGCATGAACCCCAGTCGAATTCGCCCGCCGAGGTCGCGCAGCAGCTGCCGGCAGAACTCGTCGACGCGATCGCCCGCGACCTGAAGCTGACCCCGCAGCAGTACATCGAGCGTGCCGAGGCCGCGCAGCGACTGGCCGGCTACGCGCAGACGCTGCGCGAGGGCAGCCCCGCCACCTACGCCGGTTCCTGGATGGGCGTCGACGGCGTCCCCGTCGTCGCGGTCACCACCACCGCCGAAGCGCAGCGGGTGGCCCGCGACGGCTATGCCACCCACCTCGCCGCGGTGTCCGCGAAGGATCTCGAGGGTTCGCTGGCAGAGGTCAACAAGTGGATCCTCGGGCTGCCGAAGGACGTCTCCTCGCAGATCAACTCCAGCTCCATCGACGTGCTGGAGAACCGGGTCGTCATCGACGTGGTGAACAGCCCCATCGGCCGGGCACTGAACCTGCCGACGCTGCTGGCCGGGCTGAAGGTCGTGCTGAGCCCCGGCGGCCAGCCGCCCGTCGACCCGCACGCGCAGGGCGGCGACACCTACATCAGCACTCCGCGCCCGATCGCCCGCGACATCGACCCGGGCGAGATCGGGGTCTGCTCGTTCGGCTTCAACGCCGTCGACGCCGCCGGTGCCCCCTACAACCTCAGCGCGGGCCACTGCGATCCCTCGCAGGAGAACGCGAAGGTGCCCGCGGGCGCCCCGGTCTACCTGCCCGATTTCGCCGATGTCTCCCGCAGCACGCAGATCGGCGCCTTCCGGCACTCCGCGATGGGCGAGGCCGCGGGCGGCCTTGACTACTCGGTGATCAAGCTCAACGAGGCGGGCACCGCCGCCGGGCTGGACAAGCCGACCGTCCGCGGGGCCAACGGCACCACCGTCACCGTGACCGGCACGGCGCGTCCGGTCATCGGCGCGCCGATCTGCAAGTCCGGCCAGACCTCCACGTTCACCTGCGGCATGGTCCTCGCCGACAGCGTCGACGCCCCGCTGCACATGGCGGACGGCAGCACCCGCCTGGTCCGCGGGTTCGCGGGCTCCACCTGCACCCTCGGCGGCGATAGCGGCGGCGCCATCCTGACCGGGACCAGGGCCCTCGGCATCACCAGTGGCTCCAACTCCGGCGGCGCCCCGAGTTGCACGGAGGCCAACCTCGTGCTGGCGCCCGAGGGCGGCACCGCGAGCATCGGCATCCCGATCGAGAAGATCGTGAACCACGCGAACGCGACTCTCGGCCTCGACCTGCAGGTCCGGGCCGGAAACGCGCGCCCCTGATACATCAGCGGCGCCGCCGCGGCGCCGAATCATCCGATGGTTTCCGGTAGGCAACGGCGGGCGTAACCCATATAGTCGCTACAACTGACCCGGCCTAAACGGATGGGTCATGCCCGCATGCCCTCAATCCGAAAGGTCCCCATGCGTAGCGTTCGCGCCCGCCGTGCCGCGATGATCGGCTCTGCGGCCCTCCTCCTGATCGCGCCCGGCGCGGCCCTCGCGCACGCGGAGCCCGCCGCCCCGGCGCCCGCGACCGCGCTGCCCGCCGACCTGGTTGCCGCGATCCAGCGCGATCTCGGCCTCAGCCCCGCCCAGTACCTCGACAAGGCCGAGGCCGGGCAGAAGCTGGTGGAGTTCGCCAACACGATGCGCGGGAAGTTCCCCGAGTCCTTCGCGGGCGCGTGGCTCGACCCGGCCGGCTCGCCGCTGATCGGTCTGGCGGACGGCCCGGACAAGGCAGCCGCCCGCGCGGCCGTCGAGGCAGCCGGTTACAAGGTGAAGGACCTGCCGCGCAGCGAGCGCGCGCTGCGCGATCAGCTCGGCCACATGAACAGCTGGATCGAGAAGCTCCCCGCACCGCTGTCCGGTCTCATCAGCGGCGCCGCGATCGACACGGTCAACAACGACGTCGTGTTGCGCGTCCAGAACACCGCCGAGGGCCAGGGTCTGCAGCTGCCCGACTTCCTGGAGTCCGCTCGCGTCGTGCTGGCCCCGGCGCTCGGCTCGTCCGCGCCGCCGGTCGCCGAGAGCCCCGTTGCCGCCGATGCCCGCCTCGGTGGTGACGCCTACGCCGCCGAGAACGCGGACGGTGCGTTCCGCTGCTCACTCGGCTTCAACGGCACGGACGGTTCCGGCCGCGCGGTGAACATCTCCGCCGGACACTGCGACCCGAACCGCGATGCCGCGGGCACCGGCGCCGCCTCGATCGCCTTCGAGACGCACGGCGCCGCGTTCGGCGATCGCTTCGGTACCTTCGCCAAGTCGACCGTCGAGGGCCTCGACTACTCGGTGATCAAGATCGACGACGCCGCCACCAAGCGGTTCGAGAACAACTTCGTCCGCGCCCCCGGCGCGAACCCGGTGCCGATCACCGGCACCGCCGATCCCGTGGTCGGGGCGCCGGTGTGCAAGTCCGGCCTCACCACCGGCTTCAGCTGCGGCACCATCAACTCCGTCAACCAGATCGTGGACGTCGGAACCCGCACCCTGAAGAACGGCTTCACCGCGAACATCTGTGCGCTGCAGGGTGACAGCGGCGGCGCCATCGTGACCGGCACCAGGGCGCTTGGCATCTCGAGCGCCTCCAACGTGGGCGACATGATGTACTGCGAGCTGGCCTCCGTGGTCACCACGCTGGTCGGTGACAGCCCCCAGCTGTACGGGACGCCGATCAACGCGATCCTCGCGGCCAACCCGGGCCTGAAGGTCCGCACGGGCTAGATCGAGAATTCACGGCCTCACGAAAAGGGGCCTCGGACGCAGACTTTCGCGTTCGAGGCCCCTTTTCGCATTCCGGGGTAACGTCCCACCGAACCGCGGGTTAACGGTAGAATCCCGTTGTTCCTGGGGCGGGGAGGATTGCGCGCGCCAGCGACAACCTGACTGGGGGGCCCAGTCAGAACAATGCCGGGCATTGGCGCCGGCGGACAGAAGGAAGTTCCATGGAGACCACGACCGACGTGTTGATGTCGATGGTTGGATACGTCATCAAGATCGCCACGAACGCGGGCACCGCGTCCTGAGCGACTGAGAGGGTGCGGGCCCGCTGGTCCGCACCCTCCACGCTCGCAGGCCCTCGGCGACCCCACTCGGGCGGCGCCGTCCACGAGGCCACCACAGAGAAGCGGCCCGTCACCTCCGTGGAGGTGACGGGCCGCTTTTCGTTGCTCTGCGAGTACTACTTCTGCAGGTGCTCGGCGTACATGCTCGTGCCCGGCTCGGCGAGCAGGGTCTGACCCAGGCCGATGCCCGCCGCGATCAGGGTCGGTCCGCCGACAGCGATGGTCCCGACAATCGCGCCGATGCCGGCGCCGGGAACGCAGCCGACAACGAGGAAACTGAGAGCGCCCGCGGCACAACCGAGGATGGTGCCGATGAGGCCGCCCGAGGCGGTGGCCACCGCAAGCTGCGCACCGAAGGTCTGCTGCGCGATCAGGTTCTCGGCCGGCGAGGCGATGTCCTTGATCGCGATGTTGCCGACGGTGCGGTCGCCGCGATCGGCCGGGGTGACCGACTTGGCCTTGCCCAGGTCGAAGATCGGGGTCAGGGTGACGGTCTTGCCGTCCTCACTGATCTTCTGCTCCATCGGGAACTTGAGCGAGTTGAGCTGGAACGCCAGCGGCAGGCTCACGACGGCCTTGCCCGCGTTGTCCTGCAGCTCGATGTTCTTGCCGTCACCGGAGACCTTGAAGCCGCCCGCGTCGATGGTGGTCACGACCGACTGTCCCTCGACCTTCGAGCTCCAGTCGATGGTCTCGGGCGCGGGCGCAGCCGGTGCCGCGTACGAGGTGCCCGCACCCACACCCAGCGCCGCGATCGCCATCAGCGACGTCGCCGCGAACTTCTTCAGCCTCATCTACAAATCCCCTCTGGAAACCAAAATTGACACATGGGTCACAACACAGTCTCGGTGGACACTAATCTGTGATTCTTCTGAGAACAAGGCGCAGCAATTGGCCGCCGACCCTTTCGTTCCGCTCACTTCTCCGCAGGTCATCCGGCGAAGTTAGGTTGACCTGCACTGAACCCTCCACAGGGGCACAAATTACGGTGAGCGTGAGAACTCCTGTGCCTCGCGTCGACCCCCGGGCGATGCGACCATGGACTCGACGTTGGCTCGGGATGCTACCGACGAGTAACTTAGCTGTGACAAGCCCCGAGGCTCCGCCCGAGAAGTTCGTTGGCGTTGCCGTCGTAGAAGGAAAGGCCGTGACATGAACGCCCTGACGATCACGTTGGGCACGATCGGCGCACTGCTCAGCCTTGTGTGTTGGGCCTCATTCTTGAGTGGGGCCTGGACCATGGGGAAGACGGTGCAGCTCGGTCAACCAGCCCCGGACCGCTGGCGCCCGTTCGTCCCCCGCTTCAAGCAGATGATCATCGAGTTCATCGCGCACACCCGGATGCAGAAGTTCCGCACCGTGGGCTGGGCGCACTGGCTCGTGATGATCGGCTTCCTCGGCGGCTTCCTGTTGTGGTTCGAGGCCTATGGCCAGACCTTCAACCCGGAGTTCCACTGGCCGATCTTCGGTGACACCTGGATGTGGCACCTCTGGGACGAGCTCCTCGGCATCGGCACCATCGTCGGCATCACGGTGCTGATCGTGATCCGCCAGCTCAACCACCCGCGGATCCCCGAGCGGCTCTCGCGCTTCGGCGGCTCGAAGTTCGGCCCGGCCTACTTCGTCGAGATCGTCGTGTTCGTCGAGGGCCTCGGCATGGTCATGGTGAAGGCAGGCAAGATCGCCACCTACGGCCACGCCAACCCGTGGACCGACTTCTTCACCATGAACGTCGCCAAGCTGCTGCCCGCCAGCGCGGTCATGGTCTCGATCTTCGCGTTCGTCAAGCTGATGTCCGGCATGATCTGGCTGTACGTGGTCGGTCGCAACATCACCTGGGGTGTCGCCTGGCACCGCTTCTCCGCGTTCCCGAACATCTACTTCAAGCGTGAGGACGACGGCGGCGTCGCCCTCGGTGCCGCGAAGCCGATGATGTCCAAGGGCAAGGCCCTGACCATGGACAACGTCGACCCCGACACCGACACCCTCGGCGCCGGCCAGATCGAGGACTTCTCCTGGAAGGGCTGGCTCGACTTCACCACCTGCACCGAGTGCGGCCGCTGCCAGTCACAGTGCCCCGCCTGGAACACCGGCAAGCCGCTGTCGCCGAAGCTGCTGATCATGTCGCTGCGCGACCACGGCTACGCGAAGGCGCCCTACCTGTTGGCCGGTGGCCGTAAAGGCCCTGGGGGCAACGGGTCAGCCGGCGACGAGATCGGCCTGGTCGACGCCGACGGCAACGTCAACGAGGCCGCGCTGGCAAAGATCCCCGAGGCCGCGCTCACCGAGGCCGGCCGCAAGCTGGTCGGCGAGACCGTCGAGGGTGAACTGGCTCCGGTCATCGACCTCGAGACCCTGTGGTCGTGCACCAACTGCGGCGCCTGCGTCGAGCAGTGCCCCGTCGACATCGAGCACGTCGACCACATCATCGACATGCGCCGCTACCAGGTGCTCATCGAGTCGGAGTTCCCATCCGAGCTGGCCGGGCTGTTCAAGAACCTCGAGAACAAGGGCAACCCCTGGGGCCAGAACTCCAAGGACCGCCTCAACTGGATCAACGAGATGGACTTCGAGATCCCCGTCTACGGCAAGGACGCCGACACCTTCGAGGACTACGAATACCTGTTCTGGGTCGGCTGCGCCGGCGCCTACGAGGACCGCGCCAAGAAGACCACCAAGGCCGTCGCCGAACTGCTCGCAACCGCGGGCGTGAAGTTCATGGTCCTGGGCGCCGACGAGACCTGCACCGGCGACTCCGCACGCCGCGCGGGCAACGAGTTCCTGTTCCAGCAGCTCGCGATGCAGAACATCGAGACGCTCAACAACGTCTTCGACGGTGTCGAGCAGTCCAAGCGCAAGATCGTCGTCACCTGCGCGCACTGCTTCAACGCGCTCGGCAACGAGTACCCGGAGGTGGGCGGCGACTACGAGGTCATCCACCACACCCAGCTGCTCAACCGCCTGGTGCGGCAGAAGAAGCTGATCCCCGTCGCCTCGGTCAACGAGGACGTCACCTACCACGACCCGTGCTTCCTCGGCCGCCACAACAAGGTCTACGACGCGCCCCGTGAACTGATGGCCGCCACCGGCAGCAACCTCAAGGAAATGCCGCGTCACGGCGAACGATCCATGTGCTGTGGTGCCGGTGGTGCGCGCATGTGGATGGAAGAGAACATCGGCAAGCGCATCAACGTCGACCGCGTCGACGAAGCGCTGTCCACGGATCCGAAGAAGATCGCGACCGGCTGCCCCTTCTGCCGCGTCATGCTCACCGACGGCGTCACCGCACGCCAGGAATCGGGCCAGGGCGAAGGCGTCGAGGTCGTCGACGTCGCGCAGATGATGCTCGAATCCATCACCCGCCTCGAGCCCGCGACACTGACCGCGAACATCAAGGTCGAACCCCGCGAGAAGGCCCCGGCACCCGCCGCCGAGACCGCCCCGGTCGCCGAAGCCGCACCGGCCGCTCCGGTCGCCGAGGCTGCCGCAGCTGCTGCTCCCGCCGCCAAGCCCGCAGTCAAGGGACTGGGCATGAAGGGTCTCGCCAAGGCCCCGGGCGCGAAGGCACCGGGCGCCAAGCCCGCCGCTGCCGCTCCCGCCGCCGAGGCTGCTCCTGCCTCCAAGCCCCCGGTCAAGGGTCTGGGCATGAAGGGTCTCGCGAAGGCCCCTGGTGCGAAGGCTCCGGGCGCCAAGCCCGCCGCTGCCGCTCCCGCCGCCGAGGCTGCTCCTGCCGCCGAGACCGCTGCGGCTCCGGCCGCCGCTCCGAAGGGCCTCGGCCTCAAGGGTGGCGCGAAGGCACCGGGCAAGGGTCTGGGCATGAAGGGTGGGGCCAAGGCTCCGGGCGCCAAGCCCGCCGCCGCCGCTCCCGCCGCCGAGGCCGCTCCGGCCGCCGCCGAGGCTCCCGCTGCCGAGGCAGCTGCTCCCGCCAAGCCGAAGGGTCTGGGCCTCGCGTCCGGCGCCAAGGCTCCCGGTAAGGGTCTGCAGATGAAGGGTGGGGCCAAGGCTCCCGGCGCGAAGGCTGCCGCTCCGGCCGCCGCCGCACCGGCACCTGCCGCCGAGGCTCCGGTTGCCGAGGCTCCGGTTGCCGAGGCACCGGTTGCTGAGGCACCGGCACCTGCCGCGCCGCCGCAGCCGAAGGCGGGCGGGCTCGGATTCAAGGCCGGCGCCAAGGCCCCGGGTGCGCGCAAGGCCGCCCCGGCCGCCGCCGCGCCCGCGGCTCCGGCCCCGGCTGCCCCCGCCGCCGAGAGTGCACCTGCCGAGGCCGCACCGGCCGTCGAGAGTGCACCTGCCGACGAGGCTCCCTCCGCCAACGGTGTACCGGAGGCCAATGGTGCTCCTGCCGACAACGGTGCACCTGCCGCTGAGGCCGCTCCGCTGCCCCAGCCAAAGGCGGGCGGACTCGGGTTCAAGGCCGGCGCCAAGGCCCCGGGCCGCAAGAAGTAGCAACACCCAGCAACGCGCCCCCACCGACTCTCGGTGGGGGCGCGTTCTGTTTGGCCGCACACCTTTTGGCAAGTTCGCACCCCCGTTGGGCGCCCAAACCCAGTGCGACCTTGGCAACGGGTGTGCGCCCGACGCAAAACCAGCCGCCTGTGCACAACCCACGACCCGTGCACAGGCTGCTGGTTCGCCCAGCGCTCCGAACGCCGAACCCCCGAGCCGAGGTGCAGCCTTCATCGCATGGGGGCACACATCATCCGACGCCAGGAGGCACTGCGACGCGGCGCCACCGACCACGAACTGCAGCGCCAGTGCCGCACCGGGGCCTGGGAGCGGCTGCGGCCGGGAACGTATGCGCCCCGCGACGACCTGGACACGCTCGATCCCGTTGCGGTTCACCGGCTGGTGGCGGAGGCAGCGCTGCGGGTCGCGTCGCCGGATGCCGTGCTGAGCCACCAGTCCGCCGCGGCGGTACATGGCCTCGAGATGTGGAACACGCCCCTGCGTCGAGTCCACCTGACTCGCAACCGCACGGGCGGCGGGCGCAGGACCGGGCTGCGGCACGTGCACGTGGCGGAGCTCGCCGACCACGAGACAACCGAGGTCGCCGGGCTGCGCGTGACCACGCTCGCCCGCACCGTCCTCGACCTGGCGCGCTCGCTCCCCTTCGAGGAGGCAGTCGTCGTTGGTGACCACGCGCTGCGCACGACCGCGCTCACCGCCGCCGAACTCGGCGAGGCCGTCGGCGGCCTGCCCGAGCGCTCGGGCCGCCGCAGGGCCCACCGCGTCGTGGATCTGCTCGACGGTCGATCGGAGAGCGTCGGCGAGTCACGCAGCCGAGTGCTGATGGTCAGGGAGCAACTCCCCGTCCCGGACTGTCAGCCGAACCTGTACGCCCCGGACGGCGCCCACCTCGGCCGGGTGGACTTCCTGTTCGAGGAGCTCGGAGTCGTCGGCGAATTCGACGGCCAGGTCAAGTACGGTCGCCTGGTGCCGGAGGGCCAGACGCCCGCGGACGTGCTGTGGGCGGAGAAGCAGCGCGAGGACGCCCTTCGCGCCGCGAGCTGGCAGGTGGCGCGGTGGACCTGGCAGGACCTGGCGACGCCGCGCGTGGTGGCCGGCCGCATCCTCGACGCGATCGAGCGAGCCCGCCTGTCGCCGCCGCCCCGCGGCCGGGTGGCGTGCACGCCGAAGCCGTGACCTCTCGCTCCCCCGCACACCCTCTCCCGAGATCGCACACCCTCTGGCACCGGAATACCCGTGCGACCTTGCCAAAGGGTGTGCAAGCAAGACGAAGCGCGACGACGGCTACGGACGCCAGAGCTCGAGCCGCGGGATCCCGGGCGTCTCGAAGCCGAGCACCTGGCCGTAGAACGACAGCTCCGCCTCACGCGAGCTGACGATGGTCTCCACCTTCCGGAAGCCGTGTGCCTCCCCCTCGTACGCCAGGTAGGCGTGCGGTATCCCCTTGCGGACCATCGCATCCCGGAACCGCTCCGCCTGCGACGGCGGCACGATCGGATCCGAGAGGCCCTGCAGCAGCAGCACCGGGCAGGAGAGCCCGTCGACATTGTTCACCGGCGCCCGCCGCGCGTAGAGCTCCTTGCTCTCCGGCAGCGGACCGATCAGGCCGTCGATGTACCTGGACTCGAAGTCGTGCGTCTCCTGGACGAACAGCTCGAGCTCGGCGACGCCGTAATACGAGGCACCACAGGCGAACACATCGGAGGTCGTCAGCGCCGCCAGCACCGTCCAGCCGCCCGCCGAGCCGCCCTCGATCGCGAGCCGCCGCGGATCGGCAAGCCCGACGTCGGCCAACCCGCGGACGGCGGCGATGGTGTCCTCGACGTCCACGATCCCCCACTGCCCACGCAGCCGGTTGCGGTACTCGCGGCCGTATCCGCTCGATCCGCCGTAGTTCACATCGATCACGCCGATCCCGCGGCTGGTGAAATACGCGAACACCATGCTCAGCGCGGGCGCGACGTGTGCGGTCGGGCCACCGTGCACGAACGCGACGTACGGCGGCAGCTCCCCATCCACCCCCGCGTAGTCCGGGTTGCGCGGCGCATAGGTGTACGCGTGCACTTCACGCCCCTGCGGCCCGGTGACCGTGATCGGTTGCGCGGTCGGCAGATACGCGACATCGGGCAGATCGTCGACGCCGAGCCGGACATCGGTGACCGCACCCGTGCCCAGGTCCAGCAGCCGCAGCCCGCCAGGCGTCTGCGCGCCACCGCTGCGCAGCAACACCCGATCGCCGCGCACGTCCGTGATGCCGAGGGAGGTGAGGTCGCCGAGGTCGAGGTCCCGGATCGAGCCGTCGGATGGGTCGACCAGTGCCAGCGTGTCCGTGCCGACGGTGCGGGTGGCGAGCAGGCGACCGTCCGCCAGCTCGGCGTACCAGCGGACACCGAGATGCCAGAGGGGCGCGCCGAAGTCCGCGTCCAACGGGCACACGGGTTGTGGCGGCTGAGCACCGAGATCCACCCGGTACAGGTTCCACCAGCCGCTGCGGTCGCTGATCGCGTAGAGGGAGCCGTCGTCGAACCACTGCGGCTGCAGCACCGACTCCTCGGGCCCGCCGAGCAGCACCCGGCCCGGGCCGCAGACACCGTTTTCGTCGAGCTCGGCGACCCGCAGTTCGGTGCCGTCCCATGGCATCTGCGGGTGGTCCCAGGCGATCCAGGCGAGTCGCCTGCCGTCGGGCGAGAGCCGCGGGTAGGCCAGGAAGTGCGAGCCGGACACCACCGACCGCAGCCGTGCGGGATCGCCGCCGCCGGAGCCGTCGAGCGGGATGGCGCAGATGTCGCGACGTACCTCGCCGTCGGCCGAATGGGTCTCGCGTACGCACCACACCTCGTCGCCGACGACGCTCAGCTCGCCGTACCGCAGCCCCGCGCGGACCGCGGGCGGCGGCGTGAGCGGGATCGGGTGCTCACCCGGACGGAGCGCGTACACGCGTTGGTCGCTGAACTCCGCGAACACCAGCCGACCGTCGTGGGTGACCGTCCACCCGCCGCCGCCGTACTCGTGCACCCGGGTGCGGGCGTTCCACGGCGGCGGCAGCACGTCCTCGGGCTCCCCGCGCCTGCCCGCGCGCCGGATCGAGGTCCGCCCGCCCTCGCTGGGACGCAGCTCGGACCACCAGATCTCCTCGCCGACAAAGTGGCCGGCGTCGACCGGGTGCCCGCTGGAGGCGAGGTCCGCGGCGGTGATGGGCGAGAGCCAGGAACCGTAGGGTGCGCGCTGTGGCATGCGGTCCAACTTAGGCCGAGTCGCCGACAATCGCGCACAGCGGCGGCCAGCCGGGTCGACTCGAAGGCGATAGTCCAATATGTATTCGTGGGGGATCAAGAAGCAGTCAAGCTGTCGACACGGGCACTGGCCGGTCGAGGGGTGCCATCGGCAGAGGCCTCGCATCGCAAGGGGCCATACCTCTATGTTCTGGAGGAGCGGGCCCCCCGAGCATGTTCAGCGCATGGGCTTCCGGAATCGCGGCGCGTCAAGATGATGGTGAGGACGAAGCCGTCGGCGTCCAGAGCACCCGGCCGGCGCTTCGGCATCACCGCGAATATCTTCTCGACGGCCGCCGGCGTGTCGGAGGATTCTCAGCACGCTGTCCTCGTGAAGGCCCGTTGGCCGCTGTGCCGGCAATGCGATCTCCGCCGCCGCGTCTATTTCGGATCGTTCTTGCTGATGCTCGCGTCGGGTCTGCTGGCACTGATCGCTGTGGTCTTGATCCGCGCGACGGGCGATGCGAGCCCCAGCCTGATCTGGCCATTTCTGATCGGGCTGGCCCTTTTTTTGGGTTCAGTGGTTCCATTCGTCCTCGGCTCGCTGCCCAGATTGACGGGAACTCACGCTGCCGCCGATGGCTCAGGGCTCATCGTGGAACACCCGGACCCCAAGTTCATTCACGCATTAGCCATTCGAACTTGCTGAGACCTTCTACCAATCCGAGCTCAAAACTCCACGGGACCCATAGCCTTCATCCTCGTCCGCAGGTTCAAGATTCGGTGAAGTCGCGCCGAGCCGATCGAGTTGACGTTGACCTTCCACCGCCATCGCCTCTCGATCGGTGTCACTGAGCTCACGGTATTGCTCAGCGAAGGAATCGACCAATGGGCTGAGAACCCGCTCGAATGAATCCGACCCAACCAAGTCCCGCAGGCTTCGCTTGCCCGCGACCGCATCTGCGATGGCCGCCTTGAACTCGGCGTCCTCACTCCGTTCTGCAAGGAGTTGCATGCAGGCCTTCAGGTGGGACGAAAGTCCACGATCACCCCGGGCAATATCCACAGGTATGTCAGTTTCAGAGTTCATTCAAACCCCCGGGTGATCATAGGAGCGTGTGGGAAGGACATTGGCCTCCAAGTCCTGCAAGCCACCGAGACTGCCTGCGATGACCCCAATCGTGCCTTGTGCGGCATTCCAAGTATTCGAATGGAGAGTCAATACCTCGCCCCACACGCCCATCGCCTTGGCGATCGTTGCGACCGCCGCGGCTCCCGCGAGTACCGGACCGATGACGGTCACCCCTGTCGCGGCCGCAGCTGCCATCTCCAGGGCAGCTGCGATGAGTAGATCCAATAAGAACTCCCACAAGCCCTTGATGGCCTGCGCCGTCTCATACATTCCGGTCGACATCATCTTCAATTGGTCGCCGATCTCACCAATGACATGTGCCTGGCCGTTCACAGAACCACTGAACCGCGAAAAGTACTCGGCCGCCGCGTCGGCTGCATGCCCATCCCACGAGTGGTCAACACCCTCCATCCCGATGCGGACTGCGGCAGCGTAGCTGCGGTTGAACTCGTCGAGGTTCGACAGCGCTTGTCCCGCTTTGTTGACGGCTTCCCAGTCCCCCGCAAACTGCTCTGCCACCCACTCCCATGGGTTGGTGCCTGTCGCCAATGCGGCCGCTTGACCCAGCCAGTACGACACGCTGATGTACTGGGATGCGCCGAGGATGTTCTCCACCAGGTCCGGTACGGGATCCATGGATGCGGGATCTTTGAGATGCTCGATCGGGTTTGGAGGCATCACGACTCCTGATACGTAGCGTCGAGTTGCCCTGCGGTATTAACATCCGTGACGCGGTACGAATTAGCGGCTCGGCCGAGCTCGTTGCCCGCGTCACCACTCAGCGTCGTCAGAGTCGCGTAGGCAGGCGTCAACGTCGACAGCACATCCGAGATCTTCTCGACCACAGGGGCAAAGAGACGACCCTCGGCGTATCCGATCTGGAGCCATTTGTTCAGGTACTCCTCGGCCTGCGATGCCTGTGTGGCCAGATCAGCCAATGTTGCTGCGAATTTATCCAGGTCATCCGGATTGACTCTGAAATCTGCCATTTCGCCCCCGCGCATTACCCCTGCACGCCCATTCGACGCGCTCCCGCGCAGAATCTATCAGCGACCGCGATATCGACACATCACGCGGGCAACCACGCCCCGTGCAGCCCGGCGGGCACCCGGAGCGGCAATCGCGCCCTGCCGAGCGGGCCCGATCCGGGATCCTCGGCGGGGAGCACACAGAACCACGACGACATGTCGGCTCGGTCGGTGCCGATCATCCCCCAGTAGTCGTGTGCCGCACCGGGCATGAAGACCGGTTCGCCCACCGTGAGGCTGCCCGGATCCCAGTGCGCCTCGGATCCCGACGGCCCGAAGAACCACAGAGAATCCATCGGGCCCTCTGGGCCTGCGAGCTTGCCGACGGTCGCGACGGTGCCGTGGCCCCTGGTGAGGCTGCGGTCGTCGATGCGGGGGAATTCGACGTCCCTGTCCGACACGGCCGTTCGCTGCACCGCGCCGGTCTCCGGATCGATCACCGCCCGCATCAGCGTGCCGACGTTCGGGTGATCGGCGTCCGCGAACCCGCCCGGGTACGACCATTGCGCGTAGTCGACGCTCACCCGCCCGTCGGGCAGGTCGAACCCGTTCGCGAAGTGCCACACCCAGAACGCCTCGCAGCTCGCCCACCGGACCGGGCCGCCGTCGCGCGGGATCAGGGCCACCCTGGTGCCGTCATCCGGCCGCCAGTCCAGTACCGACCCGCCGGTGAGCAGGCCGGCCATGTCGAAAGCCAACGGGCACACCAACAGAACGATGTAGCGCCCGGTCAGGGCCATGTCGTGGATCATCAGAGCCTTGTCCATCCCCGCGACCGGTGTGGGCGGGCGGGCGAGCGAACCGTCGGCCGCGACCACGGACCAGGTCAGGTATGGCGGATCGAGCAGGTAGTTGAACAACACCAACTCCCCGGTCGTCGGGTCGATCTTGGGGTGTGCGGTGCTGCCGACCGCCATCGCGCCGTCGCAGCTCTCCGGCCCGAGGGTGCGCAGATCGGCTGGGTCGAGCAGGTA
This sequence comes from Rhodococcus sp. PvR044, assembly GCF_040548995.1. Lineage (NCBI taxonomy): Bacteria > Bacillati > Actinomycetota > Actinomycetes > Mycobacteriales > Nocardiaceae > Rhodococcus > Rhodococcus sp. PvR044. Next base: position 310,935 of record NZ_JBEPSX010000006.1, read on the forward strand.
GGGCCTGGTGGTCTCGGCCATCGCCATCAGCCGACCACTGTGCCGGACCACGTTGATGTCCGGCAGTTCGCGCGGCGTCCCGGCCAGCTCGGGCCCGACCTCGGCCTCGCTCGGCGTGTACAGGTCGGTCACGCCTGCCCAGATCGCGTGGCCGACCTTCTCCTCCGCCACCACCATCGGCGTCCGGACGAAGCGGTTGGTGTACCGGGCGGCACCGTCCGCCAGCTCGATCCGGTGCACCATGCCGTCACCGTCGAGCGGGTAGACGTAGCGGCCGATCGGGTCGAACCGCGGGTTGGGCCCGTTGCGCAGGTACGCGCCGCGCAGGTCCGACGGCAGCTCACCGACGATCTCGAGGCCGCGGACGTCCACCTCCTCCCGCTGCGGCTCGAAGATCCCCGTCAGGTGCGAGTGGTGCGCGAGGTCGACGGGCGCGGGCCGGGGAAAGCTCGGTGCGTTCATGGGAATGCCAGTTCCGTGCGGAGTTCGTTCCGTCTTTCAGGGTCCTCTCCCCTGGTGCCGCCGAACAACGATTCCGTGGTGCGGACCGCGTCCGATCAGCCCGTTACCTGCGCCACATGCGGGGTAGCGGGAGAAATCCGCTTGAACCGGGGTGGCACCATGGACCGGTGACCGTCTCGGAGCCCTCCCACCACACCCACATCCAGCCGCGCGTGCTCAACCAGTCCGCGAAGCTGCAGAACGTGCTGTACGAGATCCGTGGACCGGTACACGCGCACGCCGCCCGGCTCGAGGCCGAGGGCCACCGCATCCTCAAGCTGAACATCGGAAACCCGGCCCCGTTCGGCTTCGAGGCGCCCGACGTGATCATGCGCGACATGATCGCCGCGCTGCCGACCGCGCAGGGCTACTCCGACTCCAAGGGCATCCTGTCCGCCCGCCGCGCCATCGTCACCCGCTACGAGCTGGTCCCGGGCTTCCCCGACCTCGACGTCGACAACGTCTACCTCGGCAACGGCGTGTCCGAGCTGATCACGATGACGATGCAGGCGCTACTCGACAACGGCGACGAGGTGCTGATCCCGGCGCCCGACTACCCGCTGTGGACCGCGACGACCAGCCTCGCGGGCGGCACCCCGGTGCACTACCTGTGCGACGAGTCCGACGGCTGGAACCCGGACATCGCCGACATCGAATCGAAGATCACCCCGCGCACCAAGGCGATCGTGGTGATCAATCCGAACAACCCGACCGGCGCGGTCTACACGGCCGAGGTGCTGAGCCAGATCGTCGCGCTGGCCCGCAAGCACCAGCTGCTGCTCCTCGCCGACGAGATCTACGACAAGATCCTCTACGACGACGCCAAGCACATCTCGCTGGCGACCCTCGCCCCCGACCTGCTCTGCCTGACGTTCAACGGCCTGTCCAAGGCCTACCGGGTGGCCGGGTACCGCTCGGGCTGGCTGGCCATCACCGGCCCGAAGGACCACGCGGCGAGCTTCCTGGAGGGCATCGACCTGCTCGCCTCGATGCGGCTGTGCCCGAACGTGCCCGCGCAGCACGCCATCCAGGTGGCACTCGGCGGGCACCAGAGCATCGAGGAACTGATCCTGCCCGGCGGCCGGCTGCTCGAGCAGCGCGACGTCGCATGGGAGCGGCTGAACATGATCCCGGGCGTCACCTGCGTGCGGCCGAAGGGCGCGCTGTACGCCTTCCCCCGGCTCGACCCCAACGTCTACGAGATCCACGACGACGCCAAGCTGGTCCTGGACCTGCTGCTGCAGGAGAAGATCCTCGTGGTCCAGGGCACCGGGTTCAACTGGCCCAACCACGATCACCTGCGGATCGTGACCCTGCCGTGGGCCCGCGACCTGGCGGTCGCGATCGAGCGGTTCGGCAACTTCCTGGCCGGCTACAGCCAGTAGCAGGAGCGCTTCGGTGCGGGCGTCAGCTCGAACCGAACATGATGAAGTTCGCCACGTCTGCGAAGGCGTTCCAGACGTTGCTGAGGAACACGATGGCGGCACCGGCGATCGGTCGCAGCGATTCCGGTACCCCCGCCAACGGGTCCGGCCCCGGAGGGTTCGCCGCCGCAACTCCCGAACCGAGGAGCGACAGCACGCCGACGAGCAACAGTGTCAAGGCAACTCGAATCCTGTTCACACTCGGTCTACCGACCGGAGCAGGCGAAGCGTTACCGGCGTCGCACAGCATTTGACGAGATCGCACACCCATTCTTCGCCCAGAACGTGTGCGATCTCGTCACCGTGTGTGCGTACTGGTCGAGGGTGCGCCGCGGCGGCCGGGGCGTCCGATCGGCTACCGTCAGTGGGGTGTGCGCACCTCGGACTTTCCCAGCAGGACAGATCGCATGACCGGCGAGCCGCTCTCGGTCTATGACGCCATCCGGATGCGCCGCGACGTCCGCGCCGAGTTCACGGGTGAGCGGGTCTCCGAGGAGCAGCTGACCCGGATCCTGCAGGCCGGGCACTGCGCGCCCAGCGTCGGCAACACCCAGCCCTGGGACTTCGTCGTCGTGCAGAAGCCCGAGACGCTCGATACGTTCGCCGAGCACGTCGCGGGCTGCAGGCGGAACTTCGCCGACTCGCTGCCGCCGGAGCGCCGCGCCACCTTCGACCCGATCAAGATCGAGGGCATCCAGGAGTCCGGCACCGGCGTGGTGGTGACCTACGACGCCAGCCGCGGCGGCGCGAACGTGCTCGGCAGGCACACCGTCGAGGACACCGGCGTGTTCTCCGCGGTGCTCGCGATCCAGAACATCTGGCTGGCCGCGGTCGCCGAGGGCATCGGCGTCGGCTGGGTCTCGTTCTACGAGGAGGACTACCTCACCGAGCTGGTCGGGATCCCGTCCCCGGTGCGGCCCATCGCCTGGCTGTGCGTCGGCCCGGTGTCGGAGTTCCAGGAGACCCCCGACCTGGTGCGCTTCGGCTGGCGGGACGGCAGGCCGCTCTCCGAGGCCGTGCACCGCGAAAGCTTCTGAATCAGGCTCCGCCAAAAGCCACAAACAAGCGACAAAGCAATGGTCTCGATGTTGGTTGGGTGACCCAGACAACATAGGGTGCACTCATGGTCTCCGAGAGCAGAGCGCGCTTCGGCAGATTCGTCTCCGAACGCCGCCGCGCCCTGAACCTGACCCAGGACGAGGTCCGGGCCGCGGGTGGCCCGTCCGACGCGGCCCAGACGCGGGCCGAGAACGGCACCGGCCCCGAGCCCAGCCAGCGCACCCTCCGACGCCTCGACACCGGCCTGAACTGGGCCGCGGGCAGCGCCGCCCGCACCCTGCTCGGCGGCGTGCCCGACCCGCTCGAGGCCGAGCCCGACCGCGCCACTGGCAGGCCGCGCGGCGCGACCGGGTTCGGGCCCGAGTCCGTCGCGGTGTCCGTCGAGATGATCGCCGACCTGCTGGCCCCGCACGCCACGCTCAATTCGTTCCGCGACCGGTGGTCCGAGGTCACCGAGGACGAGTTCGTCAAGGCCACCGACGCACTCAACGCGGCCATCTCCCGGATCACCGGCGTGTATGTCACCGACATGCTCGAGCGCAACGGCGGCCCTGGCATCCCTGTGCCCGCCCTGATCGAGTTCGCCTTCGGCCACCACCTCGACGAACCTGTCGGTGAGGATCCGGCCGACGCCGAGGAACGGCTCTACCGCCGGTGGCTGGCCGGCCGGCCGATCGACGCGGACGCCGACCTCGATTCGAGGTTCCGCCGACGGTGGCAGGCACGACGAGGAGCAGACGCATGACCCACGCGGACGTACAGCCGATTCCCCTGTCCACCCGAGTCAACCGGTTGTTCGAGTGGGGACACCGGCGCGGCGACCCCGAGCAGACGAACGAGGAGGTCGCGCTGGCGCTGGGCGACCGACTCCGGCGCCCCGTCGAGCCGCGGATGGTCAAGTCCATCCGCGACGGCAGCCTCGCCGATCCGCCCCTCGACCTCCGCGATGCCGTTGCCGACCATTTCGAGGTCTCACGGGCGTACCTGTCCGGCAGCGACTACGGGTACGTCGACACCCAGGTCCGGCTCTGCATCAGCGCCCGCGACGCCGGGGTGAGGAGCCTGTCGATGCGCTCGCTCACCGACCCCGACCCGGCCGGCGGGGCGCTGCCCCGTCAGGCAATGGAGGAACTGATCGGGTTGCTGGCGCGGCTCGGCGGGGCGAGCGGAGCGACGGGGGATGTCACGGACGGACCCGGCGGCGCACCCGCAGCCGGAACCCATCCGGCTTGAGGGTGAGCTGCTCCTTGACCCTGAGCTGGTAGCCGGGTTCCGGCTCGAGGTCGTAGCGCTGCACGAGCAGCGCCAGCGCCAGCACCATCTCGTGCAGCGCGAACTGCCGGCCGATGCACGCCCGCAGCCCGGTGCCGAAGGGCTTGTAGACGTGGCCGGGGCGGGACCGCACCTTCTCCGGTAGGAACCGGTCCGGGTCGAAGGTCTCGACGTCGGGCCCCCAGACCGGATCGCGGTGCAGACCGAGCACCAGTACGAACGCCCAGTCGTTCTCCGCGAACCCGTAACCCCCACCATCGCTGTCACCGCCGATCGTCGTGTCGGCGACTGCCTCCCGGAAGTAGCCGGGAGCGGTCGGCCACAGACGCATCGTCTCGTCCACCACCCGGCGCACGTAGCGCAGCTTCGCGACCTGCTCGAAGGAGACCTCCGGCCGATCGGCGCCGGGCCACAACGACTCCACCTCGGCCCGCGCTCTGGACGCAATCTCCGGGTTCTGCGCCAGGAAGTGCAGCGCGAACGCCAGGGCATTGGCCGAGGTCTCATGCCCCGCGACGAGGAATGTCAGCACCTGGTTGCGAATGTTCACCTCGTCGAGCCGCTCGCCCGTCTCGGGGTCGGCTGAATCCAGCATCAGGTCCAGCAGGTCGGGGCGACTTGTCTCGTCGGGGCTGGCGCGCCGCTCGGCGATCACCTCGTCCACGACGCCGGCCACGTACGCGATGTCGGCATCGTTCTGCCGCTCGGCCTTGCCCGCGAACAGCGAGCGGAACGGGATCGGGATCGCGGTCTGTTCCGCGTGCCGCAGCGCCCGTAGCATCGCGCCGACGAACGGGTCCTCCTGATCGCCGTGCGCGCTGCCGAACGAGTCGAAGCTGTACCCGAACCCGGCGCGGCCGATCATCTCGAGCGTCAGTTTGCTCATCTCCGCGGGCACGTCGACGAACTCCGTGGTGGCGTGCTCGTCCCAGCGGCCGATCAGCTCGCGGGTGGTCTCCAGCATCGTCTGGTGGTAGCCGCGCATCGCCTCCCTGGTGAAGCCCGGCATCAGGATGTTGTGCGCCTTCGACCAGTTCGGCTCGTGGTGGAACGCAGTGAACAGGCCGTCGGCGACGATGGTCCGCAGCTTCTCCAGCGGCCGGCCGACGTGCTTGCGGAACCGCTTCTCGTCGTTGATCTCCTCGACCAACTCCGAACCGGTCACGAACGTGAGCTTGGTGCCGACGATGACACGCTGATAGATCGGTCCGAGCCGCTGATGCTGCCACAGCGTGCGCTGACTGGGGGCGCTGCGGTCCATCCCGAGGATGTCGCCCACGAGGGGGACTCGGCGCGGTGGGTGCGGGATCGGTCGTGTCTCCATCAGATGGCAGAACCCGCGCTCACCACTGGTGGGCCGGGGACCGCGCTCCTCTCTCGGGTGTCGGGGCGGCGAAGGCCTCGGGCCTCGCTCGGTTCGGTTGCTCGGGAGCCGGTCTGGTGCGCGATGGTCGCGGCGAGCCGCCAGCTGCGGGCCAGGCGCAGCAGCGCGCGTGTCTCGTCGACGAGGTCGTCGTGCGGGGTGTCCGCCTCCCCCGCGCCCGTCGCCTCCAGCGGGGGACCCCCGGTCCGCTTCCGCTCGCAGGCGCGCAGCAGCGGTACCGACCGGCGGACCGCCGACCTGGTGTCGCCGTCCAGCCCGCGGCGCTCCAGCTCATCCTCCAGATCCGCGTCGACGGCGGCCGAGGTGTACGGCTGCAGTTGCATGGTGGCGTCCCAGATCTCGACGACCGTCCGGTGCAGACGCTCCTCGAACCCGGATGCCGGCAGGACCACCTGGGGTACCGCGGCCGTCAGCGTCGACCACATCGGTTCGAGCTGACGCAGTTCCCGTCGGCGCATCCACATCGCGATGACGGGCACCATGCTGACCACGGCGATCAGGGCCACCTCAGGGAGGAAGAGGACGTCGTTGGATCCGGCCCGCCACCTCGTCAACGCGTTGTCCACCTGGGCGGCCGAGAAGAAGGCCGCGACCGGCCTCGCGACGTTGTCCACCAGGGAGAACATGCACATCACGCCCACAATCACGATCATTACCAACTCGAGCCAGCCGGGTCCGGACCGCAGGAACTCGTAACAGATCACCAGGGCCACACACACCGCGACGACAATCGGGATCGAGTACAAGACGAAGTAGACCGCGCACTGCCAGCCGCCCGCCGCCTCGATCGTGAGGCCGGCATCCCGGGACTTCTGACTCAGCATCAGCAGCGAGACGCCCAGCGCGAGCGTGATCGCGTACACCGCCGGCTGACGCCAGTACGGCTCGTCCGCACCCTCGTTGAGCGCTGTGGCAAGGCCGAGGATGGCGGCGCCTGCGAGCATCACGCAGAGGTGCGTCAACGGCCGTATGACCGCGATGTCGGTGAGATGTGGCGCGAGGGCGGACTGGACCTCCGGCACCCGCAGGGCCGCCGGCACCGCCCAGAAGAGCAGGACCAGATTGATCCGGCGCTGCGCCAGTGCCTCCCGCATCACGGCCAACCGGATCAGCGTGATCACCCAGATGCCGACCAGCAGCGGCCACATGATCGCCGCGGGCATGGTGGAGGTCAGCTTCGGCTCCAGACCACATTGTTCAGCCGCGACACCCGCACCGACTGCTTGGCGCCGGCCTTGGACCGCGCGCTCACCGCGCCCGAGTCGGCCAGGAACAGCCGCGTCGCGAGGAGCTCGGCTTCCTGCTCCACCTCGTCGTCGTAGGCAGCCCGGCCGAGCAGCGAGCGCACTGTCTCGGGCCGCACGTCGGGGGCCAGCTTCTGCAGCGTCGTCAGGTCGACGTTGAGGCCGGAATCGCCGCGGAGGATGTGGGCCAGTTCGTGGTAGATGATGTGCCTTCGCAGGTAGACCGAGGCATCTGCGGCGTACATTACGACATCGTCGTGTTCGCGACCGATCCACAACCCGCATGGAGCGCCCCTGATCACCGCGGCGTCGACCGGCTCCAACCGGATCGGTCGCCCGCGCTCGGCCTCCATCCAGCCGATGAAATCGTCGAAGGACCAGGGCCGCTCGATGGGCAGCGCATCCATGAACGCGTCCACCCGCCTGCGCGCGACTTCCAGTGATCGGGCCACCGGCGAACCCTATCGAACGGGGCTCGCGGTAGGCCCCGGAGGCTAACTGGACGGCCGACTACCCCCCCACGATGACAGCCAGATCCGCGCCATGTACATTCACACAAGACACCTTGTGTGTCCAGCAAGCCCGATTGCCCCTCCCCCCCCTGTGGGCAATCGGGTCGGTGGCGGGGACACACCCCCCTGTTCCCCGCCACCGCTGCAAAACTTCCCCGAATTCGGCGCTGACCACTCGCGCTCCCGGGTCTCCCAACCGAGTAGGCGCTCCTCAGCGCTGGTTTCGGTGTGTTTCCGCATCGCGTGCGCGGCACAATTGAAGCACACGAAGCCACAAAAAAGCCACACAGAGGCAACATTCTCAGGACGAAATCGCGACGGTGATGGCGGTGCGGTCGACCGACGCTTCGACCGTGACCGTGGGCGTACCGCTCCGTGTTCCCACGAAGGACTGCACCAGCGCGCTGCCGCTCGGGTAGCCGAGAACCTCGACCACGGAAGACGCCTCGCCCTCGGGCGATATCCGCATCGGCACCTCGCGCCGCAACGAGTCGATGTTCGAGTCCACGCCGGTCAGGTCGATCTGCAGAACGCACGCACCCGAGATCGACACCGGTTCATCCGTGCCGTGCAGGAGCGGCATCTGCACGAAGCGGGCGCTCCACCCCATCGATCCATCTCCGCCGAGACCGAACACGATGGTGTCCGCGGCGGCGGTCGGTTCGATCTCGATCGAATCCAGGGTGGGTAGAACGGGCGCGGGCGATGGCTGCGCCCCTGGTTCCACGGGAACCACGTCGGGCACGGTGGGCAGGGTGGGCACCACGTCGGGGACGGTCGGCAGCGACGGCGAATCGCCGACGAGGAGCTGCCCCGAGAACGACTCGAACTGTTGACACCGCAACCCGTGCGCCTCCCCGGCAGGGTGATCCGGGTCCGGCGCTCCACACGCGGTGGACACGGCCAGAGCCGGAAGGACCAGGGCCACCGCGCTCACCCAGGTTCGCGTGGGTACGTCCACAGTGCGGTTCCCCCATCGTCGGCATCGGCGGTCACCGGGTACATCGCCGTCGGGCACCGAGCCGTTCCACACGGCGTTCCGGGCTCGGGAGCGGCCCGGTCTTCCGTCCACCCGAGGTCGGTACCCTGGCCGGATGCGTCGACAGGGCCGCGCGGCCACCATCCGGGCGAGCAGGCCAACGTGACAGAGCTGCGAAACGGCCACCACGGACATGGACACGGGCACGGGCACAGCGGTCCGATCCCGGTCGGCCCGGTCGCCGCCCGCGTGGTCGTCGGACTGCTCGTCGCGATCGGCATCGCGGTGCTCGCAGGCGCGGTCGTCCTGTGGCCGAGCAGCCGCAGCATCGACATCCCGCTGCCCTTCCAGACCTCCGGCGGCGGCGCCGTCGTCACCGAGGCGGGCACCGTCACGCTGCAGGACATCGGACCGTGCGGAAGCGCCTCCGCCGGTAGGCCCTTCACGGGTTCGCCGCAGCCTCCGCCGAACGACTCCTACCACTGCCAGCGCAGCCTCATCGACATCGAATCCGGCCCGAACGAGGGCACGACGACGCTGCTGGAGATCGGGCCCGGCCCCGGGCAGCCGGATCTGCGTGTCGGGGACAGCATCCGGCTCGTGCGCCAGACCGATCCGTCCGGTGCCACCATGTACTCATTCGAGGACTTCGCCCGCGGGCTCCCACTGCTGCTGATCGTCGCAGCGTTCGTGATCGTCATCGCCGCGGTCGCCCGCTGGCGGGGCGTGCGCGCCCTGCTCGGGCTCCTCGTCGCCTTCGGCGTGCTCGTCGGGTTCATGCTGCCCGCTCTGCTCGACGGCCAGCCCGCGATCCCGGTCGCCCTCGTCGGCGGCGCCGCCATCCTCTACGCAGTGCTGTACCTGGCGCACGGGGTGAGCCTGCGGACCAGTTCGGCCCTGCTCGGCACCCTGGCGTCGATGCTGCTGGCCGCGCTGCTGTCGTGGGTCACGATCGAGATGACGCACCTGACGGGGCTGTCCGAGGAACAGAACACCAACGTGCAGACCTACATCGAGCACGTGAGCATCACCGGCCTGCTCTTCGCCGGGTTCATCATCGGCTCGCTGGGTGTGCTCAACGACGTCACCATCACCCAGGCCTCGACGGCGTTCGAGCTCGCGGGCATCGAGCGCGAGGCCACCCGCCGCCAGATCTTCGGCTCCGCGATGCGCGTGGGCCGCGATCACATCGCCAGCACCGTCTACACCCTGGTGCTGGCCTACGCAGGCGGCGCGCTGCCGCTGCTGCTGCTCTTCAGCGTCGCCGGCCGCTCGATCAACGACGTGCTGCTCGGTGACGCGGTCGCGATCGAGATCGTGCGCTCCTCGGTCGGCGGCATCGCCCTGGCCCTGTCCGTCCCGCTCACCACGGCGATCGCGGTGATGCTGGCCCGCCCGCCGCGGTCCGGCGCCGCGGCCACCGGGCGGCCGGGGGGAAGACACGCGCGCTGACGCCCCGGCCGGGGCGCCGCCACGCGGCGTGCTCGACGTCCGGCGTCAGCGGACCATGCCCGGCGGCAGCTCGACGCCCGGCGGCACCTCGATCTGGATGGGGTCCGGCAGGTTCAGGTAGCGCCGCGGCGGCGGGCCAGGAACCGGCGGCGCCGGGTTCGCCGAGGACGACTCTGCGGCGGGCGACGGCGCAGGGGCACGCGAGGGCGTCGACGTCGGCGGTGTCGTCGTCGTGGTGGTCGGGGGCGCCGAGGTCGTGGACGGCGTCTCGCGGTCCTCGGTCACGGCCGTGGCGCGGCCCTCGCCCTGGGTGGTGTTGGCACCGTCGCGCCCCATGGACAGGCCGATACCGGCGACGACGACCAGACCGGCGGCCGCAGCCCCCGCGATCGCGAGCTGACGCCGGGACGCGCCACGGGTCCGTCGCGGGCTCGGGGCATCGGTGAGGATCCGCTTGGGCTCCGGCACCGAGACCGGTGTCGCCAGCATGGCCGCGCCCTGCGCCGTCACCATCTCCGGTTCGGCGGGCACCACCGTCGGAAGGTTGAGCCAGGTGCGCAGGATGGACTGCACGAGCGGGATGTGCGCGCCGCCGCCCAGCAGGACCACCGCATCGGGATACCGGCCGGACGCCGCGATCACCCCGCGGGCGAACCGCGCAGAACCCTCGACGGGCACCACGATCATCGATTCGAAGGTCTCCCGGGAGAGCAGGATCAACCCGGCCTCGCTCGGCACGGCGATCGCCTCGCTGGCGGAGAGCTGCTCCTTCGCGAAGCGGCACCGCTCGTTGAATGCGGTCGCCTCGTCGGCGCCCACCGGCGAGACGATGCCCTGCGCGCCCGCCTGGTGTTCGCTGATCAGCCAGTCGAAGTAGTCGCCCGCGATCTCGGTGCTGCGCTCGGTGGCCAGCACCTCCCCCGAGGCCCGGTCCACCACGCTGACCGTCAGGCCGGAGCTGCCCAGGTCGTAGAGGACCAGCGTCCGGTAGTCGTAGATCTCCCCGGTGGCCTCCAGCCGGACGATCGCGGCCGTGCTCGCGGGGATCAATTGGTAGTTGTGCAGGCGCTGGCGCGCCATCGCCTGCTGCATCGCGTCGGCCTGGCGCTGCGTGGCGTACGCGACCCCGGTGGCGCCGACGGTCTCGCCGCCCTGCGCGAGCAGCACCCCGATGGACTGGGCGGCCGTCTCCTCGGCGCGGTGCGGCACCGTCGCGATGACCTGCCGCTGGAACGCCTCGACCCCGCCAGGTCCGCGGCGGGAGGCGACGTCGGGACGCGCCATCCGCACGGCACTGGACCCCACCGACACACCCAGAACCGCACTCATCGAGCCGCCTTAAATCGGGGTTGCACGCAGCCGACGCTCGAATCGCGCGCACTTGGACCACGTGAGCATAACGAACGAGTGTCCAGTTGCACCCTCCGCGCGGAGATGCCCCGGACGACGATCCGGCCGACTGTCCGGCTCACGCCCCTCAGCTGCGGCCGAGACCCCGGTACGTCCACCCGGCGGCCGCCCACTCAGCGGGATCGAGGCAGTTGCGGCCGTCGATGAGCACCTTCGATCGCACCGTCCCCGCCAGGTCCGCGGGACGCAGCGCCTTGAACTCGTCCCACTCGGTGGCGAGCAGCACCGCATCGGCGTTGTCACACGCCTCCTCGACCGAGGTCGCGTAGTTCAGCGTCGGGAACAGCCGGCGGGAATTGTCGAGCGCCTTGGGGTCGAACACGCTCACCACCGCGCCGTGCAGCTGCATCATCCCCGCCACGTTGAGGGCGGGCGAGTCCCGGACGTCGTCGGACTCCGGCTTGAATGCCGCGCCGAGGACCGCGATGTTCGCGCCGAGCAGCGACCCGCCGCAGGCCCTGGTCGCCAGCTCGACCATCTTGGTCCGGCGGCGCATGTTGATGCTGTCCACCTCGCGCAGGAAGGTCAGCGCCTGATCGGCGCCGAGTTCGCCCGCCCGCGCCATGAACGCCCGGATGTCCTTCGGCAGGCACCCGCCGCCGAAGCCCAGTCCAGCATTGAGGAAGCGGCGCCCGATCCGGGCGTCGTAGCCGAGCGCGTCCGCGAGCTGGGTGACGTCGGCGCCGGTCGCCTCACACACCTCGGAGATCGCGTTGATGAAGGAGATCTTGGTCGCGAGGAAGGCGTTCGCGGACACCTTCACCAGCTCCGCGGTCGGCAGGTCGGTGAGCAGGAACGGCACCTCGTCCTCGATCAGGCGCGCGTACAACCGACGGATCAGCGCCTCGGCGCGCCCGGCGCGGGCGGGGTCGACCCCGAGCACCAGGCGGTCCGGCCGCAGGGTGTCCTCGACGGCGAAGCCCTCGCGCAGGAACTCGGGGTTCCACGCGACCTCGACCTCCTCGCCTGCGGGCGCGAGTTCGCGGGCCCGCGCCCCCAGTTCGGCCGCTGTGCCGACGGGGACTGTCGACTTGCCGACGATCACCGCGGGCCGGTCCAGCAGCGGGGCGAGGGTGTCGATCACCGAGTGCACGTGCCGCAGGTCGGCGCCGTACTCGCCCTTCTTCTGCGGGGTGCCCACCCCGAGGAAGTGCAAGTCCGCGAACGCGGCGGCGTCGGGGTAGGAGGTGGTGAAGTGCAGCCGACCGGCGTCGATGTTCCGCTTGAGGACCTGCGCGAGGCCCGGTTCGTAGAACGGCACCTCTCCCCCGGAGAGCTTGGCCACCTTGCCCGGGTCGATGTCGACCCCGAGCACCTCGTGTCCCAACTCGGCCATGCAGGCGGCGTGCGTGGCTCCGAGATAGCCGGTTCCGAAAACGGTGCAGCGCATAGGTAGTTGATAGGCGCCCAGGGTTAGCGCAGCGGATACCCGGCGCAAGGGTCGCGGCAACAGCAGGTGTACATCCGGCGACGGCGGCCGAGCGGCCGGTCAGGGGCGGTCGATGACCTCGGGTTGGTCGGCGGAACCCGCGTCGGCGCGCGGAAAGCAGGCGGAGGTGCCCGAGACCGACAGGCTGCCCCGGCCGTTGTCGTGGGCAACGATCGCGGATCCGTCGGGCATGGTCGCGACCGCGGTCCGACCACCGCCCGTCGATCGGCGGACGAGCGGACGGTCGAGACCCTCCCAGTGGGCGGCGATCGCGTCCAGGTTCCGCGCGGCGCCGCCCTCCGGGATCCCGCTCACCCAGTAGTTGAGGGTGAGGAAGACCGGGCCGGCGGCGTCGCGGTCGTTGTCGTCGCATGGCGTGACGCCGCCGGGGTTGAACGCCCCGACGGGCGAACTGGGATGCGCCAGAGTCAAACTGGCGCCCTCGGGCAGCGCGGACAGGGCCTCGCCGAAGTGCTCGACCAGCGCGGCGGAGGCGGCGCCCTCGGTCAGTGCGGTGTCCATGTCGGGCTCCTCGTCTGAGCTGCAGGCGGCGGCGAGCAGCACGAGCGCACTCGCCACCAGCACCCTCCCGACGCCGGTTCTCGGTGCGATCTCGGGCCTCACGAGGGCCCGCCCATGCCGGCGATGATCTGTCCCATGCCCTCCAGCGACCGATTCCGCAGGTCCCAATATTCGCTGTGGACCCGGGGATTGGTCCCGAGGAGCGGGCCCGGATCGCCCGGGTCGCTGGCGAACACCCGACCCCCGAAGTCCGGGTCGGTCGGATTGGTGCCGTGCACGTGCCTGCCGGCCAGCGTCGCGTCCCCGAGGTAGGGCACCGGGTCCCAGCGGGCGGCGGTCGAGTACACGTGCGCGCCGACGTCACCTGCGTTGACGCCGTCGAGATGCAATTCCGAGACGTGCTCCGCGTTGACCCCGGGGCTGCCGACGAAGACCAGCTCGTCGACATCCAGCGATCCGCCGCCGACCGCGGCCGTGCCGATCACGGTGCTCCCGTAGCTGTGGCCGACGATCACCTGGTGCGCCGCCTGCCCCTGGTGCGCGGCCCGCAGTCCGTCCTGGAAACTGTCCAGCCGGGGCGCGCCCCGCTCGGCGAACCTGTCGAGCCCGGCCTCGGGAATGCTCTGCGGCGCGTTGTAGCCGTACCAGGTGACGACGGAAGTCGTGGCGAGCGGATCGGCGCGGGTCGCGGCGTCGAGCATGCGGGCGGACCGGTCGATGTCGCCCCCGATGCCGGCAAGGTGCGAGCCGGTGCCCGGCACGAGGGTGGCGACATTGTCGGCGAGGTCCGGGTTGCCGAGGGCGATCGCCGCACGCCCGTCGCCGTCGATGCCCATGAGAAGTCTCGGCGGCGCCGACCCCGCGTCGATGGCGCGGTGCACGGCCCCGTACTCGTCGATTTTCGCCAGGAGCGGCTCGCGTTCGCCCCGCCAGGCGTTGTACTCGGCCCAGGCCTTCCATGCCTTCTCGTCGCGGGAGTTGGACGCCGGCTGAGCGGGCACCTGCTCCCCCGCCGCCCATCCGGGATGCCGCGCGTTCACCGCGTCGAGCGCCGCCGCCGCCCGGGTCTGCAGGTCCTCGAGGTGGATCCGGTTGTAGCGATCCTTGTCGGCGGCCGGGAGGCCGTCCCGGTTGCCGACCTCCCGGTCGTGCGCGAACAGCGCGTCCTTCTCCTCGTCGGTCAGGCTCGTCCAGAACTCGTGGAGCTCCGCCGCGCCGGCGGGCAGGGTGGATCGCCCGTCGACGATGTCCTGGACGCGCGGGTCGGGCGCCCGCTCCCCGGGCACCAGATCGAACTCCGCGAGGCAGTCGGTCAGCGTGGCGGCGGTGCGGCTGTCGGCGAGCGCGACCTCGTCCAGCGCCCGGGCGATGTCCTCGGCGAGCTCCCGGGCCCGGGCATCGAGGACCCGCTGCGCGAGGGCGGCGTCGCCCGCCGCGGCGACGGTCAGTCCCGGACCGGCCGCGGGCGCGGTGACGGCACCCTCGTCGGACACCGCGAAGCCCTCGCCGAGCGCGCCGTCGATCACCGCGATGGCGTGCACGGCAGCGGATTCGATGGTCGCCGCGCCGCGCCGCAGCGACGAGGAGGTCTCCAGCAAAGCCATCGCGATCCTGTTGCCCGCGGACCGTTCCTCCACCGCGCGGTCCCAGGCACCGCGTGCCGCGTCGCCGTGCCAGATGTCGAGGACACCGTCGACGCCGCGGACCACGAGGGCGATCTGCTCGTCCAGCTCGGCGGCGGCGCGGGCGAGCTCATCGGCGGAACCGTTGAGGCATTGCGGATTCCAGCCCCGAAGCTGGGTGAGCGCGGGGCGCATCAGCCGCCCCAGGCCGGGGCGAGCAGGCTCCTGTTCCTGGCCTCGGCGTCGTCGTACCGAGCGGTGTTGGCGGCCGCGATCTGAGACATCACCCGGACCCTCGACCCGATCGCGCGCACGCCGGCCTCGATCAGGTCGGCCCCAGCGGCGTAGGCAGCGGCGGTGGCAGACCCGGCGAGCCCCTCGGCCGTGCCCCGAAACGCGGGCGCTGTGTCGATCTTTTCGATGGCCCCGGCCGCCGACTCCAGCGCCCCCGCGAGCCGTGCCAATGCGGCGGTGTCGACCGCCATCTCCCCTGACGTCATGGTTGCCCCCCAGCATTCAATCCACGTCATCCGCCAGCACCCTAACCCAGCCGACCGCGCGCCGGCGGCGCATTGAGAGAGGTAACCTCCGCCACATCCCGCTTGAGCGCTAACACGGGGTCAGTACCGATCGATAAGGTTCACGGCGGCGCTCCGGAGGGAGATCGTGCGCCGGCTGGGTCCCACTTCGGGCCACCGGCACGAGTTCAGGTGATAGGGGGTTCGGTGCCGGCATCCATCCGCATCGGGCAGGACGAGTTCGACACCGAGATTCTCGACCCGACGCGCCGGGATTCGCCCCGCACAGGCACAGGTTCGGCTGCGACAGTGGTGGATCCACACCGTCCCAGTGTTCGGAGCAGGGACACCGCGCCGCCCGTCGGCGCCCATCGCGGTCTCGATGAATGCGTGCGGGTCGCCGCGGTGTGGGCGGACGAGGTCGATCGCGAGGGGCGGTTCCCGGCGGAATCCGTCGCCGCGCTCAGATCTGCCGGGCTCTTCGGCGCAGCGGTGCCGACCGACCTCGGCGGCGCCGGGCTCTCGCTGACCCGGCTCGCCGCGATCACCCGCGCGCTGGGCCGGTCGTGCGGCTCGTCCGCGATGATCTTCGCGATGCACCAGACACAGGTGCTCAGCGTCGTCCGGCACGGTCGCAGCGCGTCGATGCGCGCGCTGCTCGCCGCCATCGCCGAGCACCAGCTGCTGCTCACCTCCGCCACCACCGAGATCGACGTCCGCGGCGGAGTCCGTTCCAGCGGCTGCGCGGTGGAGCACAGGGGCGACCGCGTCCGCCTGGCGAAGACGGCGCCGGTCATCTCGTACGGCGGGTACGCCGACGTGGTGCTGGTGACCGCCCGCCGCACCCCGGCCGGCGCGCCGAACGATCAGGTCCTGCTCGCCTGCCCGAGGTCGGAGATGAGGCTGACCCCGGTCGGCACCTGGCACACGATCGGCTTCCGCGGCACCAGGAGTCCCGGCTTCCGCCTCGCCGTCGACACCGGCTCCGGCGCGCTGCTCGACGATCCGTACGCGGAGATCTCGGCGCAGACGATGCTCCCGGCGTCGCACGTGCTCTGGTCCGCCGCGTGCCTCGGGATCGCCGACGCGGCCCTGCTGCGGGCCAGGCAATCGGTGCAGACGGCCCGACGCCGCTCGGCCGGCCCGGCGCCCCTCGGCTCGATCCGGCTCGCCGAGCTGGTGATCGCGCACCAGCAGCTCGTCGACACGGTCTTCGGGGCGGCCGCACGGTTCGAGTCCCTCGCGAAGAACCCGGCCGCGATGTCGACGGTCGGGGTGCTGCTGGAATTCAGCGCGGTGAAGGCGAGCGCCTCGACGCTCCTCATCGACCTGGTCGGCCGGGCGCTGACCATCTGCGGGCTCACCGGGTCCCTGCCGGGTCACGAGCCCGCGATGAGCCGACACCTGCGCGACGCCTACGGGACGGCGGTCATGATCAGCAACGACCGCATCCTGAACCACGACTCGCAGCTCGCCCTCATGCGCCTGGGACACTAGCGAGGCCCGGCCAATTGCGTTGCGGCCGGCCCTTTTCCGGCGGCGCGGGGCTACTGCGTCGGGGACTTCACGAAGTTCAGGTAGGCCTTCGACGGCGTCGGCCCGCGCTGGCCCTGGTACTTCGACCCGACCGCGGCACTGCCATACGGGTTCTCGGCGGGGCTGGAGAGCCGGATCAGGCAGAGCTGACCGATCTTCATGCCGGGCCAGAGGGTGATCGGCAGGTTCGCGACGTTGGACAGCTCGAGGGTGATGTGCCCACTGAAGCCCGGGTCGATGAACCCGGCCGTCGAGTGGGTGAGCAGGCCGAGACGGCCGAGGCTGGACTTGCCCTCGAGGCGCCCGGCCAGGTCGTCGGGCAGGGAGCAGAACTCCAGCGTCGAGCCGAGCACGAACTCGCCCGGGTGCAGCACGAACGGCTCCCCCTCCGCCGGCTCGACGAGGCTTGTGAGCTCGTCCTGCTGCTGAGCAGGGTCGATGTGCGTGTACCGGGTGTTGTTGAAGACACGGAACAGACGGTCCAGGCGAACGTCCACGCTGGACGGCTGAACCATCGAGTCGTCGAACGGATCGATGCCCAGCCGCTGGGTGGAAACTTCGGAACGGATGTCGCGATCGGATAGCAGCACAGCTAGAGGTTAGCGGTCTGCTAGAGTTGCCGCTCGCAGGGTCTTGCACTGCCTCATTGGCGGCAAAACCCCTGCATGCCGATGTAGTTCAATGGTAGAACATCAGCTTCCCAAGCTGAATACGCGGGTTCGATTCCCGTCATCGGCTCCTTCCTTCCTTCCTTCCTTCCTTTCCTTCCATCCATCGTCCATCCATCCACATATCTATGCCTCCATCCACAGGTGTTCGCAAAGTTCGTGAGTCTCAGCTACCCCCACGAGTGCTGCACACATGGCCGCGTGGTGTCGGTCAGATCGAATCGAATCCCTGCAGATCGGGCTCGTCTCCCTTGATCTCGGTGACCGTGATCGAATCAAGGTCACGCACGAGTTCCGATTTTTCGATCGGACCGAGGCCTTCGGGCCGCACGAAGATGTCGACGATTCGTTGCTGCTCCCATTCCACGGGGTTGGCAACGTTGAAGCCGGGAAAGACGAGGATGGTGTCGATCACCTCGTTGCCGCGGTACTTGTGCAGCGCGATTTGCGCGCCTTTGTCTTGCGGCGCTTCACGTTTCCACCCTCTGCCGGACAGCCCGAGGAGCTGACGAGTGTCGGTCTTGGTGTCGGTGCATGTCTTCAACCGTGCATGCAGGTCGCCGCGGAACACACCGCGACGGACCTGATCGAACGATTGCAGACCGAGTTGCTTATCCGCGACCGTCCTCCATGAGGCCAGCGCATCGTCGACAACGACAGGGTGCGCCACACCCACCTGTGCGTCGATGTCGATGTCGACGTCGCGGCCGTGCGCATCGACTGCTGTGCGTACATCTGTTAATCGGAACGTCGGCCCGCCCTGCACCTGCCAGATCAGGCTCCGGCACACCTCCCACGTCACCGGATGCGTCAGCAGATGCGCCCGTACCTGGCTCATCGGCCAGAGCCGTTGGGTGATCATCGCTCGTTCGAATCGCTGGACGAGCTCAGCCGCGACCGGAGCGAGCTCTTTGCGGAAACGGCCGAACTGCCTAAAGCTTTCGCGTGCTTGTTCTCCATCAGACGAGGCGGGACGAGGTAGCGACTTCCGGAATGTGCCGTCGTGATCGAACACAACCGGCCGCAGCTGTGCATCCAGTCGGACGGTGAAGGACCTGTCGCCGTAGTCGAGGCCGAGAGAACCATCGGCGGCGAGTCCGAAGTCCGGGACAAGACGATCGGCGAGCTCGTCCGGCGTCAAGCCCAGCTCATCGGCGATTCGGTCGATGTGGGCTTCGGCTTTGGCGGTCAACGCCGGGAACCGTAGTCCCTGCGCGATCCGCCACAGCGCGCCGAGTGCTGCGTCGGTCCCGATGTCCGCGAGGACTGAAAGTCCTACCTCCGCGCGGCGGTGCGCCGATTGCAGCGGCCACCGCAACAGCAGCGGTGTCAGCGATCGGACGGTCTCATTACCGCCCACGATGGCGAGCGCATCGAGCACCCACCCCTGGGGCTCCGGATAGCCAGCCCGCTGCCAGCGTTCAAACAATCCCCAAGCGAATCGTTCCAGGGAATGCGGGTCCAAGGTGGCACGGACAATGTCCAACCCGGGATAGACGTAGTCGCGGCGCGAGAGCGCCAGCATCAGACACAGGTTGTGGACCTCGGGCGACGGGAGCACATCACCGTCGGTGGTGGTGACCGGCGGCAGAAGTGCCGGTTCGATCCACGACGGCAGCGTCGGCATCGTTGATGGAAACTCGAGCAGCGGGTCGGCGTCGAGCAAAGAGGTGACGCTGGAGCCGACAGTGGAGCCACGTTCCCCCGCCGCATGCAGGACCGCCTCACGATGCCCGCGACGATCGAGTTCGCGCAGCGTCCGCTGTGCAGACGTCCTGACCGGGCCCAGCGGTCCAACAGCAGTGTCGACGAGGTAGCCCGCAGCAGTGTCGGTGTGCCGGTCGAACCATGTCAGGGCGGTCTCGCGCAACGTCTTCGACGTCAGCCATTTCATCATCAGCCCGACGACCCTGCTTCCGTCCACCGGCATCAGGACGTGCGCCGTATGTGCAGGTTTCGCAGCAACGACATCGACGACGAATTTAACTGCTGCGTTGTCGAATCGGCCCAGGATCCGACGAAGATCACGCTCGGGATGCCACGCCGACCGCGGCACCGGCAGTGAACCGAGCAAAGGCCGAATCAGTGCCTCGGGGGCGTACGCGAGAGTCTCCAACCCCCAGTACCCGTCGGCCTTGATCTCGGCGACCCTCGCCGACCAGGAACGTCCGCCGCCCGTCCACGGCATATAGGAGTCACCGGAGGTCCTGTACTGCTCACGCTCACCCTCCGCCCAGTCCAGCGTGAGCGGGGACACTATCGGCCCTGCACCAATCACAATCGGTGGTTCCACCACCGCGTTACCCTCCCATGGAGGGTCAACCAACACGCCCGGCAGAACGCTCCGAACCCGGTCCTGCTCCTTCGACGGTGGTTGCTGCTCCGCATCTTCCGGTGGGTGCAAGGTCAGATGCTCCCGCAGTAGCCTCGCAGGGACGGTGCCGGCGGCGCCGGGCAGTATTCGTGACGCCCGGTCGGGATCGAGCGTCATCGCATGCAGCAGCGCCGGCTCGACGTACTTCTTCTCGGCCCGCGCCAGCAGTTCGGCGAATCCCTCGTCGGTGTCGAATTCCGCCAGCATCATCGCCAGACGTTTCTTGTGTTGTGCACTGACATTGCCGTCGAATAGCTCGCCCAGGTACGGCTCCGCCCCGGGGCCGACGTTGACGCACATGCTGCAGACCAAGTTCATGCGCTGGCCGATCATCCACACCGCATAGTCTCGTGTCTCGCAGAGCTGGAACAGCGTCTCCACATCGCGGACCGTGTCGACGCACGACAGCAATGCGAGCGAATAATGGACGGCATGAAAGTCGTACTCCAAGGAAGCCACGCGCGCCAGATCCTGCTTCCACCAGGGTTTCTCGGTGGGAATCAGGAAACTGATCGCGATGTCCTGAGCCATACTGCGTCCACGAAGCCCACTCAGCCGTTCCACAGCCGCTCGATACTCACTCGGCGGAAGTGCCGCGAGTGCCGACCTCACGCGACTGTGCGGTTCGAAGATCCACGTGCTGAGTAAGTCGGAGGAGTCTCGGTACCCCAACGACTTCGAGGAGACATGCTGTGAACCCCGCGGATCCGGGTGGTACCTGCCGGTAAACCCTGCGGCGAGGACCGCTGTCTCGGCAGCGAATGCGCCACCGTAGCGGTCGATGAGCGCAACCATGAACGGCTCCCGCATCGCCGAGTGCGGCTGATCGGCCATCACCGTCCATGCGACTGCCGCCCCCAGCGCAGACGACCGGTCTCCGTCGCGCCAACCGTCGAGGAACTCGACCGCGGCATCGTGCAGGTCGATCGGCGTCGCCTCGTGTTCAAGCACAGCACGGAACGCGTCGACGCCGCGGGCGACGAACCCGTCGAAATCCGTGCTGCTTTTCACCGAACGCGATCGCTTCGGTTTCGGTGATCGGCCGTGTACCGCTTCCGACCGGCGCCACCACGACTCCGGCACAGACCACGTCACCTTGTTACCCCGCACTCCGAACACACTATGCAAATCGGCACAACTCGCCCACTGACGTCCAGGCTTAGGTGGGAGCTTTTGATCCTGCCGGCGTCGTTGATCCTGGGCAGGTTGTGGTTGCGCCCGGCCTGATCATGGCCGCGGCGGGACGCCGCATCGACCCACTGGCGGAACATCTCGACAGGTGCGGCCGGTGTCACATACCCGGACGCCCCAGGCGCTGACGTTCGGACCAGGCCCGGGATTGTGTTCGCCGCGGTCACACTGCGCGATGACCCAGGCCCGCGAGGCGTCCACGTGCCCGGCGCCGGTGCCTGGTCCGTGCCGTGACCGTCGTGCGTCCACCATTCCCCAGCCGCCTGCCGAGCGGTGTCCGTTCACGCGAAGAGCAGCGGCTGGCGCCCAGCGATACCACCCTCATCTCCGCTGGGGTGAATCCGCCGCCGAGCGGGTGATGTGACGGTCGAGGCCTGCTCGCATGTCAGCTCGAAGGTGTCGAAGAAGGGTCTGCCCGTAGCGGCTGCAAGGCCCTCGAGAATGGCACCGTATCGATCGGCGACCAAGCTCCTTCAACGATTTCCGCCCGCCCCCTGGCCAGGCATTCACGCGCGATGGTCGCGATGAGGTCGATATTGATCGCCACGGCGCGCTACGATTGCGTTGATGACGACTTACTCCGATCCAAGATTGGGGGCCCAATTCGCACACGGTGAGTGCTGATGCACCCTCCGATTGCGAACGGGACCGATCCCCAACTGTCCTTCTGGCGGCGCGTGCGCGAGTTCGCCGTGCCACTGTCCATGATCGAGACCGCTACCGACCGGCGTCTTGCAGGTGACTGGTCTGGGGCGTGTGCCGCAGCGGGTTTCGATACCGATATCGATCTGCGGGCATTGACCCGTAGGTACGGTCGGGACGTCGCGACACAGGTCCTGGTCGACCTGCGACATCTGGCACCCGACCTGCTGCGCTGGCACCTGCCGCGGGTGGCCCCCGACGGACTGCTGCGCCCCGGACTGACCGTCACGCTGGCCCGATACGGGCCTGCGGAACGCCGAAGACGGTGCGGCGGGATCGATGCGGTACACCTGGTGGCCCGGACCGCTCCGGCCTGGGCGGATGCCGGGCAGCGGATCGTGCTGGCCCTGTGGGACGGCTCGGATTCCACCCACCATCCCCATCCTCGCCCCAACCGGCGGTACCGGCTCGACCTCCACCGGCACCTGTGGGACGCGCGCAGCGCCAGTGATCTGCGAATACGCTGCGGTACAGGCCGATTGCCGGCCGGCGCAGCAGCTGACGACTCCTTCGCTGGGGCGGTCTTGGAGGGCTGCGCCGTCGACCGGTGGGCGGCCGAATCCGGCATTCTGCTCCGTGCGGACGGGCAGCGCGACGGCCCCGTGCGGGTGCGGTGCGGGGGTCGGTACGACCTGGTGGTGGAGCCGGTCGCCGCCGGCGCCGATCCCGCCGCACTGCGGCTCGTGGACGACTACCCGCGAGGCCGACTCGCCGCGCTCCCGGTGCTGCCCGACGCCGCGACCCGGATCCTGCCCGACCTGGAACTGATCCGGTCGGGAGCGATCACCGCCGACCGGCTGCACCCGCTGGTCGCCGCCGCACTGGATCCAGGCTGGTCGCCGCCGGCCCCATCTCGGACACCGAACCGGGAGAACTGGATTCACCTGGTGGACTGCCGCGGTGAACTGCACCGGATCGAACTGGTCGATGGTGCACTGACCGCACTGAACCACGATCCCGCCGAGATTCGGCGCGAGGAACTGCTCGCCGCACTGAGCGGTACCCCCCTGCCGTGCCTGCAGGCCATCGACCAGGCCCATCGTCGTCCGGACTGCCTGCCCGGCGTCCGGGAACGTCTCGACCACGGAGACTCCGCCGGGGCGCTGGCCGTCGTCGAAGGACTCCTCGGCGCCGCCGCCGTCCTCCGTGACGGCCCCCTACTCGACGAACTGCGCGCGTCCGCGGACCGACGCAGTACGTACGACCAGTACCGCTGCGCACCGGTGGAGGCACCGCCTGCATCGAGACCTCGGCTCCCCAGGCGGCCACGCCGCAACTCCTCACGCTGACGCCCTCGTCACGCCACCGAAACCCACTGTCCCGCAGTGTGACCGAATGGCCACATCCTGCGACTCCCCTCGACACCACAGGTGATGCACATGACTTCCACACTCCTTCCGACACCCCGAAACCTCGAACTCGACAGTGCCGCAGCGCTGTCGGCGATGCTCAGCGCGGTCACCACCGAGCCTCGCCCCGACGACCAACTCGAAGCCCTCACCCTGGCGGTGGCAGCGGACCTGCCGGTCCTGCTGTGGGGCGAACCGGGAATCGGCAAGACCGCCGCCCTGACCCAGCTCGCCGAAGCCGTGGACCTGCCGCTGACCACCGTCATCGCGAGCGTGCACGAGCCGTCGGACTTCTCGGGTCTACCCGTCCTCGGGGACGACCCGGCAACACACGGTGTCCCAATGGCCCCGCCCGACTGGGCCGTCCGGCTCGTGCAGGCCGGGCGAGGACTGCTGTTCCTGGACGAGCTGTCGACAGCACCGCCCGCCGTGCAGGCGGCCCTGCTCCGTCTCGTCCTGGAAAGACGAATCGGGGCACTGCAACTCCCGCCCGGTGTCCGCATCGTGGCCGCCGCCAACCCACCCTCCTCGGCAGCGGACGGCTGGGAGCTGAGCCCACCGTTGGCCAACCGTTTCGTGCACCTGAACTGGACCCACGACCACGAGGTGGTCGTCCGGGGCCTAGGCGGAACCTGGCCACGCGCGACGCTGCCCCGCCTCGACCCGGAGAAGTTCACCGACGCGGTGACGTTCGCCCGCCGCTCGGTCTGCGAGCTCCTCACCGCCCGCCCCGCCCTCATGCATCAACTCCCCAGCAGCCAGACCCGCCGAGGCGGCGCCTGGCCGTCGCCGCGGAGCTGGGACATGACCGTGCGGCTGATCGCCTTCGCCACCGCCGCCTCGTCGTCGACGGACGTGCTGTCCCTGCTGGTCCGGGGCAGCGTCGGCGACGGTCCCGGTTTCGAGCTGCTGGCCGCCATCGACCGCATGGACCTCCCAGACCCCGAGACGCTGCTCGCCGATCCGACGGCCGCCGACCTCCCCGATCGCGGCGATCTGCGCCAAGCCGTGCTCGACGCCGTGGTCGCCGCCGTCCGCCGACGGCCGGAGAAAACCCGCTGGAACGCGGCATGGACCCTCCTGGTCACCGCAGTCCAAACCGGGCCACCGGACCTCGTGGTCGTCCCGGCGACCACACTGGCCACCCTGCGCCAGGACGACTGGGAGGTGCCGGAGGCGATCGACCAGCTCGCCGGGGTCGCATCGGTATCCCTGGCCGCGGACCGCGCCGCAGCGCAGGTCGGTCGATGACGGCGTCGCCGGCGCTCGACCCGGACAAGATCTACGCCGCCCGGTTGCACGCCGTCCGCGCCCGGCCCTACCTGGCGACCGCCCTGTATGCGCTGCACATCGTCGCGTCGCCCAGCGTGCCGACCATCAGCGTGGACCGGCACTGGCGCTGCTACGTCTCGCCCGCCTTCGTCGCCCAGCAGCCGGTGGAGGAGCTGGCGTCGATCCTGGTCCATGAGGTGTCACATCTGCTGCGCGACCACCACGGCCGCAGCGACCGCTACGCCCGCGCGCACAACCTCACCGGCCCGGGCGATCGGTTACGGATGAACCTCGCCGCCGATGCGGAGATCAACGACGACGCGTTCGGCGACGGGTTGCCGACGCCCAACGATGCCGTTCTGCCGTCGACCCTGGGACTGCCTCCCGGCCGGCTCATGGAGGACTATCTGCGCCAGTTCCGCCTCGGTCCCCGCACCGACGGGCTGACATGGCTCGATTGCGGCAGCGGCGCCGACGGACTGTGCCGGGAGTGGGAACTCGGTCCCGACGGGGCGAACGCGCTCAGCGACCAGCAACGCGACGCGGTCCGTTTCCGGGTCGCGCACAGCATCGTCGGTCGGCCCGGACAGGCACCCCGCGGATGGCAGCGGTGGGCGAAGGAAGCCCTGCACCCGACGCAGCCGTGGCGAGCCCTGCTGGGCGCGGCGATCCGCGCGGCCACGTCCTCTTCCGGTACCGGCGAGAACTACACCTACCGGCGCCCGGCACGGCGCTCCGCCGCCGTTCCCGGCGCGGTGCTGCCGAGCCTGCGGCGCACCCCACCGCGGGTCAGCGTGATCGTCGACACGTCAGGATCGGTCAGCGACGCGGAGCTGGGCAGCGCACTGCTCGAGGTGGCCGCCATCACGCGGGCCGTGGGCGGGCGTCGCGACCTGGTCACGGTGCTGTCGTGTGACGCCGCAGCCCGGGTCGTGCACCCGCTGTGCCAGGCCGAGGACATTCCGCTGTTCGGGGGCGGTGGCACGGATCTGCGGGCCGGATTCGTCCGGGCGCTGCGCAGTCGGCCCCGCCCCGACGTGGTGGTCGTCCTGACCGACGGGCAAACCCCCTGGCCAACCAGCCGACCGGGGTGCCGAACCGTGGTCGGCCTGTTCCCTCGCGTGGGTAACTGGGGCGAACCGGACCACCACTACGCCCCGGACCGGCCACCGGAATGGGCGCAGGTGGTGGAGATCGGTACACCTCGGACCTGAGTGTCCGAGCGATGCCACTTCATCAACTCTCCGACCGGTGCAAGACCGAGGCGCACCAGATGGCCGCGGCCCAGTACCTGACCTTCACGGCCGCGGACTAGCTGTACTGCCCTGAGAGGTTAGGGAGGCGGCTTGCTGGCGGGTGGCCGCCGAGTGCGGTGTGGCCACGGTGGTGGTTGTAGGTGTGGATCCAGGTTTGATCAGCGATATCACTGTCCCCCACCGATACTCGGTCCCTGCGCTGTGATCGAACGAGGCGTAAACCGCTTCTGGTCGGAGCCATCGGGGTTCATCGAGGCCAGCTCCGCACGGGTCGAAGTGGAAATGTCGGTAACCAGCTCCCCCGACTGCGTCGTTGCCCTGGTGTAAAGAATGCGTGAGCCGTCGGGGGTGAACTCCGGATGAACCGCATACGTGTCGGTCAACGGCGTAATCTCTCCACCACCGGCGGGCATCGAGTAGATCTCGGAGCCGTTGTTGCCGCCTCGGTTGCTCGAGAAGACCATAGTGGCGCCGTCAGGTGAGTACTCGGGGTCCGCGTTCCAGAACTGGTCGCGCAGAAGCACCTTCGATTCTCCACCCGCCGTAGGCACCTCGACAATGTATCCGCTGGCAGTGAAGACCACCCGCGACCCGTCCGGCGAGAACGTCGCCACGGATCCGGACTCCTCCGGAGCGATAACGCGCACATCGGAACCGTCGGAGTTCATGATGCCGATACTGCCGTCGCTCTTCGAGAACGCGATAGAGGACCCGTCCGGCGAGAAGACAGGCTGATAGCCGCCCTCATGAACAGTCCTCACGTCACCCGATTCGAGATCCACGACCTCGATGAACCTGCCTCCGCGGGTGTAGGCCAACAGCGCGCCGTCCGGCGACAGCGCGGCGCCATTGCCGTATCGACCATCGGACATGTCGTCAGCCACGGTCGGGGTGACCTGTCGCAGACCGCTGCCGTCGACGTTCACTACGAAGACCTGACCCCACCCGTCATCGAAGGACACGATCACCGGCAATGGGGATGGGTCGTTCGCGCACCCCGCCAGGATGACGGATGCGGCGGCGAGAACGGGCAACAACCGGGAGCGACGCATCACGTGATCATCGCAGTAGGCGATCCTGCGGGCCAGGAAACCTGCACACCTGGTGCCCTTTTCGTCCAGGATCATCTCCGAGTAGCGAGCCTGAATATGGTCCTCCTCCATACCGGACGGCGGCAATACGACGAGCAGCGGGCTCCTCCCGTCCGTTTGCTCCTGTCGATGCGTATACGTTGCGCCCAGGTTCTTTCGGATCTCCGCAGGCTGCGCCCTCTGCTCACCTGGACCGATTATGTTCGATACATGACTGTTCGCCTGATCGCGAAATGGCTCTGTGCTGCGGTGCTTCTCACGGTCGGGGTGTCTGGATGCGGGGCTCAGTCCCCTCCTCCCGAACCAGCTCCGGATCAGGTCAAGATCGGCACTGCGTACGAGTACCAGATGTACACGCATTGCGGCGCGGATGAGGCGCTGTTCGCCGGTCAATACTGGGAAGCCGTCAGGGCAGATCCCCAGCACGAAGGTTCTCCCTTCGGGTGGGCCGACCCTTACCAGAAAGGCACCATGAAGCGCGTGTCGGAGAACTCCGCCGCATTCGAGGCCAAGGGGCACGAGAAGCGCTACCAACTGCGCCCAGGAGCCACATCGTTCCTTCAGATCTGCGACTGAGCTGCTCCCGAGCACGCGAGTGCAATCCCCCAAGTAGCTGACGCATTAGCAGGACAGTCCGGTTTGCTATTTGAGCCAGTCAACTGGCCACTTGCGCCTTAGCCAACTGAGATGTCTGTGTGCTGCCGTTTGAACGCTGGCCATGAGGCTGGTGCGGGCCGACGAGGGAAGCATCGCCCCGCACCCATTACCCCGGCGCTATGATCTTTCGCCGAGGTTCGGGACCTCTGCCAGTAACTTCAGGGCCATGAGCGTCGAAGCGAACTGGGCCCGGATCATCAAATGGTGCGAGCAACACGCCCCCACGACTCCAACGAGGTTGCTTCCGCCGGCCGACTTAGAAGCCGTGCGCGCGGCCGAGTCGGCGACGGACCAGACCTGGCCTGAGCAGTTGCACCAGTGGTTCGCGTTGCACGACGGCGGCTACCGCGAATACCCGGTCCCGCTGGTCCTTCCCAGCAACGAGCCGCTTTCTGTTGCCGATGCCGCCGAGACACACGTCCGGCTGACCCGGCTGTGGGAGGACTACGCCGATGATCTCAGCGGTATCGAGGCTCTGATGGCGGAACCGGCGGGAGGCGAGATCGAGACGTACCTGCCTGCCTTCATCCCGATCGGCGACACTGGCCGCGGAGACTATCTCGCGGTCGACACCCGTGGCGGAGACCGCAGCGGCTGCGTCGTCGAGTTCTACAACGACGGGGGTGCAACCCACCGGTGGGACTCTATCGAGGCCATGCTCGACTGCACTGCTTCTGCGCTAGAGCAAGGAACAGACTGCGCGGGCTGGGTCCCCCTAGTCGAAGACGGTGCGCTCCGCTGGGACTTTCCCTGACAGCGTGGAGATGACATCTCCAATCACTGGAATTGGGACGACGTAGCGCCCCGCGGGCGAACCCGAACAGTGATTTCAGTAGTCCCTCGACGACGCGTGAGCGCGCCAATCAAGATGGAACTCATCCTGGGCACGGAGTACTTCCACAGCCCCAGTGGTTACTGCTCCGTCGGCGAGCGGCAGACCCATTCTGCCCCTTGGGAAGTGCGCCCTTTGATTGGCACAGGTGCAGAGTTTGAGCAGGAAGGGGATCGCGCGGCGCCCTTCACCGACGGTCCGATTTCTGTGGTGGCGTGGGCATCTATTCCGCAGCTGGTAGCTCGACAGGCATCAGGATCGAAAGACGGTCGGGGGAAGCGGGATTGCGAATTGCGATGGGGCTTATGGGTCCGTCTAACTCTAGAACTAGCTGGTTCCCGGCAGCGGCATCCACAGCCTGGAGGAGGAACTCCCGATTGACACCAACCCGGCGGTGCCCACCTACTGCTTCTGGATCGACGGAGAGAACGCCTGTGTCATCGAGGACCAATACCGTGACGCCAGATTCTGCGCCATGCCGTTCGTCCGTCATGCCACGGGCCGCAGCAGCACCGCGCACCATCTCACGGAGTGCAGCAGCATCCACCTCCACGCGGTGGTCCCGTTGCGTGCGGAGAAGCCGTCGGTAG
The DNA here is from genome assembly GCF_040548995.1 of Rhodococcus sp. PvR044. Taxonomy (NCBI): domain Bacteria; kingdom Bacillati; phylum Actinomycetota; class Actinomycetes; order Mycobacteriales; family Nocardiaceae; genus Rhodococcus; species Rhodococcus sp. PvR044. The sequence goes on from NZ_JBEPSX010000006.1 coordinate 339,781, forward strand.
TCGGGAAAGTCGTGGTCCAGTCGTTGGCTGGTGATGGCGCGCGTTCCGATCGTGACGATGATCTGGTCTTCGTCCGCATTGATGGTGAGTTCATCTGCTTGCCCTTCTAGGGCAGCGAGGAGGTCGTCAATGAATGCAGTCGGTGCGATGACGTTCAGGCCCCTCGCCGTGAAGTCAGTCGCCGGTGTGGAGGCGATTGCGAGTCGGCACCGGTCGGTGGCCACCAGGCGAAGCTCATTGTCGGCGGCCTCGAGCAGGACGCCGCCGAGCATCGGAAATTCAGGGTCAGTGCTGACAGCGAAACGGACGGTGGTCAAAGCCTCGAACAGTCGCGGTCCATCAACTGAGAGCCTGAATGGAGATTCGGTTGCTGCCATGTCGCTTCTTCCCTTCCCGAGAATGAGTTGTTCGACGGCTGAGAGTTCACGGCGGGCGTCGGAAAGGCCCTCCTCAAGGCGCCGGAGGTGGGCTTTGAGCAGCGCCACCACAGCTGCCGGATCGGATCGATGGTCGAGGACACGGCTTATTGCCGGCAACGCCATGCCGACCCGACGAAGCCGAGCGATTAGTCGTGCCTCATTGACCTGATCGTGGCCGTACCAGCGGTACCCGGTCTGGCGATCTACCAGCGCCGGAACGAAAACCTCGGCGCTGTCGTAGAACCGCAGAGCACTGACGCTGAGCCCGCTAGCCCGCGCCATGCTCCCGATTCCCAACATGTTGCTCTTCACGTCAACGAGTCTCCAGGCTCGACAAGGTCGAGAGTCAAGCCCGCAGCTGCTGGCCATGACTCACTCATGCCTTGCACTTCCCTCTCGCGGAAGGCCCTGGGATCCAGCAAATGCCGGATGACGTTCAGCTCTCTTCGTATGTGGGTAGGCAGGGTTCACCCGCGTCGCCGCACCGCTGGCGCTATTCGATGTAGTGTGCTTGCACCAAGCAAATGCTTGGTTTTATGATGGGCGAGTGACCGTCGCCGAGGCATCCGAGTCTGCGCGTCGCAATGAGCTGCCGGCCCGGGCGACCTGGCTGTTCACCGGACGCGGGCTGGCTTCGCATCGAGTCGTCCTGGCCTGGCTAAAGAAGACCGGCGCCGAACCCCCCAAGGCCAACGGCAACGGGGGCGCCATCGCCCTGGGCCTTCCCCTCGGTGCAATCGGCACTGTTCGCAACAGTGCCGAACGTGCTGGAACGGGGCAACTGCGTCACCGACGAAGATCCCCGCTGTCCGATCGCAGCTACCGGACACGAGGACAACTGCACTGACTGGTCGAAAGGCCCCCAGTTACGACGAGTAGATACAGAAGGTGGCGATTTGCGAACCCTCGAATGTGACGTCGATGCAACGTGGATCGATATCAACGACCACATGAACGCCCAGTACTACGGGATCGTGGTCTATCGCGCACACGCTGCGTTCACCGACGCGCTAGGCCTGGGCGACGAGTACGTCCGAGAGACGAGGTTCGGGAAGGTCGTCGTGCAAACCGCAATGACGTATGAACGAGAGGTGCGGCGCGGTGCGCGGCTGGCCGTGGATTCCACGCTACTGGGTGTGGATGCCAAACGGCTGCACTTCTTCCATGAAGTGCGCAATCTCGGCGACCAAACGCGGGTAGCCGTCTCCGAGCAGTTGGACCTGCACGTTGACCTCGAGACAAGAAGAACGACTCCGATGCCCCCGGACGTCCTCGCCCGACTCACGCGTTTCGCTGCTGACCAGCGTGCGGCTGGCCGACCCGAGGGTGTGGGGCGCACGATTCGTTTTCCGCGGAGCTGACCGCGGCACCTGAGTGCCATCATCTGGAATCCATCCAGATTTGTGTGATCAGAAGCGCCCCGTAAGTGTGATCACCGACTGGTCAACGTATCCAATCCGCGTGCAGCCCAGCACGAACCGGCATTGGTGAACACCCCTCCGTGTCAGCCGTTTGGGTTCACCAATACTCGCCGCCAAAGCTCGGACCGGCCGACAATCGCTCGGATACCTGGTTCCCTGGCGGTAGCAGGCTTTCAGATGCTCTTGATTTCCGGTGCGAGCACCCGACCACGTTGCTCTAGCCGCCGTTAGCCGTCATGAACGGCCACTACCGGTGAAATTTCCACGAATGGCTACCGGGACGAGGGTCCCGGTCGGGGCGAGTCAGCTAGCTGTCGCCGGTGGAGTGTCCACCAACTGACCGAGTGGCACGGCGCCGACGCTGTGCGGATGGTCGCGGCGGTTCGGGTCCGCCGAGAGGTTCGGGCCACGGGTTCGGGCCCTGCCCATTTCGGCACCATTCACGCAAGATCATCAGATTCATTGCGGCGAGGGCGAATCCGAGCAGCAACCGATGACGGGTGAGGCCGAAGATCCGAAGGTACCCGCGGCGCACGTGCAGCCGGTTGGTCTTGAGATCGCCGAACAGTGATTCGATGCCTACCCTGCGATGATAGGAAGCGGGAGAACTACGACCCGCCGTAATCGCAACTTGGACCGCATGCGACTCGCATCAACTAGCCGCGGTGCAACATGCTCAGGAAGCTCGCTCGAACATCGTGTTGTCGACGATTGTTCCCGGTCCCGGGAGGGATCGCTTGCCGAGGATCAGCACACCTATTGCAATCACATACGCCAGCGGCGCTATCTGCATGGCAACGCTGAGACCATGACGGTCAGCCAGCATGCCGACAACGACCGGCCCCAGTGCGAGACCAAAGATACTGTTGGACATGGTGCCAACGCCGAGCGCGGATGCGCGTAGCGACGGATGGGTCAGCATGATCACGATGGATGCGACACCTCCGGAGGTGGCGGAGGAGAATAGCGCGCCCGCTCCCAGGAGAATCAGCTGCACCGGGCCAGGTCCGAAACTGAAGGCTGCGATCAGCAAAACAGCTGCCGTCAAGCAATAGAAGATTGCAGTCGTCCATTTGCGTGATGGGTCTCGACGGCTCACTCGATCCGTGATCACTCCGCCGAGCACCATACCCGCCCCGATAGCGAGGAATACCCCAGCTGACGCGACGCCCGCCCGGTCCGGGGCTAGAGAGTAGTAGCGGTTGAAGTAGCTCGGCAGCCAAGCAATCAGGACTCCCACAGTGAACATCTGCAACCCGGCTACGGCGTAGATACACACCAGCGGCACCGTGGAGAAGAGGCTCCGCAGCGGAGGGCGTCGATCGCGGATTCGCTCACAACTTCGTCGGCCATGTCCTCCTCGACGCGGTAGCGTTCAAGCCTTCGTTCGGTAGCGATGATTCGGAACGCCATTACCAGAAGAAACCCGAAGAAATACAGCAAAGATAAGTTGGAGTCCGACTGATGATCATGCCCGAATCTGAAACCTTCCCGCACGCTGTGGACCGCTCCTCACTTCCTGCGAACGTGGACGACCCCTCGACATTCAATCACCGATTTGCGGATGTCAACGGAATCCGGCTGCACTACGTCGAGGAAGGTGAAGGTCCACTGGTCATAATGGTGCACGGATTCCCCTTTCTCTGGTACCTGTGGAGGCATCAGATCCGATCTGTCGCAGCAGCGGGGTACCGGGTTGTTGCGCTCGACATGCGGGGATACGGCCAGAGTGCGCAACCGGAATCGGCAAATCTCTACGACATGAGTCAAGTAGTTGGCGACATCGTTGGACTGATAAACAGTCTCGACGAGAAGTCTGCAGTTCTGATCGGACATGACTGGGGCTCACCGATCGTAGCCAACGCCGCAATGATGCGTCCCGATCTCGTCCGCGGACTTGTCATGATGTGCGCTCCCCCGACTGCCCGTCCGCCGATCAACCCCTTGTCCGCATGGGAACGAATCTACGGTAATCTCAACTTCTACCAACGGTATTTTTCCACCCCAGAGGCCGAGATCGAGATCATGAGCGATCTGCGATCTTTCCTCCTCGGAATCTACTATTCCACGTCCGGCAGTTGTCAAGAAAATGAACGTTGGCGTTGGGCATGGAAACAGGGCGAAGAATTCTCGGAAACATATACGATCCCGGATCGCGCTCCGGATTTCTTGAGCGTGCAGGCATTGGACTATTATGTCGAAAACTTCACGAAGACCGGGATCAAACCAGCACTGAACTACTATCGCTCGCTGGAACGGACCTGGGAAATCACCTCGTACCTGGAGGGCGCCGTCGTGTCACAGCCGGCCGTTTTCGCGTATGGCGAGAACGATCCAAGCATCCGCCCCGTTCTCGGCATCGATCGTCAAGGCCCAGCCTTGAGCGCTCTCAAAGATATTTGCCCGGGGCTGCGCGGGATCTTCGAGATGCCCGGGGTCGGACACACTCCCCCGGAAGAAGACCCGACAGAGACCACACGGATCATCCTCGACTTCCTATCTTCACTCTAGAGCGTGTCTCCTGTTTGGCGAGGAGTCGTAACCAGGTGCAGACCGCTGAGAGGATCACGCCTGTGCGGTAGGTGGAGGGCACGTTTGTCGTAGCGGGTGGCCATTGCGCGCCATTACTTGAGGGCGGCGAAGGATCGCTCGACAACGTTGCGGCCCTTGTACTTCTCGGAATCGAAACGGGCGGGACGTCCACCACGGCTGCCTCGTCGGCGGCGGTGGCCTTTCTGATCGTCGGGTTCGGCGATCACCGCTTCCATGCCCCGCGACCGTAGGTGGGCTCGGATCGCCTTCGACGAGTAGGCCTTGTCGCCGAGCACCGCATCCGGCCTCGTCCTGGGGCGACCGGGACCAAGTCGGGGCACCGACAATGCGGACATCAAGGTCGAGAACACCGGGGAGTCACCCGCGTGGCCTGGCCCGATCAGAAGGACCAGCGGGCGACCGTGCCCGTCGCAGAGTTGGTGGATCTTCGTACCGAGACCGCCACGAGTGACGGTGGCCACCCGCATGCGCGGACACGGCCGCGTCTCCGCCCAGGTCGCCGTCCTAGCCCTCCGCCACCCTGCCTTCAGTGTCATCGGCACGCACCTCCCCGACGGCCTCACCGCCAGGCCGCTGACCTCCCCGGTCCCGCTATACCACTGGCACGCCGTCTGGAACACCGCCACCGCACACCCAACCTTCAACCGAACCCTGGAGCTCATTCACGCCTATGCCCGGACCCACCACTGGCACCGCCCCCCGGACACCGCCTGGTGGCTCCCACAGCCCGATCGCGACACACTGCGGGCCACCAGCTGAATCGAGGAGCCGGAACGTAGGGCCGCCGAACAGGCCAGATGAGCCGAGTCACCGAACCGGCACCCGAGATCCCCGGCCTACCGCCAGAACCTGGTCCGCTACTCCAATCGGGCCGACTCCACCATCATCGCAACCACTCGCGAGCTCAAAGCTACTTGTCCTACCCGGGCGGTGGGTGCGGCAGTGGATATGGATGGATGGATCGGGACGCGCGCGACGTCCATCCACCGCTCCACGCACGCACTCCACTCGCTTGCGATCCATCTCTCCTTCATCCATCCGCGCCCAGCCAGCCCTCCATCCATCCAGTTCAGTCCACTCCATCCACCACGACGGCACTGAGCGCGACTGTCCGCCATGGCCGATCGGGCTTTCGGTGATTGAATTCCGAGCATGGAACTGATCGATACCGGACGAATCCGGCTCGGGGTGGATCGACGCGGCGAAGGGCAACCAGTAATTCTGGTCGGCGGGACGGGGATGCCTCCCATCGCCTGGGAGGTTGCCGGGCTGACAGCGGCCCTTTCCGGCAATGGCTTTGATGTAATCGCATACGCGTCTCGAGGCGTTGCCCCCAGCGACGCTCCGTCACCCCAGTGCACCGTCGCGGACCTCGCCGAGGACCTCATCTCCCTCATCGACACCCTGGCGCTCGATCGGCCGCCAGCGCTGGTCGGCTACTCCCTGGGCAGTTTCACCATCGAACACCTGCTGTCTACATGCCCAAACAAGTTCTCAGCCGGAGTCCTCATCGCCGGCCCTGGGCCGACGACACCCCTGCTGCATTCCGTCGTGAATTGCGAAGCCGCACTGATCGATCGCCTCGGTACGCTGCCCGCCGAGGTGATGACTATGCAAACCCTTCTCACCGCACTTCCCCCGACGGCCCTGGCCACGGCGGATCCACTGGTCGACCAATGGGCGAGCATGTGCGCCTACCAGAGCGACCAGTGGACATCGAGTGACGGCGAGGTTGCTCAAGCACGTGCATCCCATGCCTGGCTTCGCGATAAGGAGCGCATGGATCGACTCCAACACATCGAGGTACCGGTCCTGGCGGTCGCGTTTGAGTTCGACCCGCTCCTCGGGCCAGTCCAAGCGCAGTCGGCAGTGGATCTGATTCCAGGCGCTGAGCTCTGCGTGATCCCCGAGGCTGGGCATGGTGGCGTGGTGACGCATGCTCAGCATGTCGTCCCCCGAGTCCTGGAGTTCCTCGTCAAACACCACAGCTGAAGAACCGAATCAACTGCAGACAGCCGCCAATTGCACCCTGGAACTCGTCCAGATTTGCGCGATCTGGAGCCATCCTTAAGTGTGATTACCGCCTGGTCAATCTATCCAATCCGCATGCAGCCCAGGACGAAGCGCCATTGGTGAACACCCCTCCATCCATCAGACCCCATGCGCCCATCCACACACGCGCGCGTCCAGTCATCCAGTCCGCACGCACTTCCATGTGGGTGGCCACCCAGGTGGGGTGGCCATCCATCAATCCACGCTTCCACCCACCCAGCGTGCACGTCCAGCGCCAGCGCCCGTCCGCCACGAGCGCGTCTGCGTGCCGTCAAGCACCGCGGTTAGCCCTGCTCTGCACCTCAGCGATCACGCATCGCGCAGCGGTGATCAGCTGTGTCAGCCCGGGTTCTTCGATCGGGAAGTGCCCGCAGTTCTCCAGGAGAACTGACTGCGTAGGTGCGGCGATACGGTCAAGGAATCGCAAGCTGGGCTGCGGCGGAGTCCATCGATCAGCTGCAGGGTGAAGGAGCGTGACCGGGGCGGCCGTGAACTGCTCGGGTGCGGTGTGCGGGTAGGTGAACCAGTCGGCGAGGAACCCGAGAGGGACCCGAACCCCACCTCCACGTGGATCAGAACCACACATGCGTGACAGGTCAGGGTTGTTGCTCATCCGGTTCATGCTTACGAGCCACTTGATCGGAAGGCGTAGGCCGCCGGCTACTCGAGCGATGGGCGGCAAGAGCATCGGTGCAGCTTTCCCGGCGACTCCCCATCTGGCTGCGGCAACGCGGGTCTCAGGGTCTGCGGTGTCGAGCAAGCAGGTCGCCATCACTGCAGCGACTTGGCCTGTGCGAGCAGCGACCTCGTACGCCATCATCCCGCCCATGCTCGCTCCGAAAAGCACAAGCGGACGCGGGTCGCTAGCCCGCTCGGCGTCCACCAAGTCGCAGAGCAGGTCGATCCAATCTCGATAGCGGACCTGCCCAGGCCGAGGCTCGACGGTGAGTCCGTAGATGGGCATGTCGGGGAAGAGGACGTCGACGCCTTCGTCCGCGGCCAGGGACGCGAAGGGCCAGAGAGCCATTGCGTGGCCGCCGGCACCGTGGATGCCCATGACACGAACAGGCGCATCGGGGCGAGAGGCACGTGCGATGTGGACACGGCGGCCGCGCCACTGCCACCACGTCGATTCCGGTTCACGATGGGCCGATCGATAGCGTTCCGGAAGAAAACTGGCATAGCGCGCTGCGTCCGTCATTCGAATTGCCCCCTATTGAACTTGCTGTACAGGATTGAACCCGCACCCCCTGATAGGACGGAGGATAGCCATACGACACCAGGTGGTATGCACGATGCGAGCGAACTGGCCAAATGTCGCAAGCGTCGCAACAGATTACGAATCGCAGCCCGCATACATGCTGAGGACGCCCGGGGGCGTTCACCCAGCATGTCCATTTGGGTTCACCCATGCGCACCGCGAGCAATCCCACCACACGGAAGTCGCCTCACTCGTTGCTGCAGGGTCAGATCGCCGGTGCGGCTGGCCCCCAACGATCAATCATGGCCGTCACCGGCCGCGCACCGCGCACGGGGTGCTCTGTGCAGCCCAATCTGGCGAGAGTCCGGTTTCGGGCGGCCTACTCCGCGGGTCGGCTGAGCTGTGATTCCATTGCGTCGGCCAGGCGAGTCAGAACGACGATGACCTTATCCCGGTCCGGTCCGAGTCCGGCGAGTAGCTGTGCGTGAGCGTCGAGTTCTCGAGGGAAGACATCGTCGATGGCACGTACCCCGGCGTCCGTCAGATTGATGAAAGCCGAGCGTCCATCAGTGGGATTTGGCGCGCGGTTGAGCAAGCCCCGCCTCTCGAGTTTGGCCAGGTTCTTACTGACCCCCGCTCTGGTCATGCCGAGGAGTTCCGCCAGGCGGATGGCGGTGACTGCCTCGTCTGCATACCGCAGGGGAACAAGCAGTTCCACCTCGGCAACGGTGAGATCCGCATCGTTGTAGACGGGTTCGACGGCGAGCTCGAGCAACGCGGAAATGCGTTTCACCTGCGCCACAACCTCCATTGGCGAAGTGTCCAGAGTGGGGTTGTGCTCACGCCACAGCGTGCAGGTGCGTGATCGGAGTGAGGGGTTAGTCATCGTCACCATCTTTGTTAACTAGTAAACAGTCTGTTAGGTTGCCCAGCGTAACCCACTGCCTCTCGCGACGGTGGGCTACCACGGCCGGAAGGGGCTCCGCCGGAGGCGCTGATGCGAGGCGCGCAAGACCGCGGGCACGAGCCTTGCTGCAGAGCTGACTCGAAAGACTTTGAGGGTTACGGAAGTTCGACATCAATCGACGAGTGGACGTGCGCGCGCCATGGATTGACGCGGGCTGGAGGGGAGCCGCAATGGAGTACGACGTAGTGGTGATCGGCGGCGGTGCGGCGGGGCTGAGCGCTGCGACGCTGCTGGCGCGCGCTCGCCGCCGCGTGGCGGTGGTCGACGCTGGCGAACCTCGCAACGCCCCTGCAGAACACCTGCACGGCTTCTTGTCTCGGGACGGAATGTCTCCCGCGCGGCTACTCGCCGACGGCCGGGCCGAAGTGATCGAGTACGGCGGCAAGGTGATTCCGGGCCGAGCGCTGGTCGTCGAGAAGCTCGGTGCTCGTCGGTTCGTCGTACGCCACAGCGGCGGCCCCGACGTAGCGACGCGCGCCGTTATCGTCGCCACCGGGCTTCGCGATGAGTTACCCGAGATCCCCGGCCTGCGCGAGCAGTGGGGCGTCGGCGTCCTGCACTGCCCCTACTGCCACGGGTACGAGGTTCGTGACACGCCGATTGCGGTGCTCGGCGGCGACAACAGACCGTTCACCATGCACCAGGCGTCGCTGGTGCGCCAATGGTCTGACGACGTGGTGTTCTTTCCAAACCGGATCGTCCTGGACGCCGAAGAACGCACGCGGCTGACCGCCCGCGGGATCCGCATCGTCGACGGAGACGTGTCGGGGATGGTGGTGCAGGACGGTCAGATGTGCGGTGTCGAGTTGGCTGACGGCCGGATTGTTCCGCGGTCAACAGTGTTCGTTGGTCCTCGCTTCGTACCGCACGATGACCTGCTCACCGCTCTGGGGTGCGATGCAGGCGAGGATGGCTGGGTCGCAACCGATCCGACCGGCCTCACCAGCGTGCCCGGAGTGTGGGCAGCAGGCAACGTCATCGACTCCCCAGCTCAGTTGATCACGGCCGCCGGCGCTGGGTCGAAGTCCGCCATCGCGCTGAACCACTACCTTCTCGCGCAGGATATGGAGCAAGCAGTAGCGAACATTCGCTGAGTACGCACGCCTGGCGCGTGGAGTCGTGAACGTGTAGCGCAGAGTTAGCGAACGCGGCGCTGGATTGGCTGATCGTGCCCTCCACCAGGTCATTGCGACGCAGCCTGAACTACTGGGGCATCTAGCATCCTGGGGTGCGATCCGTACTTTTCGACGTTGATGGCGTTCTGATCGACTCTTATCGGGGATACAGACAGGTTTGGAGTCGCTGGTGCGCGATGAGGTCTGTTCCGTTCGAACTGACCTGGTCAGCCACCCACGGGCGGCGACCCGTCGAAACGATCGCTGAAGTCGCCCCGCATCTTGACCCCGACGCCGAGTACTCACTGCTGAGGCAGCTGATGCACAGCGCCGGCGACCAGTTCCAGGCGTTTCCCGCTGCGGCCCCTTTACTCCGGTCGTTGCCGTCGGAACGCTGGGGTGTTGTCACGAGCGGTCGCCGCGCTACGGTGTTGTCGCGGTTCAGGAATGCGGGAATTCCTGAACCGAGAGTGTTGGTCCCAGACAAGGCCGCCGCCCTGCAGTGGTGGCACCTGGACGAACTCCCGACCCCAATGGTCGCGCACGAAGCGTTCGTACTCGAAGCGCTGCACGGCGACCGACTTGAGCCGATTCACTCCATCGGCTTCTGAACCGGGACTCCGGTTTGCGGCACCGGACATCGGGATGACAGATGAGCAAGCGGCGCCTATATGGGGAGCCGAGCATGCCCTACACACCAACCGCCCACTACTGACTCAGAAGACTGACCAGAAGCGTGTCCCGCTTGACGATCCAAACCAGGACATGGCCTTATTGGACCATGTGCAGGCGCACACGAATGCCGCCGCAATAGCGAGTCCCGACTCTCCGTCGTGTTGGTCCTGATCAGCGATGGTCAGGTAGGACTCCACCCCCACCCCGGTTCGAGAGACAATCACGAGCCACGATTCAGACTGGCTATCGTGGCTGTATGGGGCGGAGACTGAGAGAGATCGCGACCGTGGCATCGGCAGGAGCGCTGGCCCTGACGAGCTGCGCGACCAATAGCGACGAACCAGCAACCTTCGCAGCCACGGTGACCATCACCGGCGAAGCTGATCGAGTATGGGCCGACTCCGGCAAGTGCACCATTGGAGAGGCTCATGTCGCTCCGACCGACCAAGTGGTCATCCTCGGCGACAGCGGATCCGCATGGGCAGACTCGGTACTGGAAGTCGACTCCATCGATCAAAATCCTGATGGCACGGGTGTGTGTACATACACTGCGCACTTCGTGGACGTCCCCGCAAACCAGAGAAATTACGCCATCTGGGTGAACAACTTCGCACAGCAGTCCTTCACGTCGGACGAACTGAAGAACGGTGCTACCTACCGCCTGCACAGCTCAATCCCCACCACGGCAGTCACCGGTGCAGACGTGCAGGACAGTGGCGGCACGCCCTGAAGCTCGGAGACCTGCTCTTCCATCTAGTGATCCCAGCGCTCCGACCAAGCACTCTTGGCCGGGGGCAGCCTCTTCAGGTCTGCTCCTACATCGGGATCTGTAGCCGATCCCTATCGCTGTCTGCCGTCCGGTATATCGATCGTCGAACAGGACAGCTTGTAGCGGGGCTCCGTCCGTTCACCTCCATCCAGCGATACTCCCTGACACAACGCCATTGCCGGGTGCGACCTTCACTGATAAGTGGCGCGGTTCCGGTGGCTGAAGGTGGCACGACGGTCGCGGGTGTCTGCTCGTGGCGTCTGGGATTGCAGGCTCAGCCGTTAGCGTGACACCCATGGAACTTGGGGTACATTTCGCGCTTTCCGACCGAGTGGCAGCGGAACTCCTCGACGCGCGTTGCGACGACGGCAGGCTCGGTGCGGTGGTCGAGGACATCGAGGAGACGGGGCGATCCGAATTCTCGTGCGACACGGACAAGGCGTGGGACCCGATCCTGTGCTCCCTCTCCAGCGCCGGGTATGAGCGCGCGCCCGAGAACTGGCCGGCATACGGCGTGATCCTGGGGGACGAGGACCTCAACACGGATACCGACGACCAACTGATCACCTACCTGACGCCCGACCGGGTCGCCGTAGTGGCCGCGTATCTGGTCGGCATCACCGAATCCGAGTTCGGCGCAGGCTACGACGCGATGCCGCTCGACGATCGCAACCCCGAGTACGGCGCGGACGAGCGTTCGTACGCCTGGGGCTGGCTGCAGGAAGTGATGGAATTCTTCCAACGCGCAGCCCGCGACGATCGGCACGTGGTGTTCACCGTGCGGTTCTGACTACCCACTGCTCGCCATCGCGCACTCGGCGCAAATCGGTGTCCTGTTTGGCGATCGGCATAGGTGACTAGTCGATTTGGGCAGGTTTCGCGTACGACACGACTCCGCAAATGTGGCTGAACAGCCCGCTTATCCAACTTCCAGATGGTGGTCCAAGCGTAGGTGCCGCGCTCGTTCGCTGACGAACCCCATCGAGGCTGAGCCGCCCGGCCGAGACTTTCGGCCGGGGGCGTACAGGCCACGGACATCACCAACAGCTTCTGACCGTCGCCCGCACTTCCACATCCCACTCTGGAGACCATCCAGATTTCTGTGATCTGGAGCTCTCGTTAAGTGGGATCACCGCCTGGTCAACCTATCCAATCCGCTTGCAGCCCAGTCCGCTCCGGCATAGGTGAACACCCCTCCATCCATCCATCAGGGTGTTCACCCATCAAACCCGTTTGGGTTCACCAATGCGCACCGGCAGCGTCGGCCTCGGCCTCGGCCTCGGCTGGGGCCGTAGGTCCTGCGTGGTCACAGTCGGGTTCGCGGCACCGCCAAACTAGGTGCCGGTTTTGCGCATTCGCCGTGTCCACATGGGCACTGCCGTACCGTGCGGCCAATGGGGATGTGGAGAGTATTGGCGGGACTCCTTGCCGTCGCACTGCTATCGGGCTGCGGCGCGACGGACGACGCCGCCGCCGAGGAGTCCGCGGCCCCGGTCACGCAGGCATCGGCTTCAGCACTGACGAAGCCGACATGCCTCGCCGAGAATCTCCTCAACTACATCGACAACGGAGTCACGGTCCCCGAGCCCACCACCATCCCGACAGACTTCGTCCCCACAGCCGCCATCACCTGTGAGGGCGACTGGGGTGCCGGGGTCACCGACCACGCGGTGTCCTGGCTCGAGGAACACCGACGGGGCAACCTGGACGCCGTGTTGGCCGGGTTCGCGCTGCCGTCCGAGCAGGACGGCACGTGCTTCACAGATCAGCCCACGCCGCCGGTCGTCTGGCTCATCGACGACCGGGGCCTGGGCATGCGGCCTGTGGTGCAGACCGGGCGGTGCGGCGGTTTCAAGTGGGACGCAATCACCGCGATCGACGCGTTGCCGCTCAGCGAGCGAATCGTGCACAAGGTTCCGGTGTCCCCGGAGGTCGAGGCCAGGTTCGCGCAGTAGCCCGTGGGCGCAGCGACCTCGAAGCCCCAAGAAGGGAACCCATCCAGATTTGTGTGATCTGGAGCCTCCCTTAAGTGTGATTACCGATCGGTCAACCTATCCAATTCGCATGCAGCCCAGAATGAACCGCCATTCGTGAACACCCCTCCATCCATGCCCCGGGCACGCCCTACTGGCCGGATGAAGCGGCGGCACGGCGTGCAAACGCAGGAATGGGTCCAGTAACGAACAAGGCTGGCCAGATCCTGACAGCAGTGAACTCGGAGAGGTTCATCTCCAAGGAAGCTGATCCGTTCCAGGTCGCTCAGGGTACCGAGTCGGACAACCCATACCCCAATGACAAGAGCCTGACTCGTGCCGTAGCGGCCAAGGTCGACTCGACGGGCCTGTTGTGGATCTGCGAGAAGTTGGTTCCCGCAGACCAGCTCGAGGGACAGAGAATTCCACCTATGTGAGTCGAAGCCGACGCGCTAGGCAGTCGCGAACGCTCACCCAACGATGGGAACCACCCGCCCTCTCCCCTCATTCCTCTCTCGCCGGCCTGTCACACTCGGGAGATGAGACGGCCAATCCTGCTCGGCGTCCTCGTTGTCCCACTGCTGGTTACAGGGTGCGGGGACGAGCGTGCGGAACATCCGAGGCCCGCCACCTACGAAGAGGCGATCAACGAACTGGTGTGCTTCAACCCGGGCACGACGTTCGAGGAGATGGACCGGAACGCGCGCGAGTTCGCGCAGGAGCAGGGGCTGTCTGTCGAGGAGGTGGCCCAGAACGGCGTCATGGAGGCGAGAGAGAATGTCTCAGTAGACGGGGAATTCGGGAAGCCATGCCGGAACGACTGACATGGCGCACGCTCGGGCGCCTGGCCTGCCCGCTGCCGGCGGGGGTCTCGTCGGCGAGGACCGTCGACGCTTGATCTCAGAGCCGTGCGCCGACGTCCATACCCCGGGCAGGGGTGGACATGCACAGCATGATCACCGGCCGCCTTCTCAGTCACCGTGACGGAATCCCGGAGTCGAGTTCGAGACCACCTGCTCCCCGTCGCTGCATGCGGTCTGCGATGCCGCAGAATACGCACCATGACAGCCGTCGACGAAGTAGCGCCCAACGTCTTCCGCGCCACGGGGACCGACGTGAACGTAGTAATCCTGCAGGACGGCGACGCCCTGACCCTCGTCGACGGCGGATACCCCGGTGATGTCGGCGCCGTCGAAAACGCGATCCGTTCCCTCGGCCGCCGTCCCGAAGACGTGCAGGCGATGCTACTCACGCACGCACACATTGACCACATGGGTGCGCTCGTCAGCTTCCACAAACGCTTCCACATTCCCGTGTTCGCAGACCCGACCGAGGTCGCACACGCGCGACGGGACTACCTCGAGCAGGCAACCGCCAAGGACTTCATCCCAATGCTTCACAAGCACGGCGTGCTGCCGTGGTTGCTGCGAGTTGCACGCGCCGGCGCGACCAAACCTCTCGCCATCGCCGACGCCCAGGCAGTTCTGTATGACGGACCCCTGGACTTGCCCGGCGCCCCGGTTCCTGTGGCGACCCACGGCCACACGTCCGGACACGCGGCCTACCACCTGCCGCAGCATGGTGTGATCATCACGGGCGATGCGTTGGTCACGGCACACCCACTGTCGAAACTGCTAGGGCCACAACTCCTCCCCCCGGTCTTCGACCACGGACACGGAGACGCTGGCGCCGCGCTAGACCACCTCGCGGCACTCGAAGCGGACACCGTTGTCCCCGGGCACGGACCCGCGGCTTTCATGCCCATCGCGGACGCTGTCGAACAAGCTCGCGACCAAGGTCGCTGAGCGGCGGCGCCGCGGTCTCTTCCCTCGAGCCCTCATTGGCCCAGGGCAACGCGGGCCGCCGGGCGCGCGGGCCACACCGTGGCGCCGTCGGGCGGTTGGGCATACCGTCCTGGTGTGGGGATAAGGGCAGCCACGGCTCGATGGCGGCTCCGACACCGGGGATAGCGGAGACGACCATCTCGATGAGCAAGGGGTAGAGCACGATGAGCGCTACCGCGGCGACGGTGTTCCTATCTGGTCCGCACGGTCACCAACCTGTCCTTGAACCGACTCACCTCCGCCAAGGCTACCCGCGAAACCTACATCGGCCCTTGGCTACCCGAGCCACTGCTGACCTGGACACGTGCAGTCCCGCCGCCCACGCTTCGACACCGACAAGGCCGAGCGGGCGCACGTCACCGAACAGTTCATGGCCGCCTGCTCGGGTGGTGATCTCAATGCGTTGATCGACCTGCTCGCCCCCGATGTCACCGCGTGGTCCGACGGTGGCGGCGTGGTGACGGCGGCGCGCCGTCCGTTGCACGGCCCTGACCATGTCGCCCGATGGATCCTCGGCGTGCTCGCCAAACCGGTCTCGGCAGGCTTCACGCTCGAATCCGCCTATATCAATGGTGAACTCGGCGCCCTCGCCGGCGTCGGCGGCAACCCGGGTGCTGCCTTCACCTACGACATCGTCGATGGCCACATCCAGAACCTTCGCTTCCAGATCAATCCGAACAAGCTCAAGGGGTTGTATATCGGGACCGACACTCTCGGATGACGGTCGCGTCCCGCGGGGCCGATCGGGCGTGGGTCATCAGGTGCGTCACGGCAGTAGTGGGCGATGGGGTCAATCGGCACTTCGGTCGTGTTCGGCGATCTCGTCGACCGACAGCTGGAAGGCCTCGGACGCGCGGGCGAAGTAGTCGAAGAGCAGTTCACGCTGTTGCGGGGTGTAACTCGCGACGATGTCGCCGATCCTGCGCCGGGCCGGGGCCAGCACTGCATCGAGGTCGGCGGGTGAGTCTATCGGTTCGACGATGACCTTGCGTCGGTCGCCCGGATCGGCGGCCCGCCGCACGTAGCCCGCCTGCTCGAGGCGATCGATGAGCCGGGTGGTGGGACCGGTCGTCAGGCCGGTCCGCGCGCCGAGTTCGCCGGGCGTCATGGCGCCGTTCAGTTCGAGGATGTTCAGCGCGTACAGGTCGGTCGCGCCCAGGTCGACGGCCTTCGCGCCCGCTTGAGCATGCAGCACAACGGAACTCAGGTACCGACGGAAGACGGCGCTCGGATCGCTTGCGTGCCGAGGTGTTGACAAGGGTGACCCTCTCTCGTAATCTCTTCCTCAACGAAGAAACATCGCCAAAGAAGAGGAATCTTCTAAGCAGAGAATAACACGGAGGGCTCCTGACATGACCGCTGTCGATACGAAACCGACCACATCGGGCAAGTCGCGTCGCCGCACCATTGTTCGGGTGCTCGGCGCGACCGCTCTCGCGCTCGGGGTGACCGCCGCAGGTGGCTACCTGTGGCTGAACCAGACCTCCGAGGTCCGAAACACCGGCGTCGCCGAGTGCACGACGGTCACCCCCGATGGCGGTTCGGACGCCGACCTGCGGGGGGTGTGTGCGACCTTGGGCGCGATGACCGAGGCATGGGGTCGCAATGATGCCGACGCCTACGGCGCGGTATTCACGGAGAATGCGAGCTACACCACCTTTATCGGCACCCACTACCAGGGACGCAGCGACCTGACCGCGGCGCATCGCGCCCTGTTCACCGGATTCCTGAAGGACACCAAGCTCGCGGACTCCTATCTCGGTGTCCGCTTCTATGGTGGCAACGTCGCCATCGTCACCAGCCGTGGCGACCGCTACGAGAACGACCGTCCGGCCGAGCTGTCCAAGACCCAGACCTACACGCTGGTTCGCGAACAGGACGGACAGTGGCGGATCGCCAGCTTCCACAACACTCAGCGACAGCGGGTGATGGAACGGATCTCCTACATCTTCGACCCGGAGACCAAGCCGCAGGCGGAGCGATGAAGGCGCTGGTGACCGGTGCGAGCGCGGGCATCGGCCGAGCCTTCGCGAAATCGCTCGCGGCAGCGGGCTACTCGGTGACGGCCGTGGCGCGGGGCGGCGAGAGGCTCGAAGCGCTGATGGCCAAACTCGGTGACGGGCACGACTACCTCGTCGCGGATCTCGCGACCGAGGACGGGCTCTGTGTCACGGCGGAGATGCTTCGCGCCGGCGGATACTCGCTGCTGGTGAACAATGCCGGTGCTGCAGCGCATGGCGACTTCGCTGATCTTCCGCTCGAATCCGCGCTCACCACAATGGATCTCAACTGCCGGGCCGTGGTGGTGCTGGCGCATGCTTTCCTCGCCGCCGCCGCTCCCGGCAGCGCGCTGGTGAACGTGTCCTCCACGCTCGGGCACACTCCGAAGCCTGGCATGAGCGTCTACAGCGCCTCGAAGGCCTTCGTCACCACGTTCTCCGAAACGCTGTGGCACGAACAGAAGCCGCGTGGCGTCCAGGTTCTGGCCCTGTGCCCGGGCGTCACCGCCACCTCCTCGCAGGCGGCCGCTGACGTGCCGCCCTGGCTGATCCAGTCGCCACAGCAGGTGGTGGTCAGCGCCCGGAAAGCCCTGTCCGACAGCACCGGTCCGGTTGTGCTCACCAGTCGTGCCAACCGCCTGTTCACCGCCGTGCTGCGGCTGCTGCCTCGGCGCACTGCGCTGTCTTTCCTTGCCTCGACCTGAAATTCACTCCGCGCCAACGATTGAAAGGACCTCGCGATGAACACCACTGATACCACCGCCATCCGTGCACTGGTCGAGCTCAGCCAGGACGCCTGGAACCGGGGCGACGGGGCGGCCTATGGCGCCTGCTTCACCGCCGACGCCACCGATGTGACCTACGTCGGCACCGTCTACCACGGCGGCGAAGAGATCGGCAGGGCCCACCAGGCGCTGTTCGACAGCTTCCTGAAGGGCACCCGTCTCGTCGTCGATATCCTGGAAATCCGCTGCTACGGCATCGATACGGCTGTCGTCGTGACCCGCGGCGAATCCTCGAAGGGCGAGCCGAAGAAGCTGGGAAAGCTCGCGACCTACACCGTCATCCGTGACGTCGACGGCCAGTGGCGCATCGCGGCCGTGCAGAAGACCCAGCACAAGCCGCTGATGGAGGCGATGTCCTTCAAGTTCCAGCCCGCCACCCGACCGGCCGCACACTGACGGCCCAATCGCAGCAACCAAGGGGAGGGGCCCGGGGGACTGCAGACAGGATGTGAATCGTCATCGTGCTTGTCATTTCCCGGGGCTCTGACCTGCGGTGTGGCAACCAGCGTGACGGCAACAGGGCGCGGACGCAATTGACCGCATTGTGGCCGACAAGCGAATCGACGCTGTACTCGACGATCCTGCACGCGAGCCGCCGTACTGGGAGTAGCCAAACCGAGTCGGTTCGCGTCCCCTCGAGGGAACCTAACCAGGCCCAGTGAAGGAGGGGTCGACCGAGTCTGTGCTCTCTGCTCGGGCCGGACTCGAAAAGCATTAAACGGTCGAGGAATTTCGGGGCGGAGCGAAGTGCCCAGCAGCACGCACGGCAACGAACAGACCAATCAAAGCCAGTCCTGCTGCTCGACTACCGCGAGCGTGGAGCCTGTCCGAACACACCCGCTGCAGCTCTCTCTGTGGAATCGGACGAGACTGCACCACGGGCTCCTCCGATCCGGCAATCGTGACTTTCAGTTCGTCGGCGGGTACCGGACTGATCACGGAGCCGCAAACAACCCTCCGCGGTCCGACGCTGTCGACCGGAACCGAGACGCTGGCAAAGAGTGCCCACCCGATCATTGTCAGCGCCATGACTACCAGCACTGCACAGCTCGAACCGAACACGATCGCATACCGACTGCGATGACGCCGCTTCCACCAGAGAGAGACAAGCCCAAGCCCTGCACCGAAGTACGCCACCCATGGCCACCAGCCGAAGAACCCAAGCAATGCGTATGCGAACAAGAACGTAATGATCCAGAAGGCCGCAGTCAGCCACTCGGTACGTGATCTCGTGCCTTGCCGGTTCCTGAGCGCCACTAGACCATTCTCTCCGGCCCCGTGCTGATAACCAGCGGAGATTCGATGCCCGGCGAGTCCACACCCAAGGAGCACTCGCCTGATGTCACAGAATTGAACTTTGACTCCAGGTTCGTCAGAACAGACGATGATGTTCCGGTGACTCGATTCCAGATCCTCTCCGACCAGCAGTGGGAGGTCATCGCAGATCTTCTGCCGGCCCGGACCGGCCGGTGTGGCCGCCCGTTCTCCGATGCCAGAGCGATGATCGACGGCATCATCTACCGGTATCGATGCGGCATCGCCTGGCGCGACGTTCCGCCAGTGTTCGGGCCGTGGCAAACCATCTGGACCTGGCACCGGCGCCTGGCCGGGGACGGCACCTGGAACCGCGTCCTCGAATGCCTGCTCAGCATCGCCGACGCTGCCGGGGTGCTGGATTGGGCGGTGTCGGTGGACTCGACAATCGTCCGTGCGCATCAGCACGCCACGAACACCGCCCGTCACACAGGGGGCCCCGTCGAATTACACGAATCCGCGAATCGAGCCGCCTGACCACGCCGTCGGCCGCTCCCGTGGGGGTCTGTCGACGAAGATCCATCAACTCGTCGACGGTCACGGCCTCCCGCTAGTGGTGCTCGTCGCGCCAGGGCAATCCGGCGATTCCCCGGCCTTCCCGCATCTGCTCGACCACCTGCGAGTCCAACGCCTTGCCAGTGGGCGGCCGCGCACCAGGCCGGACCGGGTGCGCGGAGACAAGGCGTACTCGTCGCGAGCGAACCGCGCTCTGCTACGGCGTCGCCGCATCGGCGCGGTGATCGCCGCCGAGCCATCCGATCAGGCCGGACATCGACGCCGACGCGGATCAGGCGGTGGCAGACCCCAGGTCTTCGATTCGGTCGATTATCGCGGCCGCAATGTCGTCGAACGCCGGTTCTGCCATCTCAAGCAGTGGCGTGGATTGGCCACGCGATACGACAAACTCGCAATCGTCTACCGCGCTGCCGTGATGCTGAACGCCGTCATCGCCTGGACAAAGCATTTGTCAGACAAGCCCTAGTTAAGCGTCGCAGTTCGCTAATCTTCGCTGCGACAATGGGCATTTATAGTCGGTCCCTATCGCTGTCGGGTGTCCTGTATCGCGGTCGTCAATCAGGACACCTCCCGACGGCTCGAGGAAAGCCGTGGCCAGCCATGCACGCGATCGACCCGTCCAGTTAAGCCGTCCTGCATGCCAATCCGACATTGGCCGCCCTTGCTGGACCGATCGACCGCCCCATTCGCGCGGGCCGTGCCCGAGCGAAACAGTCTCGGCCGCGATCAGGGTCGCGCAAAGATAGGACCCTCATCCGGCACCGACCTGATTGAATCCCTGTGCGACATGGACGCTTCCCGAGCGGCGGACGCTACCGTCCCGGATCGGCAAGTCGACCGACATACGTGGAAGGCCAGCATCACAGCGGCGAGACCGCACCACACGATCGATAGGCCGTGAGCACGGTCCCGGCGAGTCTCCGAGGTCGAGAAGCCACAGCTGTAGCCTGTGATGCGGGGTGTGACCCAGTGAGCGCTACGTAGCGCCAGCCACGGAAGTACGGCCAGCACCAGCAGGATCACAGGGATTCCCGCCGCAACCGCTTCTTTCGTCGCGACGGAAGGGGTCCGGTTTGGCCCCGTGACTTCTTCGAGGGTGTCGGCCATGTCCGGCCATCCCACCCACGACACGGCGGCGGCCGCCACGGCGGCAGCGATCATGACGGTAATTCCGACGATCGGCAACGGATCTCTGACCTGTGCAGTGCTCAACGCAACCACCCCCATGTTCATTCGGCGCCTCCCCCGGCGCCTCGGGCCAGTACAGCAGATTCCCGAATCGCGCGAGGCGGCGCCGACGCGGTTGGCGCACGAGTCAGGCGCTCGGCGTTGGCCGGCGGACGCACCTGCGGGGTGCGAGGCGATCATCGTGTGAACAGTGCACGATCTGGCTCTGGTATCCACATGGCGCTGTTTGTGGCGTCGTTGTAGCTGCCGGTGACGAAGGCGATCAGAGAGTTGAGCTGTGGATGGCCAGTGACTGCCTCCCGCCACAGCAGTGCCATGGGGTAGGCGGGCGTGGGGTCGACGATGGGGATGCGGCGGATGTTCGGGTGCCACGGCGTCGTGGTTCCTTCGCCGCCGAAGGTGACCAGCGTCGTCGAGTCAGCGATGCGGTCGAGAATGTTCGCGAACCCGATGCCGCCGGGGTGCCGCTCGGTAGTGATTGTGATGCCGCAGCCGTCGCTGAGCCGACCGTAGAAGTCGCCGACTTCGGAGTCGAATCCGGCGCCGGGAACCCACGCAGTGACACCGTCGAGGTCATCGAATTCGACATGGTCGCGGGCAGCGAGTGAATGCCCACTACCGACCAGCAGATGCAGAGCGTCGAGATAGGCGGGCACCGCAGTGACATGCGCCGGCAATGGGCGGGTGCCCCAGTGTTCGCGGGCGAAGGCAACGTCCACCCGACCGTCGACCACGGCGTCCCGCGATGTCTTCGACGGGCCCATCATGATGAGTTCAATCTCGGCGTCCGGGTGCTTCTCGAGGTAGAACCGCATCAGATTCGCGTCGGCGATCTGGGCGCCGTGCACCGCCACGCGGAGTACTTGCGATTCGCGCACCGCGGCGACGGCAGCGTCGGCCGACGCGAGGACCGTGCGTGCGTGCGGCAGGAAGCGGGCACCGTGCGAGGTCAGGGCGATGCTGCCGATCCGCCGCTCGAACAGTTGTGAACCGAGTTGGCCCTCGAGCTTTGCGATTCGCTTAGACACCGCCTGCTGGCTGATGCCCAGCACCGAGGCGGCCAGGCCGAACTGGCCTTCGTCGCTGATGGCAACCATTGCTCGCACCGCGGACAGATCGAGATCCAAGACGGCTACCTGCTTTCACATCCACTAGTTGTTGCATTGGGCGTGTCGTTTGTTCGACCCGCAGCCACTCTAACTGGTCATATACCTGCCATGTTGCCGCGATCCGGAGTGAACATGGACAACCAATTCGCGTTCCGAGCGGCGGGTCGGTGGCAATCGTGAGTCGATCTTCGTTCGTTCACCTGCACAACCACACCGAGTATTCGATGCTCGATGGCGCGGCGAAGGTCGGTCCGATGTTCAAGGAGGCCGAGCGTCTCGAGATGACCGCGGTCGGCATGACCGACCACGGCAACATGTTCGGAGCCAGCGAGTTCTACAACGAGGCCAAGAAGCACGACATCACCCCGATCATCGGGATCGAGGCGTACAT